>JBNJJO010000005.1:0-225784 GCA_051750265.1 Bacillota bacterium | reverse complement strand
AGACGTGACTTTTGTCACGCCTTTTTACAATTTTTGTGATTATATAAAAAATGAATGTTATACGTGGCAACCAATCAAAAAGTCAAAAGCTATTATTAGGTCTAAACCCAATCTTTTTATTTATTTACAATAGATGAACTTAGTGACTCGACATTTTCTTTTTCCTTTTTCCTTAATAAAAATCCAAAGGAACACTTATATGTAAATGATTGTTCCGACAAAAAATACATCATTAATGCCCATGGAGGTAGCAGAGGGATTGTTTTTTATCCCTGTTCCTAAGTAATGAGATGTTCTCACCACAACGAGAGAGCTAAAGATTCCAATTGACAAAGAAGCAAATCCTTGGTGGGTCTAGTTTGTTAGGGAAGAAGAATGGCCTGAATATTCCCTTGATACGGTACTCACTCATTCCTGCATTGGTCAAAGGCATATTATACAAAGCAATCCCGAGACAGCGAATTAATTGCAAAACAAAGAAATAAAACAATAATATATAGTGTTAAAAAAATCCCCCGGGAAATGTTCAATACAATGATTGGGCATGATCCCCCGGAAGTAAAAATTAGGTATCTAGACGAACGTTAAAGTTTTTTGCAAATAAATTAACATACACCCATCAAAATATTTAATGGAAAATATATTTTTTTAGAATAACAGAAAGATTCAATAGATTATGATGGAGCATCGAATAGATGGTCTTCCAATCGTAAATGAGGATAATATATTCATGGGAATTTAACGATGCTTATAGTCGGTATACAGGAATGAGGAGAGAAGATGCTATTGGTCGACATGTTACGGAAGTAATCGATAATACCAATCTTCATCTAACAGTTAAAAAAGCCATTTCAGAACGATAAATGGATTAATCAATCCCCTTTCGAGAGATACATTCACTTCCTTCTTATAGCTGTCATTATTACGGCTATCATACATGGCAAAGGAAAGCATTAATAACAGAAGGAGTTAAATATCAATAAATCCTTACGTAGAGTAAGGTCGAAAAAAATATTGAAAAGATTGTTAGTCAACTAGCAGAAGAAAGTTCCACTTAGAAAAGAATTAAAATTTCACGAGAGAAAATTCAGCGATTAAAAACAGTAAAATGATTTACCAGAAAGTCTGTTAGCGTAACAAAAAAGAAATGGGCTCTAATAAAAGTAACATTCTCAGGTAAAACGCCACTTGTTACGGATTGGGTACCTTTTAGGCACCCAACCTTATAAAAATGGGTACCCATTTTTATAAGGAGAAGATCCTAATCGTCTCGAATTTTCAAAATAAAGGAGGCGAAGAGAATGGGGAACCATCCGATTAATTCGGCTTATGCGACTGAGAATGACCTTTATTCAATTGTCTTTCCAATCCAAATTTTTTATAAAATTTACGAATGCCTTAACGACATTCCATTCTAGAGATTCTTTATGATAATATATCCACGTTCTTCGCAAGATAGGATTTCCTTCTTGATCAGTTAAGTCAATTTTATATATGTCATCTATCCCGGTAAGTATCCTACTGGACAAGATGCCATAGCCTAAACCATTTATAACCATTTCCTTACAAGTATCAACTTGGTCGACGTCTATACTGATAAAGGGTGGTTGCGCATAGTTTTCGGCCCACCAATTATCAATTAATGATTTTAATAAGTAATCCCCTCTATAATCGATTCTAGGAAGATGAGGGAGATCAGTAATATCAATCTCTTCCTTTGACGTAATGCTTATTGTTTCTTCAAATAATAGATGTTTCAATAATCCTCTCCAACCATAGTCTCCCCGAACAAAGCTGATATGAACATCTTTATTGTGTATAAGTTGAGATACGTCTCTGCTCCACCCTGTAATCACTTTGAATTCCACATGAGGATACTGCATTTTAAATAATTTCAATATGTAAGGGAGCTCATAATTCGCAAAAAAATTGGATACACCTAATTTCAAAGTACCTACAACTTCATTATTTATGTTGTTACTCATATTGAGGACATTATCTTTTACTTTTTGATAATGAGCAAGGGCCTCCTCAGCACATTGCGCAAGATATTCTCCTTGTGGGGTAAAATGAATTCCTCTGCTTTCACGGGTTACTATTTTAACACCTAGTTCTTCTTGCATATGCTTTAAACGATTGGTTAATGCAGGTTGAGTAATAAACAAAAGCCGGGCTGATTTCGTGAGATTTTTTTGATTATAGAGAACTTTTAGTATTTCCCAATCACGGTAATCCATTATTCCTCCCTATTTCTTCCATATATTTTTTTATTATAGGTAATTATAACTTTTTGTCATTTTATTTATTTCCATTATTCCATTATGCTTATCCCAAAGCAATCTATAATTACTTCTCTAAATTAATTATCCGATACAAAATATTAAGAAACACAAGCATGGGGGGGATTTGTGAATGGGAATACAGAAAAACCAACAAAATCCATGGGGATATTTTCATGGTCCAAACCTTGGGTATGTGATGGAACAATATGAGCTGTACGTGAACGGTGGAGATTCTATTGATACAGAATTAAAAGAGCTTTTTTTAAAATGGGGTTCACCTCTTTCTTTAGAGATAGACCATACAAAAGAAATTATTGAATATTCACCTATTATTTCTAATAATACGCCAAATGTGGAAAAAGTACTTAAATTAGTAAAACTGCTTGAAGACATTCGATCATACGGCCATTTATCAGCTAAAATTAATCCGTTAGAGGAGGATGCAAAAGATCACTCTTTGCTGAATCCAGAGAAATATGGATTAAATGACGATGATTTGAAAGCGATTCCGGCTAAGGTAGTTTGGGAGGAGGCGCCAGCAGAAATCCAAACTGCATTAGATGCGATAAATCATTTTAAAGATATGTACACCAATTCTTTAGCCTATGAATTTAACCATGTGCATCATATTGAAGAACGAACATGGCTACGTCAGATGGTGGAGACTGGTTCTTTACACAGTGTGTTATCAAAAGAAGTACGAAAAACTCTTTTGAAACGACTGACAGAAGTCGAGGGTTTTGAACAGTTTTTACATAAAACCTTTGTCGGGCAAAAGAGATTCTCTATTGAAGGAGTAGACATGCTTGTGCCTATGCTGGATGAAGTGGTTCGAGAAGTTGTCAAGGATGGAGCAAGTAATGTAGTGATTGGAATGGCGCATCGTGGACGATTAAGTGTCCTGGCACATGTATTAGAAAAACCATACAGCATGATTTTCTCTGAATTTCAGCACTCAACCACTAAACAACAGGGTCCATCCGGCGATCTTGTAGACATTAGTGAGGGTTGGACAGGAGATGTAAAATATCACTTAGGCCGCGATCGATTCATAGAAGGTTCTAGGACTGTTCGCACACGAATTACACTAGCGAATAACCCGAGCCATCTTGAATTTGTGGATCCTGTAGTCGAGGGGTTTGCGAGAGCTGCCCAGGAAGAGCGACATACAGTTGGTTACCCTAAACAGGATACTTCGAAAGCGCTTGCAATTTTAGTCCATGGTGATGCGGCATTTCCAGGCCAGGGAATTGTAGCGGAAACCTTGAATTTAGGCGGATTAAAAGGATATCAAACTGGAGGAACTATCCATATTATTGCAAACAATATGGTCGGTTTTACAACAGACAGCCATGATTCCCGTTCCACGAGATATACGAGTGACCTGGCGAAAGGATTTGAAATTCCCATTTTGCATGTTAATGCAGATGATCCGGAAGCCTGTCTGGCTGCTGTCTACCTTGCCTATCAATACCGAGTTCGCTTCCAAAAGGACTTTGTGATTGACTTAGTCGGTTATCGACGCTTTGGACATAATGAAATGGATGATCCGGCGGTTACCCAGCCGCAGGTGTACAAAAAAGTGGCGAAACATCCAACTGTCAGAGCCTCATATGCCGATCATTTACAAACAAAAGGTATTCTCAGTCAAGAAGAAGTCGAACAAATCAATCGTCACGTACAAAAAACACTAAAGGCCGAATATGACAAAGTATCAGAAAAGAAGAAGGATGAACCTTCCGCAGATGTAGAGGTACCAGTGGTCATCGCCAAAGGAATTCCAACGATAGAGACAAGCGTGTCACATGATACCCTTAATGAATTAAATCATGAATTGCTTAAATGGCCGGAAGGATTTCATGTTTATCCGAAATTAAAGCGTATTCTGGAGCGTCGTGAAAACGCACTGGAAAAGAACGGGAAAGTAGAATGGGCTCTAGCTGAAGCGTTAGCATTCGCGACGATGTTAAAAGAAGGCACGCCGATTCGTCTAACAGGGCAAGATTCCGAACGCGGAACTTTTGCGCAGCGTCACATTATGCTACATGACACGGAAACGAACGAGACCTTTTCACCCTTGCACCGTCTTCCGCAAGCCCGCGCTTCGTTTGCCGTTCATAATAGCCCGCTGTCAGAAGCGGCTGTTGTCGGTTATGAATACGGCTATAATGTATTCGCTCCTGAAACACTCGTGATGTGGGAAGCGCAATACGGCGACTTTGTTAACACGGCACAGCCCCTCTTTGATCAATTTGTTTCAGCAGCAAGAGCAAAATGGGGGCAAAAATCGGGACTTGTCCTCCTGCTGCCTCACGGTTATGAAGGACAGGGTCCAGAGCATTCCAGTGCTCGTCCGGAACGCTTTTTACAACTGGCAGCTGAAAACAACTGGACGGTCGCGAACTTGACCAGTGCGGCCCAATATTTTCATATCTTACGTCGTCAAGCCGCTATTTTAGGAACAGAGTTTGTTCGACCATTGGTAATCATGACACCGAAAAGTTTGCTGCGTCACCCACTTACCGCTTCTTCTGGTACAGCCCTTAGTGAAGGACATTTCCAAACGGTAGTGGAACAGCCACATCTTGGAAAAAATACGGACAAGGTAAAGCGTTTAGTGTTAACTACGGGTAAAATGGCTATCGATCTGGCAGCAGAAATTGAATCAAGTAAAGAAAATCGAAACTTGGATGAGGTACACATCATTCGCATCGAACAATTGTATCCGTTCCCAGAGGAGAAAGTGGAAGCCATCTTAAAGCGTTTTCCGAACTTGCAGGAGATCGTATGGGTACAGGAAGAACCGAAGAATATGGGAGCTTGGCATTATATCGCCCCTACCCTTTTTGAGCTTGCTTCCGGCAGCCTAACGGTAGGTTACATGGGACGTCCTGATCGCTCAAGTCCTGCAGGCGGGGACCCACATGTTCATAAGAAAGAACAAGAACGAATTGTCCAACAAGCGTTGAAAATGGATTATTTAGCAGATAGCGAGAAACAAGAAAAAGTGTTAGTGAAAAACTAAAAAAATTGTAGTAAAAGTCTCAGTAAAAAGAAACTAATTTAATAGAAAGTCTACGAAACCAGGGAGGATATCAACATGATTGAAATCAAAGTACCGGAGCTAGCAGAATCAATTTCAGAAGGAACTGTTTTACAATGGCTCATCAATGTTGGCGATAAAGTAAGCAAAGGAGAAGGTGTCGTTGAACTAGAAACAGATAAAGTGAATATTGAAGTCAATACAGACTACACTGGTGTGTTAACGCAGGTGTTAAAAGAGCCGGGCGATACGGTAGAAGTAGGTGATGTGATTGCTATTTTAGAAGAGAATGTGGAAGAAGGTCCCACTCTGGCTGTTTCGGCAGTAGCCCCTGAAAAGGCGGAAAAAGAAGTGGTAAACCAACCGAGCACTCAATCAGTACCGGAACTTTCAAAAGCGACCCGTCCGGTTGCTTCGCCGGCTGCTAGAAAACTGGCAAGAGAACTGGGAATCGACTTGAATCAAGTGAACGGCAACGACCCACTTGGCAGAATCAGACCGCATGATGTAAAAGCACATAAACAGGTACCTGTCCCAAAAGAAGAACTAAAAACAACCGAAAAGTTAAGTCCAAAACCAGCCACAAAACAGATATATACAGAGTTTGATAAGCCGGTAGAACGCGTAAAAATGTCCCGCCGTCGTCAAACGATCGCGAAACGTCTTGTAGAAGTCCAGCATACAGCCGCAATGTTAACAACGTTTAACGAGATCGATATGTCTGCCATTATGGACTTACGAAAAAAACGGAAAGATGCGTTCTTTGAAAAACATGATGTTCGTCTCGGATTCATGTCGTTCTTTACTAAAGCTGTGGTGGCAGCCTTAAAGCAATTCCCGCTTTTGAATGCTGAAATTCAAGGGGATGAACTGGTTTCCAAGAAATTTTATGATATCGGAATTGCGGTGGCAGCGCCAGAAGGATTAGTGGTTCCAATTGTACGCGATGCCAATCAGAAAAGCTTTGCCGAAATTGAACGAGAAATCAGCCATCTTGGTAAAAAAGCGCGTGACAATACCCTTACGTTAAAAGACCTTCAAGGCGGTACATTTACGATCACAAACGGCGGAGTCTTTGGTTCCTTAATGTCAACGCCGATCTTAAACAGCCCACAAGTGGGGATTCTAGGTATGCATAAGATTCAAACAAGACCGGTAGCCATCGATAACGAACGAATGGAAAATCGTCCAATGATGTATCTTGCCCTATCTTACGATCACCGGATTGTGGACGGAAAAGAAGCTGTTAGCTTCCTAGCTATGGTAAAAGAACTGTTGGAAGATCCAGAATCCTTGTTATTAGAAGGCTAAAAGTTTAATAAAATAACTTTTTAGAAGTAATATCTAAGTAAGGAGAGGCGCTAGATTCTTTCTGAGAATCTAAAAGAAAGTCTTAAAAGAAGTAAAATCTTGAAATCCTATTGACGAGTATATAGGAGAGGGATAACTCTATAATGATGTAAATATACCGTAAACAGATTGATATGTTTTAGGGAGATGTGTGTATGGAAGTAAAATATTGTAAAGAATCACGAGTGATACGAACAAGTCGTGTATTCCCAAACGATGTAAATAATCACAATACTTTATTTGGTGGTCGGTTAATGAGTGATTTGGACCAAGTCGCCTCCATTTCCGCAGCACGTCATAGTCGAAGGGAATGTGTAACCGCTTCAACGGATTCAGTTGACTTTTTACATCCCGTTCGACCATCAGATTCAGTCTGTTTCGAATCCTATGTGACATGGACAGGTACATCATCTATGGAAATATTTGTAAAAATTATTGCAGAAGACTTAAAAAGCGGTGAGCGTAAAATGGCAGCGACTGCCCTCTTAACATTTGTTGCACTTGATGAGCATAAACGCCTAACGCGTGTTCCACAAGTCATTCCGGAAACAGAAGAAGAGAGAAAGTTACACGAAACTGCGCCAGAGCGAGCAAGAATGCGCAAAGAAAGAAAACAAAAAAGTAAAGAATTAGCCTCATTTTTAACAACAAATTAGCCCTTGAATTGACATAGCTCATAATGAATTTGGTTAAGGTGCAGAAATCTATGAAGTATTGACATAATAATGAAAAGAGTAGATTCAGTATGATGAGCTTACAGTCTATGGGTAAAGAAGAAACTATCTTTTAATTGGGGGAATCTTTTATGTGGATCATTACTCGCTATTCAAATTCAAATATTTCCATGTTTGAATTTGAAACAAAAGAAGAAGCAAGAGAAGCTTACGAAAACATTGAAGGATGTAAGATTCTTTCCGAGATTGTATACTTTAATGATCATTGTTTTGCTTTAGTTTCTGTTTAAGAGATCTTTACCATGATAAATATGAGTAAAATGGGTTGAAGCATAAGTTATGTATTCTTTTCTATTAGCCCATTTCACTTAATTAATTAGGCTAGCATTAAGGAAATAGATAATTCTTTCGTTTTTAGAAAAATACACTTGGAAATAGTACATTTAATTCATCAAAAGTCTGAATCGTGTTGATGTTCAGTTTGTAGAAGTAGCAGAAAATGAAGTATGCGAAACATTACTAGGATATATAGATTAACAAAATTTGATAACTGATAGAAAGAAGATGAGGTTCATGATTCTAAAGAATGTTCTAGAATTAAGTAAGAGTATCAATGACTTTCGCCAGGATATGTACGAATTGATAAGGAGTAAAGGGGTCTCCGATCCTGATGTTATAAAAATCAGCAAACAATTAGATAGGAAAATTTTCATGTTGCAGAAAATCATTGGTGAAATTCGCTCCTTATCAACATCTCCTTCTCAGGTATCCAAAATAGTTGATCCTGTAAGCATCACTCATTTATTGTTTGAACGAAATCGATCAACACAACAAAGTCAAATCAAAAGAGGTTCTAATTCATCTGTGTAGATGATTTCGAATAACGTTCAAATTACCTTAATCAGCACTATGTCTTCGATTGTTAAGTTACACCTATAGATAAGGTGTTTTGAAGTGCTTGCTGAGCCAAGATAAAGATTAAAGTGAATATTATACTTTAATTCACTTCCATTACGGATTAAGATCCATTTTCTAATCGATGACTCTAAAACGTGTATAGTTAGGTAGATATGGTAAATGAGAACTCCCTATTCACTATAAGAATGGGGAGTTTTTTTCTATTGAAATTTTCAATCATTTATTGAAAATGGTATTCTTTTATGAGGGATTTTAGTAGTGTATCAAATAGAAGACTATTCTTTTTTAGTTTTATTAATAAGGAAATGAAAGTGCATTTTTCCTTAATGTTAGATGAGCTGAATGTAGCTGTGATAGTTACTTTTTTACTATTGCAAAGCCGAAAGTGGATTAGAATCTAACAATGTGAGCGTGAAAGATGCCATTCATAGGTCTTATGATTTGTTTCAACATAGTACAAAAATATAGCGGAAGATTCAGTATCATATCTGGGAATTGAAAAGGAAAAAATGTAACTATTCGTTTCCCTTCAATAAAAGGGTAGAGTCTGCCTATGAATATCATACCGTAGTAAATCATACATAAAAAAGAGATGAAATGAAGTAAAGGGAGATTGTATGGAAAATCAAATTGCAGTTGTGACCGGGTCTTCAAGTGGTTTTGGATTGCTTACTTCGTTGGAATTAGCCAAAAGTGGCTTTCACGTTATGGCAACAATGCGTGATATAAACAAAGGTTCTCATTTGCTAAATCAAGCTGAACGTCTTGGAGTGGCAGAGAGGATTCAATTACATGAATTAGATGTAACTTCAGACGTTTCAATAAATAATTGGAAATGCTTTATGGAGAAACTAGGACGTATTGATGTTCTTGTCAATAATGCGGGCTTTGCGGGTGCTGGATTTGTAGAAGAGATTCCTCTTGATGAATACAGAAAACAATTTGAGACAAATGTGTTTGGCGTTATTGCCGTCACACAAGTAGTTCTCCCAATAATGAGAAAACAACGTAAAGGGAAAATCATTAATGTTAGTAGTATTAGTGGTAGAATTGGCTTCCCTGGTTTGTCACCATATATAACATCCAAACATGCATTAGAAGGCTGGAGTGAATCGCTTCGACTAGAAATGAAGCCTTTTGGCATTGATGTGGTGCTTGTAGAGCCTGGTTCATATCAAACAAATATTTGGACATCAGGAAAACAAGTGGCTGAAAAATCTTTAAACCCTGAATCCCCATATTACGAAACAATGAAAAAACTTGAACACCATATTGAAAAAGGTGCGAGCAATTTGGGAGATCCAACCGAGGTTGCTAGATTAATAACATACATTTCTTGGAAAAAACATGCTAGATTAAGATACATGGTAGGGAAGGGTGTAAAAATAGCGGTGGTTCTTAAGTTCATTCTCCCTTGGAAATATTGGGAAAAGATGTTTTTAAAACAGTTAAAGTGATTAATGCAGCCTCGAATGAAAGATAGGAGAGGCCATATAAAAAACAGAGAGTGGCATCCTCTCTGTTTTTTGCTTGTTATTTAATCCAGCTCATTTCCTTAGGGGAAGTGGAAGTGTAATTTCAACTGTTGTTCCATGATGTATGGTACTACGAATGTGAATATTTCCTCTAAACGTATCTATTATACGTTTTCAAACCGTTAACCCTAACCCAGAACCATCTTTCTTCATAGTAAAAAATGGATTAAATACTTGATCTAGTTTTTCTTTAGGAATGCCAACCCCATTATCTTCCACAAGTATGAGACAAGAGTCAGCGCTTTTTATTCATTTTCAGTTTCTTGAACTTGTTGCTGTACAAAAATAGAACCAATTGTGATAGATGGTATAACCGTAACCATTAAATAAATAAGGATATTCTTTAAAACTGACTGACTTAAGACTACGTTTAAAAATCAAAAAGATCTACCCCTTATTTTGGGAAACTCAAGAAGGGGGGATGATTGTTCTTTAATGAAATCCCTAATGAGTTTCACCTCCCTACAAAACTCCAATTTTTATATTTTTAACAGGGTTAAGGGAGATTGGTTGAAGTGAGTATGAATAAAAAGAGCGATATTTCTAAGTCAATAAGTAATAAAAATTAGATGTTTACTTTAATGTATACATGTATACATTTTGTTTTCTCTTTGTGTGCAAATGTGTATACATGTGTACAATCACGTACGCATGTTGATATAAAAGGATGTGTACATTTTTGTTTGTGTGTATACAGAACTGTAAACATGTTTTGTGTTGAATGCAATTATAGTAATATTAATCGTTATCTTTACCCGCATTAACCTTGAGTTGACGTGTGAAAGTTCATTTTAGAACTTCTTTATTTTAAATGAGAAGAATGACTATTGAGTGTTATAAAAATTGCTGCGATTGATGTGGGAATAATCGAGTGAAAATCATTATACAGAAAATCGGATTAAGAATTATTCATACTTAATGTTATTGCAAGACATGCCGTTTATAGACAAGTAAATTGCATTAGAAGATTTGAATGATAAGATCCATTAGGTGTCATCTGTTTTAGAGTTCACTCCCCTGCTTTAAAAGAGAATAATGTTATCTATCGTGTTGGGATTTAGTAGAAAAAGTTACAATCCTAATGAATTAGATCTTGGGAATAGTAAGTCAAAGAAGAACCCAAATATGTTTTTTTCATCATGGGCATTAGACGTAGTTAGAGAACAAAGTTTTGCATATTCCCTCAAAAACAAACAATGTAATTTACGCAAATTATACTCTTTGAACTGCACCGTACTACTCTTTATAAAATAAAAATAAATAAGCTCTCGTTTATAGCAATTAAATTCTGTCATCAAGTTTAGTTTCTAGTAACTCCTAAACGATAGTTTTTCAATATCATCTAAGTTATTGTGAAACACATTAATGACAGTTGCTAGGCTTTTCCGTAGATCAAACTGTTTTACCCAATAAAGTTCTCTATGTTTTCCAACATGGAAATAGGGTGCAAATCTTTTCTACCTTTATATAGTAATGTCTTGAACTTGTTATTTTGGAAAAATATAACTAATTGTGATTGGTGATAATTGAATCGCCTTAATTATTAAATATGGATATCTTCAAAACACCACGTAACTTTCCGTTAGCCGTATATACTGATGATTATCAAAGGTTGTCTGTTTTTAAATAAATTTATAACATGTTTGAAAATCCGTCTAACAAGTAGAACTTAATTGGAAATTAGATTGAAAAACTAAACTTATATTAATTTATTGAAAAACTTTATGTAATGAAATTTAAAGTGAATAGAAAAAACTACTAATATTACAACTCTATTCATATTGAAGTTTATAAAAGGGGACAATTATTGTTCGGGGATCCTATTTAAAAGAATTATTTGCGTTAAACAAATAATTCATGAGTTCCATTTCTCGACAAAGTTATTTAACTGCTAAAAAAATAATAGATTAAAAGGGGAATGGTAGGAATGGCTATGAGCAAAAAGAGCGATATGTCCAGGTCGAAAGGTAATAGAAAATAGATGTTTACGTCGAAGTTTGCATGTATACAAAATGTAATCTATCTGTATGCAAAGATGTTTACTTGTATACAAAGTCGTTTACATCTTGGTAAGATAGGATGTGTACACTTTTGTTTACGTGTATACAATACAGACGACATGTTTTCTTATTGAACACAACTAAAGTAATATTGACGCTTTCTTCCAACTGCTTTAACCTTAAGTTAAATTGATAAAGTTCATTTTTGAACTTATTCTTTTATATGAGAGGAATGATTTGATGAGTATTACTAGAATTACAGCGATTGATGTGGGGAATGATTGCGTAAAGGCAATATTTGGAAAAACTGATTTTGAATTGTACATACCTAATGTTATTGCACGAGATACTGAAGATAGACCAGTCATTGGAATAGAAGATTTAAATGATAAAGATCCATTAGATGGCATTCATATTAGGGTTCACTCCCCTGCTTTGAAAGATAATAATGTAATCTACCGTGTTGGGAATTTAGCGACAAAAAGTGACAATCCTAATGAATTAGATCCTGGAAGTAGTAAATCAGAAGAAGATCAGACACTTGTTATGCTTTTTGCCTCTTTAGCACTAGATGCAGTGAGAGAGCAAAATTCTGGAATTTTCAAAAAAACAAACAATGTTATTGAAGCAAATTACACTCTCGGAACGGGATTACCACTCCGTGAAGTGAAAGAAGGAAAAGATGTAGGATATCGCTCACAGCTATTAAGCTCAGTCCATCAAGTTGAGTTTTTAGTGACTCCTAAATATCAAGGATTGAAGGTAAATATCAAATTTGACGAAGTCAAAGTTTATCCTGAAGGATTTGCAGCTTATATCAATTTAGTAATGGATAAAGATTTAAATATTATTAATCGAGATTTAATTGATAGAAGAATCCTTATTCAAGATATTGGTGGATTATCGACTGATGTTGCAGTCATAAAAAATCGCAATGTAGACGATGATAAAGCTCAAGGTTTTAATATTGGAGTATCTGAATCATTAGAAGCAATAAGAGAAGAAATTAGAACAAAGCATGGTGTAGAATTAGATAGCCGAAGAGATGTTGTAGATATCATCACACGCAAAAACGATCGTAACCATATCATGGTTAAAGGAAGCCGGACAAGCGTTCATGATATTACGGATCGCATTCTCCTGGAATTGGCTAAAAAACAATATCGTCACTTACGCAATGTATGGCAGAAAAACTCTCAAACGGAAATCTGTTACTTTGTTGGCGGCGGATCGATCGTATTAAAAGACTATATCAAAATGTTAAATAATAGTTTAGATGGTTACAATATTGAATTTTTCGAAGATGAAAAAGAAAGCATTTGGATGATGGCAAATGCGTATTATAAATTAATCTCTGATTATGCTAGAAAGAATAAGATCGACACAACAGGTAAAAAGATTGAGAAACAAACAGTAGAAAAATAGGGTGGTTTCATGAATAAAAAGGGATCAGCTACTATAGAAAGGGGACAGGCAATTACTTTTCGTCTGCCTTCAGACACACCAGATCACATATTAAAGCAGCTGCAAAAGTTAAAAGAAACAGAGAGACGAAACTTTTCTAGCAAAATGGCAGAGTTTATTTTGGCAGGAGTTAGTAACTCATTATCAAAAGATAGAGAAACTGTAACACTCCCTCTACCAAAACAATTAAGTAAAGACCAACGAAATTGGCTAAAACACTCTCACTCAGAAGCTTTGCTAGGGAGTATTGTCTATCAACTGTTAGCAGATCCAATGCGAGCAACATCAATTTTAGCCACTCTTAACAGCAATGCTTTGGATATAAATGAAGCACTATACCTGCAAGAGAGCGGACAGGTTGCAATGGAAGAAGACTTCACTAAAAGAGTCGAGGCAAAAATTCAGGAAGAACTAGAGGAGCCCGAAGAGGTTCCTCAACCTCTAGATGATGATCTGGATGACTTAATGGATTTTGATTGGGATAAGGCGAAACAAGAACATGCTTCTGCAATGGAAGAAGATCAGGAAACGAACGAACCAGAAGACGTGGAAGACCTCCTTGGGGGATTTCTAGCTAATATGAATAAATAATAAGAAAAGCTCAAGCCCCTTGGTCAGCCTCAACTCGCAAAAGAGGACAGAGCGAGGCACAAAATCTCCTTCGAAAGACATTCTTATCATAAAATGCTACTTTAAGAATATAAGTGTAATAACTAAAATTTCCAGGGGAATGATGTTGGAAATTTTAGTGAAAAACATTGACAAAAACAAATGGAAAATTATACAATTAAACAAGATGAAAATTTACAAAAATTGGAGGGTTATAAAAATGAAAAACGTAATGGGCAATACGAATCAAATTTCATATTATTATGTAACCCGCCAAAAGGTTGTACAAAATCTATTGTAAATAACTAACTCCTTTTATGTACATTCTAACGCAGGTTACTACTATCGTGACGTGCGTTTTTATATTGTCTGTTTTTTAGGCATCGTGCGATTACGCACGGTGCCTTTTTGTACTATCTGAATTTATATCCAATGGATGATAGTATAAGAAAAACTAAGGCTTTCACCATTAGGACTTGGCGATAAACTAAGTTTTTCTAACCATTTTCAACACCATTTTGGATTGTTCCGAGCATTTTGCTCGTTAATATAGATACATTTTTGAAGGGAGTTTTGGTGATGGATAAAGAAAAGGTGATCCGTATTGATTTGGATTGGATGAAAGATGGCTAACGGAGTTTATTTATTTTGAAAAGTAGAGGAGGGACTCTTCAGTGTTCTCAGTACTTATGAAGTTAAGTTGGTTTTTTAAACAGTATCGGAAACGATATACTGTTTCAATTACTTTATTAATCATTGTTAGTTTCTTAGATGTTATTCCACCAAAAATTATCGGGATCGCAATTGATGATATTCAATTCGGTCAGATGACAGGGGAACGCTTACGAGAACTACTGCTTTACTTCGGTGCTCTTATTGTTGTGAGCTACATCGTTACCTACGTATGGATGTACCAGTTGTTTGGAGGAGCGCATTTGATTGAACGAATCTTAAGATTTCGTTTCATGAGACACTTATTATCGATGACTCCTAGCTTTTATGAAAAGAACCGAACAGGTGATTTAATGGCAAGAGCAACGAATGATTTAAAGGCAATTTCGATGACTGCAGGATTTGGAATTTTAACCTTAATCGATTCGACTATTTTTATGATTATCATTATTTTCGTGATGGGGCTTACGATTAGTTGGAAGCTAACTCTTGCTGCTCTTTTACCTTTGCCTTTAATGGCGATTGCCATTAATTATTATGGCAAACTTATTCATAAACGTTTCACAGTTGCCCAAGATGCATTTGGTGATATGAATGACAATGTACTAGAATCAATAGCCGGGGTTAGAGTCATACGTGCTTATGTACAAGAAAAGGCAGATGAAAAATGCTTTAATGACATGACTAATGATGTTTATGAAAAAAATATTGCCGTGGCAAAGGTGGATGCATTGTTTGAACCAACCATAAAAATACTTGTTGGTTTAAGCTACGTGATTGGACTTGGATATGGAGCTTATTTAGTTTTTAATCAGATCATCACCTTAGGAGAATTAATTAGCTTTAACATTTATCTAGGAATGTTAATATGGCCGATGTTTGCTGTAGGTGAGCTAATAAATATTCTTCAACGTGGAAACGCTTCACTAGATCGAGTGAACGAAATTCTTGCTTATGATGCAGACGTTAACGATCATGATGTCCCAATTGAAGTAGAGGTTGCAGAGTCGATTACTTTTTCAAATGTCACATTCCGTTATCCAACCTCAACAACTGATAATTTGAAAAATGTCTCTTTAGATGTAAAAAGAGGGGAAACGATCGGGGTTGTTGGTAAAACAGGAAGTGGAAAAACTACCTTGCTAAAACAGCTCCTCCGAGAGTACCCATTAGGAACTGGAGAATTACTAATATCAGGAACACCTCTGGAATCCATAGCGGTTGATACCGTACATTCCTGGGTTGGATATGTACCACAGGAGCAGATATTATTTTCACGAACCATTCGAGAAAATCTTCAATTTGGAAAAGATGAAGTGAGTGAGGACGAAATTGATAAAGCGTTAAACTTATCAGCATTCAATAATGATCTGTCTGTTTTACCAAAAGGGTTAGATACACTTGTCGGGGAAAAAGGTGTTGCATTATCAGGTGGTCAGAAGCAAAGAATTTCGATTGCAAGAGCATTAATTAAAAATCCGGAAATTCTTCTACTAGATGATGCTATGTCTGCGGTTGATGGTAAAACGGAGGCGGAAATTATTGAGAATATTCGAAAGGAGAGAGCTGGAAAAACAACCTTTATTACAGCACATCGCCTATCTGCAGTACAGCATGCTGATTGGATTGTAGTAATGAATGAAGGGAGAATTGTTGAAGAGGGAACCCATGAACAGCTCCTCAAAATGGAAAAATGGTATAAAGAGCAATTTGATCGACAGCAGGCTGATTCCTATGGAGAGGTGAGTTAAATGAAACAAAAAACAACAGGGAAACGCCTTTTTCACTACGCACTTCTTTACAAAAGGACGATCTTTATCGCTCTAGCGATGCTAACGTTTGCTGTTGCAGCTGAGCTAACAGGACCTTTCATCGCCAAGAAGATGATTGATGACCATATGATGGGGATTGAAAGTCCTTGGATGGAAGTGACAAATAAGGATGATCAAACAGTTGTCTTTAAAGATCGATATTTCAAACGAAGTACGTACGTTTTAGAAGAAAATTCTTTAGGAGATGGGGAATTACAGGTTGTTCAAGTAGGGCGTTCCTTCTACGCAACGAAAAAGCATCTCCTTTTTGACGGAGAGAGATCGGTTAATGGTAATATTTTAACAGTCACAAAAGGTAATGAGGATGCTAGATATGAAGTAGAAGAATTAAGTAATCAGGAGTTAATTGCATTTTACCAACCAGAAATTCGTCCGATTATTCTTCTACTAAGCTTTTATGTAGGTTTGCTTTTTATCGCTGCTTTTTTCCAGTATGGGAAATCTTTCATGCTCCAAAAAGCAGCAAATCGTATTATTCAAAAAATGAGAACGGATGTGTTTGAACATATTCAACGAGTACCAATCAATTACTTTGATAATCGACCAGCAGGAAAAATTGTTTCACGTGTAACAAATGATACCGAAGCGATTAGAGAGCTTTACGTTAAAGTATTAGCGTCCTTTTTTACAAGTGGTATTTATATGACAGGAATTTTTGTTGCATTGTTTTTCCTTGATCAGAAGCTTGCTCTACTTACAATGCTATTAGTGCCGATTATTTTTATTTGGACGTTGCTCTATCGTAAAGTGGCAGCTAAGTATAATCACTTAATTCGAACAAGAGTAAGTGACATTAACGGAATGATTAATGAATCCATTCAAGGTATGCCAATTATTCGAGCGTTCCGCCGCAAAGAACAAACATCGAAGGAATTCGAAAAGTTAAACGAGGAACACTTTACCTATCAAAATAAGTTATTAAGTTTAAATGCTATGACATCTCATAACCTAGTTAATGTACTTCGTAATGTAGCGTTTGTCGTGTTAATTTGGTACTTTGGGGGACAATCGTTAAGTGCAGTTGGTATCGTATCAATTGGGATGCTCTATGCCTTTGTTGATTACCTTAATCGCTTGTTTCAACCTGTAACAGATATTGTGAATCAGCTTGCACAGTTAGAACAAGCTCGTGTTGCATCTGAACGAGTATTTGAGCTACTTGACGAAAAAGGTGAAGATGTAAATGTAGGAGATCTTCCTAGGTATGAAGGGAATGTCCGATTTAATAATGTTTCTTTTTCCTATGATGGAGAGAATGATGTCTTAAAGAATATCTCTTTTGAGGCGAAAAAGGGTGAGACAGTTGCTTTAGTTGGCCATACAGGTTCAGGGAAAAGCTCAATTATGAATCTTCTATTTCGTTTTTATGATATCGATAGAGGCAAAATTACTATAGACGAGATGGACGCAAGTGAGCTTCCACGTCAACAGCTTAGAAAGCATATGGGAATTGTCCTTCAAGATCCGTTCTTGTTTACAGGAACAATCGAAACGAACGTCGGTCTAGAAAATCCTGCGATTACAAAGGAACAAGTCAAAAAAGCTCTACAAGATGTAGGAGCGGAACGGTTTATTGAAAAGCTTCCAAATCAGTATGAGGAACCAGTACTTGAAAAGGGAAGTACATTATCGGCTGGTGAGCGGCAACTGATATCTTTTGCACGTGCATTGGCTTATGATCCAGCCATTCTCATTTTAGATGAGGCAACTGCAAATATTGATACTGAAACAGAAGCACTGATTCAACAGGCATTAAATATTGTGAAGGAAGGTAGAACAACTTTTATTATCGCACATCGCCTTTCAACCATTCGTAATGCAGACCAAATCCTTGTATTAGATCGCGGGGAAATTGTGGAGAGAGGAAGCCATGACGAACTACTAAACCATAAGGGAAAGTACTTTCAAATGTATCAACTCCAGCAAGGTAAAGAAGTTTCGAAGGTAGGGTAGATAATAGAATAGAAAGTAGACTAGGTTGGACTGTAATGTTTATCTTCTACTAAAATCGGGAATGGCAATAAAAAAGTAGGAGGTACTACTATGAAAAAGTTGATGAAAAATATAATGAAATGGGCTCCTATCATTTACCCGATTGTGAAAAAGATCCTTAATAAGCGTAAAGTGAAAAAAGTAAAAACGTCGTCTGCTAACTAGGTAAAGCAAGAAGAGAACTGGTATCTACTAATAAGAAAAAGGAGCTGGCTAGTACAATTGATTAGCCAGCTCCTTTCTTTTTGTACTTCGTTAGTTATTTTTCCTTCTAATTTATTATATCCTTCACAATTTCGTAAGAGCGAAGACGTGCCTTGTGATCATAAATTTGGGAAATGACCATAATCTCATCAGCTTGAGTATCATCTAAAAATGTCTGTAGCTTTTCTTTAACGGTCTTAGGACTACCAAAAATTGAGGCTCCTAACTGTTGCTGCAAGGCAGCTTTTTCATATTCGCTCATCAATTCATCCATGTTTTCAACTGGTGGCTGAAGCGGTGCTTCGTTGTTACGAATTAAGTTAAGGAATTGCTGCTGTAAGGAAGTAGCAAGTAATTCTGCTTCTTCATCAGTATCTGCAGCAATGACGTTTACACCAAGCATTGCATACGGCTCTTCAAGTACATCGGAAGGCTTGAAGTAACGTCGATAAATCTCAAGAGCTTGAAGTGTATGATTAGGCGAAAAGTGGCTGGCAAAGGAGAACTGTAATCCAAGCTGTCCCGCTAGTTGCGCACTAAATCCACTTGAGCCCAATAACCAGATTGGAATGTTTAAGCCCTCGCCAGGAAACGCCCTCACATGCCTTTTTCCAGAAGAAAGGGACGGGTTAAAATATGAGCGCAATTCTGCTAATTGTTCAGGGAAATCTTGGCCGTCATTCCCACGGTCACGTCTTAGAGCCTTTGCTGTAAGCTGATCTGTCCCCGGTGCGCGCCCAAGACCAAGGTCGATACGTCCGGGGAATAAGGATTCGAGTGTTCCGAACTGTTCAGCAATAACCAGTGGAGCGTGATTAGGTAACATAATTCCACCGGAGCCAACACGTATTTTTGTTGTATTCGCTGCTACATGACCAATAACAACAGATGTCGCTGAACTAGCAATGAAGGGCATGTTATGATGCTCAGCCAACCAGTACCGATTATAACCCCACTTTTCAGTATGTTGGGCAAGATCAACTGTATTTTGAAAAGATTCGGAGGGTGTACCACCGACAATAATAGGTGCAAGGTCAAGAACCGAAAAAGGAATATCATTTAATTGCTTTTTTTTCTTATCTATAGACATCCGTTCATCTTCTTTCTTTTAATAATACAATAAAACAAGGGACTGGGATTTTCATTATTTTTTCAAATCTAAATACAGCTATATTCTATCAATTAGTAGGATTGTTTCAAAATAAAACAACTTGAACATGATTGGGGTAATTTTCAAGTTGTACTTTCTATTAGAAAAACTTGGCTTGTCGCAAAGTTTATTGTCGAAAGCCTTAGTTTTTCTTATACTATCATCATTAGAATATAAATTTTGATAGTATAAAAAATAAAGAGACGAGGAATCTCTCGTCTCTTTGAAGAATATAGAAATGTAAATAAGCATTCATAGCGAATTCTAGAAAGATTTATGATCCACAACATTTACTAGATCATTTTTTGGTTCAGGAACGCGGGCAAGAATGAGAAGGCCAATAATAAATAGAATAATAAGACTGAACACACCGCTACTTGAATTTCCAGTAAGCTGCGCAGTTACTCCTACTAAAAGCGGTCCCATAATTGACGCGAATTTGCCGAAAATGTTGTAAAAGCCAAAAAATTCATTTGCATTTTCCTTTGGAACGAGCTTTGCAAAGTATGCCCGACTTAATGCTTGAATACCTCCTTGAGATGTGGCAACGAGCATTGCCAGAATCCAGAAGTCTAGTGTTGTCTCTAAGAAATACGCATAAATGCAAACGAGCATATAAATGATAATGCCAACATAAAGCATCTTTTTCCCAGTAAATCGCTCTGACAATCTTCCATAAAGAATCGCAAATGGTGCAGCGACAACTTGTGTAACGAACAAAATAATAAGTAGATTTGTCGAACTAATTCCTAAATCTGTACCATAAGCGGTAGACATCGTAATAATGGTCCCTACACCGTCGATATAAAAGAAATAGGCGAATAGAAATAAAAATAATGCCTTATATTGACGGATTTCCTTAATTGTTTTACCGAGACGCTTAAAGCTATTCACAACTGGGTGCCGCTCACGTTCTATGTAATACTTTTGATGAACATTCTTAAACATTGGGATAGTGAATATAGCCCACCAGAGAGCTGTAATAATGAAGGCTATTTTACTTGCCGTTGTAGTAGAAATAGGGATCGTACCACTTTGCGCTAACATAATAATAGCTATACTAATAATAAATGGAATCGTACTACCAATGTAGCCTAAGCTAAAACCACGAGAGGAGACACGGTTCATACGTTCGTCTGTCGTAACGTCAACTAGAAATGCATCGTAGAACACGTTCGATCCAGCAGAACCTACTGCAGCCACTGTATAAAAAATTAGTAAAAGCAACCATTGGTCACTTGGTATAAATGCCAATAATCCTGTAAACGTAACACCTAATGCAAAGAAGAATGTGAAGAAACGCTTCTTAAAGCCTTGGTAATCAGCTATCGTACCCAAAATGGGCCCGAGGATCGCTAAAATAAATGTCGCTATGGCAATTGTGTAGCCTAAATACGCAGTGGAATTAGCGGGACTTACTCCAGCATTTGTGGCAGCTGCTTTATAAAATAACGGAAAAACTGCGGTTGAAATAATAATGGAGTAAGCAGAATTTGCCCAATCATAGAAAACCCAACTATTCTCCTCTTTCGTAAAAAGCTTCATGAGTGTGGCCTCCCTAGTAAACGATTCCTTTCATTGTACAGGAAAAATAGTTTGCCAAAACATGTGTCCCAAAATTTAATATGTAGTTTACATTATTAATAATTGTTCAATAATATGCTCCATTTGTTATTCGATTAGCTTATGAGGAGTTCTCTAAAGATTAATTAGGACCATTGACATTATTTAAATCTAATTCCATAACACTTGAAATATCGTTAAATCCAAGCTGTTCATATAAAAGTTTTGCAGGATTTCCTGTATAAACATTTAGTTGTACTTTTTGAAAACCTTGATTCTTGAATTCATGAAGAGCATGTAACATTAATTGTTTGCCCAATCCCAATTTTCTAAATGAAGGTAAAACATAAAGAGAGAAAATACTAGCAGTTTTGTGTATGTTAATAGGATTGAAGTCTGGACCTATTAATACCCAGCCAGCAATCATCGTATTTTCTAAGGCAACGAGGTAATAGCCACCATTGTTCAAAAAGGGCAAAATTATATTAAAGCCACTTTGGGCATTATTTTGAACGAAGTCCATCGAACTTTCACTCATAACATTTACAGACATGTGCAGAAGTGTATTTGTTTCTGTTTGGTTAGCTCTTTTAATTAACACTTAAAACACCCCAATCACCTATTAGAGATTATTCACTCATTAACATATTGTATGGTGAAACGTCTAATACGTGTAGCTAAAAGGCTAATAATAAAAAGTTAGTTAAATCTTGGTTTAGTAGGCTTTAATTAGTTGAATTTGGTACTATGATGATGATGATTTCCATCCAATATTAATTAATGAATCGTTTAAAAAAGTTTTTGAAAGTATAAATGTTGGAAAAAATAGCATATAACAAACCATTCAATATAACTAATAACTAGTAGGTGATTAAACTGATATCTTATCAAGAAGTAATGGACAAGCTTGAGGAATTAGGATCAGATCAAACCAAGAAAACATTTTTAAGACATGGTGCCAAAGAGCCTTTTTTTGGTGTGAAAATAGGTGATTTGAAAAAACATCTAGTCAAAAAAGTAAAGAAGGATCAAGATTTAGTTCTCAAATTATATGATTCAGGTAACAGTGATGCGATGTATTTAGCAGGCTATTATTCCAAAGCAAATGACAAAAGAGCAGCTTCAGCATTGGGTGAAACAGGCTAATTGGTATATGATAAGTGAATATACAGTTGCACAAGTAGCAGCAGAATCTAATTTTGCATTGGAATTAGCAAGAGAATGGCTGTCATCAGAGGATGAGATGATCGCTACTGCGGGATGGAGTGCATATGCCAACTATTTATCGATCACATCAAATGAAGAAATAGATCGTAACGAAGTAAAACAACTAGTAGAGCAAATAGAAGCGACTATACATGAAGAAAGAAACCGAGTACGTTATGTGATGAATGGATTTGTGATTGCAGTAGGCAGCTACTATCCACCACTGCACGACGAAGCGATGAAAGTAGCTGAAGGAATCGGGAAAGTTCATGTGAATATGGGAAATACAGCATGTAAAGTTCCACTAGCTTCAGAATACATACAAAAAGTAGAACAGAGAGATGCTTTAGGAAAAAAGCGAAAGACATGCGTATGCTAAGATGCTTATTAACCAATGTAAATAGTAGAGTATTTTCAAGGAATTAAATGGGAAAACTCTAATAGATGATAAGAATCCTGTTTCCATTACGCTCACAAATAAAAAATAATGGGTAAAATCCTTAATTAATAAAAGGTAAGGTCGGTTGACATAATAGTATTGTGAATAGGAACAATCTCCAGATAAGGGATAATGAAAGGTCTCTTTATTGTGGTATACTTGTTGAAGAAGGGAAGTGTCTGGTTGAAATACTCAAACAATATTTTCAATGATGGAGAAGTTGTAAAGATTCTAAAAACTGGAGAGTTAGTTACAATCTCAAAATCCCAATATGTAAAGCATATGAAAAAATACTCATATAAAGTAGTTGAACATCCAAGTACATTTTATTTTGAAGAAGAATTACAAAAGTCATAAGAAAGCTAACATGGTAAATTAACAAATAAGGCAAGTAGATATAGATTGGATGGATAAATTAATAATAAAGAGGTTGACACTTTGCATAGGGTCAGCCTTTTTTTATTGTATAGATTAAAAATGAAGAAATTATTTTAAATATAAAATTGCTTATCAATGCTAGTTTAGATATTTCTAAACTGGCTTTTTATTAGAATTTTTAATGCAATGAGTCTGTTGTGTATAAATACCTAACAAAAAATAATTCTTGACTTTTTTCGGGTGCGAATGACTCAAAATTATTCACAGTTTTTTATGAGATTATTACCGTAGACATTAGAATTAGTGGGGACAAAGTATGGTTTTTATTTACAATTTTGTTTAAGCCTGTATTTATCAGAGTAGATATGTTATTGGTATATTATAGGAAAAAAAGGATGTTTAAGTAGGTCTAACAATTGAAAATACGTCTTTTTAAACTTTTTATGTTCATAATGGACGATTATAAAAGAAAAACGACCTAAAGGGTACTCACAATTAATATAGATGAATACCAAATAAATAAATGAGTGGGAGAGGAATAAAATGTCTGGAATCATTCGCGTTACCCCAGCAGAACTTATCAGTATGTCCAACCGTTATTCAAGTGAAAGCAGCCAGGTAGGGGAGCAAATTTCACGTCTTGATACGATGATTAGAGAGTTAGAAGGTATGTGGGAAGGTGAATCTAGCAGAGCATTCAGCGAGCAATACCAAACGTTAAGACCATCTTTTATCCAAATGCAGCAATTACTTGATGACATTTCTACTCAGTTGAACAGCACATCTAAAGCACTTGAAGACGCTGATCAACAAATTGCAAGTCAAATCAGAGGATAATCTTGGTACAAGCAGTTAAAAGATGAGGCTGACTCATAAGGGTCTGACCCCAAATCATCACTTATATATAGCTTTTCACCTTGTTAAAGCTATATATATCAGGTTTGAGGGGGTCTGACCCTTTGCTTTTGAATCATCCTCCTTATGAGGTGAACCAACGTGTACATAGAAATCACGATTGATTTAAAAAACTATCAGAAAGAGAGCTTTGATATTAGACTCTCAAACTATCACTCTGTAAAAAAAATGATTGACATCGTGTGGCAGGCAAAGCAACTAGGTGGACACCCAAAGGAAGGTTCTTGGGTAAGAGTGATAAATAAACATAAGGTTGTACAGGGAAATAAACGGTTAATAGATATTGGCGTTACAACTGGAGATCGAATCGAAATATTATGAAGGAGATAATGGGAATGTCATCACAAAACGATATCTCATACTTAGAAGAAAAACTAGAAGCTATTATTAAGCGTAAGGAGCAAACAATAGCCATTAGCTTTCAAAAAGAGAAAATAAAATTAGATAATCCAACTGAAATTTCTTTTTTAAAAGAGATAAATCCAAAAATAAAAAAAGAAATTCAAATGATGGATGATGAATTATCCATTCTTCATACAATCCCTAACACTTACACTTTTCTTCCTCGTATGATGCATGTAGACGAGAGAGATCAGCTAATGATTGCGTATAAAATTGTTCAACAAGCTGAAATCCATTCGTTATCAAGAATTCATCTACTTGTTTGTCCAGAAAACATTGTCCTTGATCAAGGGCTTAATCCAACCTTTCTTCATTATGGGGTAAAAGAAAGTCTTCCACCGTATGAAAAAAATTCTGACCAATTATTAAAAGAAGTAAAAGCGACAATTGCCGCAATTGTAGACAAACAATTTTCCTTTGAACAATATGTACGGTATTTTGAAACGCTAAAACTTACTGATTTCACAAAACGAGTTTGTCATGCACAAAGCTTCGCAGAGTTAATGAGCATGATTGAAGATCAGATTCAACATGTGAATGATGAAAAAACACTTCTTATGACAGTTAATAAGAAGACGTGGAAACTAAATCGCTATGTGCTGTATGGAGTCACTTTATGTTTAATTCCAGCATTGGTTTACTCTCTTTATTCATTATTTTCTCTTCAGCCGAAACAAACGAGCTTTATTCATGCACAGGAGAAGTTTCTTAGTAATGAATATAGTGAAGTTGTTACAGCCCTTCAGCCTTACGATTTCAAAGAAATGCCAAAAGTCACTCAGTACGAATTATCTTTGTCTTATATCATTAATGAATCTTTGACAGAGGAGCAAAAGGAAACCGTTCGAAATACAGTATCTTTACAGTCGGATCCTCTTTATTTTGAATATTGGATCCTTATTGGACGTGGAAATGCTGAAGAAGCTCTTGATATAGCGAGATACCTTGAAGACAGAGAATTAATTCTATTCGGTCTTCTTAAGTATAAAGAACAAGTGAAATCAGACGATGAGTTAGATAGGGAAGAAAGACAACAAACATTATCTGAAATTGAAGATGAAATCGAAGAATATTCACAAGAAATGAAGGATGAGAAATCGGAAGAACAGTCTATCTCAGAACAAAAACAAGAAGAACCCAGCACATCAACGGAAGAAAATGCTGGCGCACAACAAGTTAAAAAACCAGAAGAATCCACTGGAAACCAAGCAACTAACCAAGTAGAACAACAAGTCTCAGAAGATGAAAAGGAGCCTGAGTAAGGATTCAAAACCTAGCAAACTTGAGGCAAACATTTCAAACTGAACAAATACAGGTGGTGACAACATGTCTATGTTATGGGTATTTTATCGTGAATCTTACCAGCATGTGACCTTGAAAACAAGTCCTAATCAGGAGATAACAATCGGTCCAGACTTGCAGCATACGATTACCCTTCAAAAAGTTCCTTTTTTTGATAAACCAATCAGGGTGAATGATAGAGATGGTTCATTCTGGCTTTTCCAAGAAGAGGATAACGTTCAATCGATTGAGGTAAATAAACTGTATCAAATAACTTATGGAGAAGAGAAACTTGCTATTGTTATAACACCATCCCCATTAGCAACGAAAACATATTTTATTGGGCACATGGATGAAGTTATATTTTCAACAAATAAGCAGAATGCCACTATTCATAAGGCAGCTGAATCATCATTTGATCAAGAATTTTTTACACTTTACAAATGCAATATAGGATGGGGAATTTCTGTTGAAGGAGAAGAGGTTCTTTATAAAAATGGTCAACGCATAAATGAAACCTCACAACTAGGCATTGGTGACAAACTGCTTTGGCCTTTTATGACCATTACCCTTGTAGAGGAAGATTTAATTCAAATTGAAAGCTTACTAGATTTTGAGACTATTCTTTCAGAGACGATTAAACCTCTATCGGAAATGCAGAAAAAATATCCAGTGTATCGTCGTACACCAAGGATGGTCTATGATCTACCTGAGGAAAAGGTTCGGCTTTCCTTTCCATCTCAAGATTCAGAAGGCTCAAATCGAAGTTTATGGCTTATCATTATGCCACCGCTTATTATGCTCATAGTTATGGGGCTTGTAGCTATTCTTGTTCCGAGAGGGATTTTTATCCTTGTGTCATTAGTCATGTTTATGACAACTCTTGTAACTTCTACTCTTCAATACTTTAAAGATAGAGGGAGTCAAAAAAAAGCAAAGGAACGCCGTAAACGAATTTATACAAACTACTTAGATACAAAAAGACAAGAGCTACAAAAACTCGCTGATAAACAAAAAGACGTTTTAACGTTTCACTATCCATCCTTTGAGCGAATGAAGTATTTCACAGATCAGCTTTCTGACAGACTTTGGGAAAGAACACTTGAAAGTCCCGATTTTCTCCAATTTCGACTTGGGATAGGAACTGTTCAAGCAAGCTATACGATCTCATCGACTTCATCTGATATGTCCAATAGAGAAATGGATGAGTTATTAGAAGAATCTCAAATGCTTAAAAAATCATATAAAAATTTAAAAAACTTGCCAATAACGGCAAACCTTTCAGATGGTGCTATTGGATTAATTGGTAAAGATTCCGTTTTGAAAAATGAATTGCATCAGCTAATAGGTCAGCTGGCCTTCTTTCATAGCTATCATGATTTGCGTTTTGTGTTTATTTTTGATGAACAAGAATATAAGGAATGGGAATGGATGAAGTGGCTTCCTCATTTCCAATTACCAAATTCCTATGCAAAAGGATTTATTTACAACGATAAAACGCGTGATCAATTGCTTTACTCTCTTTATGAAATGATAAGGGAACGTGATCTAGAGGAAGATAAAGAGAAGATTCGATTTGCACCACATTATGTATTTGTTATTACAAACCACCAGCTGATTTCAGATCATGTAATTTTGGAATATTTAGAAGGTGAGCATAAGCATCTTGGTATCTCTGTTATTTTTGCTGCAGAAGCAAAGGAAAGCTTAACAGATAACATCCATACCCTTATTCGATATATCAATGATGGGCAAGGTGATATTTTAATTCAAAAGAAAAAAGCTGTGCGAATTCCTTTTGAGTTGGATTCACATAAACGAGGAAGTAACGAGAATTATGCTCGGATGCTTCGTACCCTTGACCATCAAATTGGCATGACGAATTCCATTCCAACCGGTGTGTCATTTCTCGAAATGATGAAGGTGAAAAGCGTTGATCAGCTTCCAATTAAACAAAATTGGCTTACACGAGAATCTTCAAAATCCTTGGCTGTACCTATTGGCTTAAAAGGAAAGGAAGAAACTGTTGAGCTAAATTTACATGAAAAAGCACATGGTCCACATGGATTATTAGCGGGTACGACTGGATCGGGAAAAAGTGAATTTTTGCAAACATACATACTTTCGCTTGCTGTGCATTTCCACCCACATGAAGTTGCTTTTTTATTAATTGATTATAAAGGTGGAGGAATGGCACAACCTTTTAAAAACATGCCACATCTTTTAGGGACGATTACGAATATTGAAGGAAGTAAAAATTTCAGCTTACGTGCATTAGCTTCGATCAAAAGTGAATTAAAGCGACGTCAACGCTTATTTGACCGCTATAATGTTTCACATATTAATGACTATACAAAGCTATTTAAACAAGGAAAAACGGATAAACCACTACCACATTTATTTTTGATTTCTGATGAATTTGCTGAGCTTAAGACAGAAGAGCCAGATTTTATTCGCGAATTAGTCAGTGCAGCGCGTATTGGGAGAAGCCTTGGTGTTCACTTAATACTCGCTACACAAAAGCCTGGCGGAGTCATCGATAACCAAATTTGGAGTAATGCTCGCTTCCGTGTTGCATTAAAGGTGCAAAATACGGAGGATAGCCGTGAGATATTAAAAAATGGTGATGCAGCATCGATCACCGTAACTGGTCGGGGCTATTTACAGGTTGGAAACAATGAAGTGTATGAACTTTTCCAATCAGCATGGAGTGGAGCTCCTTATCATGAAGAAGAAACCTATGACATGGAAGATGAAGTTGCTATTGTAACAGATTTAGGGTTAATTCCTTTATCTGAAGTTTCGTCAGGGGATCAAAAGATTAAGGACTCGGTGAGTGAAATCGGAAGAATTGTTGATCAAATTGAACAGCTTCAAAAAGATATGCAGATAGAGAAACTCTCAAGTCCATGGCTACCACCACTTCCTGAACGCCTATATCGTGAAACAAGCTATCTTGTTGGAAAAACGAGCATTCTATTTGCAATGATTGATGAACCAGAAAAACAAAGTCAATCGGCTTACACATATGAAGTAATAGATGATGGAAACATCGGGATCTTTGGTTCCTCTGGCTATGGAAAAACACATACGATTATTACGTTATTACTCGGAATGGCTAAAGCATTTACACCTGAAGAAGTTCATTATTATGTGATGGACTTTGGTAATGGAGGGCTATTGCCACTTAAGCATCTACCACATACAGCTGATTACTTTTTACTTGATCAAGAACGAAAAATTGAGAAGTTTATGCGGATCTTACGAGAAGAAATAGCAAGGAGAAAACAGCTCTTCCAAAAGCAAGAGGTAAGCTCAATTAAAATGTATAACGCTTTATGCGAGGAGCAACTACCATTATTGTTTCTGGTAATTGACAATTTTGATCTTGTTAAGGAAGAGATGCTTGAACTTGAACAGCAATTAAATCAGTTTGCCCGTGATGGTCAATCATTAGGGATATACATGATCTTAACAGCTACTCGAATCAATTCTGTTCGCCAAGCATTAATGAATAACTTAAAAACAAAAATTGTTCATTATTTAATGGATCAATCTGAAGCATATACGATGCTAGGAAGGCTACCTTTTTCACCTGAATCGATACCAGGAAGAGCCATCGTTAAAAAAGATACAGCCTACTTTGCACAGGTGTTTCTCCCAACAGAGGGTAAAGACGACTTTGAACAGATGACGAAATTGAAGGAAGATGTACAAAGCATAAGAGAGGCCTATTCAAATGTTAAGAAACCAGCTTCTGTGCCAATGCTGCCAATAGAGCTGACAATTATTAATTTTGCTTTCTATACGGAAAAGAAGAATGGCCTGTTACCAATAGGTCTTGATGAGGAAAATGTTACACCAGTTTATGTGGACTTCTCAAAGACAAAACATTGTATCGTGCTAGGTCAGGCTCAAAAGGGAAAAACAAATTCATTAAAGGTGCTGATTCATACAGCACTTGAACAAGAAATTGAACATATTGCTGTTTTTGATTCAATCGATCGTGGATTATCTTCATTTACTGGTGAGGAAAAATTGGCCTACCTCGAAGGGAAAGACCATGTAACTTCATGGCTGGATAAAATGGAGACTGTCTTTATTGATAGAGAAGAAGAGTACCATCTACAAATCCAGTGGGGCAACCAATTGCCGCAATTTGCACCAATCTTGTTTGTTGTAGATGGTTATTCACGCTTCCTTCAAAGTCTTGATAACCCGATACAAGATCGAATAGTCAAATACATGAAAAGCTATAGCTATCTGGGCTTTAATATAATCGTCTCTGGAAACAACAATGAATTAACTAAAGGATATGATCCATTAACAATAGAAATTAAACAAATTCGTCAAGCGGTTATTTTAATGAAAAAATCTGAGCAAACATTATTTACTCTTACCTATGATCGTAAGGAGTCAGAGATTCAACCTGGATTTGGCTATTATGTTGAAAACGGAAAAGAAAAAAGCATCCAGATTCCGCTTGTGAAAGTAGAAAGGAAGGTACACATATGACAGAAAAAGCAAGCATATTGAAGCTGCTACTAGTCATCATACTAATTGTTATTACACCCCTTCTTTTCTTCCGTACTGTCGGTGACAACCCGTTGAAAATTAATGAAAATGCAACCAAATCCATCGCCATTATCAATGAGGATATCGGAATACAAGAAGAGGGTGAAGAGATTCAGTTCGGTCAGAATGTTGCGTCAATCTTGACGGAGAATTCAAACTTTGAATGGACTGTAGTAGGTAGAAGTGCAGGAGAAAATGGCCTTCGCAGTTTGAAATACGATGCCATCGTTTATCTACCTTCGGATTTATCGCAAAATATTATGACATATGATGAGGAAAATCCAGTAAAAACAAACTTTCAATATAAGGTACAGAGTCAGTTAAATGCAGTAAATAAAGAAAAGGTATTAGTGGAGATCGAAAAAGCAACAAAGCGGGTAAATCAAAAAATTTCATCTTTATATTGGAATTACATTTCAGCAGATATGGAAAACATCCGCCAAGAATTTGATGAAATTCTTCAAAAAGAAGTTGCCTTTCAAGAAACAATGGCGGCATTCTATAAGCCAAGTTCAAAAAACCTTGCAGGACAAATAGATGAACAGAAAGCAATGCTCACAAACTTGCAATCTTCTATCCAACAGGTTGATGAAAGAGCTCCTGAACAAAAGGCAACTATGGAAGGTTATGGAGAAAATCTAGCAAGCTTTGTTGAATATGTGGAGCAATATAAGAAATATCAAGATGAACAACAAACGCTATTAGCAGAAATTCAAGCGCAATCTATTCAATCAGTTAATCAAGCAACTGAAAATCAACAACCTTTATTTGTCCAATCAACGAGCCTCTTTGAGGACCAAGGAGATATGTTTTTAGAGAGTATGTCGAAGATTGATCGTCGAATGGCAAGCAATCAGCAAGCTTTTGGTCAGCTAGAGAAAACAAGATATAGCGAAGTGGAAAGACAGATTAATGAGTTTTACAAGCTTCAAGGAAAGATTCTTGATTTTTATCAGCAATTAAAAGATACGGCTTTGCTTAATGATGCAGAGGATCAGCTTGTAGCTTTAAGTGAAAAGCTAAGTGTGGGCGAGGAAGATGAAAATGAGTCCACAGATCCTACTGAAGCTCATGAAGAAACAGAGGGAAATGATCAAAGTATTCAACAGGTGGCTATATTGAACACAGATGAAGAAAGTAGTGACCCTGATATTAATAAAGATAATGAAGAAGGGGATCCAGGTCAGGAGGGAGTTCCTGAGAAACAAGAGGATACCCGTCTAGTAGATTTAGTTGTACAACGACAGGAACTAACAGCTATTTCAGAGGAAATAGTAAATCTAAAAGAAGCACTTTCGAACATGACGGAGCTTGACTCTGACATGCTAGAGGGAAAATTAACAAGCTTACAAAGCTTAAGTGATCGGATTGTTCAGATAGAATTCGAATTACTTGGTAAAGAAAACGAGGGAAATCCTCTGCAAGGAACAATTGAAAGATTAAGAGAAGAGAATAAAGGATTATTTGCTGACAAAAAAGTTTTAGAAGATGATGTAACAAAGCTAGAAGGTTTTGTGGAAATACTAAATGATGATATTGAGGACCTGAATAAAAAATGGTTTTTCCAATTAAATCGGGCAGATCAATTAGAAGAAGAGCTCGATTTGTACAAAGACTATGAATCTAACATCATAAAAGAAATTGAGAAAAAGGAACAATCCATCTTAGCATCTAAGGTTCTTTCTCAAACGCGTAAGGATCTTTTAACAGCTACCTTTTCCGAGGAAATAATGAGTAAAGATCTTTTAGACATGATGTATTACTACTCATATTTAGATCGTTATGAGTCAACCTTGAACAGTATGCTTGGGAAGAATGAAGCAAAAGAAGCTGTTTTAAATGATAAAGAAGAATTTGATTTAGAAAAAGAAGCGCATAATATCGTCGAGATCACAAGTGATGAGCAGACAGGTTGGGATCAGTTACGTGAAGATATGCCAACAACCCAAGATGCTTTAATCACAATGGAAGACGGCTTCACAGTATTCATGGCTAAATATCGTCAAACTGTCGATGAACAGCATGCTAAGTTAGTCGAAAGCCTTGATGCAATTCAACAGGATGCGACAAAGGTTCTTGATCAAATACAACAGCCGCAGCAGATGCTTACGATTGTAGAACCAATACAAACTGTTGAAGGCCAGGAACTGGTTTCAGACACTGAAAGAATTAGTGAGCAAATGGAATCAATTCATACGTGGATGGATTCTATTGGTGAAAGTCAAGGCAACATCATAGAGTATACAGGAGAACTTCAAGGAAGAGTAAATGATGTTCAAGTCGATGCAGATAAATTAAATAACAAATGGGCTTCAAATGTTGCATCAACAGAGCTGATTAGGGATGACGTATTTAGCATTCTTGGGAATACGTTTGTAGATGGTCAGTCTAATGGATATGTGTATGAATTCTTAACGAACCCACTTAAGATTAGTGGCGATATTCCAGAAGAAAGTAAAGGTACTAGTGTAACAAATATTCCACCTGTGGTTATATTGTTTATCGTTCTTATTTGCAGCTTACTTATCGGATATACCAGTTATTATTTTCAACAGCCGCCACTATGGATCCAAGCGATCTTGTTCGTCTTACTAAACTTAATTGTTGGATTTGTGATTAGTTTATTTGGACTCGAAATTTATCCATTAAGAGGAGAAAGTGCGGTTGAATGGACAGTGTTTACAATCTTGCTTCTTGCGACAGGTTCAGCCCTAGTAAGAGTATCTTTTGATGCTCATCATTTAGTTGGAATATTTATAACAGTAGGCATGGTCATTTTCTATGTTACGCCATTACTTGCGTTAACAACACCGAACTTTAGCTTTACTGATCCAATGTCTAAGGTATATATGTCAATCCAATATAGTACAGATTCATTATTTACACAGGCAGTTGTAGTCCTTTCCTTGATTTTATTGGGGCTAGGTGTGCTGCAATATTTCATCGGAAGGGCAAGAATAATTTCAATCGAGAAGGGCTCAGAAACCCATGCAGCGTAAACAAGCCCATCTTGTTTCCTTTCTCTTGCTAATCATGACTGGTTATCATCTTTTGATTTCAGGAGTTGTTCATGCGGATACCACGAATATTGATGAGCTTGTTCCTAATGATTATCAAGAGAACCAATTCAAAACAAATAAAGAATTGCTTCATGACGAATCATTAACAAATCAACGTTCAAACATACCTGATGAAGTAAAAGATCTCACCTTTGAGCGAGATAAAAAATCTCAAGATAAAGAAATGAAAGCAGGTTTATTTTTAAGTGAGACAAGTGATCAAAATACGATTAAGGCAAAAGCAGTGGAAATGAAGCTGTTTACAGCAGTAGAATCATCCTCTTTAAATTTAGCGGAAGAGGATACACCATCCTCTTCCAACTTATCATTAACGATCCTAATTTGGTCGTTGGTTGGCATTTGCAGTTTGTTGCTTATTGTTGTGTTGTTTGTATGGGGAAAGTCCTTTAGCAAAGCAAAAATCTCCTCAAAACGTTTAGAGAGGTGAAAATCATGAGCTTTTCAAGCACTTTATATGGAATTCAAAGAATAATTTCGTCACAATCGAATGATATCGATGAAAAAATTGAACGGCTAATACAGGCAAAAAGTGATATAAGCCAAGAACAAGATCTTCTGCTTCAAGAAATTAGGAAAATCAATCAACCAGATTTAGGAAGAGATTGGACTGGGAAAAGAGCACACGATTATGATCTTCAACGTGAAGAAGCATATTCTGTTATGCAGAAGATTGGGCAAATCGATTATGCCGCTTATCAACGATTAATAGAAAGTAAGATCAATAGCTTAGAAATAGAACGAAGCTTCTTAAATGTCACAAGAGCCATTGCCTATGAAGCTGGTCAATTAGTTGATAAAGGTGAAGATGCAATCGATGAGCTCTCAGAAAAGATAGGCGATTTGAAAAGGCGGTTATTTTAATGGTTGAAATTAAATTAAATTATGAAGCCGTGATGAAAGAATTGAACGAGGTTAAGTCAGCGTTAGCCAACGTAAATATTGCAACACCTCAATCGAGTAATTTAGGGAAAAATCGTTTGGATTTCACAACCTATTGGCTAGAGCGCGAGGCAAGAATCCACCAACTCATTAATGAGTATGTTGAAGTAGTTGAGAAAAATGTAGAAGACACAAAGGCAAATGTACGTTCATTAAAGGAGCAGGATGAAGCCATAACTAGAAATTAAGGAAAGGGCAGACGGCGACTGTGAAAGTATATGAAGCAAAGACATTAATAGATTCAATGGAAGCAAGGTCTACAAGCTACAATGAATTACGAGAAAAGTTAGAACAATTAAAAAGGAAATGCAATGACGTCGTTAACCAAGACGATAGCCTTAAAGGGAAAGGAGCCGATGCCATCAAAGGCTTCTACCTGGCACAAATAGATGTCATAGAAGCCTGGCTCCGTCTCGTTGAGCGAAATATTGCATTTTTTAATGGAATATCAGGAACTGCAGAGGACGTGGACCTATCGGGTGATACAGTCGTTCATGTCCCCTTCCTTGACGATGAATTAACATATCATACAAGAAGCCATAAAGAAATGGTCTCAAGCCAACAGGATGAACTTCAAAAGATTTTCAACCGGATTGAAGACCTTGTACCTCTTAATGTCTTCTCAAAGGACCGGTTTGATGACCATATCGAAAAAGCAGAGCAGAACGGAAGAGACGCATCAAAAGCGGTCGATCAACTAGACCATGACCTAAAATCAGAGTACATATTATCTGAAGGTGACGAACAATATGTCGTCGCACTCTTTCAACAGCTAATGGAAGCATCCCGACAAGGTAATTCCATCACACCAATACATTTCAACGCAGAAGCCTACAAAGCAAGTGACGTCTATCAGCTGAAAGGCCAAGCTGAACAGCAAACAAAAGAATACCTCTCGTTCAAAGATGAACAGGAAAAATTCAGAGAACAATTAAAGCGGCAAGAGGAGCTCGAAAATCGCCCATGGTATGAAAAAACATGGGACGGAATCAAGACATTCACAGGCGAACTCACAGGATACTACGATTATATTCGAGCATCAGAAGGAGTTGACCCAGTAACTGGCGAAACCCTAACAGCAGGACAACGTGTAGCCGCCGGAGCAATGGCAGCCGCCGGCTTCATCCCAGTCGTCGGATGGGCAGGGCGCATCGTAAAAGGCGGAGGCGCCATCTACAAAACCGCCAAGGGCATGCACGCCGCCGACCTAGCATTAGATGTTTATAGAAGCGCAAACACCTTCTCTAACCTAGAAAAAGCGGAGATGGGCATCTATGGGCTTGTATCCGCCAACGGATTTAGCGAGTATTTAACAGGTAAAGACATGTTTGGGAATGCATTGACGGAAGAACAGCAGCAGAATAGTCTTTATCAGGCGCTTGGATTGCTGGCTGTTGGTGGAGGGGCTTATTATGTTAATAGGTTGCAGGCTGAGAACATGGTTTATCAATTGCCGAATACGGCTCCGAAAAGTCAAAATGGAGATGGAAGATTTTTAGTGAGTGTAGACGATACTAAGGGTGTGAATAATTCTGTTAGGGATATAAGTGAAACAGATAGGACCAAATTAGATGGTTGGGAGTATCCTCCTGGGGATGAGAAATATTTAAAATATAAAGAGGTCTATGATAATTCGAAATACTATGATCAACAAACAGGTTATATTAACTGGCCACCAAACGATGGTTTTGATGGCGAACCAATGAAAATGGAGTTAAATAAAGGAATGCTCATTGACAGATACGGAGGGCCCGGAGGAAACTTTTTCTCCCCAGAAGGAATTCCGTATGAACAACGAGCACTTGCTTTGCATAGTGACGATGCAGATTACTATATTTATGAAGTATTAAGACCGTTAGATGTAGTGGGAGGAAAAATAGCTCCCTGGTTTGATAGACCTGGTGGTGGAACACAGTATATTAAATACCATGAAAATGGAGAAATGTATACTATGGATGAATTAATAGATGAAGGTTTTATAATACAAGATTCCGTTAGGAAAGGTGGTATTGAGAATGAGTAGTTTATTAGAGAAGAAGCTTGGCCTAAATTATGCGATTCTTAATGAAAATCAAAATGGAAAAAACAAAATACGGGTTTTTAAAAAGTTAAAAAAGGATATCTCTCAAGATGTATTTATTGAACTACAAAATAATTATGAAAGTAATGCATATAATTTAATTTTAAATCAACGGGGAAAAGAATTTAATAAAGCACAATTTAATGATAAAGACGAGAGTATTTGTGCATTAGGAATTTATGCCGAATCAGTTTTAGGTGATCGTACACGAGATATTGAAACACAAAATAAGATATTAGATCTAGAAAATAATAACATTCCAATTTTAAATAATTTATTAAGTACAAAAGTAGGAGATGATTACTTTTCAATTTTTAAAGAAAAAAAGATGGCCATTAATTTAGAGAAGGTAAATAATAGTATTTATAACATTTATTATTTATCACCAGACTTGAAAAAAATTTTTCTAATTAAAGATAGGGAGTCCCCAAGTGCTTTCCTAGTTTTATATAATTTTTCACAAAAACTCAAACAATTTTCAGAAATATACAATAAATGGGAAAAGGACATAGTACTTGATTTACAAACCGAAGAAAAAATAAGACGTTTATTTTTAGGTAAATAAGTGATAGTTTGGTTGCTAAAACTCTATAATGTGAATCAAAATATGAAGTACACTACAATAATATAAAAGCTACCTCTATAAACCAAAAACAAGTCAATTTGTAAAAGACCTAGCCTCGTGTGAGATTAGGTCTATTTTTTGTAAGCCTTTAGATCAAGGGTACAGTCATCCATGTCCCATTCCTAGACGATGAACTAACCCATCATGTAAGAAACCATTAAGATATGGTCTCAAGCCAACAGGATGAACTTCAAAGGATCTTCAATCGAATTGACGACCTTGTACCTCTTAATTTTTTTCAAAAGACCGGAAATCTCTCACCAATCCATTTCAACGCAGAATTCTACAAAGCAAGTACGTCTATCAGCTGAAAGGCCAAGCTGAACAGCAAACAAAAAAGTACCTCTCGTTCAAGGATGAACAGGGAAAATTCAGAGAACAATTAAAGCGGCAAGAGGAGCTCGAAAATCGCCCATGGTATGAAAAAACATGGGACGGAATCAAGACATTCACAGGCGAACTCACAGGCTACTACGATTATATTCGTGCTTCAGAAGGAGTAGACCCAGTAACTGGCGAAACCCTAACAGCAGGACAACGTGTAGCCGCCGGAGCAATGGCAGCCGCCGGCTTCATCCCAGTTGTCGGCTGGGCAGGACGCATCGTAAAAGGCGGAGGCGCCATCTACAAAACCGCTAAGGGCATGCACGCCGCCGACCAAGCATTAGATGTTTATAGAAGCGCAAACACCTTCTCTAACCTAGAAAAAGCGGAGATGGGCATCTATGGGCTTGTATCCGCCAACGGATTTAGCGAGTATTTAACAGGTAAAGACATGTTTGGGAATGCATTGACGGAAGAACAGCAGCAGAATAGTCTTTATCAGGCGCTTGGATTGCTGGCTGTTGGTGGAGGGGCTTACTATGTTAATAAGTTGCAAGCGGACAATGCGTTTTATCAAGTACCGAAAACATTTCCAAAAGGTCAGAGTAGAATAGAATATTTGAGAAATAAATACGGAAAATTAACTCCTGAAGAGCTGCATAATAGGATTAATATAAGAGGAATTCACGATGATGCGATTAGGTTTGGTTCTAAAAAAACCTGGACTGAATTCCAAGAATACTCAAAGGGAACAAATTTAAACATCGAAGAGATAAAAAATTCATATAAAAAGCTTATTAAGGAACAATCAGCATGGCCTGAAAATTATGTTCCTGAAGAGATAACAATTAAAACAGGTGAAAGGTTCCATATGGCATTAAGTCCTGGACAACCAGCTACTAGCCCGGGAAGTTTTGCGACATTTGATGATATAATTGATGTGGGGTATGTTAGAAATGATTTAGCGGTTAAATATGAATGGAAGCCAAATATAGGTAATGTTGTAACCTATGAAGTAGTTAAGGAATTACCAGTATATTCTGGTCCAGTAGGTCCACAAATTGACTTAGGTATAGATAAATTATTGCAAGGTGGTGGGACGCAGATTAATTTTAATGTACCTAGGAATAAGATAATGGATTATATTAAGGTAGCTTCTGAGAAAGAAGTTAAATAGGTATTAATCTTAGCGGGAGGTTTAAAATGTTAAGAGATTTGATAATAGATAAAAATAGTAACTTTATTTCATGGAAATCAGATAATAAATCGATAAACGTAAATCAAGTATTAATTGAAAGTGCAATAATTATTGAAGATTTAAATGTAATATTGGCAATAGATAAAAAGGTACCGGATAACTATACACTTGTTTTATTTTCTTCAATTGGAGATAAGGTGTTAGAAGTAATGTCACCTAAAGGATTTATCTTTTCATATGTAACCTACCATCCGAGCATAGGACCAACTGTTGTTTGTTATGAGGATAAAGGTAAAGGTTGGGATGATTGGTACTTTTCCATAGATATGTCTACTGGGGAACTAAAAAAAGTAGGTAAGGCTTATTAAATAATTCTATAAGATACATTATTTGTGTAGTGTAGGGACTTTATTGATTCATTTGGTAATGAATTAATAAAATCCTACCTTAAGCAACCTTTTTAAAATACATGACATACGAATAGCGTATAGGATAATTTTCACCATCAATCGTTAACTGAAGATGGTCAACAGCCACTCCGGGTAATACACCTTCTAATTATCCATTAAATAAAAACAACCTTTATGATTTCTATGGTTTTCCGTGCCTGGCACTACTCGAATAATCTTTTTTTACAAGAATGTTCCAAGTAGTCACTTTCCTATTTAGGTGAAGAACCAAATAATAGAGCATTGTGAAAAATAACTAAATACTTGAATGAATACCAAAATATCCAAATTTAATAAGTTTATAATCAAAACTAGCAATGTTTATTTTGCTAGTTTTTTATTGTTTAAACTAATATGCAAAAAAGACGATGTAGAATTATTGGAAGAAAAGAAAAAAATAACAATATAGCTTAAGATGAGCAAAATGAAAACAGTTGAAATTAACTAATTAATGAAATTCATATTATGAAATTCTAAATTAGTGTAATGAATAATGTAAGAACTTTATTGATTCATTTGGTAATGAACCAATAAAGTTCTTTTTTATTTAATTAGGATTTGTCAATATTTTTAATTCCTAGTTAAATGTTTACCTGTCACGGGCGAAATTATAACAGCAGGGCAACGCGTTGCCGCCGGCTTCATCCCAGTTGTCGGGCGGGCAGGGCGCATCGCCAAAGGCATGCACGCAATCGACCAAGCATTAGATATTTATAGAAGCGCAAAACCTTCTCTAACCTAGAAAAAGCGGAGATGGGCATCTATGGACTTGTATCCGCCAACGAATTTAGCGAGTATTTAACAGGTAAAGACATGTTTGGGAATGCATTGACGGAAGAACAGCAGTGGCCCAATGAATATTTAACGTAGGATTCTTCATTGGCAATAAGGTTTAAAGCTCTTAAATCAGAAAATTATAAGATACCATTTGGTGGTAACAATGAGGAAGCAATGGCAGTTATGGTTAAAGATGACTATGGAGATGGTGACTATTAATGAGAAGCGGTCCAAGAGCTGTTTATAAAGGAACAGAATACGAATATATAGAGCATGAAGATAGCAAACTATTTGAATTAATTATAAGGGATTCTTCACAGCCTCATCAAGATTTTCATCTAGACGATGAGGGTATGTATGTAAAGTTTGTTACACGAGATGAAATTGACGAATTATATTATATTGATCAGTATACAAAGTATAAAGGACACACCTTTCCAATCTGGGAAATGAATGAGGATCATTTATTATTAGGAGAAGGTGATTATTTTATAGCTAAAGAGGTAGGATTTCCTCCTTCAGAATTACCTTGGGAACGCGGATTATATAAAAAGTGGATCCCAAAAAGTGATATTGAAGCTATGTGGGAAGAAAAAAAACCTCTTTAGTCAAAATTTGTTAGATATACCGGGATAAGATAAATAACCTTGATTGGCTTAGAGCCTTTCAAGGTTTTTTGAATTGGGATTATTGTGGAAACTATAAAGCCAACAAAGTCTAATTTTTATTACTTCAAGAAGGAAATTACATAGGTTTCCGTGCCTGACACCAGACGGAATCAAGACATTCACAGGCGAACTCACAGGCTACTACGATTATATTCGTGCATCAGAAGGAAGTTGACCCAGTAACAGGCGAAACCCTAACTGCAGGACAACGTGTAGCCGCAGGAGTAATGGCAGCAGCCGGCTTCATCCCAGTCGTCGGTGAACAGGGCGCATCGTAAAAGGCGGAGGCGCCATCTACAAAACCGCCAAGGGCATGCTATTTAAATCCGTATGGGGAATGGAAGGAAACCTACACAGTCAGCTAATGCAAATTGCTGAAGCTGGTTATAACGAGTTGAAACTCCTATGCCTACTCCACAGGGAGAAGCCCATTTTAGAGAATTAATAGATAGATATAATTTTGATTTCATCTTAAATGTGTACACGGGTTGTAAGGATAATCCGCTGCCTTATCCAAATAAGGCAGCGGATCATATTGCTACATTGGAAACTCAATTAGAACGAGCTTCTACTTTTAAACCGCTATTAATTAATTCCCAAAGTGCAAATGATTCTATGCCTTACGATGATCAGTTAGAATTTTTCGATAGTGCTATTCGAATGAAAAAAATTGGAATTTCAATTGGTCATGAAACGCATAGAGGACGAGCAACATTTACTCCTTGGAGCACTGCTCAACTACTAATAGATTTACCTGATCTAAATATTACAGCTGATTTTAGTCATTGGTGTAATGTCTGTGAATCTTTCTTCAAACAGCTTTATGATTTCTATCACCGTATTCGTTGCTTGGATCATATTTTCTACAGAGATGAATTCGAATTTACCATGGAAGTTCTCTCCACCTGTAAAAATATTCGGTGTTGGCAGTCCCATATAGGAGAGTTGTGAGCCGTCTGTACCACCTCGAATTGGTTCGACAATTGGCTGAATACATAAATTCTCCATTGCCTGGTGAGCGATATCGACAATATACTTTACTGGCTCAATTTTATCCTTCATGTTGAAGTATTGATCATTCATTTCTAAGATGATGTTTTCCATTCCGTACACCGCTTTGAATTCCTCGACAAGTTTAACGATTTTATCTTTCCTTACTTGAAATTGCTGCATATCAAAATCTCGAATGATATAGTGAAGCTTTGTTTCTTCAACGTCACCAGTCATCGAGAGTAGGTGATAGAATCCTTCATAGCCTTCTGTGAATTCAGGTGCTTCCATTGCAGGAAGTTTGCTGTTAAACGCCATCGCGATTTTACTTGAGTTAATCATTTTACCTTTTGCTGTTCCAGGGTGGACGTTATTCCCTTTAAACGTAATCTTTGCAGCAGCTGCGTTAAAGCTTTCATACTGAAGCTCACCAAGAGGTCCACCATCCACTGTATAGGCAAAATCAGCATTAAATGCAGCCACATCAAATTTATGAGGGCCTCTTCCAATTTCTTCATCAGGGGTAAAAGCGATTCTTATTTTTCCATGCTTAATTTCTGGATGTTTGATTAAATAAGCCATTGCCGTCATAATTTCCGTAATTCCAGCTTTATTATCAGCACCTAAAAGTGTTGTGCCATCTGTAGTAATGAGAGTATGTCCTTTATAATTAGCGAGATTCGGATAATGAGTAGGAGAAAGGACGATATGTAATGGCTGATTTAATACAATGTCGTTTCCATCATAATTTTCGACAATTTGTGGTTTTACATTGGTACCCGTAAAATCTGTAGCTGTATCGACATGTGCCAAAAAACCGATGGTTGGGATTTCCTTATCTATGTTAGAAGGAAGCGTTGCCATTACATATCCATTTTCATCAATCGAGACATCATCCATACCAATCTCTTTTAATTCCTTGACGAGCATATTGGCAAGTGTCAGCTGACCAGGTGTTGAAGGACAGGTTTCATTGTTTTCATTTGATTGTGTATCAACTTTAACGTAACTAGTAAATCTTTCAATGATCTCGTTTTTCATGGGAAATTCCTTTCTTATAGGAGGATATTTTTATCTTAGCATGATTAAAACTGAAGCGCATGCAAACATATATTACGGTTAATAAGAATCCCGCTTTTTTCCAATAAAAAACCATTGGGGTAGAACCCAATGGTCTAAAAAGAGTAATTTAAGTGTTTGAATCAACTTAAACTCCACGTCGTGCAAAGTCCACAAATCGGAATTTATCAAGGCGATGTCGCGACTCTGTATATTGGAACAAACTGGCGTTATCTAAATACACATAGTTTTTGACGACGACGATATGGGAAAATCCCTCTAAGTCAAGGTACCCGCGGTCTTCCTCGGTACAATCCTCAACAACGATCTCCTTTTTTGCAAAGCTAATGTTTAGCTGTAGTTCTTTTTCTAGGTACTCATAGATCGAACTCTCACAAATTTGCTTTGTTAAGGTTGGGACATATTTTTTTAAAAAATAGTCCTTATCTAAGATAATGTGTTCGCCTCCAATTGTTCGTGAGCGAATCACCTTCCAGATTTCATCCTTGATTGAAGCATTTAACTGCTGTTTAATAAACGGGTCTGGATTTATTAAACCGAAATCATGAACGGTTGTAATAGGTTCCATCGTAAAGTTTTTAGAAACTTCCTTAAAACTTACTAAGCCTGAAATCGGAAAGCTCATCTTTTGTACGTCAATGACGATCGAGCCTTTCCCTCTTATTTTTTGAATAAAGCCGTTTTGAGATAAGAGGTTTAAGGCTTTACGGATCGTTTCTCTGCTTGTATCATATTTCACGGCTAAGTCATTCTCAGATGGAAGTGCTTCCCCTGCTTTGATTTCACCGAACTTTATTTTATCTGTCCATTCCTTGTAAATGGCAAGGTATTTATTATTTCTCATGTTTTATCACCATTATTATCTTACCATGAACAAGCATGACGATGCATTCATCCTTAAAGGTTTCTATTTAGCCTTTTTTAAATAATAGATAACAGATTCATATGGGCGAAGTTCCATTTTTTCAAAAGTATCTACAGAATCAAGATAGTTCGATAGTAATTGTTTTCTTGAAAATCCGTCAACTTTAATATGCTTTGGTAATTCAAAGGTTGTTGGCTTTACATAATAATTATTAACAACTAAAAGCTTTTCAGTTGGTGTTGTTCGTATATAGGCAAAAATTTGTTGATCCTCTTGTAAGAGAAGCTCGTAATCACCATCTGTGATGATCTCATATTCTTTTCGTAAGGAAATCAGTTTTTGATAATGATAAAAGACAGAATTTGGATCATTTACTGCATTTTCCGCATTAATCTCTTTATAGTTGGTTGCAACTTTAATCCATGGAGTTCCAGTTGTGAAACCTGCATACGTTGAATTGTTCCATTGCACTGGTGTTCGCGAATTATCACGTGATTTGTGCTTTAATATGTCAAGAATTTCTTCTTCAGACATACCCTTTTCCTTTAAAATATTATACATATTTAACGATTCAACATCACGATATTGTTCAATTGATGTGTACTTAGGGTCTGTCATTCCAAACTCTTCGCCTTGGTAAATATATGGTGTGCCTTGCATCATATGAATTGTCGTTGCGAGCATTTTTGCTGATTCACAGTGATACTCGCCATCATTACCATATCGAGAAACAACTCTAGGCTGGTCATGGTTACACCAAAATAGTGCATTCCAGCCTCCGCCTTTGTTCATACCTGTTTGCCAAGTAGATAAAATATCTTTCAATGCAATGAAGTCCATTTCTCCTATTGCCCATTTTTCTCCATTTGGATAGTCGACTTTTAAATGATGGAAATTAAACGTCATACTTAGTTCTTGACGCTTTGGGTTAGAGTACTTAATACAATGATCAATTGTAGTAGAAGACATTTCACCGACTGTCAAACTATCATACTTAGAAAACACCTCATTGTTCATCTCATGGATATATTCGTGAACATGAGGTCCATCAGTATAAAACTTTCTGCCATCACCTGGTTGTACAGATCCGTCATCATTTGGGAAATCTTGATCTTTTGAAATTAAATTGATGACATCAAGTCGGAATCCATCGACGCCTTTTTTACACCAAAAATCCATCATTGTATATACTTCTTTGCGAAGCTCTTTATTTTCCCAATTTAAATCAGCTTGTGTGACATCGAAAAGATGAAGGTAGTATTGATCGGTTGCTTCATCATATTTCCATGCGGGACCACCAAATTTTGACTCCCAGTTTGTTGGTACAGATCCATCCTCTTGTGGATCCTTCCAAATATAATAATCACGATATGGGCTTGTTTTTGATTTTTTAGCTTCTTTAAACCATTGATGTTCTGTCGAGGTATGGTTTACGACAATATCCATAATGATTTTAATGCCATGTTGATGAGCTTTTTCGAGTAATTCATCAAAGTCATCCATTGTGCCATACTCCTCATGAATCGAGTAGTAATCACTTATGTCATAGCCATTATCTTTTTGTGGAGATGCATAAATAGGTGTTAACCAAATCACATCTACACCTAAGTTTTTTAAATAATCTAATTTGCTAATGATTCCTTGTAGATCGCCTACCCCATTTCCAGTTGTATCATTAAAGCTTTTTGGATAGATTTGATAAACGACTGCTTTTTTCCACCAAGGTTGATTCAACATAAACACCACCGTTATTAGTTTAGATAATATGAAATGGGACAAAGATTCTTGTCCCATTCGTGAATTATTATTGTTTTTTCATTTTTGCAAGAGCGAGTGTTAAAACAAACGGTACAATGATAACGATTGCCATTCCGATAAAGAATGATCCCCAGTTTTCCGGGAAGATCGATAAGAATGCAGGAAGACCACCGACACCAATTGATGGAGCTTTTACACCTTGCATCGAAATGAAAGCTCCTGCAAGCGCAGATCCGATAATGCTTGAGATGAACGCAAAACGGAATCGTAAGTTTACACCGAAAATAGCTGGTTCTGTAATACCTAGATAAGCAGAAACAGCGGATGTTACAGATAGACTTTTTAGTTTCTCATCTTTTAACACAAGCATCATCGCTAGCGCTGACGTACCTTGCGCAATATTTGATAAGGCAACCATTGGCCATAAGAATGTACCACCGGTGCTTCCGATTAACTGCAAGTCAACCGCCAAGAATGTATGGTGCATACCTGTGATAACAAGCGGTGCGTAAAGTCCGCCATAAATTAATCCACCTAAAATTGGTGCTACATTGAAAATTCCAACAACCGCATCTGTAATGACGTTACCAATTGTAAATGTAATCGGTCCAATTGCGATAAATGAAACAAGTCCCGTTAATAGTAGAGTAATAGGGGCTACAAGTAAAAGCTGGAATGCATCAGGAATGTGTTTTCTTAAGAACACTTCAAGCTTAGATAATACATATGAAGCAAGCAAGACTGGTAAAACTTGTCCTTGGTAACCAACTTTTTGAACTTCCAAACCAAATAAGTTCCATGTCGGAATTTCTTCCGCTGCTCCGTAGCCCCAAGCATTTAAAAGATCAGGGTGAACAAGCATTAAACCAAGAACGATACCTAACAACGGACTGCCACCAAAACGATTCACAGCTGACCATCCAATTAAACCTGGTAAGAATACAAAAGCAGTGTTAGCAATCAAGTTAATGATGCTAGCAAGATCTGCCCACTGAGGATAAACCTCAATTAAAGCTTCCTCAAAGAAAATCCCTGGTCCTGTTAAGAGGTTGTTTATACCCATTAATAAACCTGCAGTTACAATGGCAGGTAGTATTGGAATAAAGATATCTGCTAATGTTTTAATTGCTCGTTGAAGCGGATTTAAATTTTTCTCAGAAGCTTTTTTCACATCATCTTTAGATGCTTCTCCTACTCCTGTTTGATTTACAAGTTCTTTGTACACTTTATCGACAGTACCTTGGCCAATGACAACTTGAAACTGGCCATTCGTTGAAAAGGATCCTTTTACAAGATCAATCATCTCGAGAGCTTCTTTATCTACTTTTCCTTCATCTGCTAATGCAAAGCGTAAGCGTGTAACACAATGTGTTACAGCAGCTATATTATCTTTACCACCTATTGCATCTATAATTTGACGTACTTGTTTTTGATCGACACTCATGGTTTTCCCTCCCATATTTCCTTTTAGCAAATATATTTCATTACATATTCGAACAAGTCTGATCAAAACAGAAGCGTTTTCATTTTAAAAACAGCCTGTCGGAATATGTATATACATGTCATGTGTTTATCTTAAACTTGTATATACATGTTGTCAATAAAAATAAATACGTTTTCATATGTAAATAGCAATTAATCATTTCCATTCACTTAGAGTTAGGGATTAAGTTTTTTGTTACTATTAGTTTTCTTTATTATTAGTGCATCATTGTTTCTAAAAGATACACATGGTAAAACATATGTAAGACTTATTTTTTACTAAAATGACTAAAATAACGAACTTAAAACGAAATAATAGAGAGGAACATAAAATGAACTTTTTAGACAGAATTGAGCCCTTCCTTATCTCTAATGATTTAATCATCCAAGAATTTGTTTTACATGCCCTTCATGATTACCCTAATGTTAGTAAGCTTTGGATTGAACAGCTAGTGAAAGAAGCTTTGCAAAATGAAGAAAAAAGACCATCTATCTTACTTTATTTATCTATTGATCCGATGCATGAAGAGGTTGTTAGCTTGTTAGTAGAGGGAGCGAAAAATGCTCCTATGAACAATCGCCATTTATATTTTCAGTTATTATTTGATTTAGAACCGGAACTAGTAATAAAACATAAGCATGAACTATCTCCTTTCATTCCGAATGATTATTGGACATTGTATAATGTATTAGTAAATGGGTCTAAAGAGGAAGTGTGGATGGAATATGGTGACATTCTCAACAAGCTGGAAGCTGAACCATCTATTAATTCTGATTTATATAAAAAGGCTAAAAAGATTGCTTATACACTCGTAAAAAAGGGTTGGATAACAGAAGAAGAGCTAGAGAGAGATTTAGAAGAAAACCTACAAAAAGAGTGGTTTAATTATATTGGGATTTTAGGTGTGTATATGATCGGCCTGATGAAGAATGATAAATATATATATAAGTTGGTGCCTCTGCTTGTACGAGACGAAGATATCTTGTTGGAAGAAGTTGCTGCAACATTAATATCCTTCCAATCAGATGAGGTTGTAGAAGCAGTTACTCCATATATTCTTAAGGAAGAATCGAATATTTTTGCTACTTCTATCGTAGAGAATATTAAGACTGATTTTGCAGTAGAGGTGTTACGAAATGCTTATCATCAGGTGGAAGAAGAAGATAGTCAAGCCGTCATTATTGAAGCACTTGTTCACCAATTAAGTCTAGCAGCTGAACCAGAAATTAATAATTATGTAAGTAAAAGACCTTCCTCCTTTTTAGTTGATGTTGAGCAGCTAGCGTATAGCTATTATAAAATCATTGGAATGGACCATCCACTTATAGATGAATGGAAATTGAACATACAAAACAGGGATAATGAAGTGTTAAAAGAAGAAAGTATACCTGATCAGCCACTAAGAGTTGTTAAAGTAGGAAGGAACGAACCTTGCCTATGTGGGAGTGGGAAAAAATATAAAAAGTGCTGTGGGTAAGCTAAAACCCCTACCTATTTTTCGTTTCAGGATAGTAAGGGGTTTTACCTTTTAAAGTATGACATTGATATGTTTAAAGTCTTTCACTTGAAAGAGTCCTAGATCAGTTAGCTTTAACTCTGGTATAACCGGTAAAGCTAAAAAGGATAATGTTAAAAATGGATTAAAGTTTTCTTTAAAACCAATTTCTTTTAATGCTTGGTCAATTAGTTTTAACTTATTATTTACGACTTCAAAGGGATCGGCGGTCATCAATCCTGATATTTCTAGTGGCAAAGAAGCTAATACTTTTTCATTCTTTACGACAACCATTCCCCCACCCATACTCGTCATCATTTCAGTTGCTTTGTATAAATCGTCATCATTTGTAGCAAGGGCAACCACATTATGCGAGTCATGGGCAACGGTTGTGGCAATTGCCCCTTCTTTCAGACCGAAACCTTTTACAATTCCAAGCCCGATATTTCCTGTATAGGTATGTCGTTCAAACACAGCTATTTTAAGCTGATCCTTATCAATTGATGGTTGAAAGAACCCATTACATGTTTCAATTTCTTCGACTATATGTCGAGTAATAATTTTGTTTGGAATAATCTCGATAATATTTGCTTTTGCATAATTTGGACATTCTATTTGTAAGTCATCAACTACATATTCCTTTAAATGAACTGTGTTTGTTAATGTGTTAGGAATCATAATATCGTTTGTGAGGATTTCAGAACCAATACATAGGCCCTTTTCAGCTATAAGTTTCCCTTGAATAAAAACTCGATCTATTTCAACTGTCTCAAAGTCATTTATAAAAATAAGATCAGCGTCATATCCTGGTGCAATTGCACCCTTGGTTTTCAGGCCAAAGCATTCAGCTGCATTTATCGTAGCCATTTGATAGGCGAGCATTGGGTCTAGCCCTTCCTTAATAGAAAGAGAAATACTGTAATCTATGCTGCCCTCTGCAATTAAATCATCTAAATGTTTATCATCTGTTACAAACAGACAGCGGCGGGCATTCCTTTCAGTAACTACCGGTAATAATGATGCTAAATCCTTTGCAGCTGAACCTTCTCTAAACATGACATACATGCCTCTTTTTAAACGGTCGTATGCTTCTTCAGGTGTTACACACTCATGGTCTGTTTTTATTCCAGCGGTTAAATAAACATTTAAAGGATCTCCAGATATTCCAGCAGCATGGCCATCAATTTTTTTCGTTAATCGATTAGCAGCAATGAGCTTTTTTAACATTGTTTCCTCTTGGTTGAAGACAGAAGGAAAGTCCATCACTTCTCCTAAACCAAGTACACTTTCATCCTCGTAAAATGGTTGTAGATCCTCTGCTGAAAGAATAGCACCTGCATTTTCAAACGGTGTTGCTGGAACGCATGAAGGGACCATGAAATATATGTTTAATGGAATGTGCTTTGCAGTTTCAATCATAAACTGTATTCCTTTAGATCCACTAACATTTGCAATCTCATGAGGATCTGCAATGACAGTTGTTACTCCGTGAGGTACCACTACATGTGAAAATTGGTACGGTGTAACCATTGCAGACTCGATATGAACATGACCATCGATAAAACCTGGAGAAATATATTTTCCCTCTGCATCAATTGTTTGTTCCCCTTCATAGTCTCCAATCCCAACAATAACTCCGTCAGTAATGGCGATCGTTTCTTCGATCACATCACCATTAAATACATCAATGATTTTCCCGTTTTTAATGACTAAATCTGCTTTTGTTTTCTTTGCAGCTGTAGAGAGTTTTCTTTTATAAGAATCCATGGGGTGAAACTCCTTTCAATTTATACTAAAAAAACCGCAAGGAAAAAAGTGTGTTTTACTTTCTTTCTGCGGCTTTAACATCTACTATTTAGGAAAAAATATGTGGCTGTGAATTAGATGGATATAGGTTTTAAAGAGAGATAAAGTAAATGAAATCGTTCGATACTTATAAGTTCACCTGATTTTATACTAGTAAGTAAATTTTAAAATAACTAACAATCAATGTCAATTTATTTAACATCAACTTTAGGTCTTTGTAATGTTTTATAACAATTAGTAAATACTCAAATGATTAACTATCTTGAATAACCATAGTTTGCACCAAGGCCGAAAAAATGAGTACTCATTTTGAAATAACTATTTTTCGTTTGCCTTTTTGATATTTTAGCAGTTCATCAAATCCCCCTGCGCCAAGGACAACGCCGAATATGATGAAAATAAATCCGATCACTTGAATGGTCGAAATGACTTCACCTAAAAATAGAACGGCACCCACTAGTGCGAAGAATGGATTAAGGTTAATAAAGATAGCCGACTCTGTTGCACCGACTTTTCCTATTGCATAATTGTATGTCATATGACCAATAGCTGTTGCTAAAATAGCTGAGGCTAGAAAGACCGTCCATATACTTAAAGATCCGTTGGCCATACTTTGAAGTCCATTTGGTTCAACGAAAAAGCTAATCATAAATAAGAATAACGATCCAATGACTAGCATATACCCAGTCATAAGCCGTGGATCTAATGTTGAGGATATTTTTTTTATCATGATAAAGCTAATAGCCTGTAAAAAAATAGATAAAAATACGTGAAAATCACCTATTGAAATGCTTTGTAAACTTTTTTCATTTTGGAAAACAATAAAAAAGATGCCCATAAATCCAAAGATAATTCCACAAAAGCGAAGAAATGTTACTTTGTTTTTCAGAAAAAAGATTGCTAGTATCGTAGTTAAAATTGGGCCCATTCCTAAAATGAGTCCGCCGTTAGATGCGGAAGTTGCCTTTAACCCTATAGATAAAAAATAATGATGACCAACAACATTAAATAAAGAACAAATGAGAATATAATGAAACTCTTTCATTGTGGGCTTCCTAACAAGCCTCAAGCCAAAAAGGATAATAAATACACAAACACCAGCAGTGAAAATTCGAAGTGCAGTCATTGTTACAGGCATAAAGCTTTCGACAAGTAGCTTTGTCGCAATAACATTGAATCCCCAGATAGCCATAACTAAAAATAAAGACATATAAATTTGATATTTATTTTTGTTGCTCAATGTTCCTTTCCCTCTTCCTTAAATACAATTAAAGGTAAAATTAATTGTATCAATCAAACTTTAAAGATACATCAGTATATTTTATAAATCATATAGCAAACAATTGTATCTGTCTAATGAAGAAACCCGCTTTTTCACTATAAAAGTTTATGGTAATGTCATCTAGGTAAGAACGAAATAGTATGTATTTTTTTGATTTTAGGATTTACGTTCTTGATTTCAAAATCAGCTTTATCTGCAGAGGCGCAATGACAGGAAAACCTAATACTCGAAAAGGGTGGATATTGTTTTTTTTACAGGAAAAGGACTTAAATAAGAAAGACTTTGCTTAAATGATCCTTCTTCATTAAACTCTATATAGAAATCACTAATATGGAGTGAAGGTAAATTGGAGAATAAACAAAATCAAACCTTTGATATTATCGAATTGTGTTTACTAGCTGGAAAAATCATGATTAGAAGCGGTGCGGAGACATATCGTGTAGAAGATACGATGATGCGAATCGCTGCAGCTTATGGAATCTTGCATTCTCATAGCTACGTAACTCCTACAGGTATTATCTTTTCAATTGACAGTCATTTCCCTACAAAATTAGTGAGAATAGCAGATCGTTCAACAGATCTTCAAAAGGTGGCAAAAGTGAATAGTGTTTCAAGACTAATTAGCAGTGGAGATCTTACAGTAAAAGAGGCATTCGAGCACCTTAAAGAGATTGAACGTGATGCACATGCGTATCCAATATGGGTACAAATCGCTGCAGCATCTATCGCGAGTGGGTGCTTCTTAATTATGTTCCAAGGTGGCTGGAATGATTTTCTCCCTGCACTAATTGCAGGTGGAATTGGATTTTCATGCTTAATTTATATTCACCAATTAGTAGAGATAAAGTTTTTTGCGGAATTTTTAGCTTCCTTCCTTATTGGATTGATATCTGTGTTGTTTGTCGTGTTAAACATTGGAACTGAACTTGATAAAATTATCATTGGCTCTGTCATGCCGTTAGTACCGGGCTTATTGATTACCAATGCAGTAAGAGACTTAATGGCAGGACATTTGGTTTCAGGCATTTCAAAGGGTGCGGAAGCGTTTCTGACGGCATTTGCGATTGGTGCGGGTGTAGCCGTCGTTTTTTCATTTTATTAAAGATTCTTTAGATGAAGATAAGTTTTGGGACTTAGTTTCGTGTCTAGCTCTAGCGCCTAGCCCCGAAGCACAGGACGTGCAAGTGCAGTTACAGCGAAAGGACGTCGCGTTTGTAACTGCCTCGAGTCATAAGCCAATCAATAATTGAAGGCAAAGAACGCCTTCTATTATTGAGCGTCTTATTTGCCCGAGGCTGACCAAGGCGCTTCCGCTTTTCATTTAGGAGGCTTACTTACATATTGATTGAACAGTTCATTACTAGTTTTATTGCGTCAGCAGCCTTTGGGATTATCTTTAACGCTCCAGTCAAAACATTGTTCAAATGTGGTCTCGTTGGAATGGCTGGTTGGATGATTTATATAGCTCTCTATGAATACACAATAGATAGTGTGTTTTCCTCATTAATTGCATCTTTTATTATAGCAGTCATTAGTCATTATTTTGCTAAAGTATATAAAACACCAGTCATTATTTTTAATGTTTCTGGCATCATACCGTTAGTACCTGGTGGATTAGCATACGATGCAATGAGGCAAGTTGTAGAAAATGATTATAATGCTGCCATACCTCTTGCTGCAAAAGCATTTATGATATCTGGTGCCATAGCAATAGGATTAGTTTTTTCAGAGGTGATTAATCAGGTGGTTAGAAAGGCTAATCTTAGGAAGAATATTCAATAAGCTTATAAGTAGTAATAAATTTTACTAAAATTCTTAAAGATTTCCGCTTTCTCATGTATAATGTTTTTCATCACTTATAGAGAGGTTTTTATCATGAATTCATATATAAAAGATCAAATAGAACAATTTCAAGAGCGTAATCAAAATCGAGGACGTCTCTTAGTTAGTTGCCCTGACCAACCTGGAATCGTTTCGACGGTTTCAAAATTTTTATTTTCATATAATGCAAACATTATTGAATCAAGTCAGTATTCAACAAATCCTGAGGGTGGAACGTTTTTTATTCGTATTGAATTTGAATGTCCAGGACTAAAGGAAAAAGCGAAAGATATGGAACTTCAGTTCTCTGAAATTGCTGATGGATTTTCAATGAATTGGAACCTAACTCACGTTTACAACGTGAAAAAAGCTGCCATCTTTGTATCTAAAGAACTACACTGTTTGCTAGAGCTTTTATGGGAATGGCAAAGTGGAGATTTAATGGCGGATATTGCCCTTGTTATAAGCAATCATGAGGAAGCAAGAGATGTTGTTGAATCACTTAATATACCGTTTTATTACATTCCGGCTAACAAGGATATTCGCGATCAAGTCGAAGAAAAACAACTACAGCTACTAAACGAATATGATATTGATTTAATCGTATTGGCTCGTTATATGCAGATTTTAACACCAAACTTTGTAGCGGCAAACCCAAGTAAAATTATTAATATTCATCATTCGTTCTTACCTGCCTTTATTGGAGCAAGACCGTATGAACGCGCTTATGGACGTGGTGTAAAATTGATTGGAGCAACATCACATTATGTCACAAATGATCTTGATGAAGGACCAATTATCGAACAAGATATCGGACGTGTTGATCACCGAGATAATGTTGATAATTTAAAAAAAATCGGTCGTACAATCGAACGAAGTGTACTAGCTCGTGCAGTTAAATGGCATTTGGAAGATCGAATTATTGTTCACCAAAATAAAACGATTGTTTTCTAATGTAATCCCCTTTCTTTAGGGATTTTTTTATTGATAACAGTAATAACTATCTATAAAGAAATGATGATACAATATTAGCATCTTAGAAAAATATCGGGAGGTATTGTCGTGAAACGATTAAATGGCAAAACAATAGCTCTAGCAGGACAGAGAAAGTCTGAAGAATTAAGTAAGCTCGTTGAAAATTTAGGTGGTGTAGCTTTAGTACGCCCAGCACAAGGGACTGTCTTCCTTGATGATTCAAATGTTGAAAAAGAGATCCAAGCATTGATTGATGGGAATTTTGATTGGCTTATTTTCACCACGGGTTTAGGAGCAGACAAGCTATATCAGACAGCAGTGAATATTGGATTAGGAGAAAAATTCATACAAGCATTAGAAAACTCAAAGGTTGCAGCAAGAGGCTATAAAACTGTAAATTTTTTAAAAAAGCTAGGAATTAAGCCTGTTGTAAGAGATGATGATGGGAGTACAGCTGGGTTAGTCAGAGAACTAAATGCACACAGTTTAACGGGCTGTCGAGTTGCACTGCAGCTACATGGTGACCCAGCTCCAGTATTAATTAACTGGCTTGAAGAACAAGGTGCTGAATATAGAGAAATCCTACCTTATAAGCATATTCCACCTAAACCTGAAGTAATGGAGCAGCTTGTTGGTGAAATTTTAAGAGGCGAGATAGATGCGGTGAACTTTACAAGTACACCTCAGGCACGCTTTTTAATGGCGTATGCAAAGGAGCAAGGTCTAGAGGAAGAACTATTAACAGCTTTTTCAACAAATGTGATTGCTGTTTCAGTTGGAAAGGTAACAGCCCAAGCATTGCGAGAGGTTGGTATTACTAGGATAGTTATACCTGACGAAGAAAGAATGGGTAGTGCAATTATTGCACTTGTTCACTATTATCAAAACGTAGAAACGAAAAATAATAACAAGTAAAGAGCGACTATTTTAGTCGTTCTTTTTTTGGAGGTTCATATTTGTGTATGGAGAGAGTACTTATGAGTGCTCTTTTTTCATGGAGAGATCCCGTAGTTTACTTGAACTAATTATGTAATGACTCTCCGTAAGGTCAATTTCTTTTGTTAGCGCTTTAATTTCACTATAATAAATCTTGTTCATATATATTTTTCATAAATCTACATAAATAGGGATGGTGGAGAACATGAAATATCGTCAATTAGGAGATACAGAGCTTAAGATAAGTGAACTGAGCTTTGGAACATGGGCAATCGGAGGATCTTGGGGTAAATCTGATGATCAGGAAGCGTTAAAAGGATTAGAACGTGCAATGGATGCAGGAGTTAATTTTTTTGACACTGCTGACGTATACGGTAATGGTCATAGTGAAGAATTACTAGCAAAAGCAACAAAGGGAAAAGAAGATAAAATCCATATTGCAACAAAGTTTTGCCGTGCAGGAGATATCTTTGACTCAGAGACTTATTCTGAAAAAGCAGTCACCGAATATTGTGAAGCAAGTTTAAAAAGACTTCAACGTGAAACAATTGATCTCTATCAAATTCATTGTCCACCAATGGAAATCTTAAAGGATGGACGAGTATTTGATGTCTTAGATAAACTTCAGCAGAAAGGAAAAATTAGACACTATGGTGTTAGTGTAGAAACGGTAGAAGAAGGCTTGTTTTGTATTGAAAAGGCTAATGTGAAAGCACTGCAAGTTATCTTTAATATTTTCCGTCAAAAGGCCGTTACTGAATTGCTTCCACAGGCAAAAGAGAAAGGTGTTGGCTTATTAGCGCGCGTTCCTTTAGCAAGTGGATTGTTAACAGGTAAATTTACAAAACAAGCAGCATTTGAGGCTAATGACCACCGTAACTTCAACAAAAATGGTGAACATTTCAATGTAGGTGAAACATTTGCTGGTGTAGAATTTTCAAAAGGTGTGGAGTTAAGTGAACAGCTTAGCTGGATCGCTAATGGCCGGGGAAATATGACGAGAGCAGCACTGCGTTGGATTCTTGGCCATGAGGAAATTACGACTGTTATTCCAGGTTTTAAAACAGTTAAGCAAGTAGAGGATAATCTACAAACAACTGAAGTTCCGTCGTTTAGTGAACCGGAATTAAAAAAACTAACAGACTTTTATCACCAGGAAATATACCCGAATATTCGCGGGGTATATTAATAGATTGAGAGTAAAAACAAACAAGGTGACTGCCCTACTTCAAAAGTAGACAGTCACCTACAAGTGATTAGTAACTATCAACTAGTCTCCTTCAAATTTAACGATGCAACTTCTTTTCGATTTATTACCAATTTATAAAACACAATAACAATGATCATAAATACAGCTGTGTAGAAATACAGTTGACCGTATCCAAGCTGTGTAGCAACGATGCCTAGGATGTATGAACCGGCAGCAATTCCTGTATCAAAGAGTGTGAAAAACGTTGCTGTAGCATGCCCGCTTCGATTGCGATCAGTTGCTTGAATTGCAAGTGTTTGTAAGGAAGGGACGACGGTTCCATAACCAAGCCCAATAAATGCTCCTGATAAAAGAAGCATGAACGTCGATTGAGTAACACTTAATAAGACTAATCCTATCAGAAATAAAACAAGTGCTGGATAGATTACTATATGGGGACCTTTTGTATCAAATAAACGGCCACTAAAAGGACGAGCAATAAGCATAACAACAGCAAAGACAACGAAGAAAAAGCTAGCGGCATTTAATAAATTAAGCTCTTTTGCATAAATAGATAGAAACGAAAGGACACTGGAATAAGCAACGGCAACTAAGCTACCGATAAAAGCAATTGGTAAGGCTTTTTGATCAATTAGGTCTGAAATCTGTAAGCGTTTCTTGCTCTTAGTTACTGCGGAATGTATTTCATCTATTTTACTTGTAGCAGTAAACAATAATCCAACTGTAATTAACAATGCAAATACTAGAAAAAGAATTGAAAATGATGCTACTTGTATTAGTGTAAGTGCGATTAGTGGACCGAAAACAACAGCAAGGTTTGTTGACATCACAAAATACCCAAGACCTTCTCCACGCCTTTTTATCGGAACGAGATCTGCTGCTACCCCGCCTGTTGCTGTCGTTGCGATACTAAACCAGATTCCTTGGAAGAATCGTAATGCGAGTAATAAAGCATATTGATCAATCCATAAGTACATAAACGAGCACAGTGTAAAGATAATAAGGCTTATCATTAACATTCTTTTTTTGCCGAAATCATCTAATAGCTTCCCTGAAAATGGGCGAACGATTATGGCTGATAGAAGAAAAATGGTCACGATTAAACCCGCGTCAGCCTCTGAGCGATGAAGTTCATCGACTACATATATGGGTAAAGACGTTAACAAGCCGTAAAAGGCGATAAAGATAAAAAAGTTACTTAAGGAAATACTGATAAAGCTTTTGGTCCAAATTGGTTGTTTACTATCATGTTCCATTAGGACTCATTCCTCCTCTTCATTCCTCCTCTTCATTCGTTGATGCACCTAGTTTGTTTAATAAGTGGAAAAAGGTAGCCATTTCTTCATCAGATAAATTATTAACCATCTTTTGTTCAAAGGATTTTACCGCTTTTTCAACCATCGGTAAATTTTCAATTGCTTTGTCTGTAAGTGAAACAAGGCGTTCTCGTTTATCACTACCTTGTGTACGTTTCACCCAACCACTTTCCTCAAGCTTTACTAGAGTCCGCGTAACAGTAGGTGCTTCCACAACTAAATAACGCCAAATATCACTTTGTGTCATCGGCCCATTGATTTTTAAACAATAAAGAATTGACCATTGCGAACTATACAGATCATGCATTTGTAAATGTTCATTAAGTTCTTTTGTCATTAAACGAGTTTTCCGATACAGCATGTGAAATAACTTGTTTGTGTTTTCCATTACGATTCACCTCAATTTACTTACCTAGGTAAATTTTATATATTTACCTAGGTAAGTATCTGTTTTTATAATGATAACAGAAATTAGAAATTTGTAAAGGGAACAGCAAGTCAAGAACGCGACGGACTTAGCTCTTGCCTGTACTTACACGTCTTGTGCAGTCTAAGGCCACGGAACTAGAACTAAACGCCAATACTAAGTACAAAAACTTAATTGTGTTACACGCTAATGCAAACTTACTTTATTTTTAAGGCTCTTTTCTAAAAGTTTGTTGCTTTAGACTTATAAAAATTGGCTTTTGGATTTTTATCGTAGAAACTATAATCAATTTCAAGAGAGTACCACTTAGTAAATAATCGAAAAGAGCACGAAGATAGGCTATATCCGTAAAGTATAGTTATTTACGAAAAGCAATAATCTTTGCGAAAACAGCCATTTTCAAAGAAAAAACCCCTGGCTCTATAGTAGCCAAGGGTAGAAAAACAAATTTCACATAAATTAAATCTTCACAGTATCACTTTTTAAATTCCAAGATTTTTTCCAAGAGTAACTTGCTACCATCAACATAACAAATGCAAATAATGCTATTACAGAGAAAGTGATAAACCCTGAAGCATAAGAACCAGTCATTTCTTTAAATGTACCTAAAATATTCGGTAAAAAGAAACCGCCAATTCCGCCTGCAGCACCAACAATACCTGTGATCATCCCAATTTCTTTTTGGAAACGTTGTGGTACTAATTGGAATACTGCACCATTTCCCATACCTAAACACATCATGCCGATAAAAAGTAGTGCAGTAATTGCAAATAACGGAGGTAGCTGACTAACTCCTAACATACAAATGGCTACACCGATAAATAAGAACGATAAAACTTTAACACCGCCAACTCTGTCGGAAATAAAGCCTCCTACCGGTCTGAAAAAGCTCCCAGCAGCAACACAAATTGTAACAAAATCTCCTGCTTGGACATTTGTTAATTGATATTCATCAACAAAAAACATGCTTAGAAAGCTTGATAGGCCGACAAATCCTCCGAATGTCACACTATATAGTAAACAGAAAAACCACGTATCTTTATAAGCAAATACTTTAAAATAATTTGCTAGTGGTTGTGGTGCTGGTTGTGTTGGTGCATCCTTCGCTAAAACGATAAAAATTAAGAATGTCATAAGCAGTGGAATAAGAGCAATTCCCATTGTTGTATGCCATCCGAAATTTTCAGCTAATCGAGGACCAAATAATGTTGCTAGTAATGTACCACTGTTTCCCGCACCAGCAATCCCCATTGCGAGGCCTTGTAGGTGAGGAGGATACCATCTGCTTGCCATTGGTAAAGCAACAGAAAAACTCGCTCCAGCAACCCCTAATAATATTCCAATCATAAATAGCTCAGGTAGTGTATTTCCTGCAACAAATCCCCAAAGTAAAGGGATCGTTGTAATACTCATTCCTAAAATAGCTGTTTTCTTTGGTCCCATTCGATCAGTTAATACGCCCATTATAATTCGGAAAAACGAACCTGCTAGAATTGGTACTGCAACAATTAACCCTTTTTGTGATGGAGATAATCCAAAGTCCTGAGTGATGAAAACACCAAGGGCACCAAGCATAACCCAAATCATAAAGCTTACATCAAAATATAAGAAGGAAGAAAAAAGTGTCCTTGGGTGACCGCTAGATTTTAAATCTGATAATTTCATTTAATAAACTCCTTTCATTATTTGAGGTTTAGTTTTAAAAATTTTCAGTTTTTAACATAGGGTCATTATATGCCGAGTTTTTTTGTAAGAAAAGTTATCTGTCAGGAAATATAACATGGAATTATTTTGTTACGACAAAAAAATTAATAGACAAACAGATTTTAGCTAAAAAAAATTATTTCAAAGTAAATTTCGATTATAGCTTTAAAATTAACCCCAGAATAATATTCCATGTTAGAAAATATAACAACAATATCCTATTAAAAGGTATTATATGAAATAATAAAAACATTAATTTGAGGTCAGACCATTGATGCTGGAGGGTAAAGATGAAGCGAAAATTGGTGGTAATCGGAAATGGAATGGCGGGTGTCCGCTGCGTTGAGGAGATTTTAAAACAAAATTCACAGCTCTTTGATATTTCAATAATAGGAAGTGAACCACATCTTAACTATAATCGGATTTTATTATCTTCCGTTTTGCAAGGAGAAGCATCTCTTCAAGATATAACGATTAATTCATTAGGCTGGTATCAAGAGAATGATATAAAGCTACTATCTGGTGAAACAGCTGTAAAGCTCGATGCAATGAAAAAAGAGATCGTAACAGATCAAGATCGAGTAATATCCTATGACAAGTTGATTTTTGCAACAGGCTCCAAACCGTTTGTTCTTCCAGTTCCAGGAATTGAGAAAAAGGGAGTTATCACATTTCGTACAATTGAGGATTGTCAGACGATAATGGAGACCTCTAAGAAATATAAAAATGCCGTTGTTATCGGTGGAGGAGTATTAGGGTTAGAGGCAGCGAGAGGGTTACTCAATTTAGGATTAGATGTAAAGGTTATACACAATACAGAGTACTTGATGGATCGTCAACTAGATCCAACTGCATCAAGTATGCTTCAAAAAGAGCTAGAGCAGCAAGGTATTGAGTTTCTTTTAGGTAAAGTAACAAAAGAGATTGTTGGCGATAGCAGAGTCGAAGAAGTCCAGTTTACAGATGGAACATCTGTAAAGACTGACTTGGTGGTCATGTCTGTTGGTGTGAAACCGAATATAGAACTGGCAAAGGAAAGTGGCATTTTAACCAATCGGGGAATTGTTGTGAATGACTTTTTAGAGACAAATAAATCAGACATTTACGCTGTTGGTGAATGTGTTGAACATAATGGAATAGTTTATGGCTTAGTCAAACCATTGTATGAACAAGGTCAAGTGCTGGCAAAGCATATATGTGGTTTTGCAGAACAGGGATACAAAGGGTCTGTGTTATCTACAAGCTTAAAAGTGCCTGGTGTTGATCTTTTTTCAGTAGGAGAATTTGTTGAAGATAAAACTACTAAAACGTTGAAAATGCTGAATGAAATGGATGAAACTTATAAAAAAATCGTAGTCCGTGGAGATATTATTATTGGCGCTGTGTTATATGGAGATACAACAGATCAATCAAAACTATTAGATATGATTATTAAAAGAAAGCATGTTAGTGATGAAGAGAAACGAATGCTTCTCCAGTCCCCAGATAAGGATGCAACAGGCATTAAATCTATGAAATTAAGTGAAATCATTTGTAATTGTAATGGTGTTTCAAAAGGAGCAATTGTCGAGGCGGTTCAGCAGAAGGGATTAACAACAGTTGATCAAGTAAAGCAGTGCACAAAAGCTTCTAGCTCCTGTGGGGGGTGTAAATTCGTTGTCTCAGACTTACTTGACTATATTCATAGTGATGAATGTAACGAATTTATCCAGCAAAAGTCATTATGTGCTTGTACAACGTTAACAGAGGATGAGGTTGTTTTACAAATTCAACAAAGAAACCTATCCTCATTGCGAGATGTATTTGTTGATCTGGGTTGGAAAACGATTGAAGGTTGTTCAAGCTGTGTTCCTGCCATCAATTATTATTTAATGATGATCTATCCAGAAAATGAAGGACAGAATGAAACCTATTATGACAATGTATATATGGAGGCTCAGTTACAAAAAAATGGTACGTATTCGATCACTCCTCAAATGTACGGAGGAATGACAAACGTAGCAGAGCTTCAAAAGATTGCTAGCATAATGGAAAAATATAAGTTAACTGATGTTGGTCTAACACGCGACCAAAGGTTGCAACTAAACGGCATTAAAAAGGAAAATATCCAAGCTGTATGTTCGGAATTAAATATGCGAATAAGCCCTGCACATGGAAACAATATCAGGCATGTAAACACTTGTTTTGGTGAACAAGATTGCCAGTGCAATAAGGAATATGCATTACAATTAGCGATTGAATTGGAAAAAGAAATGGAATATTTATTAACACCTCACAAAGTAGTATTGGGTGTTTCAGCCTGTAAACACAGTGAAGTAGAGATGATGACAAAGGATATTAGCGTGATAGGAATCAACAGAGGTTTGGAAATTTACGTTGGTGGAAGTATTAGTCCAAGCACAAAGCAAGGCGAATTGCTTACTGTAGCTAGCAATAGACAAGAAGCGAAAGAATTGATTTGTGGATTCGTTCAATATTACAGAGAAACAGCTAATTACCTCGAGCAAATATGTGATTGGATTGAAAGAGTGGGTCTAATCCATATAAGAGAAGTGTTATTTGAAGATGCTTTACGTGAACAGCTGATTGAACGTCTAGAGGAGGAAATGCTTCTATATGTAGGGAAGACTGTTTAAGGTTTATAAATTATTTAAAAAGATAAGAAAAGGTAAAGTTTTTCACTTAGTTATGGTGTCTAGTTCCAGCGCCGCGATCCGAAGCACAGGGCGTGCAAGTGCAGTTGCAGTGATAGACGTCGCGTTCGTGACTGCTTCGGGTCATAAGCCACTCATGAAATGAGGCAAAGAACGCCTTTTATTCATGAACGTCTTAATTGCCCGAGGCGACCAAGGCGCTTGCGCTTTTCAAACATTACAAGAATAAAGGATGATGTGCCTTGACCGACTTACTATTAAAATATTTCCGGACAAAGCAACAGGAGGTTCAATCAGAAAAAGTATACGATACACAATGTCCGTTTTGTAGTATGCAATGTAAAATGCAATTAATTGAACAATCGATCGTCTCAAGAAAAAAGTATACGACTGTTGGTAAAGACAACCCTACTTCTGAAGGTAGATTGTGCATTAAAGGAATGAATGCTCATCAGCATCCCTTTCATCAAGATCGAATTAAGTATCCTTTATTAAAAGTTAATGGAGAGTTTGTTCGAATTTCGTGGAAGGAAGCATTAGATCATATAAAAAAGCAATTTACTGAAATCCAAGCAGTTGATGGTCTAGATGCTGTATCAGTTTATGGAAGTGCCTCAATAACAAATGAAGAAGCATACTTGCTTGGTAAATTTGCTAGAGTTGCGTTAAAAACACGTTATATAGATTACAATGGCAGATTATGTATGTCTGCAGCTGCTACAGCAGCTAATCAAACGTTTGGTATGGACCGCGGCTTAACAAATGCGTTAACAGAAGTTCCGTTTACACGAGTGATTATTTTAGCTGGAACGAATATAGCGGAATGCCAACCAACGATTATGCCTTATTTTGAAAAAGCAAAAGAAAATGGGGCCTTTATTATCGCGATTGACCCGCGGGAAACGGCGACAACTCAAATTGCTGATTTACATCTAAAGGTCAAACCAGGGATGGATGCTGCACTAGCAAATGGATTATTAAAGGTTATTATTGAAGAAAACTTACTTGATGAGCAATTTATAAAAGAAAGAGCGACGGGATTTGAGGAAGTGAGGGAGTATGTAACCTCTTTATCCTTAGATGAACTTTCTGATATGACTGGTGTCCCTATTGAGCAAATAAAGACAGCTGCGATCAAATTTGCAAGCGAAGAATCTGGAATGCTTTTCACTGCAAGAGGGGTTGAACAGCACACCGATGGGACAGCTGCAGTTAGGAACTTACTGAATATTCTAATCTCAACAGGGAAAATAGGTAAGCCGTACTCCGGTTATGGAGCAATTACTGGACAGGGGAATGGACAAGGAGCCCGTGAGCATGGACAAAAGGCAGACCAACTTCCTGGCTATCGCTTAATAGAAAATGAAGAACATCGTGCATACATTTCGAAAATTTGGGGTGTGGACAAAGATGAACTACCTGGAAAAGGTGTTTCAGCATTTGAGATGTTTAAAAAAATTGAGGATGGCGAAATTACAGGAATGTTCCTTATGTGCTCCAATCCAGTAGTGTCCAACCCAAATGCAAATTTTGTGAAAGCAGCCTTAAAAAAGTTAAAGTTTCTAGTTGCGGTTGACCTATTTGTTTCAGAGACGGCAAAATTAGCCGACCTTATTTTACCAACCTCTTCTTATCTAGAAGATGAAGGAACAATGACAAACCTTGAAGGTAGAGTAACGCTTAGGGAAGCGAGTCGACCTTGTCCAGGGGAAGTGAAGCATGACTGGCAAATAATTTGTGAGATAGCGAAAGTACTAGGTAAAGAGGAGTATTTTTCCTATACAAAAGCAGAGGACATTTTCAATGAATTAAGAATCGCAAGTAGAGGTGGCAAGGCAGATTATTATGGGATTACGTATGACCGGATAAGAAAAGAAGATGGGATTCTATGGCCTTGTCCTGAAGTAGATCACAAAGGAACAACAAGATTATTTGAAGAGTCCTTTTCACACCCTGATGGTAAAGCAAAAATGATTGCTGTAAAAAATATTCCTGATGTTCCAAAGGAGAAACCGACTGAAGAATTCCCGTTATACTTAACAACTGGAAGAGTGATGTCACATTATTTAACAGGAGTTCAAACGAGAAAAAGTGCTGCACTATCAGCGAGAAACTTTGAATCTTATCTTGAAATACATCCAGAGACGGCAAGGAAGTATAATATTGATAATAATAAATTAGTTTCTATTGCCTCAAAGCGGGGAAGTATCGTTGTCAGAAGTAAATGGTCAGAAAAAATAAGGCAAGATACCGTTTTTGTTCCCTTTCATTGGGCAGATAGTCAGAATGTTAACATGTTAATTGGTGAAGAGTTAGATCCATCCTGCAAAATGCCAGGATTTAAAGTGAGTGCTGTAAATGTAACACCAGTATGACACAGATAATTAAAAGAGTAATAAATTCAAGGGGGTACAAGTTGTACCTCTTTTTTTTGCATTTAATTAGGCTCGAATCTGCTAATCCATTAGATTTTTCTTCGCAACCAAATAAAACCATGTTAGAAAATCTAACATGTAAGTAAAATGTTTCATTTTCCCGTGATATAGTATAAGAAACTTTCCAAGGGGAGGAAAATCAGGTGGAAAAAAAGAAACTTATTCTAGTAGGAAACGGTATGGCCGGTGTAAGAGCAATTGAAGAGATTTTGAAGGTTTCTAATGATTTATTCGAGATAACGATTTTTGGGAGTGAACCACACCCTAACTATAATAGAATCCTATTATCAAAGGTGTTACAAGGTGACACCAAGGTAAAAGATATTACATTAAATGACTGGGAATGGTATGAGGAAAATAATATTACCCTTTATACAGGTGAAACAGTAACGAAAATTAATTCTGAAAAGAAGGTTGTTATATCTGATAAAGGTAGAGTTTTACCATACGATGAAGTGATTATTGCAACAGGATCAGTTCCCTTTATCCTTCCACTTCCAGGTGCGGATAAGCAAGGAGTTACAGCATTCCGTGATATTAAGGATACTGACATTATGTTAGAGGCGTCAAAAAAATATAAAAAAGCAGCAGTTATTGGTGGGGGCTTACTTGGTTTAGAGGCAGCTCGTGGCTTATTAAATTTAGGGATGGACGTCTCTGTTATTCATATTGCTCCAACTTTAATGGAACGCCAGCTTGATGAAACAGCAGGTCGACTTTTGCAAAATGAATTAGAAAAACAAGGGATGAAATTCCTATTAGAAGCACAAACAGCGGAAATTTACGGGTCCGATCGAGTTGAAGGCTTGACGTTTAAAGATGGTACACATCTTGAAGCAGACTTAGTTGTTATGGCCGTTGGGATTAAGCCAAATATTGAGTTAGCGAAAGAAAGTGGAATATCTGTTAACAGAGGAATCATCGTAAATGACTTTTTACAAACAGATGTTCCACATGTGTACTCTGTTGGTGAATGTGCTGAACATAATGGTATTCCATATGGTCTTGTTGCTCCTTTATATGAACAAGCAAAAGTATTGGCTAATCACATTTGTGGTCAAGAAGCAGCACCATATAAGGGATCTGTTTTATCCACTCAATTAAAGGTTTCAGGTGTTGAAGTATTCTCAGCAGGTGACTTTATGGATGGTGAAGACAAAAAGTCTCTGAAAATATTTGATGAACAAGATGGAGTTTATAAAAAGATTGTATTAAAAGGAAATAAAATTGTCGGTGCTGTTTTATTCGGAGACAGTAAGGAAGGTAATCGACTGTTTTCAATGATTAAAAAAGAAGCAGACATTTCAGATACAGAAAAGATCACAATTTTACAGCCAATTGGAGAAGAAGCAGGTGCTAGCTCAGTTGCTACCATGAGTGATGATGAAATTATCTGTGGATGTAACGGAGTTTCAAAAGGTGCAATTGTTCAAGCGATTCAGGAAAAGGGCTGTACGTCTGTAGATGCAATTAAAGGTTGTACTAGTGCTTCTCGTTCATGTGGAGGATGTAAACCTTTAGTTGCAGATGTGTTGCAGTTTACACTTGGAGCTGAATTTGATGCCACTGCTCAAAAAGAGGCAATTTGTGGATGTACGACTTTATCAAGAGATGAAGTAGTTGAGGAAATTAAAGCAAAAGGCTTAACACATATAAAAGAGGTAATGAATGTTCTCGATTGGGGAACTGAGGAAGGGTGTTCAAAATGTCGCCCAGCTCTTAACTATTATTTAGCAATGGTTAACCCAACTGGATATGAAGATGAAAGAGAATCGCGCTTTGTTAATGAACGTATGCATGCGAATATTCAGAAGGATGGAACATACTCAGTTGTACCAAGAATGTACGGTGGTGTAACAAATGCTAAAGAATTACGTCGAATTGCAGATGTTGTTGAGAAATATGATGTTCCGTTAGTAAAAGTAACGGGTGGACAGCGTATTGACCTATTTGGGGTGAAAAAAGATGATCTACCAAAAGTATGGCAGGATTTGGATATGAATTCTGGTTATGCTTACGGAAAATCACTACGTACCGTGAAAACATGTGTTGGTGAAACATTCTGTCGTTTTGGAACACAGGATTCAATGGGCCTTGGTATTGAGTTAGAAAAGAAATTTGAAGGATTACAAACCCCTCATAAAGTGAAAATGGCTGTATCAGCATGTCCGAGAAGCTGTGCAGAATCAGGCTTTAAAGACATTGGTTTTATTGGAATTGAAGGTGGCTGGGAAATCTACGTTGGTGGAAATGGCGGAACTCACTTACGTGGTGGAGACTTATTATACAAAGTAAAAACAGATCAAGAGGCAATGGAGATTACCGGTGCATATCTACAATATTACCGTGAAACGGCAAACTATTTAGAGCGTACATCAGCATGGGTAGAACGTGTTGGTTTAGCACATGTCCAAGAAGTACTTGATGACAAAAACAAGCGCAAAGAGTTAAATGCTCGAATGGATGATGCGTTATCTGTTTATAAGGATCCTTGGAAAGAAATTATTGAGAGCAAGAAAACAACGAAAGAGCTATTTGAAACGGTTAGCATGTCTTAATTGTGTGAACTAGTCATAAAATCATCGTTCTTTTATTGAGGTGCACTCCCAAGTAACAGAATATTTTGTCAAGGAGGAATATGGACATGAAGGAGATAACAAAAACAAAGGTGTACGTTGGTTCCCTTTTAGATTTACCAGAGCGAGTTGGAAAAACCGTTCATATAGATAAGGATAAAGAAGTTGCAGTGTTTAAACTTTCTAATGGAACAATCAAGGCAGTAGAGAATAAATGTCCCCATAAAGGTGGGGTCTTAAGTGAAGGAATAGTAAGTGGTGAACATGTATTTTGTCCAATGCATGACTGGAAGATTTGCCTTGAAGACGGAAAGGTTCAAGAACCTGACTTCGGATGTGTCAAAACTTATGAAACGCTTATTGAAGAAGGAGAAGTATTTCTCTTGCTTTGAATAAGGAAAACAAAAAACAAAAGTAAGGTAGCATAGAATTGCTATGCGAATAAAGAGAACATGCCTTCCCTTACTTAACATATAAATAGAAAAGCTAAGGGAGGAATGAAAAGGATGGGGAAAGGAAAGGTTTATTTAGTTGGGGCTGGTCCTGGAGATAGTGAGCTAATTACAGTTAAAGGGATAGAAGCAATTAAGAAAGCTGATGTTGTCCTTTACGATCGTTTAGTTAACCCAAGGCTTCTTGAATATGCACCTTCAGATTGTGAACTGATCTATTGTGGCAAGCTTCCTACACGCCATTTCATGAAGCAAGATGAGATAAATAGTATGTTACTTGAAAAGGCATTGGCTGGTTTTACCGTCGTTAGGTTAAAGGGTGGAGATCCTAGTGTATTTGGAAGAGTTGGTGAAGAAGCAGCAGTTCTTGCGGAGCAACATGTAAGCTATGAAATTGTCCCCGGGATAACCTCGGGGATTGCTGCCTCGCTTTATGCAGGAATTCCTGTCACACACCGAGATTATGCAGGCTCTTTCGCAATGGTAACAGCACATGATAAATCGAAGAATGGCAAACCTGATATCGATTGGGAAGGTCTTGCTAGAGGCGTCCAAACGATTGCATTTTATATGGGGGTTTCAAACCTCGAGCATATTTGTGAAAATCTAATTCTTCATGGGAAATCCCCGCATACTCCTATAATTGTTATTCAATGGGGCACTTGGAGCAGACAGAAAAGCGTAGTAGGAACACTCTCTTCTATTGTAGAAAAAGTACGGGAAGAAAAGATTGAAAATCCGGCAATTACCTTAGTTGGTGATATTGTTGCAACTAGGGAAAAAATAAAATGGTTTGAAAAAAAGCCATTATTTGGCCAACAAATCGTACTTGTTCGAGGAAGTGCTGAAGAAGAAAGTATTGCGCATAAGTTAGTAGACCAAGGGGCAGATGTTATTGAATTCCCTAAGTGGAAAATCTGTGAGGGTTCTTTAGATACCACGATTAGAGAAAAGTTAACAACATATAAGAGAATGTTGTTTACGACAACAGAAGCCGTTACGTATTTTTTTAGCCTCATAAAAAAATACAAAATTGACATTCGACAATTACAAGCAAAGCTTTATTGTATGAAGTCATCAACTATCATTTCCCTAGAAAATAAAGGACTATTTGCGAGCTTAGCCGATGGGATAGAAAATGATGATGGTAGCTTATTAATTATTGGCTCTAAAGAAATAAACGAACAACGATGTAAGCTTGATTACAAATATGGTGAACATGATTATGCTGGAGTTTATCAAACATCAATTGATGAGAGATTAGAACCGGTTATTAGGAGATCAATTGAAGATGCTTCCATCACATCAGTCCTTTTTTCTACAAGTGATTCGGTTCACACGTTTATGAAGGAAGCGACAAATTATGGTGTATCTAGTCATTCTTTAGATCCTACGATCGATATCATATGCTTGAATCAAGAAACTAGGCAAGCTGCAATCGATTATGGTCTTCAATCTTTGAAGTTTTATGATAACAATGCCTTTACTTCACCGTTAGAATACCTTATACAAAAAAGCTCAAAGTTAAACGCTACTCTACAATAATCAGGCTGAATCAATAGGGTGCCCTTCAGATACGGAGGTGCAAACCTTATTGGTTCAGCTTTTAATTTTGTATTTGCAAGAAATTGAAATGTCACCAAGTATAATTAGGGTAAGGTTGTGGAATAATTTATTTCTGTATTAATCAATATTCAATTTCTTCATAATCCTTAGGTTGGGGAAGCGGTTGTTCTGGAGGTGTTATGTTGTATTCTGACAGAGCCTCCGATTTTCTTCGGTATACTTTTCCTTTAAAAGAATTTGTCACATTTTTGTCATTTTTCGTTTTGTTCATGTCACCATCTCCTTTTATGTGATGTTAGTATTAGTCTATCCATTAATGGTAGTAACATGAAGAATTACGGCGCAATTTTACTTGTTAAAAATTCACACATCAAGAAGAATTCATATTACCTATTATTAGCACCTGGTGATAAATTACATTGCTTTTTATGATGGATCTTGGTACGATAAACCTTGTTATGGTAACAAGATAAAGATCGGAAAGATCATTAATAGACAGTATGTAAGAAATTCTATTCCTGATGTGATCGATTTTTGTATACTGACACTAAATTCAATAGTCGATTATGGAAGGGGTAATGTTATGAAAGAACTTCACTCATTTGCATGGTATGCAGCACGTATATCGCCAAAATTACCGAAAAAGGCATTTAAGCCTGTACCAGGACGCCTTTGGGGAGGACTAGCCTATTTGCTTGTTGTCATTGCTGGTTTCTTAACGATTGGGTTATTTCAACTAAACCCATTCATTTATTTAGCAATTGCCTTTGTACTTGGAACAAGTTTTGCAGCGATGGGATTCCTAGGCCATGAAATACTACATGGAACGGTCGTTAGAAAACCGTGGTTGCGGGATTTATTAGGTGCCATAGCGTTCTGGCCATTAAGTACAGGTCCGAAATTATGGAGAAAGTGGCACAATTTAACACATCATGTTCATACACAGCATGAGGAACATGATCCTGACTCATGGCCGACATTAGAAAAACTGGCAAAATCCCGTGCTTTACGTTGGATCTATCGTTTGCCACAAGGTTTCCGTGCGTTTGCAAGCTTTAGTTCATTAACAGTTATGTTTTCACTACATTCAGCCAAAATGTTTACTGCATATATAAAAGAGTTTAATCCAAAGCATCAGCCATCTGTTTGGATGCAGTTCATATTACCTTGGGTATTCTGGATTTCCTTATTATTTATTATGGGTCCATATAAATGGTTTTTTGCTTTCTTATTACCATTATTCATTGCGAATATAATTGTAATGGGGTATATTTCAACGAACCACCGTCTAAATCCAATGACTGAAGTGAACGATCCTTTAGCAAATAGCTTAACTGTAATTGTACCTAAATGGGTTGATGTCCTTCACTTTAATTTTTCGTATCATACAGAACATCATCTTTTTCCAGGGATGAGTTCAAAGTATTATCCGTTAGTAAAGGATCATATTAAAAGTATGTGGCCTGAACAATATCATGAAATGTCGATTGGAAAAGCGATAGTAGCTCTTTGGAAAACACCACGTGTGTATTATGAAGGTAATCAACTAATTGATCCAAGGCAAGGTCATGTATACGAAACATTAGGTCATGGCTTAGATATTTCAAACATTACATTTCGTAAACTTGAAAAAGAAGAAACAGTAGTAAGAATCATTAAAAAATCAAAAGCGAAAATTGGTAAAGTGATTAAAGAAAAATAAGATAAGAAATGCGGAAGCGCTTTGCTCAGCCTCGGGCATAAAAGACGCTCATGAATAGAAGATGTTCTTTACCTTCAATTCATGAGTGGCTAGACCCTAGAGGCAGTCAAAAACGCGATGTCCTGTCGCATTGCCCGGCACCTCGGGGCTAGGCTCTGGAGCTAGACACGAAAACTAAGTACAAAAAACTTATAATTTCTTATTGCATGTAATAAAGGGTCAGACAACTGTCTGGCCCTTTGTTAATTCATATTAACCCGCTTTAATGGCTTCTTTGCAGGTCCTTCAATAACATCCCCCTGAATAGAAAACCGCGACCCGTGACATGGGCAATCCCATGAGCGATCACCGCTATTCCACTCAACTTCACAGCCCATATGAGTACAGGTTGTGTCAACAAGGTTAACATTCCCATCGAGATCCTTATAACAGCCGGCACGTTTCCCATTTACGACGACAACTGAACCTTCATCGTTTCCGATATCATCAATACGTTTATCCGCAATATCAATCTTTCCTTCAATTAAATGCCCGGCTACGTCTAAGTTTTTCATCAAAAACTGTTTGATACTTGGATCTGCATAAAAGCGTGAGGGACTATATAATTCTTGATACGGATTTTCTTTTTCTAATACAAGATCACTTATTAATTTTGCTGCAGCAGTTCCGTTCGACATCCCCCATTTTCGATACCCTGTTGCCACAAGGATATTAGGTTTGTTCGATGTAATAGGACCAACATATGGTACTTTATCTAAAGTATAGAGATCCTGTGCAGACCAACGATATTTTATTTCCTCTATTCCTAATACATCTTGTCCAAACTCTTCTAGTGCCTTGTAATGCATATGTGTCGAAGTACCTTGACCTGTTTTATGACCATCACCGCTAATTAATACTAACTTTTCTCCATTCATTGGCGTATACCGTAATGACCGTGTAGGAGAATCAGCACTATAAAACATACCACCAGGAAATTCTTGTTTCGTGCGAACGCCTAAAACATAGGATCGCTCAGCATGCAATCTTGTAAAGTAAAAGCCTTTGCCATCAAAGAAAGGAAAATGTGAGCATGCAATGGCATATTTACAAGCTACACGACGACCATCTCTTGTAATAATTGTTGGTTTTGGAGTCGTTTGATCAATATCAATAGCCGTTGTTTGCTCATAAATTTCTCCACCCGCCTTTGTTAGTTCATCCACGAGTGTTTTTAAATAGTTTAAAGGATGGAATTGCCCTTGGTTTTTCATGATGACAGCACCTTTGACATCTAAAGGCAAAGGTATACTTTCAGAAAAATCACTATCAATACCAAGTTTTCGATAGGCATCGTACTCCTTCATGATTTTTCGTTCATATTCATCACTTACCGCGTACATGTAGGCATCTTCTTCTGTTAAGTCACAATCTATTTGAAGGTCTTTAACAGTTTGACGAACAAAGTTAAGTGCTTCGTTGTTCGCTTCATAATATTTCTTTGCTTTTTCTTCACCCATATGTTGAATAAACTCATCATAGATCAGACCGTGCTGTGCTGTTACTTTTGCAGTTGTGTGCCCGGTTGTACCGTTAAGTACCTGATCTGCTTCTAAAACGGCAACCTTCAATCCCTGTTTCGTTAACAAGTAGGCTGTTGTAATACCAGTAATTCCACCCCCAACAATTGCAACATCCACTTCTGTATCAATGGAAAGGGTAGGAAATGTCTTTAGCTGAGCTGACTCTCTCCAGAATGGTTCTGGTTCATAGGGCATTTTTCCTTGTGGAAATTCTTCGGTCAATTGGGACCCTCCTTCTATTTCAGTCATTCTCCATACTAGATAATTTTTACCAAAACTGCTCAAAACATGTATTGTAGATATAAAACAGCTATCGCGTAATATTGGAACATCAAAAATGAAGGGTAAAATGGAGTAAATCTCCAAGCCTCTCTTCATATAGGGTGGAAAATAAGCTCTACACAATGTTGTTATCGCTAAACCAATTTATTTGCTGACTTGGTCAGATGTGAAAAATAAGTAAGCGGGTTCCGTCCCCAAAAAATGATAGGAGTCTGATAAATACTACGCCTCAAGTCTTAGACTAAAATAAAGCTAGCGCTCGTTATGGGGAATCTCAAATGTAGGTAAGATAAAGACATAGAAAAACGAAAGGAGGAAACATGAAATGAAAAAATTTGGTTACTTACTCTTAGGCGGGGTGGCAGTTGTAGTATTACTTTCAAACCTTGCACCTATGATCGCATTAGGGATCAGCTTACTCATCATGTATTTCGCATATAAAGGCTTTATCAAAACAGATTCAACTTTCAACAAAGTCATTTTAGCGATCATCGGTGTTATCGCGTTATTCGCTTCAGCATCTAACCTTCCAGCTATCTTAGGATTTGTTGCTGTTTATGTCTTATATGTTGTCTATAAAAAGTGGAACAAACCTTCTAAGTCAAAACTAAAAGAAGATGCTGATCCATTCACGAACTTTGAAAAGGAATGGAATGATTTAAAAGGAAATTATTAATAATCAAAGCTTCTACAAAAAAAGGAGAGATAATCATGGGAAACATTTTTACAAGAATTAAGGATTCAATATCAGCTGATTTACATGAGGCAATAGATCAAAAGGAACAAAAAAATCCAATATCAGTACTTAATCATTATTTAAGACAATGTGAGAATGAAACAGAAAAGGTGCGTAAGTTGGTAGAACGTCAATATCTATTAAAAGAAGAGTTTAATCGTGAGTTTAATGAGGCGTTGCATTTAGCTGAAAAGCGTAAGCGTCAAGCGGAAATTGCATCAAAAGCAGGTGAGGATGATCTTTACGAATTTGCCTTAAAAGAGCAAACTCATTATGAGGATCGTGTTGCACGCTTAAATGAATCACGTCAGCAAACAAATAGTCAGCTTGAAGAGCTTGAACAAAAATATGAAGAAATGAAGCATAAGCTAAAGGATATGCACATTAAACGTATGGAACTTATGGGAAGAGAAAATATTGCTCGTGCTCATTACCGTATGAACAAGGTAGTTGATAATAACAGCTATTCTATAAAGGCATTTTCAAGATTTGAAGAAATGGAAAGCTATCTTGATCGTTTAGAGCACCAAGTAAACACAGCTTACCACCGCAATACAATTGATGGGCGAATTGCACAATTAGAAAAACAATTGAAAACCGAAGAAACAAATACGATTTCATAATCGAAACATGGTATTCTAATAAGGCGTAGGCTACTACGTCTTATTTAAGCTATATTTGGTATAAGACGTTTAAAAAGGTAAAAAGTATCTTCTATTATGAAGTTATGAGCAGAAGGTAAAAAAATTTGGAATGGAGTACATTTACTTTCCAAAGGAAAAAAATACTGTCCGAACTAGCCTTTGTCGTCTGAGTGAGAATTTACACATATTATAGGAAGGAGGATACCTCATGCTACGTAACGTAAAAACAGATTATTTAAACTGGATAATTTTGATTGGGATTCTCCTCCTTCTGTTAGAAGTCTTATTTTTTAATGGTGGTCTTATTGTAACGTTTATTTTGTCGATTGGTTGTATTTATTTAGGGAAGAAGTGGAGGCCTCGTTTTATAGGCAAAGCTTTTTTTTGGATCGGTTGGATTTGGCTTATTGTAACGGTTCTAAATATGATGACCTTTCGATATTTATTATGTGTGGTTCTTCTTTATATTATTGTTCAATTTTTTCAGTCACAGCAGCAGCCTAAGCAGGTTAAGCCTATTATTTTAGAAGCAAAAACAGAAACAGGATCTGAACCGTTTATAAAGAGACAAAAGATCTTTGAAAATAAATTCTTTACTAGTCAAAAAACGCCGGAACATGTTTATGAATGGAATGATGTAAATATCCAGGTTGGAGTTGGAAACACAGTTATTGATCTAAGTGATACAGTTTTGCCTAAGGGAGAAGCAATTATCTCAATCAGGAGCTTGGTAGGCAATGTCCAAATTCTTGTTCCATATGAGGTTGAAGTTCATTTAAATCACTCGATCATGGCTGGAACAATGGCGATTTTTCAGGAGCAGGAGCAAAGGGTTGTTAATGAGACGATTGTGTATGAAACAGCTGATTATGAACAAGCAGAACAGAAAGTGAAGCTCATCATCTCAGGATTAACTGGTAAACTTGAGGTGAAACGAATATGAGCATTATTCAAAGGCAGATTCTAATTGGTGCTATTTATTCGCTTGTCCTATTTATCTTGTTCTCGGTTATGTTTTTTATCGCTTTTCCTTTAGAGAGCTGGAGATCACTATGGGTACAAAAGGTCATTGATTTACCCTTTATCTATATTGTTCCTAGTATAAGTATTTTACTAGGTGTTTGTTTTGGGGTATTTTCAGGGGTGTTTTTGAAAAAACAATTCAACTCTGTTGAAACAGCGGTAAGGGAACTTGAAAAGGGTAGACCTATTCCTGCTGAACATCAAGCATTACCTGAAATTCATGAAATTTGGAATAGAATTGAAAAGGTGCAAAAACATATGTTGGAGCAAGCAAAGCTTTCTCAAAAGCTAGCAAATGAGAAGGCGGAGGATCAGGAAAAAAGAATTCAAGAGATGGTATCACAGGAAAGAAATCGATTAGCTCGTGAGCTTCATGATTCTGTCAGTCAGCAGCTATTCGCAGCTTCCATGATGATGTCTGCCATTACAGAGTCTAAGCCATTATCAGAGACCCTAGAAACAAAGCAGTTAAAGTTAGTAGAGGAAACAATTCATCAATCACAGCTTGAAATGAGAGCACTGTTATTGCATTTGCGACCTGCCGCTTTAAAAGGTAAGTCACTCCAAGAAGGAGTTCAGGAGCTATTGGTGGAATTAATGCAAAAGGTGACAATGAACATAAAATGGAAAGTTGAGCCGATCCCGCTAGATAAGGGTGTTGAGGATCATTTATTCCGGATTCTCCAGGAGTCTGTGTCGAACACACTTCGTCATGCAAAGGCAACAAATCTTGATGTCCTGTTAATAGAACGAGATGATTTTGTCATTATGCGAGTGTCTGACGATGGCATTGGTTTTGAGATTGATGAAGGAAAAACCGGTTCATATGGCATGCAAAATATGCACGAACGAGCGGTTGAAATTGGTGGAACATTGAAGGTTGTGAGCTTGAAAAACAAGGGAACACGTTTAGAAGTGAAGGTTCCTGTACTTGCAGTAGAGGGTGATGAGAATGATTAAAGTGGTATTTGTTGATGATCATGAAATGGTACGTATTGGGGTTTCTTCCTATTTATCTGCCCAGCCAGACATCGAAGTCATTGGTGAAGCTGATAATGGCAGGAAAGGTGTTGAGCTTTGTCTAGATCTACGCCCGGATGTCATATTAATGGATTTAGTGATGAAAGAGATGGACGGGATTGAAGCAACAAGGCAAATTATTGCTTCATGGCCAGAAGCAAAAATTATCATTGTGACAAGCTTTCTTGACGATGAAAAAGTATATCCCGCGCTAGAGGCAGGGGCAACAAGCTATTTATTAAAAACGTCAAAGGCAAGTGAAATTGCTAATGCAGTACGCTCAACATTTCATGGGCAATCTATTCTAGAGCCTGAAGTAACGGGTAAGATGATGATGAAAATGCGTCAAAAAGATGTAACACATCCTCATGACCAATTAACGTCCCGGGAAATGGAGATTCTAATGTTAATGGCCGAGGGAAAAGCAAATCAAGAAATTGCTGATGAATTGTTTATTGCATTGAAAACAGCGAAAACGCATGTTAGCAATATATTAAGCAAGCTTGAGGTGCAGGATCGTACACAAGCTGTTATCTATGCCTTTAAGCATTCACTTGTAAAATGAAGATGAAGATGGGCAGCACTACATAGTTAGAGGTTTTGAAATAGATCGTGACAGCATTTATTTATACACGTAAACCTATAAAAAAGCAGCCAACTTCATTGGCTGCTCCCTCACTTTGTCATATGCAATTAACTATTTTGCGACCAATCTTCAATATCCCAAACTTTTGTTACCCAATCTTCATAAAAATCAGGTTCATGACAAACAAGGACAACTGTGCCTTTATAGGCTTTAATGGCGCGTTTTAATTCTTCCTTTGCTATGACATCAAGGTGATTTGTTGGCTCGTCAAATAGAAGCCAGTTGCTTTCATTCAAAAGAAGCTTACATAAACGCACCTTGGCTTGCTCTCCACCACTTAACTGAGTTAATGGGCGAGAAATGTGTTCGTTTTTCAATCCACAACGTGCAAGAATCGCTCTTACTTGGTGTTGATCAAGATGTGGGAAGGCATTCCATACATCATCAATCGGTGTGATCGATCCGGCTTTTACCTCTTGCTCGAAATAAGATGGAAACAGGAAGTCTCCACGATTCGTTGTTCCACCTAATGGATCAATTTTTCCAAGAATTGTTTTAAGCAAAGTTGATTTTCCGATCCCATTACACCCTACAATGGCAATCTTTTCGCCACGTTCAATCGTCATCGTAAGCTTTGGTAATAGTGGCTCATTGTAACCAATTTCAAGATCTTTTGCTTCAAACACATAGCGACTACTACTTCTAGATTCTTTGAATTCAAATGTTGGTTTTAGCGCTGTTTCTGGACGGTCAATACGCTCAATACGATCCAACTGCTTTTGACGGCTCTTTGCACGACCAGTCGTTGAGTAGCGTGCTTTATTTTTTGAAATAAAGTCCTCTTGCTTTTTAATGAATTCTTTTTGTTTTTCATATGCATGAAGATGTTGATTTTTATTAATCTCTGCTAGCTCTAGGAATTTTTCATAGGAAGCTGTATAACGTGTAAGCTTCGAGAATTCCAATTGAAAAATCACGTTTGATACACTGTTCATAAATTCAGTATCATGAGAGATTAATAGAAATGCATGTGGATATTCCTTTAAATAATTACTTAACCAACGGATATGCTCAACGTCTAAGTAGTTAGTCGGCTCATCTAGTAATAATACATCAGGCTGCTCTAGTAAAAGCTTTGCAAGAAGAACCTTTGTACGTTGACCACCACTAAGTGCAGATACATCACGATCAAGTCCAATTGCATCAAGTCCTAAACCTCTAGCAGTTTCCTCAACCTTTATATCTAGTAAATAAAAGCCACCTGCATCAAGTCGATCCTGAATTTCAGCCATTTGTTCTAATAATTCCTCAAGCTCCTCAGGTGTTGCAGTTCCCATTTTATCTGTAACAGCATTTAATTCCTTTTCTTGCTCAAAAAGCGGAAGAAATGCATCGTTTAAAATATCACGAATTGTTTTTCCTTTAGTTAAAACTGTATGCTGATCAAGGTAACCATAACGAACTCCTGGAGTCCATTCAACACGACCCGTGTCGTGAATTAGTTGCCCTGTAATAATATTCATTAAAGTAGATTTCCCTACTCCGTTAGCTCCAACAAGACCAACGCGTTCACCTGCTAATAGTCGAAGCGTTACATCTTTAAATAACGTACGGTCACCAAAGCTGTGACTGAGATTATCGATAGTTAATAGACTCATTTCTTTTTTAACCCTCCAAGAGTAAACAGTATCTTTGCTCATTCTACTATGTTCTTATTTAATATGCTACTGGAAAAAGATAAAACAAATATAGTGGAGCTCCGTCTCTTTCATTCAAAACGAATTAGATTTTCAGTACAATTACACATATAATAGAAAGAGGAAAAAGGTTTTTGAAAGGATGTTTATATGAGTAAAACAGTCGTTCTAGCGGAAAAGCCTTCTGTAGGAAGAGATTTAGCTAGAGTGTTAAATTGTCATAAAAAAGGAAATGGTTTTCTTGAAGGAGATCAGTATATTGTGACGTGGGCACTTGGTCATCTTGTTACATTAGCGGATCCTGAAAGCTATGGTGATAACTATAAATCGTGGCGGTTAGAAGATTTACCAATGCTGCCATCACCGCTTAAGCTTGTCGTTATTAAGAAAACAGGCAAGCAATTTCAAGCTGTTAAAACACAGCTATTAAGAAAAGATGTGCGTGAAATTGTGATTGCAACAGATGCAGGTCGTGAAGGAGAGCTAGTGGCTCGCTGGATTATTGAAAAAGCACACGTCAATAAACCAATAAAGCGTTTATGGATTTCATCTGTTACAGATAAAGCTATTAATGAAGGATTTCGTAAACTGAAAGATGGTAAAGAATATGAAAATCTATACGCATCAGCTGTAGCGAGAGCAGAAGCAGACTGGATTGTTGGGCTAAACGCAACACGTGCCTTAACAACAAAGTATAATGCACAGCTTTCATCAGGACGTGTGCAGACACCGACGCTTGCTATGATTGCCCAGCGTGAAGAGGAAATTAAAACATTCCAATCTAAAAAGTATTATGGAATGAAAGCTATCGCAAATAACGGCTTGACGCTTACATGGCAGGACGAAAAAACGAACGACTCAAAAACATTTGCAGAGCAACAGATTGATCAAAGGCTAAGTAAGCTAAAAGGCCAATCAGCAAATGTGGTTGATATTAAAACATCGCCTAAAAAGACTTACTCACCTGCATTATATGACTTAACAGAACTGCAACGTGATGCAAATAAACGCTTTGGTTACTCTGCGAAAGAGACGCTTTCAATCATGCAAAAGCTGTATGAACAGCACAAAGTATTAACATACCCACGTACAGATTCACGTTATTTGACAAGTGATATTGTTGAGACGTTAAAAGACAGACTAGAAGCATGTAGAATAAAGCCATATGCTTCGGTTATTGCGAAGATCATAAATAAGCCTATCAAAGGAAACAAATCATTTGTTGATGATCAAAAGGTATCGGATCACCATGCAATCATCCCGACTGAGGAATCCGTTCCCATTAGTGCTTTAAGTGATAAAGAACGCAAAATTTATGATTTAGTTGTAAAACGGTTCTTAGCAGTTCTATTGCCTGCATATCAGTATGAGCAAACCGTTGTTACTGCAAAAATAGACGATGAGCTGTTTACAGCAAAAGGCAAGAGAATCCTCACGCAAGGCTGGAAGGAAGTCTATAGCGATCATCTTGATGAGGACAATGAAGATGATCAAAAGCTTCCCGTATTAACGAAAGGTGACACGTTATCTATTAAATCGTTAACGAAAACAACTGGTGAAACGAAACCACCAGCGCGCTTTAACGAGGCAGCTCTTCTTTCAGCAATGGAGAACCCAACGAAGTATATGGCTGGAGAAAGCAAGGAATTAATCAAAACAATTGGCGAAACAGGCGGACTTGGAACAGTAGCCACAAGAGCGGATATTATCGAAAAGCTTTATAGTAGTTTCCTAATTGAAAAAAAGGGTAAAGAAATTTTCATCACACCAAAGGGTAAGCAGTTATTAAAGCTAGTACCAGAGGATTTAAAATCGCCTGTATTAACAGCACAATGGGAGCAAAAGCTGACGAAAATCTCGAAAGGCTCTTTAGCGAAGCAATCCTTTTTAAATGAAATGAGGCATTACGCCAAAGAAGTTGTAAATGAAGTAAAGAATAGCAAACAAAGCTTTAAACATGATAACGTGACAGGAAGTAAATGTCCTGAATGCAGCAAGCTTCTACTAGAGGTAAACGGTAAAAAAGGAAAAATGCTTGTTTGTCAGGACCGTGAATGTGGTTATCGAAAAGGCGTTTCAAAAGTGACGAATGCACGCTGTCCAAAATGCCACAAAAAGCTTGAGCTAAGAGGTGAAGGTGAAGGTCAAATCTTCGTTTGTCATTGCGGTCATCGCGAAAAGATGTCATCCTTCCAAGAAAGAAGGAAAAAGAATCAAAATAACAAGGTATCTAAAAGTGATGTTGCAAAGTATATGAAAAATCAAGATGATGACTTTTCAAACTCAGCCTTAGCTGATGCACTGGCTAAGCTTAATCTCAAAAAATAACGAAAAGGAGACGAGCGATGAATCGAAAAATTGGACATATTACGATTCTTGTTAAAGATTATGATGAGGCAATTGATTTTTATACAAACTCACTTGGCTTTACGTTAATTTCCGATAATTCGTTTGGTGAGGGAATGCGAATGCGTTGGGTTACAGTTGCACCATCAAGGCAGCATGAAACAGCAATAGTATTTGTAGAAGCTGACACAGAAGAGAAAAGGGTCCTTGTCGGTTCTCAAGCTGCACAGCACGTTTTTCTAGTTATTGAAACAGATGACTGTTTCCGCGACTACTCAAATATGAAGGAAAAGGGTGTTACCTTCTTAGGCGAGCCAAAAGAAATGCCGTGGGGAATTGAAGTTGTTTTTGAAGATTTGTATGGTAATCGTTTTGACTTATTACAGGTTAAAAGCTATTAAGATAGGAAGATAAATTGTGCCGATTATTAAGACAGATATGTTTATTTATGCACCGCGTGACATATGCTTTGATGTCGCGCGAGATATTGATATTCATACCCAATCAACAAGTCAAACAAATGAACGAGCAATTGCCGGTGTGACTAGCGGATTGATTGGGTTAAACGAGACGGTAACATGGGAAGCAATCCATTTCGGAATCAAGCAAAGGTTAACAGTCCGTATTACTGAATTCGATTTTCCAAACCGATTCGTAGATGAAATGGAAAAAGGCGCATTCAAATGCTTTTATCATGCCCATGAATTTATACAAAAAGAAAATGGGACACTGATGATTGACTTATTTGACTACACGTCTCCATTTGGAATCATCGGAAAGCTTGCTGACAAGTTTTTTTTAGAACACTATATGAAGGAATTTTTAATAAAGCGAAATCGGTATATTAAGAAGATTGCTGAAGAAAGAGTAAGTGAGATGTGAGAGAGCCGAGGAATGCGGCTCTTTTTTGTGTAAGGATGGGGACAAGCGGATAATGGTGAATGTTGTCGAATGATATATTTTTAACCAAAGTTGATAGATTATTTTGGAAAGTTGATAGATTTTCTTCAAAAGTTGATAGATTTTCAGCCAAAGTTGATAGATTTTCAAATTTACATAAAAAATATGACAAAATTTAGTGCAAAATGGAGGGTTTAGTTGATTTTCAACGAAGAGATATACCATTAAAAGATAGGAGTTGGAGCCATGATTATAAAAAAACGTGAAATACCCCTCATTATCTTAAAATTACAAGTCTTATTAAGTAGATTACCGACCTCACACTTAAAATTTCCACAAATTAAAGACAGTCATTCGAAGAGGCTTGCAGGATACAAGGGGGAAAAATCAATTGATTATCAGCTAACACACCTTCCAGAAAAGGATTTCTTTATTTTTAACGACTTGCGTCTAGAGGAAACAAATCGTTACTTCCAAATTGACTCGTTGATTTTGACTAGATGTTATATCATTCAGTTAGAAATAAAAAATATTGCTGGAACTCTTTATTTTGACTCATGCTTTCACCAGTTGATACGTCATTTGGATGGCAAAGAAACAGTCTTCCAAGATCCAATAACTCAATCACTTCGTCATGAAGAACAAATCAAGAAATGGTTGGCCAAGAATCAGTTGCCGAATATACCAGTTATATCTCTAGTTGTAATAAGCAATCGAAACACCCTCATCCGTACTTCTCCGCATGAAACTGGTAGGCTAGGCAACATGGTTGTAACCGGAAATTACCTCCCAATGAAAATCCAACAAATCCATAATGAATATAAACAGTATTCACTAAATGAAAAAGAATGTAAAAAAGTAATTAGACTATTAAGAAAAGAGCATGTAGACCTAGATCAACCTATTTTAAAAAGCTTTGATTTAAATGAGAATGACATACTTAAAGGAGTTATTTGTCCATCTTGTACATTTTTACCAATGGTAAGAATTTATGGTTCATGGCTTTGTCCGAAATGTCATCATAAAGAGAAAGATGCACATATTTTAGCACTAAATGATTATTTTCTTTTGTTTGGTTCAGAAATGACAAATCAAAAAATAAGGGACTTCTTATGTATTTCCTCTCCTGCACTTGCTACAAGGTTGTTAAAATCTCTAAACGCATCTTCTGATGGAACCACTAAAGATAGAGTTTATAATCTATCCTTTAATAATACAAAGATGTAATAACCTCCCCCGACAAAAGCACGTCAACCCATGTAAGCGAATTTATTTCCAAAATGGTGAACATTTTATGATCAAATTATTACAAAATCGTGATCAAGAATTGAACGTTACATGACACTTCTTTTATCTAATCGTTTTAGGTATCGTCCTCTGATATTATGTGGTTAACCGATCTGTTGTGATTTTTCACACAGATAAATTTTCACTTATGTTCATTTTTTCACAAAGACTCACAAACTTACTTTTTGTATAACTAACTATAGTATAGAACGATTTTATGCGTTCAAAGAAAGGAGTACTTTTATGAAATTCAAATGGGGTTTCTTCACAATTATTTTAACAATTGCCACAGTGCTAACAGGATGTGAACCACTAATGGTTTTAGATCCTAAAGGGCCTCAAGCTGAAAGGCAAGCCAGTGACATCATGTTATCGATTGGAATTATGGCGGTTATAGTTATTGTCGTTTTCGCACTTTTAATTATGGTTTTAGTAAAATATCGTGCTTCTAATCAAAGCGAGGATTATGAACCACCACACATTGAAGGAAATGTATGGGTTGAGGCGATTTGTGTGGGGATCCCTGTATTAATCGTTGCTTACCTTTCTTTCGTATCTGTTCAAAGTAACTATATCGTTGAGGCAACACCGAAAGGTTACGAGGATAAAGAACCATTAGTGGTTTATGCTTCATCCTCTAACTGGAAGTGGCATTTTAGTTATCCTGAAGAAGATATAGAAACGGTTAACTACCTATATATACCAACAGATCGAGCGCTTGAATTTAAACTATATTCACACGGACCTATTACCAGTTTCTGGATTCCGCAACTCGGTGGGCAAAAATATGCGATGAATGACCATGTTACCACACTCCATCTAGCAGCTGACGTTCCAGGTGAATACATGGGACGAAATGCAAACTTTAGTGGTGAAGGATTTGCTGAGAACTCGTTTAATGTCAAGGCAATGCCACAAGATGAATTTGATGAGTGGGTAGATGAAGTGAAAGAAACAGCAAAACCTATTTCTAAAGAAAAATTCAATGAATTACTAGAGCCAGGTCACCTTGGACAGTTAACGTTCACTGGAACTCACTTAGAATTTTCACCACCTCATGAAGGTCATCATGGCCATGAATCATCAGACACTGAAGAAGAGACTAAATCTGATTCACATGAGGAACATTCTGACCACATGAATCATTAAGATTTAAAGAAAACTGGATCGAAAACTAAAGTTTAACTTTACAAATAATCTATTTCCGAAAGGAGTCACAAACGTATGGATTTCTTTGATCGTTTTGCCGTACCTCATCCAAGTCTTGCAATTTATGGAGCAATGGTGGCCATTGGGTTTACTGTGATCGCAATACTTGCCGGCTTAACCTACTTTAAAAAATGGGGTTATCTATGGCGTGAATGGTTAACAACGGTTGACCATAAACGGATCGGTATTATGTATCTAATATCTGCTTTGGTAATGCTATTCCGCGGTGGAGTAGACGCAATTATGATGCGTGCTCAGCTTGCCGTACCAGATAATACATTGCTTGATTCGCAGCACTATAATGAAATTTTCACAACTCATGGGATCGTCATGATTTTATTCATGGCTATGCCATTTATCATGTTCTTTATGAACTTCGTTGTTCCATTACAAATTGGAGCTCGTGATGTTGCATTCCCACGGTTGAATGCACTAAGTTTTTGGTTGTTCTTTATGGGTGCGATGTTATTTAATATTTCATTCGTCGTTGGTGGATCACCTGACGCAGGTTGGACATCTTACTTTCCGCTTGCAGGTGACGAATTTAGCAAATCTGTAGGAACTAATTATTATATGATTGCCATTCAGATTGCTGGTATTGGTACATTAATGACCGGTATTAACTTTATCACGACGATTCTTAAAATGAGAGCACCTGGTATGACATTAATGAAAATGCCAATGTTCACATGGTCTGCACTAATTGCTAATTTAATTATCGTTTTTGCGTTCCCTGTATTAACAGTAGCACTTGCAATGGGGACAATGGATCGTCTATTCGGAACAAACTTCTTTACATTAGATAATGGCGGTATGGATATGCTTTGGGCCAACCTATTCTGGGTTTGGGGACATCCTGAAGTGTACATTCTAATCTTGCCAGCTTTCGGTATTTATAGTGAGATTATTTCAACTTTTGCGCGACGTAACCTATATGGATATACATCTATGGTTGGTTCGATGGTTTTAATTTCTCTTCTTTCCTTTTTGGTATGGGCGCACCATTTCTTTACAATGGGTCAAGGAGCACTGACAAACAGTATCTTCTCGATTTCAACGATGGCAATTGCCGTTCCGACAGGGGTTAAGATTTTTAACTGGTTGTTCACACTTAGGAAAGGGAAAATCCTTTTTACAACACCAATGCTTTATTCAATGCTTTTCATTCCGCTTTTCACACTGGGCGGGGTTACCGGAGTTATGCTAGCTATGTCTGCTGCTGACTATCAATATCATAATACAATGTTCTTAGTTGCTCACTTCCACAATGTTATTATTCCTGGTGTAGTATTTGCGATGCTAGCTGGTCTGACTTACTATTGGCCAAAAATATTTGGTTTCATGTTGAATGAAAGATTAGGGAAATGGACAGCATGGTTGCTCTCAGTTGGTTTTATCTTAGCATTTATGCCAATGTATATTACTGGTTTAGATGGTCAAGTGCGTCGTTTGTACACTTATTCTGAATCGACTGGATTTGGACCGTTAAATATGGTTTCGTTTATTGGTGCAGCTATTATGGGAATTGGTTTTGTTCTAATTGTATACAACATTTACTATAGCATTCGTTACGCTTCAAGAGATATTAGTGCAGATCCTTGGGATGCACGTACTCTTGAGTGGGCTACACACACTCCAGTACCAGAATATAACTTTGCTGTTGTGCCACAGGTAAATTCAAGTGAAGCATTCTGGGATTCAAAGAAAAACGGTCATGTATTATTCAAAGGTGAATATGAAAAAATTCATATGCCAAACAACAGCGGTGTACCGTTTATTATGAGTTGTATCTTCTTTGCATGGGGATTTTCACTTGTATTCAGTTTGTGGATTCCTGCTATCATAGCAACAATAGGGATTTTTGCATGTATGACTTATCGTTCATTTGAAAAAGATCACGGTCGATACATCTCTGTTAAAGAAATTGATGAATCAGAATCAGAATTGCGAGGTGCTTAACTAATGAAAATTGATAACTCGCTGCCTCTTGAATATAGTACGGAAGAGAATCGTTTAAAGATCTTGGGGTTTTGGATCTTCCTAGGTGCTGAAATAATGCTTTTTGCAACACTTTTTGCTTCATATTTTACCTTAGCTGATCGCACGGGAAGCGGACCTGATGGAGCAGAAATTTTTCAAATTGCTCCAGTGTTTATCGAAACAATCCTACTTTTAACAAGTAGTTTTACAATCGGTCTTGGAATTCATGCCATGCGTCTTGGAAGACAAAAGGCGATGGTTGGATTCTTTGCCATCACCCTTCTTCTCGGTCTAGGATTCTTAGGAGTTGAAATTTTTGAATTCGTTACGTATGTTCATGAAGGAGCAGGATTACAAACTAGTGCATTTACATCGATCTTATTAACAACATTAGGAACACATGGTGCACACGTTACACTTGGTTTATTCTGGGGATTATTCATCATCCTGCAAGTGAAAAAACGCGGGTTAACTCCGGAAACAGCCAATAAATCGTTTATCTTCTCACTTTACTGGCATTTCCTAGATGTAGTTTGGATCTTTATTTTTAGCTTCATCTATTTGAAAGGAATGATGTAAATATGAGTGAATTGTTCCCACGTAAACAAGTAATGGGCTTTGTATTTTCATTGGTCCTAACTGCAGTTGCTCTTGGTGTTTATTTTTTCGATATGTCATTTGCAGTGGGTATGACGGTATTGCTTATTACAGCATTCATACAAGCAGGTCTTCAGCTAGTTGTGTTTATGCACGCGGGCGAGACGGAGGATAAGGCTGCTATTTATACGAACATATACTACGGAATAATCATAGCTCTAGTTACTGTCTTCGGGACATTACTAGCCATGGTTTGGGATATGTAAATTAGAAAAGCGGATGCACCCGTTCAGCGACGTATGAACTGGAGCACTCCGTATGAGATAAAGCGAGACTTCCAAAAGAGGATGTTATTTCTATTATCCTCTTTTGGATAGCGAGACTTATCGGAATTTTACTGGCAGTTACGGCCCCTCACACCTTTGCCTCTTTGACCATCTTTTTACTGCCCGTTAAAGTCGGGCAAAGGAAACACGAAGAGCACGAGCGTTCGATGTTGACTTATCGTAAGGAGAAGTGTGAAGTTCATTAGTTGCTGGGCGCTGGAGCTAGATACAAAAACTAAGTATAATGCTGATACTTTCTTATCACCAAAAAAGGTATGACTCTAATTTTGAGTCATACCTTTTTTAAATAATTAAGGCGCTGGCCGTTCTCTTAGTGGATATAGTCCTCATCCGTTTCGCTTTTAAATAAGAATGGAACTTTAGAAGTGTAAAGTACGTAAAGTACTGTTAAATGCGCGATAATAATATTAGCTGCAAACATAGCGCCGAATATGATATGTCCGGTTCCGAAATCAGAATACATATATAATACAAGCGTGGTCCACATTAAGACAATAACAGGGATCTGAAAAATCGCTAATTTTCTACTTTCATTCCATAAAAACAGTGGCGTTGCAGTACCTATTAATAAATAAGCGAAAAATATATCCATATCAATACACTCCTTTAAATTTGTTAGCGCTTTCACAATTGTGTCAAAAAATAGAATGTTTTGTGAACATTTTGTTACAATTAATATAACATACTATCCCCTGTCTAATAAAGAGAAAAATGAATGAGGATGAAAAGAAATTGGTATGTTAAGCAATATACATTGACTACACGAATTTGTTTGGAGTATAAGTGAAGATGGAGAGTTTAAGGAAGATGCAGGGTACTTATAGAACTAGATAGAATGACACCACTATAGGTTAAAAAATGAAAGGTGGTTTGAATGAATACAAATCAAGAAATATCTCGACGAAAATTACTTGGTATTGCCGGCTTAGGTTGGATGTTTGATGCAATGGACGTGGGGATTCTCTCATTCATTATTGCTGCTTTACAAAAGGAATGGGATTTAACTACTTCGCAAATGGGTTGGATCGGTAGTGTGAATTCAATTGGAATGGCTGTAGGTGCTTTAGTATTCGGATTAATGGCAGACCGAGTCGGTAGAAAGCATGTGTTTATTATGACACTTCTTTTATTTTCAGTCGGAAGTGGTTTATCAGCCTTTGTAACCTCCTTAACTTTATTTCTAATTTTACGTTTTTTTATTGGAATGGGCTTGGGTGGAGAGCTTCCGGTAGCATCGACACTTGTTTCGGAAAGTGTACCTGCTAATGAGCGTGGCAAAGTGGTTGTCTTGTTGGAAAGCTTTTGGGCTGTAGGGTGGTTAATAGCAGCACTTATATCTTATTTTGTTATTCCTAGCTACGGTTGGCAAGCGGCATTATTATTAAGTGCACTACCAGCATTTTATGCCTTATATTTACGAATGAAGCTTCCTGACTCACCGCGTTTTCAAGCGATTAATGTGTCTAAACAAAAGGAATCATCTTTAAAGAAAATATCAAAAGTATGGACAAAGCCTTATGTAAAACAAACGACGATGCTTTGGATTTTATGGTTTTGTGTTGTTTTCTCCTATTATGGCATGTTCCTATGGTTGCCAAGTGTGATGGTTATGAAGGGGTTTAGTTTAATAAAAAGCTTCCAATACGTACTAATTATGACACTTGCCCAATTGCCAGGGTACTTCATGGCAGCCTATTTAATTGAGCGTGCAGGACGTAAGTTTGTGTTAATTACCTTTTTAACTGGAACAGCTGTTAGTGCATATTTCTTTGGAAATGCAGAGACACTCCCGTTATTGCTCACATCTGGTATCTTTTTATCCTTCTTTAACCTTGGAGCATGGGGTGCGCTATACGCTTACTCTCCTGAGCATTATCCAACAGAGATACGTGGCACAGGTACTGGATTAGCAGCATCGTTCGGTAGGATTGGAGGAATATTAGGACCTTTAACAGTAGGCTATTTAGTCGCTGGAGAGGTTTCGATCCATACAATCTTCTTTATTTTCGCAATCGCAATTTTAATTGGTGCTTTAGCTGTTCTACTACTAGGTGAAGAAACAAAACAAAAAGAATTAGTATAGCAATCATTGTTAGTAGAGATTAGTGTAAGAGCTAATTGCGTAAGGCAGCAATTCAAGTTTATTACGTCCTCCTTTTAGGTGGTGTAACCGTTTATTTGCAACGAAATTCGGGTAGAGTATTTTTACCTATGTTCATAAGAATAGGTCTTGCGATGTTGATTTTTATTAGTAGGTTTTTAGTTGGTGCACTGACAAATCCATAGTTTGGGATTGGTTCAGCACTAGTGGCTTTTACAGTTTTCCTATGCTCCCTGCTTCTTTTATTGTTTGCTTTTATCGTAAAAAGAATAGTAAAACCGGTTATATAAGGGCTGCTCAAGTAATACTCTTGAGTGGCCTTTTTGCGTTTCGCGTAATTGGTTGAGGATATAGACCATCATAATTCGACAGAAATCTTCATCCAAAGAATAGATACCCTACAAATAATGTCTCTATATAGGTAAAAAGTGATAATTATGACGAAAATCCTGTGTATAACCTGTGAATAGTGGATAAAAGTCCTAATATATATTGTGGCGAACATTTGTACTCACACAAAATGTGGATAGAAATTGTGGATATGTTGATAACTTCTGTGGATAAGTTGTTGTTAACTGAAAAATGGGCTGTTAATATCTAAATTTTTAAACCGGATAGTTAAAAAATCGTCTAGAATAATTAATTTTAAGGATTTTTAACCGAGTTACCCACAATTAAAAGATTATTTTAAGAATGGAATTGATCAACAGTTAGTTCCTTTTTTATAAGAAGTAAAGAAAGTATAGTTTTTGTACTTAATATTGGTGTCTAGCTCCAGCATCCGACTTTGTGAAAAGTCGGATGCCTGGCCTCAGATCACACAGGACGTGCAAGTGCAGGCATGGCGATTAACGTCGCGTTTTTGACTGCCTAGAGGTCATAAGCCATGAGTGGCTTATGACCTCTAGGCTGACCAAGGAGCTTGCGCTTTTCTTAATATTCATGAATGAGGCATTTCTTTTTTACACAATCTAATTTGAACGAATAAAAAAGGGTGTGTAAGTATGGCAGAGAAAACATATGAAAGTATAATAGTCGGAGCTGGCATTGCTGGGTTGCAGGCTGCTATCCAGCTTGGAAGATATATGCATAATGTGCTTGTGATCGATAATCAAAATGGAAGATCTAACTTGTGTAGAGGCTATCATAATATTCTTGGCTGGCCTGATGGTGTAAGTGGGCAAACACTTAGGGAGTTAGGTCAAAAGCAGGCAAAAAGCTTTGGAATCGAATTTATGAATGATGTTGTGATTGAAGCGGAAAAAAAGGACAAGCATATTTTACTTCGTACAAAGCAAGGAATAGAGTATAAGACAAATACTCTGTTAATTTCGACAGGTATTAAGGATCACATTCCGAGTATAAAGGACATAGAACCGTGTTTAGGGATATCGATATATGTTTGTCCAGATTGTGATGGGTATGAGGTAAGAGATCAGCATGTTTTATTATTAGGAGCGGGAAAAACAGGGGCAAACCTTGCCTTAACACTAACGTATTGGACAAAGAGGATTACATTTATTAATCATGATGCGGAGGAGCTTGACCAATTAGTAAAAAGGAAACTTGAGCAACAAGGTATTAACATTATTTATGAACAAATTGAAGCGATAATAGCTGAAAATGAATCATCATTTAAAGGGGTAAAATTGAAAAACGGTCAAATTGTTCATGGAGATAAAGGGTTTATCGGATTTGGTGGAAATGTTGTTCACTCTGATCTAGCAAAGCAATTAGGTGTCGAATTGTTAGAAAATAAGCATGTTCTTGTAGATCCGAGAACAAAGGAAACAAATGTAACAAATGTTTGGGCTGCGGGTGACGTTGTTGCTCATTCAGAGCAGGTGACAATTGCAATGGCGGATGGATGTCAGGCCGCTATCTGGATACATAAGCGACTTATGAAGGGGAAATAAAAATCGTACATAAGCGGTATAAAAATGTAAGTTTTACCTTGTTGGATTGATCTTGTATGATGGAAATGGGGACGGAACTGCGCTAATTTAATAGCAGAACCAAGCTAGTTTAAAATTAGATTAAATTAGCTTCAGTTTATTTTCGCCTCGCATTAACCGGTAGTAAAATCCAACTTCAAGACTAAAGAGTAATAGAGGAAGTCTAGTGGGAAAAACTGCTAGTAACTGTCCGATAGTTCATCTAACCATCATTAGGGGATGAAAGAAACCCCTAATGATGGAAGTTTCACTTTTAGAGCTTGCTCGCACTGCCATATTGGTTAGAGTGGGGCTTGTAGTAATACTTAGGTTTTCCTTCATTTTAAGTGGTGGCGTGAATACACCATATGCGTTTTGTATCACAGTAGACAAGCAGATTATAAAGGGGAGAGGGCAACAATGAAGAAAGATATAGAAGAGATGTATGATGAAGTGTATGAAAGGATTGCTGAATATCATCAGAAAACACATCAATATGCAAAGCAGCTATCAGAAAAACATGTAAACCTCCTAGAAGAAGAAACGGAAAAGTTAGAGCGGATTGAGTTTGCTCTACAAGCTGCAAAAGATATTTTAGAAAATATGATGACACCTGGAACAACAATGACGATTATGCATCAGAAAGGCTCTATTCAGATTGATTTAGATAAATAATTCTTGGAATAAGCAAGTGGCTTGTGATCGCCAATTGCTTATTTTCTTCTGTAAAGGTTACTTATTTATCACTTGCCTTGCCTAATTTGCCCTGGAGATTTCCCTGTAAGCTTGCGAGTTACTTTGTTTAAATAGTTCGCATTTTTATAACCAACTAATTGAGCAATTTCATCAACAGAGTATTTCGTATGCTGTAAAAGTTCAGTTGACTTTTGTAGTCGAATATTCGTTAAATACTGTATGGGTGTTATGCCTGTTTCTTTTTTGAATAGTCTAGTAAAGTGATATTTAGATAATTGCGAAGCCTCCGCCATATCTTCTGCACCAATATCATCTTGGTAGTAATTCCTTGCAAATAAGGCAGCGCTAATAATTCCTTCAGACCAATCCTCCATTAGCTGATCGATGTTTGAAAGATATAAATATAACTCCATAATAAAATGATAAGCAATGCTGGACCCTTGATAAGCATTTGTAATTTTCTTATCCCTTGCATCATCATAGATTTGTCTAACAAGCTTGATAGGAGCTGACTCAGGGTGAAATCGAACAACCTGATTTGCTGAACCTTTTACATAATCCCAACATCGCTGCGCTTCGTTTCCGTATAAAGTTAAGTAAATAAATTCCCACTTCCCCGAATCTTTAGGTAAATAATAATGATAGTTGCTTGGGCTACTGACAATAAACGCATGTCCAGCTTTTAATTTATGTACTCTTCCATCAATATTTATTTCACCGTGCCCAGACAACGTATATTGAAAAATATACTTTCCTTGATCCTTCCTCTCCGTACCACTCCAATTATAAATAGAAGATTGTTGTTCATCCCAACCTACTGACCAAATCTGGGCTACATGATTCACATTTTGATCGGTAAATCGAAATGCGATTGCACCGGTTTTGTTATCCATAGCAAAATAATCCTCCTTTTCTACCCTTTTTTGTAGAATTGAAGCAAAAAAAGGGTGATAATTGTCAGCTTCTCTTATATGAAAGGTTAATTAGGCATTGATTAGAATAGAAATAAGTAATGAATTGTAGCAAAAATGTGCTAATTTTCACCTTTTATTTTACCATTGTAACGATTGAAAATGGAATCTACAATAAAGCTAACAAAAGATATTTTACTTTTGAATCAGGATGATTTTTAGTCTCTATAGAAAACAATGGAAGAATCTTTAAAAAATAAGATATAATGAAAGGTGATTTTCATGAGAGAGCAATTGATGGAAAAATTCACGAAGTTATATAACACAGATCATTCCGTTCGAACTTTTTTTGCACCAGGTCGAGTTAATTTAATAGGTGAGCACACAGATTATAATGGTGGTCATGTATTTCCATGTGCATTAACGTTTGGAACGTACGCATTGGTAGCTTTAAGAAATGATCGAAATGTACAAATGTACTCAATGAATTTCCCTGATGTTGGTGTCATCTCGTTTTCAATCGATGAACCGTTAACATTAAAGAAGGAACACGATTGGGCCAATTATCCAAAAGGTGTAATAAAGGAATTTATTGATGCGGGTGAAGTATTAGAGCGTGGCTTTGATTTACTATACTTTGGCAACATCCCAAATGGTGCAGGTTTATCATCGTCTGCCTCAATTGAATTGGCAACGGCTGCCATGCTACAAGCTTTACTTGAAACAAGTTTTTCAAGTGTTGACCTTGTAAAAATGAGTCAGCATGCTGAAAATAAATTTATCGGTGTAAGCTGTGGGATTATGGACCAATTTGCAATTGGAATGGGTAAAGAAAATCATGCAATTTTATTAAATTGTCAAAGTTTAGAGTACCAATATAGTCCGATTCTACTTAAGGATGCATCTCTCGTTATCGCAAATACAAATAAACGCAGAACACTCGCAGATTCAAAATATAACGAACGTCGGTCAGAGTGTGAGCGTGCCTTACAAGATTTACAAAAGGAACTTTCTATTCAATCATTGGGAGAACTAACTCCAGATCAATTTGAGAGTTATCGTCATTTAATTGATAACGAGATTGATCAAAAGCGTGCAAAGCATGCTGTATATGAAAATGCTCGTACCATTCAAGCTGTAGACAAGCTTCAAAAAGGTGATTTAGCAAGCTTTGGACAGCTAATGTACGATTCTCATACTTCATTGAGAGACGACTATGAAGTAACCGGTTTTGAATTAGATACAATGGTTGAAGCTGCGATGAATCAGGATGGTGTTATTGGTTCGCGAATGACAGGAGCAGGATTTGGCGGCTGTACAGTATCAATTGTAGAAAATAGTAAGATAGATGTATTTATTCAAGAAGTAGGCAAAAGCTACAATGAAAAAACAGGATTAACAGCTGAATTTTATGTAGCAAATGTAGGAGATGGAGCAAAGGAATTACGCTAAAAAACTGGAGGTAACAAGCATGGCAGTATTAGTATGTGGTGGAGCAGGATATATAGGAAGTCACACAGTTTCAGAGCTTTTAGATCGAAATGAGGAAGTCATCATTGTTGATAATCTTCAAAAAGGTCACAAACCAGCTGTTTTAGCAGGTGCAAAACTTTATACAGGGGATTTACGTGACGAAGCATTCCTAAAGAATGTTTTCCAAGAAAATGAGATTGAAGCAGTCATTCATTTTGCAGCAGATTCTCTTGTTGGTGAAAGTGTTGAACTTCCACTTCAATATTATGAAAACAATGTATATGGAACAATGTGTCTTTTAAAGGTAATGACGGAGTTTGACGTGAAGAAAATCGTATTTTCATCTACAGCAGCAACATATGGAGAGGCAGAAAATATTCCAATTGTAGAAACAGACCCAACTGTGCCTACAAATCCGTATGGCGAGACAAAGCTTGCTGTTGAAAAAATGTTGAAATGGAGCAAGCAGGCTTATGGACTAAACTATGTGGTTCTTCGTTACTTTAATGTAGCCGGTGCTCATATGGAAGGAAAGCTTGGTGAAGATCATCAGCCTGAAACACATTTGATCCCAATCATCTTACAAGTAGCACTAGGTGATCGTGAAAAAATCATGATTTTCGGTGATGACTATAACACAGCTGATGGCACATGTATTCGCGATTATATTCACGTAACCGATTTAGCTGATGCGCACATCTTAGCAATCGAAAAACTTCGAAAAGAAAACAAAAGTGCCACCTATAATTTAGGGAATGGAAATGGTTTTTCAGTAAAAGAAGTAATCGAAACAGCTAGAAATGTAACAGGTCATCCAATCCCAGCAGAAGTAGCACCTCGTCGTGCAGGCGACCCAGCAATCTTAATCGCTTCATCTGAAAAAGCGATCAGTGAGCTTGGCTGGAAACCGAAATATGCTGATCTTCACACGATTATTGAGAGTGCTTGGAAGTGGTTTCAAAAGAATCCGAACGGTTACGAAAAATAGGATCGTACGCCTGAGGAAATAGTGGATATATGAAGTACTTCCGGAATGTCTATTGAAGAGTTCGTAATCACGTTGATGCTTCTTAATTGAAATATAAACGAAACAATCTAGAAGAATTTGTTTGTGAAATGCTACGAGGGGATGATTAAGTGTCTATCAATATAAATCTAGAAATTGAGCGATTGTTGCAATTCGGAAGAAAGAAACAACTAATTACAGAGTGGGACGTTGATTTAACTCGTAACAAGCTACTTGAAGTTTTACAATTAAATGAGTTTAAAGCTGTTACAGCTAAAGATGAAGAGCTTGCTTCTCCTGTTGCTATTTTAGAAAATATGTTAGATTGGGCTGTTGATAACGAACGATTACTTGAAAACACCGTTACGTATCGTGATTTGCTTGATACTAAGCTAATGGCTTGTTTTGTACAGTCACAAGGCGGAATCATTCGGAATTTTCAAGACAATGTAAATCAATATGGACCAGAAAAAGCAACAGAATTCTTCTATCAATTTTCTCAGGATGTTCATTATATTCGAACGGATCGAATAGCCAAAAATGAAAAATGGCTTGCCAAAACAGAATATGGGGACCTACAAATGACGATTAATTTGTCAAAGCCTGAAAAGGACCCAGTAGCCATTGCGGCTGCTCGTCATTTGCAAAAAAGTGAGTATCCTACATGCTTGCTTTGTAAGGAAAATGTCGGTTATGCCGGGCGTCTAGATCATCCAGCAAGACAAAATCATCGCATCATCCCGGTGACACTAAACGATGAGCAATGGTTCTTTCAATTCTCTCCATATGTTTATTACAATGAGCATGCCATTGTATTTTCAGGTGAGCATAAACCAATGAAGATTTCAAAGGAGACTTTTACAAAACTGCTTCATTTTGTCGAGCAGTATCCTCATTATTTTCTCGGTTCAAATGCAGACTTACCTATTGTCGGAGGGTCTATATTAAGTCATGATCATTTCCAAGGTGGTCATCATACCTTTCCAATGGAGGTAGCTGAGGTTGAATACTCCTTTAAGCTAAGCAAATATTCAGGCGTTGATTTAGGTATTGTGAAATGGCCGATGTCTGTGTTAAGACTACAAGGTCCGAGTCAAAAGGATCTCGTTCATGCTGCGGATGATATTTTGCAGGAATGGAAGAAATATAGTGATGAATCAGTAGAGATTTTTGCCTTTTCAGGAGAAACTCCACATAATACAATCACACCTATTGCGAGAAGAAGGGGAAATCTCTTTGAAATTGACTTAGTGTTGCGTAATAACCGAACAAGTGTTGAGCACCCTTTTGGTATTTACCATCCACATCAAGAGGTTCATCATATTAAAAAAGAGAATATCGGACTTATTGAAGTAATGGGCTTAGCCGTATTACCTGGTAGGCTGCTAGATGAACTTAAGAAATTAGCTAAAGTGCTAGTTGAAGATCATGATTTGTCCATAATGTTGGAAGATGAAGACTTAAATAAACACTATGATTGGGCGTCACGTATCAAAAAGAAATATCCAGATTTAAATCAAAACAATAGTTATCAAGTGGTGTTAGAAGAAGTAGGGCAAGTGTTTGCAACAATCTTGGAGCATGCTGGCGTATTTAAACGTGACGAATCCGGTCAGCAAGGATTTCAGCGTTTTATCCATGAGCTGCAGAAAAAAATAAAATAAATTAAATTTGCTAGTATAAGATAATCGTATTGTGGCGATAATGCTAGTAATCCCCCCCTAATCTTTATAAAAATATATGTGCCTCCTTACTTGTAAGGGGGTGTTTTTTTGTGTGTAAAAAAATTGAAGAAACAGAATCATGCCTCCAGCTAGTATGCTTAACTAGTCCTTTATACCTGATCGATAGTAAAGTCATATCTACTTCCATAAATACCTGTCATTACTATCTTGCTAAAATGAAGATAATCCGTGCCGATAAGCCTTTTTCTTTCCTCGTATCAATCAATAGATTCTCTCAATAAAGATAAAAATAGACTTCTATTACCTATAACTTTCTTACTGTTTCCCTATACCTTTTTGTCATCAGTTCTTTATATTTTTTTTACATGTAATTTATCCTACATTAATACTTCATATCTACTATTTAAATTAGATGAAATATTTCGACAAATATAAAAATAAAAAGACAAAAGGTGTGTGGCATGTGGATAGATATGTAGAAAAATGTTTCATTTTATCGATCGTATGTGTATGTTTCTTGGTTTTTCCTTTTAGTGCTTCTGCACATACAGATAACAGTGAGGGATATTCCAACATATCCTTCGATAACAACGGGTTACGTTATGAACTTAATCTTGATTACCTCGAGTTAGCCCGAATTGTTGATCTTGGAATAACAACCGACTACTCAGCTACCGATTTAAAGGAAGCTTTAAAGAAAAACAATAAAAAACTCGAAAAATATTTCCAATCAAATTTTTTAGTGTTCAATCAAGGGGTCAAATTAGAGGGAGCTATTGTTGAAACTGATGTTGAAAGAAAATTGGATAGGGAATATGCGAATATTATTTTTCATTTTCCTATAGAAAACAAGGACACTGCTGCTTTACAAATTACCTACGATATTTTCTTTGAGGATAATGACCCTGCACACAGGAATATAGTCTCCTATGACCTGGGCAATAAAACAGGTCAATTTGTTTTTACATCTAGTGAGCGTGACTTTCATCTGGGTAAAGAAACAATGCTTGGACAAAGTATACCTTTTATTAAACTAGGACTTCATCACATCCTCATAGGCTTAGATCACATCCTATTCATTATCGCTCTTGTTGTAACATCACGAAAAATAATCGACGTCATTAAGATTATGACGTTGTTCACATTGGCCCACAGTGTCACACTTGGCCTCACAGCTCTAAAGCTATTGTCTATTCCTGCTGACATTGTTGAACCATTAATTGCATTAAGTGTTGCTTTTGTAGCAATAGAAAGGTTCTTAGGGCTTTCAGAAAAATACCGTTTCGGAGTTGTTTTTATTTTTGGTTTAATCCATGGAATTGGCTTTGCTGGGGCGTTGGAATTATCAAATCCAACAGATTGGACAGCTATTTGGCCTATTTTCACATTTAATGTTGGTGTGGAAGTAGGACAAGCACTCATTATTGCTCTCCTTTTTCCTATGCTTCTCTTTATTCGAAAATTCAAATGGTCGTATCCCGTACACTTTGCTGTAAACACTGCCATATTTATTATCGGATTAACTTGGTATTTTCAGCGCTTTCTCGCCTAACGTTTATATTTTCAACAATAGTAAAGGAGGTGATGCCCAATAATTCGTGCGTCACAGATAATTACCAGAAAAAACGAGGAGGAGAATGTATGATTTTTTCACCGAAAAATATTAAGAAAATCAAACAGGTGCTGAAGCCAAGTGTGATTATACTTATGTCGGGTCTCGCATTGGCAGCCGTAATCAAACCGGTTAATGCAGATAACCAGAATGCGACCGTTAAAGGAACTGTTTACGAAGACAAGAATGAAAATGGAGTGCAAGATGGGAACGAACAAGGGATTCCAAATGTCACAGTCTCCGATGGTAAAACTCTGTCAGTAACCGACGAAAAAGGAAACTATCAACTGATTATTGATACTGAAAGACGTGCGGATGATATCGTTTTTGTAAGTGTACCAAACGGATATAGTGTCCCAACAGATGAAAATAAAACGCCACAGTTCTATAAGCAGCTTGGTACTCTTCAAGCAGATGAAACAAGAGAACAACATTTCGGATTGCTGCATACGCCAGAAACTAGTAATCCAGATTTTAGTTTTGCCAACGTAGCAGATGTTCACGTCCAAGCGGGTACGACTAATAACCGTGAAAGATTCACAGACCAGCTTGCACAAATCAACCAATCTACAGGAAATCCAGCTTTTATCGCCGTAAGTGGAGATATTACGAATCGGGCTACTGATGCAGAATTTCAGGATTATACGGCGAGCACGGCTACATCCTCCCTGCCTGTATATCCGGCGGTTGGAAACCATGACTTAGCTCCTGGTTTGGACTATAAAACAAGAATTGATCGTTATCGAGATTATCTTGGACCAGAGTGGTATTCTTTTGATTACGGAAATCGGCACTTTATAACATTAGAAAATATTTTGGGTTTCAATGAAACAGACCAATTGGAATGGTTAAAACAAGATCTCGCTCAAAATGCACAAGATAAGGAAGTCGTTGTATTCGTCCATAAGCCTTTGAATACACCGCAAACCCCTTCACCTGATAAGACAAAAGAATTTATTGATCTTCTTAGTCAATATCAGACACGATTAGTAATGGTTGGGCATACACATGTTAACGATGTAGCGCAGGATACGATTCCAGGAGCTAACCATGTGACAACAGTGTCCAGTTCTTACACGATTGATCAGTCGCCAAACGGATTCCGTATGGTTAATTTCCAAGATGACAAACAGGATCAGAAGTTTAAAATGTATGATGTGAAAGAAAGTGCATCCATTGTCCATCCAGCGGCTGGAAGCGATGTGCCAAAAGGTAAAGTAGACGTGTTAGTAAACGCTTATAATACGACGAGTAATGTTGCAAATGTCCAATACCGAGTTGATGGCGGACCGTGGAATAAACTGACTCAAAGCAGCGGAATGGCCTGGTTTGAACAGTGGGATGCTAAAAATGCTGAAATTGGCAAGCATGCAATCGAGGTTAGGGTAACAGATGACGCAGGAAAGGTTTGGTCTAAAAACCACACGTTTAACATCGTAGATAGCACTGAACGAATTTCACCGAAGAGTGGTACTGACTGGACAATGTTCCATGGCGATGCCCAGCATACAGGCGCAACAAAAGATACACTTGAAGCGGGCCTACGCTTAGATTGGACGTATCGGACACCTGGTACGATTCTTACCTCTTCTCCTGCGATTGCAAACGGAGTCGTTTATGTAGGAACACGTGATGAAGAAGGCAGTAACGATCATGCGATTCATGCAGTTGACCAAGAAACAGGCAACAAGGTATGGCAAGTTAAAGCAGATGCACAAGTACAATCCTCTCCTGCTGTAGCAGACGGGATCGTATACGCTTCTTCGATTCGCGGTACGATTTATGCAATGAATGCACAAAGCGGGGACATCATTTGGCAGAAAACAGTTGGTAAAGATGAAGTCCAGCGAGCATGGATGTACTATTCGCCAACAGTAGCAGATGGAGTTGTTTACCAAGCATACAGTACAGGTAGTGGCGGGAAAATGATGGCGCTAGATGCCAAAACCGGTAAAGAATTATGGAATGCAAAATTAGCTGGAAACTGGATCGTTGAATCAACGCCTGTTGTCCAGGACGGTAAGGTTTATGTCGGTTCTGACGGCGGATGGGTGATCTCTCTTGATGCTTCTACAGGTAAAGAGCTGTGGAGGAAAAAACCTGCTGGGGGCTGGATGCACTCAATGCCAGCTATCGCTGACGGAAAATTGTATTTGGGGTATGGTGGTGGAATACTTGTTGCCCTTGACACATCAACGGGTAATGAGCTGTGGCGTTACAAGAGCCCTGACTCCTCCTATATTCACGGTGGTGCCACAGGATCTTCTCCAGCGGTAGCAGATGGACTCGTTTATATGGGATTCCCTGACGGAAATGTAGCTGCATTTGATGCTTCAACTGGTACACTAAAATGGAAATATCGTACGAATGGAGGAATCATTTCTTCTGCAGCAATTAGTGGAGAAACAGTCTTTATTGGTTCAAATGATGGAAATCTCTATGCTTTTGATCGATTAACAGGACAGCCTTTATGGCAGCATGAAATTGGAGCTTGGGTAGCTTCTTCTCCAGCGATTTCAGGAAATACACTCGTTGTTGGAGCCCTTGACGGAAATCTATATGCCTATACTCCAGGTGGTAAAGCAGCACAGCTCTGGCCGCGAGTAAGTGGGAAAATAACAGATTCTGTGACTGGAGAGCCAGTAGCAGATGCTGCAATAACTCTTACTAACGCTCAAGGAGAAAAAGTGCGGTCAGGTGTTACAGATAGTAACGGTAACTATCTAATCGCAATAGAGCCTGGAAATTATCAATTACAAGCTTCTCGTTTAGCTTATCAGACAACAAAGGTTGACTTTCAATTAGCTGATGGTGAAACAGAAAAAATCGAAGTAGCTTTAAAAGCTGTGTCCGTTGATGCTGGTTATGGAAAAACAATTTCTGGTCCGATTTCACAGGGAACAACAGAAGATATCGTCATGGAAAACAATAAAATTGCCATGGCAATTGCTGACAAAAGTGTAGATTCCCAACTGCCTGGCGTAACAAAAGGGAAGGTACTTGATCTTAGGGCAATAGGCTTTGAAGACCAGCTGGACTGGCTGAACCTCCCATATGCATCTAAAGCTCAGCCGACAGGAGGAAGCGCTTGGTCACAGCTTTCGGTTAAAAGCGAAACTGTAGATGTTGCTGAAGTATCTCCTGAACATGCTGTCGTGAAAGCAAAAGGTACTTCTTTGGATTTTCCAAATATCAATGTAGAAACTACTTTCACAATAAAAGAAAATCAAGAGTGGATTACGGCGGAATCAGTATTTAGTAATAATGGAACCGAAACACAGACATTATGGATCGGTGATGCTATTGACTATGATGGTTCAGGGCAGAAAAGCGGTGCAGCGGGTCATGGATCAATCACTTACTCAACTCCAAGAGAGTTTAATTTAAGTGAGCCTTGGATTGGGATGACTGGAAGCGACATGCAAGTGTACGGTCTTGTTTATCCAGAAGAAACGAATGAACTAAAAGCTTATGGAGCGTTCAATTGGATTGTGAGTATGAAAAAGATTGAACTATCAGCAGGGGAAAGCTATACGTTGACAAGAAACATCATTGCTGTAAAAGCAAGTGATTCTAATAATCCTTTCTCCATCCTAAGCGCCATCTATCAACAATAATATAAGTACTGACTTTGAAATAAGAGAATAAATAGGGCAAAATGTTCAAGTTTAGAGCATTTTGTCCTTTCTTTTTTGAAAAGTTAGCTAAGTCAAAAAATAGTCCTAAGGGAAAAGAAGTATAAAAATTACTACTTTTCTCTTTATTTTGTAATAAGGATCCTTTACAATAAAATTTGTCTGTAAGAAACACTTACAATCTAATTGAAATTTAGTAAAGTTTGGGGATCTTATGAATATAGAAAAAATGAGGAGAACCGAGGTTAGTCCGTTACCTCTTGGGTTCAGTAAATATATAAAAAAAATGAAGGGCGAAACCACATTTAAATCCAACTTAAACTATGTAGATTTGATGATATCAGCAGTCGGTGGTCTTGTTGCTATGAGTATCATCAGTATGATCGCAATATCACTTGGTTATCCTATGGCTCTTGGTCCGATTGGAGCTAGCTGTCTATTAATCTTTGGTGCACATAATGGTCCTTTTTCACAACCACGTCATATCATTGGTGGTCATTTAATTGCTACCTTCGCATCTCTTACAATTTGGGATATTTTTGGGCGGAGTTTTTTGACTATTGGGACAACTTTGGCCGTCGTTATTATCTTAATGGTTTTAACAAATACCATTCATCCTCCGGCAGCAGCAAGTGCTGTTGTAGTGATAAATACCGGAGCAGGATGGGGATTTATCACGTGTATTTTATTTTGTAGTGTACTATTAGTTGTGATGTCATTACTTTATAATAATTTGTTTCATTCAAGACAATATCCAAAACACTGGATATAATAAAGGGCTGACTCATGGGTCTGACCCTTAAAAAAGGCTGCCTTATGGCAGCCTTAGTATTTTATTGTGCAACAATGACAACCTTACCTTCATCCAATTCTTCTTCAAGTCGTATCGCTTCATTTTCAGTAACACCTAGTGATGACATTCTTGTACGAAGCTCATCACCACGTGAACGGAAAGCATTCGCCATCTTATCAAATAGACCTTCTTCCTTTAATCCAATATTTTTTGTGTTTGTATTATCTGTTAAATGCTTGGAGCGAATTGAATCATGTGCAAATAAATAGATGTCATCTTTGCTATACCCTTGACCTTCAAGGTTTATAATTGTTTCAATAGCTTGTACACCATTTTCAACAACATATGTTTTCATGAATCTTCATCTCCTTTGTGTTGATAGTTTGATAGTACCCTCAACAGCGAGAAAGAAACATTTTTGAGAAAAAATAAGAATTTAGTCATATATGAAGTTGTAGAATAGAGAATAAAGTATTTTTTCTATAAAAAAATACGTACACTTTGTTAAAATAAAGGTTAGATTGTTAGAAAAGGTGATGAAAATGAAAATTTCAATTGTGACTGCAACCTATAATAGGCTAGTAGAGCTGGCGGAGCTTCTTGAATCAATCTTTCAGCAAACAGTTGCTCCACACGAAATAATCATCATAAACGATGGTGGGGAAAGTATTACACCACTTGTTAATACATATAAGGAATTACCCATTAAGGTAATCAACTTAGAAGAAAATGTAAAGCATGTTCATGCTAGAAATATTGGGGTAGGTCATGTAACGGGAGATGTGATTATGCTTTGTGATGATGATGATTTCTTTACAGCTAGTCATATTGAACAGATACAGAAAGAACTAAAGGCAGCTGATTTTGTCTATTCAGATGCAGAAATTGTAAGCTTTGAAACGAAAGGGAAAACACGTTATCCTTTGTCTAGACGCACTTTCGCTTATCATTATGACCTCCAAGAGATGAGGAAATTTTCAACATATATTCCGTCAGGGAGTGCTTATAAAAAAGAACTTCATGATCAAATTGGTTTGTTCGATCCTGAAGTTCATAATTATTGGGACTGGGACTTTTTATTGCGAGCAGCTAAAGTTTGTCGAGTAAAACGAGTTCCTGTAGCAAGCGTAATTTATGCATTTTCGGAAAATGGTAATAACCAATCATCTAATTTAATCAATAATAAAAGAAAATTTTATTTGGACAAGTTATGTGAAAAGCATAAGCTAGGGGATTTGCCTGTAAAAAACTTCTTTGTTCTTTTAGATGAGCCTTTAATGAAGCAACGTGAAGCAGAAACCCAAATTGTGTGGGATGGACAACCTCTTCGTTCACGACTAGTATAACAGGAGGCAAAAAACATGCAGCAATTTATTGAAAATGACTGGTCAAAAGAAATAAAAGAACAAATTGAACAACCATATTTTAAACAACTCACCGAATTCTTAAATCAGGAATATAACGAAGGGATTATTTTTCCTAAGCGCGAGTATATTTTCGAAGCATTGAACAAAACTCCTTACCATTCAGTAAAAGCAGTCATATTAGGTCAAGATCCATATCATGGTGATGGACAAGCGCAAGGCTTAAGCTTCTCTGTTCAGCCAAATGTTAAGCTTCCTCCATCACTTCGAAATATTTTTATTGAGCTCCAAGAGGATATTGGCTGCCAACCACCTCAAAGCGGTTCATTATTGAAATGGGCTAAGGAAGGTGTGTTACTGTTAAATACAGTGCTTACTGTAAGAAAAGGGGAGCCGAACTCTCATAAAGGTAAGGGGTGGGAGCATCTTACGGATGAAATCATTAAACTGCTAAACAAACGTGAACAACCCATCGTTTTTATTTTGTGGGGGAAGCATGCACAGGAGAAGAAGCAGTTCATTACATCATCACAGCACCTAATGATCGAATCGACTCACCCAAGCCCATTCTCAGCTAGAAGAGGTTTTTTCGGGAGTAAACCATTTTCTAAAACAAATAATTATTTAAAACAGCATAAAATAAAAGAAATTGATTGGTCTTTAGACGAGTTTTAGTTTCGTAAAGGAGTTAAAATAAATGAAAGAGGCAACAGTAAACTGCATGAAGTGCAAGTACTTTTATGTAACTTGGGAGCTTAAGTTTCCCAATGGTTGTCGTGCGTATGGATTCAAATCGGCAAGCAGGCCTGCGATCATGGTGAAAAAGTCATCTGGTATCACATGTCTTAAATATGAACCGAAGGCAATCAAGTCTTAAGTGGAGGTTTTAAAATTGAATATACATGTATCAAGGCTCCTTCAAAAAATGGAGGAAGAGCTAGTTAAAGCAAAAAATAGTGAGACAGATAAAGAAATGAGAGAAAAGCTTGCTGTTATTCAGTCGCTATGTGAAGTAATATTAGATGAAAAGTCGAAGTCGTCTTTAAACATACATTCTCCAGCTTCAAGTGAAATTAATCCAGCAGAGCTTCAAAAAATGATGGGGAATATTCCAACTATTGTAAAACAACAACCTAAAATTTCATCTTCTCCTTACAAGGAGAAAGATGCAAATGGTGATTCACTTTTTGATTTTTGATTAAGGCTCTTTTCTAAAAGTTTGTTGCTTTTAGACTTATAAAAATCGGCTTTTGGATTTTTATCATAGAGACTATAAGCAATTTCAAGAGAGTACCACTTAGTAAATAAGCGAAAAGAGCACGAAGATAGGCTATATCCGAAAAGCAACAATCTTTGCGAAAGTAGCCTTGATTAAAAACTGGTCTGTGCTTAAATAAGTGTAATCAACATCTAAACGAGTCTAAGTAGGATAACTCTTTCGTGTTGCCATAAGATAGGCAAACGCTCCAAAGAAATCCATCATATTATAACCTAAACAGGACACAATGATAGTAAATATTTAACTGGGGGTTATTAATATGGCATATGATGACTTGTTTAATATGGGTAGAGGTAGATTTGATATGGGGTTGTTTAACGAACCTTCACATTCAAAAATATCTCATGATCGATATGATGTCTATGTAAACCAAGATTATATTGGTCAAAAATTTTTATTAACTGCACAGGAGTCAGTCCAAGATATTGATGATTTTTTAAAAAACGAAGGCTATGGTAATTTCCAATCGTATTTAGACGGAGATCATTATTATATAAGAGCAGTTGAGAATGAGCACAATGTAGCAAATGTTTTGAAAGTTTATTTACAAAATCGTTAGGAGCCATATATTGGCTCTTTTTTTCTTGGTGTTTTTGTTCGAAAACGGTTGAGTGGTTCAAATATAAGTCACAGTTGTTCAATATCAATGGCTCTTTTCTAAAAGTTTGTTGCTTTTAGACTTATAAAAATCGGCTTTTGGATTTTTATCGTAGAAATTATAAGCAATTTCAAGAGAGTACCACTTAGTAAATAAGCGAAAAGAGCACGAAAATAGGCTATATCCGAAAAGTATAGTTATTTACGAAGGCTCTTTTCTAAAAGTTTGTTGCTTTAGACTTATAAAAATTGGCTTTTGGATTTTTATAGTAGAAACTATAAGCAGTTTCAAGAGAGTACCACTTAGTAAATAAGCAAAAAGAGCACGAAGATAGGCTATATCCGTAAAGTATAGTTATTTACGAAAAGCAACAATCTTTGCGAAAACAGCCTTTACGAAAAGCAACAATCTTTGCGAAAACAGCCTTTACGAAAAGCAACAATCTTTGCGAAAACAGCCTTTACGAAAAACAACAATCTTTGCGAAAACAGCCATATCAATAAATTGTCATAAAATTCCCGTATTAAAAGTTGAAAAGAAACGATAGTAGGGTAAGATGGAAGAGTAACAAATAAGGGAGGTGTTGTAGATATGAAGCTTTTTCTTATTTTAGGTGCCATTAATGGATTTTTAGCTGTTGCGTTAGGAGCCTTTGGAGCACATGGATTAGAAGGGAAAATCCCTGAAAAATACATAAAAACGTGGCAAACAGGAGTAACCTATCAAATGTTTCATGCTGGTGGTTTATTTGTTATTGCCTTTTTAGTAGATAAACTGACGAATGTTGGATTATTAACAACAGCAGGATGGCTATTTTTAATTGGGATTATTCTTTTTTCAGGTAGTTTATATGTGTTAAGTGTGACACAAATCAGTATCCTAGGAGCCATTACTCCATTAGGAGGACTCGCATTTTTAGGTGGGTGGCTACTTCTTGGGTATGTCGCAATTCGTTATTTATAAAACAAATAAAATGGGGCTGACTCAAATGTAAGAGTCAGCCTAATTTTTTAGAGATTTTATCGTGGCGGATAAGCAGCTAAGCCAGATTGAAGATCGTATTGAAGTTCTTCATCAAACGTTACATAATCTAAGTAAACCATTAATAATAAATAACGCATACCAGTTTGAGGGTCGCTTAAGATGATGTGATCACGACCTGCCGCCTCGACAACACCTTTAAAAATCTTTGCATTCCACTCACGATTATTTTCAAACGTCATATAAACAGTCGCCACTTTCCCGCGATTTAAACGTAAAATATTTTCAATATACGACTCCTCCATTGGTAGCATACCGGGTATTTGTTGAGATAGTCCTGGTTGCTGTTGTGGAAATTGAGGGACTTGTAGTCCAGGTTGTTGCCCGTATTGACCAGGATATGTAGGATATGGTTGATATCCTGCCCCCTGCTGCATCGGTTGAGCTCCCGGAAAACCTTGAAAATCTTGAACACCTGGCATTCCAGGCATTCCAGGCATTCCTTGCATATCATAGCCATAAGGTTGAGCTTGAATTTTTTGTTTTGCCATAATATAACCCTCCTCAAGAAATTAATAAATAGCGGGACAATCTGATTGAGATGGAGAATAGAAGCAATGTGATTTATAACGGCCTGCATTCCATTCGTTAAACTATTGACCTGGACAGCTTCCGGAATAGTGAGAATTCCGCGGGATGGTTTCTTTGTCCCTTAATAACTTTTCTAGCAATGTTGATTTCACCTTGATGAGCACGAATGTTCTTTGGTGTACGGTAGTAAAAATGAAAAGGGATCTCTTAATTCAATCTTTGCTCATTCATACGTATGTGTTGGGAAAACAACTTATGACTTTTAAGAAAAAATAACCACTAAAGAATAAAATATATACTTAATAGTAAACTTGAAGAAATAACAAAAGAAACGCTTATATTGTTCAGGAAATCGTTCATTCGAATGAAAATAACCTTCTAAAAAATGACGAAGAGTTGAAAGAAGAAGGAAACGCCTACTTGCTGGAAAATCAGCTGTGCGTCTCGGGGTTTTAAAGGGAAATGAAAAAGCAAACAATTTGGGAAACCAAAGTCATTCAAGGCTAATAAACAAGTAGATTGTTAGGAAAAAGGATGAATTAAAAAGGCATAAAAAACAAAAACTGACTTTCCCGTTGCAGCCCCATAAATGGGTTTAACGGTCATAAGTCAGTTTTTTATCATTACTTATTTTACATGAAAGAAAGAATGCAGTTTAGATGAATTTAAAAGGTTGCCTACAAAGAATGAACCAAATTCTCCGTAGCGAGCACTTACTTCATCAAAGCGCATTTCATAGACAAGCTTTTTGAATTGAAGTACATCATCAGAGAAAAGAGTTACTCCCCATTCATAATCATCAAAGCCTACAGAACCTGTAATAATTTGCTTCACTTTTCCTGCATAAGAACGACCAATTAGCCCGTGGCTCTTCATTAATCCACGGCGCTCTTCCATTGAAAGGGAATACCAATTATCATTTCCTTGACGGCGCTTATCCATTGGATAGAAGCAAGAATATTTAGATTGCGGTAGCTTTGGATATAATCTTGAACGAACATGAGGGTTTTGATACGGATCTTCGTTGCTTTCTCCAGCCAAATAATTGCTCAGCTCCACTACAGAAACATAAGAATACGTAGGAATCGAAAACTCAGCTAGCTTTGTTTTATTAAACTCAAGTTCTATCTCATTAAGCTCCTCCATCGTTGGGCGTAAAATCATCATCATGAAGTCTGCTTTTTGACCAACAATTGAATAAAGAGTTTGGCTACCTTGCAAAGCATCCTCTGTTACATTCCACTTTTCAAGAAGGCCTAAAAATTCATGGATGGCAGCTTGACGCTCATCACTTGTTAACAGCTTCCATGCTGACCAATCAATTGAACGGAAATCGTGTAAACAATACCAACCCTCTAGTGTTTGTGCTGCTTCACTCATATATATTCACTCCTATTAGTAAATTCGTTATGTACTCTCTAACTATATCATAGTTTGTCCATTCAACCATGTGAATAAAACTTGAACATATTGAGTAAATTGAAAAGCCATTTTTACCCTTGGGATGAATAATTTTAACAAACTAAGTACATGCTTATATTCGCCGACTCAGTATTATTACAGAATCCTTCCAAAAAGATAGTAAGGAGTAAACGTTTATGTGGCCAATTTTAGGGGTTTTACTAGTCGGGACTTTGATTACTTTATATGAAGTTCCTTCCCTTATTAAAAAAAAATTGATGAAAGAGTTAATTGTTTTTTTAATCTTGCTTATAACAGGGGTTATTCTTAGTATTTTGTTAAGTTTAGAAATCAAGATACCAAACCCTTACGATTTGATTGCATTTATATTTAATCCAATTAGTCATTTTCTTGAATGGATTCTTAAGTAAGGGGAATAATTAGAATTGGAAATCTAAATATTATTAATTTGGAGTATGGAAGATGCAGAATCAAATGGTTATTTATGGTATGAGGGAAATATGAAGGATAAAATAACATCTGGTCAATTTTTGTTGTTAGTGACATTATTTACGATTGGTACATCGATCTTAAATGTGCCTTCTGGTTTAGCTGCTGAAGCAAAACAAGACGGATGGATTGCAGCTATTATCGCTATTGGAATGGGATTTTTAATAGTATGGACATTTACACGCTTAGGGGATACGTGTCCACAGATGACAATCATTGAAATAAATGAATACGCGTTTGGGAAGTGGATTGGCGGTTTAATTTCCATTTTGTTAGTGTTTTTTTCGTTATTTAATGTTCCGCCTCTTTTATTTTATATGGGGAATTTCATGATAACGAATATGATGCCAGAAACGCCCATAGAAGCCTTTAATATTATTTTTATATTGGTTGTGATTATGGGATTACGATTAGGAATTGAAACCATAGCCCGTACAGGAGAAATTCTTTTTCCTTGGGTAGTTTTTCTTTTTGTCATACTAGTTCTCTTGCTTTGTCCTCAAATCAAAATGGATAATATCCAACCTGTCTTAGAGACAGGAGTAAAGTCTTTATTTCGAGCTGCTTTATCTTTAATTGCGACTTCTCATTCCCCCTTTATCGTCCTTTTCATGATTTACCCATCTTCAGTAAATACCCCCAAAAAAGCTAAAAAAGCTAAAAAAGCTTTTTTTATCGGTACCTTTATAGGTGGACTTGTGATGATTATCATTACCTTTTTATCTATAGCGATTTTGGGAAGTGAGCAAACAGCTAGGCATCAATACCCCAGCTTTACATTAGCTAAAAAAGTAAGTATAGGGGATTTTATCCAAAGAATTGAAGCATTGATCGCTGCCATATGGTTTATTACCATCTACTTCAAGATGACTTTATATTTTTATTGCGGTGTTGTTGGATTCGCACAATTGTTAAAGATTAAGGATTATCGTCCTCTATTGATGCCATTAGGAATGATAGTAACGGTTTTTTCTCTGGTGGTATATCCCAATACCGTTTATATGTCAAATTGGGATGAAAAAACGTGGGTCCCTTATTCCCTTACTTTTGGTTTCGTCCTTCCATTACTATTATTAGGGATGACAAAATTAAAAAGAAACAGCAGTCATTAATGATCTTTGAATATGATCAGATACTTTTGTTATTTCACAATCTCTACATTCTCTTAGAAAGAAAATTTTTTAAGAGTATTTGAACAAGTATTCTCAGCAATTATCGTAACGACCACTTATTTTGTTACCTATAATATAATTATAAGAGGATACAATAATGGTCATACTCCATTGGTTGTATGGTATTTTTTTTTAGGTAGGGCCCTTTTTCCTTGTATGATGTATTTTCAGACTTAACCATACAAGAAGAGAGTCCTTTTTTGTCGAATTTTGCTTATCATCCTGCCGCAGATTCGCTTGGTACCCTCCATGTAAGGGATCATCTTAACACATTTTATTTTCCATATAACAAAATTGTTTTACCTTGTCATGTTTTAGTATACAGAATTTTTAGTCTATTTCGAAAGTAAAAATTTTTAATTTGTAAGCGTTGTTAAGTGTTTGTAATGTTTGAAATTTCTTATAAGTGGAGTATTCTAGTGGAAGAAGCAATAATATTCCCAATCAAGGAGGTTTTTTTGTGTCAGATTTATTTTCGACATTAAAGGAAAAAGTGAGCGGACAACAAGTTAAGGTTGTTTTCCCAGAAGGATTAGACGAGCGTATTTTAACAGCAGTTAACCGACTAGCTAGTGAAGGAATTCTACAGCCAATACTTATCGGAAATCAACAAGAAGTGACAAATAAAGCCAAAGAATTGAATCTAACATTAGATGGCGTAGAGATTTATGATCCACATAGTTATGCTGAAATGGATGAGCTTGTTGCGGCATTTGTCGAAAGACGTAAAGGGAAAGCAACAGAAGAAGACGCACGTAAAATTCTCTTAGATGAAAATTATTTCGGGACGATGCTTGTTCATCTTGGAAAAGCCCAGGGTCTTGTGAGCGGTGCAGCACACTCTACAGCAGATACTGTACGTCCAGCTCTACAAATTATTAAAACAAAACAGGGTATTAAAAAGACTTCTGGAGTCTTTATCATGGTTCGTGGTGATGAGAAATATGTATTCGCAGACTGTGCAATTAATATTTCACCAGACAGTCAAGACCTTGCAGAAATCGCTGTAGCAAGTGCTCAAACAGCAAATATGTTTAATATTGAGCCACGCGTTGCATTACTAAGCTTTTCAACAAAGGGTTCTGCAAAATCTCCTGAAACAGAGAAAGTTGCCGATGCTGTACAAATTGCGAAAGAACTTGATCCAAGTTTAGTATTGGATGGGGAATTCCAATTTGACGCAGCATTTGTACCATCAGTAGCTGAAAAGAAAGCACCAGGCTCAGTGATTAAAGGTGATGCAAATGTATTTGTATTCCCAAGCCTTGAAGCAGGTAATATTGGCTACAAAATTGCCCAGCGTTTAGGTAATTTTGAGGCAGTTGGTCCGATCCTACAAGGTTTAAATAAACCCGTTAATGATCTATCACGCGGCTGTAATGCTGAAGATGTATATAAATTAGCGTTAATTACGGCTGCACAGGCATAATGGTAATGGAGTAAGCTGTCTTAAATTAACGAAATAAAAAAGGGCCGGGTGGTTTTTGCCCGGTTTTACTTGCTGGAGCGTGATGCCCCATATTCAGTGATCATTATTTTCACGTTGTATTTGATCGGAATCTCACTAAATGTTTGGTCCCAATCCTTTTTGACCTTTTCCCATACTTTAGGATGCTTTATTCTCAATCGGTTTCCGAAGCCGGCAACGTCGACTTGGTAATCTTCTTGCATGAATTCTAATACATTTTTCACTAATCGATTTACTTCTTCTTCGGTGGCTTTTTCAGCGCTTTTTAAAAATTTATTTTCAGAAGCTTTCCCCGAAACTACCCAATTTTCAGATAAGCGCCCCTCTGATTCGATGTTCACATCAAAAGAAATGTTGTTTCCATTAACATGAGGTGTGATTTTGCTTTTCATTGACTTTACCTCATACATGATTGGCTGACTTGTCTCTTTATCAAAGCCTTTTATTAAACCGCCTTTTCCCTTTCCGGTTATCCATGTTAAGCCCTCCAATTCTTCTTCATTCAAAAAGGCACGCAGCTTTTGGGTCTTTCCTTCAATCACGGCGGCTCCTGAAAATTTTACTTCTCCATTCGTCGATAGCATATTTTGTAAAAGAAAACTAGATCCTGATTGCATTTTACCCTCTAATTTAGCAAGCGATATAGAGGGTAAAATCCTTGTTGTTCGATATTCATTACCTGCAATTCCAAGCAAACGAAACGCTGGAATTTCTCCTGTTTCCTTTGATTCCAGCGTCTCGCTGGCATGCCCCTTGCTAATGAACACAAGACAGCTTGGTCTAATCTCATTATCACGGAGAAATTGGTCAAGTAATTGTTCCAAACTATACTTGCGTACAAGACCCTCACTGATAACAATGACTTTTAGATGTGGGCTGAACATGGGGCGATCCCTTCTCAATGAAAATTCGCGAGTCATTTGATGGACGGAATCACCAGTTTCAGAAATATTTAGATAAGGTTTTTGTTGCAATCCTCCCCCATTACTCTTAGATTTTGCTCCTTGTGGATTAACAAATTGATAGGTCAAGGTTAGGATATCCCTTTTGGTATATCCCCCTCCTTGTTCCTTTAGCTCTTTCTCAATAGTTGACACTTTTCCTTCATCTAATGCCAAACCTACACTTAAACCAATCTCTTCAATTTCATGACTGCTCCAGCATCCTGTAAGAGAAAGGAGCAAAAGAACCGACAGCGAAACCAAAAGGAATCGTACATTGTTACGGCTTTGATTCATGCTTTTTACCCTTCCATTTCGAGACAATGAGAAGAAACAGCGGCAGTAAACCAAATAAGTAAAGCGCGGAATTACCGACCAAATCCCCAAGTTTAAATAGGTCATTGATATTTTTCGGAATCATAGAAATGATGTAAATAACCGGAAGCAAACCATATATAAATAGGTGAATGTTCGTTTTGAAGAGTTGAGCTAGCCCCAAAGCAGCGGCATAGTAGGTTAGGGTAAAGCTAGCGAATATTTGCATGATCCATATTACGAGCAACAAAGACTCAAACCGTTCAAAGATCAAACCGGGGATTTCAAAACTCCGCATGAGATCAATCGTCGGCCATGTTCTTGTGACCACTCCATCAACGGAAAACGCTCCGATGACCATAATGACGGTTATTACATAAAAGATCAAGGGTATGGCCGTTCCAACTAGAACGGCTTTTACAGCTTTATGTGGCTGTTTCATAAACGCCGGAAGAAGCAACATGATTTCAAAACCTGTAAACGCGAGAGCCGTTGTTTTTACCCCTTTTAGCACTGGTATGACTCCCAATCCTAACACTGGACGGATATTATCCACCTCAAATATTCCGAAGCTCATAAAGGCAACCAGCAAAAAAATGATGACCGTAATAGGTAATATGATTTCAAAAAGACGGGCCATCGGATTGATACCGCCCATTATCAAATAGAGACCCACCCACATGAATGTCATAGTGGTTGCCCAAATAGGGGTGCCTTCCAGTAAAAAAAAACTTGTTACTTCCACCATAGATCGGACTTGAAACCCGGAAGTTGTTAAAAAATAACCTATAATAAGTAGACTAAGGAAACCGCCCACCCATTTTCCTACAATTACTTGGTTGTATTGATAAAAGGTTTTTTTGGGGAATTGTTGGCTTAATTTCACTAAGATTATCCCTGCCATCATCGCGATCAATCCGCCTAAAATAACAGTAATCCAAACATCAGGCGTTTTTACCTTTTCCACAGATACCCTGGGCAGGGTTAGGATCCCTGTTCCCAGGATGAAACTGATAACGATAACAGCTGCTTGAGAAGTGGTAATTTTATCTTTTGGACTGATAATCATCGCTAATCAACCTTCCTTTCGTAGAGCCTGCAATTTATCCGTAAAGGTTATTTTCCCCAAACTGCTTATTTTATAATGATTAAAAGTAATTATTTATTCTATGTTCTTAACATCAAAGGTCAGTCGGAATTGAATAGATGATCTCACTTGTTAGAGCCTGACGCTCCATAATCTGTAATCGTTAAATTCACGTTGTATTTAATCGGAATTTCACTAAATGTTTTGTCCCAATCTTTTTTGATCTTTTCCCATACTTTAGGATGTTCAATTCTCAATCGGTTTCCGAAGCCGGCAACGTCGACTTGGTATTCCTTTTGTATTTTTTCTAATACTTTATTTACTAATCGATTCACTTCTTCTTCGGTGGCTTTTTCAGCCCTTTTTAGAAATTTATTTTCAGTTGGGTTCCCTGAAACCACCCAATTTTCAGATAATCGCCCCTCTGATTCGATGTTTACATCAAAAGAGATGTTGTTTCCCTCAATATGAGGTGTGATTCTGCTTTTCATGGACTTTACCTCGTATATGATTAGCTGGCCTGTCTCTTCATCAAAACTTTTTACCAAACCGCCTTTTCCCGTTCCGGTTATCCACATTAAGCCCTCTAATTCCTCTTCGTCCAAAAAACCAAGTAGCTTTTTTGTCTTTCCTTCAATCACTGCAGCTCCCGCAAATTTTACTTCTCCATTCGATGAAATTATATTTTGCAAAAGAAAACTGGATCCTGAGTGCATCTTGCCCTCTAATTTAGCAAGCGGCATAGGGGGCAAAATCCTTGTTGTTCGATTTTCATTATTTGCAATTCCAAGCAAACGAAACGATGGAATTTCTCCTGTTTCCTTTGATTCCAGCGTTTCGCTGGCTCTACCATTGCTAATGAACACAAGACAGCTGGGCCTAATGTCATTATCACGAAAAAGCAAATCAAGTAGTTGTTGTAAATTGACCTCTCGTGCTAGATCGGCTCCAATGACCATCAGTTTTTGGTGCTGACCTAAAATATCTCTTTCCCTTCTTAATAAAATCTTCCAATCTGCTGGATCGATAGAAGACCCTGTTTCAGAAACATTCAAATAAGATTTTTGTTGCTCCGTTTCAGATTCTTGTGGTGTAACAAATTGAAAGGTTAATGTGATTAGGTTGCCTTCTTGATATTCTGCCTTATCTGTTAATTCTTCTCCTTTATCTAATGCCGCACCTACAATTAAGTCTCGTTGTTCAATTTCTGTACTGCTCCAGCATCCTGTAAGAGATAAGAGCAAAAGAAGCGCCAGCGAAACCGAGAGGGACCGTGCATTGTTATGACTTTGCTTCATGCTTTCCCACCTTCCATCTCGAGATAATGCGAAGGAGCAGGGGCAGCAACCCAAATAAATACAACGCGACATTGCCAATCATATCCCCAAGTTTAAATAGGTCGTTGGTGGTTTTTGGAATCTCGGAAATGATGTAAATAACCGGAAGCAAGCCATACATAAATGGGTGAATGTTCTTTTTAAAGAGTTGAGCCAGTCCCAAAGCAGCAGCGTAGTAGGCTATGGTAAAGATGGCAAATATGTGCATAATCCATATCACGAGCAACAAAGACTCAAACCGTTCAAAGATTAAACCGGGGATTTCAAAACTTCGTATAAGATCAATGGACGGCCATGTTCTTGTGACCACTCCATCGACGGATGACGCTCCGATAACCATTACAACTGTTATCATATAAAAGACCAAGGGGATAGAAACGCCAATCAGAACAGCTTTTACTGCTTTGTTTGGCTGTTTCATAAATGCCAAAAGGAGTAACCTGATTTCAGGACCTGTGAACGCGAGAGCTGTTGTCTTTATTCCTTTTAGCACCGGGATAATTCCCAACCCTAATACAGGGCGTAAATGATCGATCTCAAATCGTTTGAAACTCATTAAGGCAATCAGCAAAAAAAGAATGACGGTAATAGGGAAAATAATTTCAAGTAGACCTGCGATCGGATTGATTCCGCCCAATATCAGATAGAGACCTACCCACATGAATGGCATAATAACGGCCCAGGTGGGGGTGCCTTCAAGCAATAAAAACCCTGTTACTTCTGCCAGAGCTCTGACTTCAAATGCAGAAAGTGAAAAAAAGTAACCTACAAGCAGTAGACTAAGGAACCCGCCCACCCATTTTCCTACAATTTCTTGGCTGTATTGATAAAAGGTTTTTTCTGGAAATTGTTGACTTAATTTCACGGTGATCAGCCCTGCGATCCTTGCGATCAGCCCGCCTAAAAAAACGGTAATCCACACATCCGGCGTTTTTACCTTCTCCACAGATGTTCTGGGCAGGGTGAGATTCCCTGCTGCAAGTATATAATTGCTTAGGATGACAGCTGCTTGCGGAGTTGTCATTCGATCTTTCGGACTGAGAATCATCTTGGTTTCACTTCCTTTCGAAGTAGGCTATCCTTTGCGTATTGGATCTTTCGTATGCATCATTTTGGGACGACGTTTCATCATCTGAAGTGGCATGCGAACCATAAAATCCTTCCAGTCACTTAATCGATAAGGCACAGCCGGACTGGCATAAGGTACGCCAAAGCTCTTCAGTTTCACCAAATGACTGCAAAGAAGGAGGAAAAACAGAATGACCCCGAACAATCCAAAAAAGGCAGCACCAAACATGGCTACAAAGCGAAGAATACGCAATGGAATCCCCGCACTATAACTCGGAATGGCAAAGGAGGAAATGGCGGTTATTGCCACTACGATAACCATAATATTACTGACAATCCCTGCTTGTACCGCCGCTTCACCAATGATCAGTCCGCCAACAATCCCCATCGCTGGGCCAACGGGCTTAGGCAAGCGCAGCCCAGCTTCCCGCAAAATTTCGATGGCTATTTCCATTAGCAGTGCCTCTATTAATGAAGGAAACGGAACACCTTCCCTTGTTCCTGTGATAGAAATGGCTAACTTACTTGGAATCAATCCAGGATGAAACGAGATAAAAGAAATATACAAGGCAGGTGCAAACAACGTAACAATGGCTGCTCCAAAACGCAGCAGACGAAAGAGCGTACCGGGAATCCAGCGTTCATAATAATCTTCTGGAGATTGCAATAGCATACTAAATGTAACCGGAGCGATCAAAGCGAAAGGAGTCCCATCTAACAAGATTGCTACTCGTCCTTCCATCAATGCACTGATGACGCGATCAGGGCGTTCCGTGCTCTGTACTTGGGGAAAAGGACTGAGGTAATTATCTTCAATCAGTTGCTCTACATAGCCTGATTCCGGTACATGATCAATATCGATTTTCTGAATTCTTTTCTGGACCTCTTCTACTAATTCCGGGTCAGCAATTTCTTTCATATAGGCGATGACTAGTTCTTTTTTTGCACGTTTTCCTACTTGGAATTTTGTTAATGATAAGTTCTCGTTTTCACCATGGCGTCGCAAAAGGGCGGTATTATCGCTTAAAATTTCAGTGAAACCTACCCGTGGACCTCTGACCAATGCCTCTGATACTGGCTCTTCAATATTCCGTTTGTTTGCTTTGGTTGTACCAAGAATGAACACGTCTGATAATCCATCAATTAAAAGGGCTGTCAAACCTGTCAATACTTTTGACATCAACTCTTTTATATGATGGACTTCTTTTACTTCACTAATGGAAAGAATTTGATTTTTAATAAATTCATTTGTAAGAGTACCTCTTACAAAAGGAGTTTCTTGTTTATATTCTTCACTAAAATTAAGCATCAATGATTTCATAATATGTTTGTCGATGAGATCTTTATCTGACAGCCCATCTACAAAGATGATCGCCGCCCGAATGCCTGTGCGCCCTATGTTAAACTCCCGAACGTTCACATCCGAGTTATGACCAATTTCTTGCTTGACAAGTTCCAGATCCAAGTCGAAATCTCCTGTGATTTGACCTATTGAATCTTGAAAAAACGTAGAATTATCTTTATCACTTTGAATGGAAGGATTTTGCTTTTGTTTGATCTTTGATTTCCACCATTTCATTCTCATCACTCTTCCTCTAAAGAACGGACCCAATTAAAAAATCTTGAGATTACTAACGGAATGATAAATACGATAAATCCCTGAATAAAGACTTTCCAGTCTGGAAGATAGGAAACCACCATTTTCCACATATTAATCACCCTTTTAAGTACCCAATGCCCATAACTGATATTAGGAATAAATATTTCTAAAATGTTATTATTAATGATTGAAAAAGCTTCTAAATCATTATGTATTCGGAACCTTAACGATAATCCCATTTGATTTTGTGCCTAATAAAATGAATTAGCAACGACCGTATTGTCTGCAGTTCCGGTGAGATGAGAAATTCCGGCTTCATTTTAAATATCGAAGAATCTCCAAGTATTATTTCCACTACTTTACGTGTATATGCAGATAATTAATCCAATCGGAATTTTTGAATCACTTTCTTTCTCATGAAAATAAAAATGCAACAAGCAAATCTAAAAATGGCAACACCAAAGTAAACCCAGTAAAAATGTTTTTTTATAAGGATGAGCCTTGAAAAACAATAGTTAGTATGAAGTTTATAAGTTAAAGAAAGGGTAGTTAAATTTACAAAAGGCCAAAATAACAGATCTAAGTTTGGTTACAAGTGATTTAGCGTTATTTGTTCTGCTGTTAAATTTCCCCACAATCCATTCTAACCTGTTCCAATGTTCTGTAAGTGATATAATAAAAAGGCTAAAAACGTTAATATCAAGGGAGTACATAGTATGAACCTTTCATCAACAACTTCATTAATCTATCAACCACAATGGCGAATAATCGATCAATCAAGCCTAGGGCCTCAGTTTGATGCTCAGCATTCTTTTGCAATTGATGATACATTATGTACAAGCGTTGGGAAGCACGAATCTCCAGCAACTGCCAGAACATGGGTACATCACAAAACAATCGTGCTTGGAATCCAAGATACAAAGCTACCATATCTAGAGGATGGAGTGAATTATTTAAAGAGCAAGGGCTACCATGTTATTGTAAGAAATTCTGGCGGGCTTGCAGTTGTTTTAGATAAGGATGTATTGAACATATCTCTCATTTTTCCTGATAGTGAAAAAGGGATAGATATTAATCGTGGGTATGATGCTATGCTAGATTTAATTCAACATATGCTTAAGGACAACGGAAAGCAAATTGAAGCCCGTGAGATTTTTGGATCTTATTGTCCTGGAAGTTTTGATCTTAGTATAGATGGAAAGAAATTTGCCGGTATTTCACAGCGAAGGCTACGTGGGGGAATTGCAGTTCAAATCTATCTTTGTGTTACTGGTAGTGGTGAAGCTCGGGCTGATTTGATACGTCAATTTTATGAAATCTCTTTAAAAAGCGAACAAACGAAGTTTATCTTTCCGAAGATAAAACCTGAAACGATGTCATCGTTAAGTGATTTACTGCAAGTTGATCTAACAGTTGAAAAACTTTTATTTGAGTTATTAACGACCTTAAAAGAACATAGTAAGGAATTATTTCCTTCTTCATTAACGGTTGAGGAGCAGCTGCTTTTTCAGAAAAATTTAGTGAGAATGAATGATCGAAATGATAAAGTCTTTTTCAAAAAAGATAAATAGATTAATTGATGAGAATTCTATTGTTGTTGTTAAAGAAGAACCTGCCATATACTTCACTAATAAGATTTCTATTTTAGACCATTTTCCAGAAATCCAGGAACAGACAATTGGTTTAAAACATCGAACGGGAGTTTTTTTAGGGGAGCAATCGTTGGAATTTGAAGGCATGTAGGATTGTAAAGATAGGTATGGAAAATATAAAAAGATTCTGGAAGAAAGCCTAATTTCAGGCGGAGATTGTAGTGATCCCCCATATTCTCAAGTATTATTTGAGGAAACGGGGGGTTTTTGTGCTAGTACCGTATAAGTCAGCCTACCTTACCATCTTCTAGTTTTGCTAGTATTCTTCTTTTCCGATATAGCATTATGCCTGCTTCTGCTAAGTCATGGATCATCGATCGATTTGTGAGTGCTCCAAACACCATTCCTGCAATAGGCACCATTTGCAAAAGTTTTTTCCATCCAAATTGATCACGATACGTATAAACAACCTCGCGCCAACCTTGTAGTTGGGAAATCATTTCATTGTTTGTAGCTTTATCGCGCGTATAAAAGGTTGATAACTCATTTAAGATTGATTGTTTCCCAACAACATCTGCAGAGGCAAATTGAAGGCATTTTACAATGAAAATTCGCTCATCACGGCTTTTGGGATCATAGCCATAAGCGATGGCAATTTCCTGTAGGGTTTTTAACGAAAGACCAAGTAAGACAGGAATATCTACAGCTAGCGTGAAAATCCCTCCTATGCCTGTTGCTGCTCCTTGTATCGTTGCCAGCTGACTTCTATTTGTTTTTAATTCATAACCAACAGCATCCATAGTAGATAAAGGAAGTGATGAGACATCAGAAATCGTCATATTATCATTTTGCGAATGCTTACGTAGCTTAGCTAAAATCGCTTTTTCCTGTGTTAAATATTGTCCACCTGTTTGAACGAAAGACCCTAGTTCATCTAGTAAAACACCAATTTTCTTTTGTATAAAAGCAGGAGTTACCTTATCTAATAGCTTAAAAGGAAGGCGCCCAATTTTATCCCAAAACCAGAGTCCCTTTTGGTCTTGCTCCCATTTTTCAATAACATGTAACTCTGTTCTTAACCAATCCTTAGTTTCCACATCAATCCAACCTTTTTTCATATTTATCACGCGTATGATTGCCTAGTAGGCCCTCGTTATAAAGTTGCTTTAGAACATTATGATATATGTTTTACGATTTAACCTTTACTAAGTTTCATAAAAATTCACTTAGTATAGAAAGAAAAGCTCACATGCCATATAAAAAAGACGTGGGAAACGTCTCACGTCTTATTAGATGGCTAGTTTGTTTTATTAGTTTAGACTTAGGTTTCGTGTCTAGCTGCAGCAGTCCGACTTTATGAAAAGCCGGATGCCTTGGCCCCAGACCGCACAGGACGTGCAAGTGGAGGCAAGAGGATTAGGCGCCGACCGAGTTATTGACTGCCTCGAGGTCATAATAGCCACTCATGAATTGAAGGTAAAGAACACCTTCTATTTATGAGCGTCTTATTTGCCTTGAGGCTGATCAAGGCGCTTCCGCATTTCTTATTACTCTGCCATTTTTTCTAAATTGCCGTTACGATCCATTTTAAAGGTAGTGGCAGATGAGCGATCTTCCTCATCGAATAATACTAGTTTTCTTGCGCGATTCATGATTTTCATCAATGTTTCATAGTCTTCTTGGACTGTAACTGTATCCTGTTCAAGTCGCTCAACCTTTTTCATTAACTCTTCATTTTGGGAAGAGAGCTCTTGATTTTCACGTTTCAATCGTTTATTTTCACTCATTAGAGCTTCTGAATGCTCATTATTTGATTTATAAGAATACAAGAATTCAATAACCTGTTCCATAGTCATTCTTCCTTGAGATACAGCTCGTTGATTCATAACGTCAAATGTTTGTGTGTTTGTTTTTGGTGCTGATAAAGGTTTGTGCAAGTTTGCAGTCACATCCTCATTCTCAGGCATTACCTCAGCCATATGACTCTCTAAAGCTGACATCATCGTAAGCTCTTCTTGCTCATTCTCGTCCACATTAATAGAAGGAACATCTGGAGAATAGAGTAGGTGTTTCTTCACAGGCTGTCCTTTTCCTAGTGCTCTCATCCGCTGTTTACGTTGCTTTTTAGCAAGCTGAAGCGCTTTTTCATAATCATGCCTTACAACAGCATTCCAGCGGAAACCACATGCAGCAGAGGTGCGATTTAGTTTATCTCCTACTTCTTCAAAAGCATTTAATTGTGTACTACCCTCTCGAACATGTCTTAAAACAGTTTCAGCTAGTAATAAATCATTCTCTTCAGACCAAGCATCTTGTCTTTGTTTCATTTTTTTCCAACTCCCTATATAAATAGATGTTTTATTAGAAAAACTTGGCTTATCACCAAGTCCTAATGGCGAAAGCCTTAGTTTTCCTTATACTATTATCCTTAGGATATAAATCCCTAATAGTATAAAATTAACTGTTAAATGTATCATGGACAGGATTGATGGATTTTATACAGATTTCTTAAGAGGATAGTAGATTTTTTCTAAAGTTGGAAGAAAAAGAAACCTTGAAACGTGGTTAATGATCAATATATCTTTCATCTTTTGAATCTATTATAAGTTAGGCTCTTTTCTAAAAGTTTGTTGTTCATGGAAAAGAGCACGACGCATAACTAAATAAGTAAATAGTACATTATACGAAAAACAACAATCTTTACGAAAACAGCCATAAGTTTAGAGGGAAAAGCATCCAACGATGGCAGTTAAAACTAAGGTGCAACTGTGATTGCTTACTTGCATTGAAGTTTGATAAACGGTAAAATACCTTTTAGCGTAAACGAAAGCTTCTGGGGACGGAACTACACTAATTTATTATTATTGTCCTCCTATTTCAAAAATAGACAAATTTGGCTTCAATAAACGAATATAGAGCTTGCTTCGTTCGCGCCACCATATTGGAGTTGGTGTAGAAGGACAACATCGTTTAGTTCTTCATAATAAATGGTGACGTGAAAACGTCATATTCGTTATGAATAGTAGAAAGGATTGTAAACTCTATGGCAAATGAATTTAGAATCTGTGATGATTGCCAAGCAACTAATATAAAAACATTAGTACCACGTTTGAAAAAAGTAGATTCGGAAGCTACGATTGATATAGCGTGTCAATCTTATTGTGGCCCTGGAAGAAAGAAATCTTTCGCGTTTGTGAACAATCGCCCTGTGTCAGCATTAAATGAAGATGAATTAATCGAAAAAATCGAAAAAAAACTAACAAAATAACATCACCTTGTGCAACCTAAACAAAGGTGATGTTTTTATGTTTAGAAATTGATTCGTTTCATGAGTTTCGTTGTGCTTTGTTCAAACGTCTCTATTAAAGATTATTCATTTTTTGCAAGAGTATGGGTGTAAATGTCGAATAGAAATCGATATAATAGAAGCAGAATTAGATCTTGTTTAGTCACCGATATCCTCGGTTTTTTAAATGAAAAAATGACAATAAAAGACAAGTCAGAACGGAAGAGGGAAGACAATGGAAAATGGAAAATTGTCTGAAGAGAAGGTATTTAAAGATCCCGTTCACCGATATATACATGTTCGTGATAAGCTCATTTGGGATCTGATTGGAACGAAGGAATTCCAACGACTAAGAAGAATTCGTCAGCTAGGCACGACTTATTTAACCTTTCATGGTGCTGAGCATAGTCGATTTAACCATTCCTTAGGTGTGTATGAAATTGTTCGACGTATTGTGGATGATATCTTTAAAGGACGTCCAGAATGGGACGATGAAGAGAGACTGCTATGTCTTTGTGCTGCACTGTTGCATGATTTAGGTCATGGACCTTTTTCACATTCATTTGAAAAGGTGTTCCATCTTGATCATGAAGATTATACACAGGCGATTATTCTTGGGGAAACAGAGGTTCATTCTGTGTTAAAAGAGAATGGAGACGATTTTCCGAAAAAGGTTGCCGAGGTTATCGCAAAAACCTATGAAAAGAAACAGGTTGTTAGTTTAATATCTAGCCAGATTGATGCAGATCGCATGGATTACCTGCAGCGTGATGCCTATTATACAGGGGTTAGCTACGGACATTTTGATATGGAACGAATCCTACGTGTGATGCGTCCACGTGAAGATCAAGTTGTCATAAAAAGTAGTGGGATGCATGCTGTCGAGGATTATATCATGAGTCGCTATCAAATGTATTGGCAGGTGTATTTTCATCCTGTTACGCGAAGTGCGGAAGTTATACTGACAAAAATCCTCCACCGAGCAAAACAACTACATCAGGAATTTTACTCCTTTAAACATAATCCTATTCATTTTTATTCATTGTTTGAAGATGAACTCACATTAGAAGACTACCTAAAATTAGATGAATCTGTCATTTTGTTCTATTTTCAAGCCTGGCAAGATGAGGAAGATCCGATTTTACGTGATTTATGCAGACGTTTTATGAATCGCCAATTGTTTAAATATGTTGAATTTAATCCAAATGTACAAATGATGACATTGATGGAATTGACAGCTTTATTTAAGAAAGCGGGAATTGATCCTGATTATTACTTAGTTGTAGATTCTTCTTCAGACCTTCCTTATGATTTTTATCGACCAGGTGAAGAAGAAGAGCGCTTGCCGATTCATTTACTAATGTCTAACGGAGATCTTAGAGAATTATCGAGACAATCGGAAATCGTGGATGCTATCTCTGGGAAAAGAAGAACAGATCATAAACTATATTTTCCATTAGATTTAATAGAGGATTTTTCAACAAAACGAACAGCCAAAAAGAAAATTTTGGAATTATTAAAGATAGAGAACAAATAAAGAGGTAGGAGATGACGGGGCATTGATGAAAGAACATGCTAAGTTGATGAAGGTTATCTCATCAGCTGGTGAAATAATTGGGCGGAAAAAGCTGCAAAAGATGGTATATATAGCAAAGAAAATTGATCTCCCTTTTTATGAAAAATATAACTTTCACTTCTATGGACCGTATTCAGAGGAGTTAACACTTCGAATTGAGGAGCTTTGTAATTTAGGGTTCCTAAATGAAGTTCATGAAAAAAAAGGTGGCTATTTTCAATACCGTTATACGTTAACAGAAACTGGTAGTGAGTTTTTAGGTCATTATGATTTAGAGATGCCACCACTCAAAGGTTGTATGCTTGATCTAAATGAGCAAAGTTCAAGGTTTTTAGAGCTTGTATCAACTGTTTTATATTTTGAAGCTTTAGAGCATGAAGAGGTAAAAGAGAAGGTATTCACCTTAAAGAGCAAGCAGCGTTATACAGAAGAAGAGATTCTTGAGGCGTATAAATATATCGATAAAATAAGAGGTTTAGTTGCAGAAGAGCTCGCCAAGCATTAAGCTTGCGAGCTTTCTTGTACTTAGTTTTGGTGTCTAGCTCCAGCAGTCCTACTTTGCATAAAGTAGGATACATAGCCCCTCGAGGGAAAAAACAAAACCCTTTTTCCTAGGTCATAAGACGTTCATGAATTGAAGGCAAAGAACGCCTTCTATTCATGAACGTCTTATTTGCCCGAGGCTGACCAAGGCGCTTGCTCATTTCTTATACTATTGGTCACTCAGTCTCTTACCACCAAGTGCATAATTGTTTTTGCTCATTTCTTCGATAAAAACAGCAATTTTTTCAGTTGGTGCCCCAGTTGTTTCAGATACAGCTGCTGTTACTTTTTCAACTAATGCTCTTTTTTGGTCGTCTGTTCTTCCTTCTAGCATTTTAACTGTTACGTATGGCATTTTTCATCTCTCCTAGTATGTATGATGGGCTTCATTATAATCAAAAAATCGAAATCAGCCTGTAAATATAGTATACTTTAAGCGAGTTGGATTGCATAACATGTTAATGTTTGTAAGAGAGGTAGTAGACAAATTTGTAATACAGCATAACCAAATCAAAAATGAACATATAATAGTAAATGCTCTTTATTACGTTCTGCCACTTAAGTCTAAAGGAGAGAAAGATGGACAATTTAAATATAAATAGTTTTTTAGCATTCCCACTCGAAATGATTCCATATGTCATCATTACATTAATGATTGCTTTCACAATTCACGAATTTGCACATGCATATGTTGCATATAAATTTGGTGACCCTACTGCAAAAAGGCAAGGAAGATTAACACTTTCTCCTTTAGCCCATTTAGATCCTTTTGGTACTCTACTCATTTTTATTGCAGGGTTTGGGTGGGCAAGACCTGTACCTGTGAATCGTTACTTTTTTAAACGACCTCGTTTAGCAGGTGTCCTTGTTTCAGTTGCAGGCCCATTAAGCAACTTGGTGATTGCTTTTCTTGGGACGGCAATATGGTATATTCTTTTAGCAACAAATGCTCTAACAGCACTACCAGGAAATTATGTTAACAGTCTACAGGATTTTTTCAATATATTCGTATCACTTAATGTCATGTTGTTTATTTTTAATTTACTCCCATTTCCGCCATTAGATGGCTATCGAATGATTGAAGATCTTGCTCCTACTCACATAAGGGCGAAGATGACCCAATATGAGAGCTATGGAATCATAATTTTTCTGATACTAGTCATTACACCACTTGATGGCTACATAATCCAACCAATTTTTGCTGTTGGTAAAACAGCTGTGATTGACGTGTTTCACTTTCTATTAGGTCCAATATTATAGGGATTGATGATGAAGGAGGTTTAATAAATGGAACAAAATAAAAAGAAAAAAAGTATTGGCTTTAATATTATAAAAAATGACCCAACTGATGGACATGGAGGCTATGGTGTTGGTGCACTAAGTCTTGATAATGTATCACCAGTATTTATTGATATTGAAGAAGGAGAAGCCTTCGTTGATATTGGTGCGATGCATGCGAGAAGTGTTGTTGAAAAGGGAATTAAATTTCTGAAAACGAAAGAAGAAGTGCCTAATGGGAAGCCATATTGGTTAGTGTGGGTAACAATTGATCGTAAGGTAGAAGGCCCTTATTATGCTGGAGTCGCTGCTTGTGAGATGACAGTTGACCGTTCTATTAGAAGAGGGTATAAATCATTACCAGAACACGTAAACCGTATGGACAAATCAATGAAGCGCCATATCATTGTTGAGCATATGGATGAACGTTCGAAAGAAATCCTTGCAGGATACTTAAAAAAGCATGATAAAAGTATGTGGGAACTCTCAGATCAAAAATTAAAAGACGACCTAAATGCTAAATAAATATGACGGAAGTGTGACATTTTTGTGAATAACTAGGTAAATTCTTGTGGTTCTTCAGTAAAATTAGTAGACTAAGATTATAGTTATAAAACTAGGACACAAAAAACCCCGAACTCGTTCGGGGTTTTTTATTTCAGTTGATTAACGTTTTTAAAAAAGGCTGTATAAGATTTTTGTACTTAGTGTTTGTGTCTAGCTCCAGCAGTCCGACTTTGAGAAAAGTCGGATGCCTCAGGCCTCAGACCGCACAGGACGTGCAAGGGCAGGCAAGAGATGAGGCCGCCCCGCCGCCCGAGTGTTTTTGACTGCCTCTAGGGTCTAGCTAGCCACTCATGAATTGAAGGTAAAGAACACCTTCTATTCATGAACGTCTTTTGCCCAAGGCTGCCCAAGGAGCTTGCGCTTTTCTAAATAGCAAAACCATCAATCCCACCATTTAAAAAGGTTATTAAACCAACCATCTTTTTCAGTTTTCTCGTGATCATGGATCAGATCTTCATCCATTTCTGTAAGATGTTCTACACAATATTCTGTTGGCTCGGTGCCTTCAACATAATAAGTGAGTCTTCGCACTGGACAATCTTCAGTAGCTAGCTTTCCACTAGCAGGATTAATGTACACTCCTACAACACCATCCGGAGGACGAAACGCCTTAACAGACTGATTGTCCAACGCTTTTTCCATAAAGTTAGCCCATATTGTTTTCGCATAGCTCCGTTCTTGAACGAGATCGATCGTTTTCCCTTTGTCATATCCAGTCCAAACTCCAGCAACTAATTGCGGTGAAAAACCAATCATCCAGCTATCTGTTGATGTTGTACCAGATTTTCCGGCGTAGTCTCGCGTTAAAGAATCAGCAATACTATGACCTGTGACAGAGGTATAATCATTTAAAGATGGATCAAACATTCCAGTCATCATATGACTTGTTATAAAAGCAGCTTGTTCATTTAATAGTTGTTCTTTTTTTATTTCAGCTTTATAAATGACTTCACCATTTGCATCTTCTACCTTTGTTACAAAGGTAGGCTCTATTTTTTCCCCACCATTCTCTAACATGCCGTATGCATTTACGATATCGACTAAACGAACTGGGGATGTCCCTAATGCTGTTGAAGGGATTTTCTTTATTTTAGATGTTAGTCCAAACAACTCTCCTGCTTCCACAAGCTTCTCCATTCCAATGAACATATGAGTTTTCACAGCATAGATGTTATCAGACAAAGCGATGGCTTGAAGCATTGTAATAAAGTCATTCGCATAATAATCGTTATAGTTGCTCGGTTTATAAATAGCCTTTCCATCATCATATGTAAATGACGTTGGTTCACTCATCATCTCTGTAGATGGTGTAAACCCATTGTTTATAGCTGTGTAATATAATAAAGGCTTAATCGTTGAACCGGGCTGTCTTTTAGCCTGTGTAGCGCGATTAAAAGGACTTTCTTCGTAATCACGCCCACCAATCAAGGCCATAACATAACCTGTTTCTGGATCAATTGCGACAAATCCAGTCTGAATATCTGATTTCTTTTCGATTGAATTCTCAACAAGATCCTCTGCAATTTCTTGCATAGTTGGATCTAATGTCGTATAAATTTTCAACCCTTTTGTTTGGATGATTTCCTCGTCTATATTTAATTCATCTGCCAATGAACTCATCACAGCATCTTGAAAATAAGGAGCTATCCCCTTTTGAACCTTATCTTCCTTTGTTGTATAAATTAGATTCTCACTTAATGCGCTGTCTAATTGTTTATTTGATATATAGCCCTCTTTTTCCATCGTTTTCAAAATGATCGTTTGTCTTTCTTCGGCTTTTTCTTGATTAACATAAGGAGAATATAGGTTAGGCCCTTTTGGAATGCCTGCAAGCATAGCTGCTTCTCCTAATGATAAATCACTAGAACTCTTTCCAAAATAATATTTAGCTGCAGCCTCGATCCCGTATACACCATGTCCATAATAAATGGTATTTAAATAGCCCTCTAAAATATCATCCTTACTATAATTCTGTTCTAAGCGTATCGTGTAAAGGGCTTCCCTTGCTTTTCTCTGCCATGTTTTTTCATGCTCTAAAAATAGATTACGAGCATATTGCTGTGTAATCGTACTAGCTCCCTGAACCTTCGCCATCGCCCTTAAATCTGCCAAAACTGCTCCAGCAATCCGTTTATAATCAAAACCATTATGATCATAAAAGCTTCGATCCTCAATCGCGATCGTTGCTTGAAGGACATATTCAGAAATATCATCAAGGTCCACCCAATACCGTTTTTGTCCATTATGCAATTCCCCGACCTTTGATCCATCATTTGCATAAATAATCGTTGATTGTGGCACTGTTAAAGAAGGTGGTCCTTGCCATTTTGCATACATGACAATGCTTAGGATAATTGAAGAAAAAAAGGCCAATAATAGTAAACTAATAAACGTAATGGCACGTAAGGTTTTCAAGGTAATCCGAATTCGTTTAGGTGTGATCACATCCAACTTATTCACCTCCAATCTACTTAATATCATTCCGAACTAAGATACTATTAGCCATTATGAGTTTTTTTAAAGATTTTTAAACATTTTGATGAAAAGTCATGAATTTTTTCTTGATTTTTTGCTAGATTCATCTATAGTTTTAAAAGGATATTAATGAAAAATTTTACGGATATATAGAAAAGCGCAAGCGCCCGTTCAGCGACGTATGAACTGGAGCACTCCGTATAAGATAAAGGAAACACGAAGAGCGTAAGCGATTCGATGTTGACTTATCGTAAGGAGGAGGGTGAAGTTCACTAGTCGCTGGGCGCTGGAGCTAGACACGAAAACTAAGTACAATAGGCTTTAGTGTCGAGACTAATCTACAGTATAAGTCTGTTATATTTTTCAAATAATAAAACAAGCTAAATACAAGAATTCTTCCCCTTTACGGTTTACCTTAAAGAAAAAGGATAAATGTATAGTAAAGCTGAAGGTTGAAAGGATGGTAATATAATGAGTGAATTATGGTATACAGAAAAACAAACAAAGAATTTTGGGATTACGTTAAAAATTAAACAAACGTTACATACAGAGCAAACAGAATTTCAATACTTAGAAATGGTTGAAACAGAAGAATTCGGTAACATGCTTTTTCTTGATGGAATGGTGATGACATCCCAAAAGGATGAATTTGTTTATCATGAAATGGTAGCTCACGTTCCTTTATTTACACACCCTAACCCTGAAAACGTACTAGTTGTTGGAGGCGGAGATGGCGGCGTTATCCGTGAAGTGCTGAAGCATCCTGAAGTGAAAAAAGCAACACTTGTTGATATTGATGGAAAGGTCATTGAGTACTCAAAAAAATACCTTCCTGAAATTGCAGGAAAGCTTGATGATCCACGTGTAGAGGTAAAAGTTGGAGATGGCTTCATGCATATCGCTGAGAGCGAAAATGAATATGACGTCATTATGGTTGACTCTACAGAACCAATGGGCCCTGCTGTAAACTTATTTACAAAAGGATTCTATGCTGGTATTTCAAACGCTCTAAAAGAAGATGGCGTTTTTGTAGCACAAACGGACAACCCATGGTTTACACCAGAATTAATTACAAATGTTCAACGTGATGTAAAGGAAATCTTCCCGATTACTCGTCTTTACACAGCGAACATTCCAACATACCCAAGTGGATTATGGACATTCACAATTGGCTCTAAAAAATATGATCCACTAGAAGTAAGTGAAGATCGTTTCCATGAGATTGAAACAAAGTATTATACGAAGGAATTGCACAAGGCTTGCTTCGTATTACCGAAGTTTGTTAGCGAATTAATCAAATAAATCTAAAAATACTATTCAAAGTGAGGGATGTTTCTCTCACTTTTTTATAGGAGGAAAAGAAGATGAGATTTGATGAGGCATATTCAGGTAATGTATTTATCAAAAGTCACCCTAATTATGAAGAAAGTGAAGCGGTTATATATGGAATGCCAATGGATTGGACAGTAAGCTACAGACCAGGCTCCCGTTTTGGCCCAGCTCGTATTCGCGAGGTTTCGATTGGACTTGAAGAATATAGCGCTTATTTAGATAGAGAGCTAGATGAAGTAAAGTATTATGATGCGGGTGACATTCCGCTGCCGTTTGGTAATCCTCAAAGAAGCATTGAGATGATCGAGGAATACATCGATCAATTACTGGCAGACGACAAATACCCATTAGGTATGGGTGGCGAACATTTAGTATCATGGCCAGTAATGAAGGCAATGTACAAAAAATATCCAGATTTAAGCATAATTCATATGGATGCTCATACAGATTTACGTGATGAATATGAAGGTGAACCATTATCACATTCTACACCGATTAAAAAAATTGCTAATCTCATTGGGCCAACAAATGTGTACTCATTTGGCATTCGCTCTGGCATGAAGGAAGAGTTTCAATGGGCAAAAGAGGTTGGCATGCACATCTCTAAATTCGATGTTCTTGAGCCATTAAAAGAAGTATTACCAAAGCTTGCAGGTCGTCCTGTATACGTCACAATTGATATTGACGTTCTTGACCCAGCACACGCACCAGGCACAGGAACAGTAGATGCAGGTGGAATTACATCAAAAGAACTTCTAGCATCCATTCATGAAATTGCGAAATCTAACGTACGGGTCGTTGGTTCTGATTTAGTGGAGGTTGCACCGATTTACGATCATTCTGAACAAACAGCTAATACAGCGAGTAAGATTTTGAGAGAAATGATTTTAGGTTGGGTACAGAAAAAGGGTTGATAGTATATAGTAAGATTAAAGGGTCTGACAGCGTAAAAGCGTCAGGCTCTTTTTTGTGCACCAGAATTATGGTGGTGTGTTGAAAAGTATGTCATTATTTGTCGAACGGTCAATATCTTTGTAATTTCGGCTGATATAAATTTGTTTCAGACAATAAAGAGAGAAAGTGGACAATAAAACGGACAAACCCGACAATAAAACGGACAAACCCGACAATAAAACATGATTTTCGGACAATGAATCATTTTTCCGAGCTTACGCATTTGTTCATTCTCGCTTTTTGGCTGAAATATACTTAAAATCTGTAACAATCTAGTTATATCTGTAACACCAAAGGAGATTGTGAAAGATTGTCAATAGATTAATTTAATATAATTATGGGTTAAATACCAATTTATAACAAAAATAATGAGTTTTTTATTGTATAAATATGTTTTATATTTTCAATTAAAAGATTGATAGATTCAGACAATTAAGTAGATGGTCATAAGTCAATAATCCTATATTCGAAAATGATAAAATCAAATTGTTAAATCCTCCCTAAAATATTACAAGGAAACCCATGTTAAGATATGTTCGAAAGCAAGCGAACTATGAGGAGGATGAATGAATTGAAGAAAAAAGTGATAATGTCAGTAGTTTTAGGGGCAGCACTATTAATGGCAAACCCTGTTGCAAATAAGGCAGACGCAGCTTCAAACTCTATTAATACACAATCGAAAGTGTACTATTACCAGTCAAGTAATGTAAATATTGATCAAATCAATAGTCTATTAAAGAAATATATACAAAACTATCAAGTTCAGCAACCGACAAGTCAACCATCAGAAGTAGAAGTACCTAAAGAGGAAACGACTACAAATGAACAACAACCGGTGACTGAAAAACCAACAGCTCAACAACCTACTGAGCAGCAACCAGCTCAAACAGAGCAGCCTAAAACTGAGCAGTCTGCATCCCAACTAAGTGCATACGAACAACAAGTCGTAGATTTAACTAATCAGGAGCGTGCAAAAAGTGGACTGCCTGCACTTAAAGTAGATGTTGATTTAAGTAAGGTTGCCCGTGAAAAATCATTGGACATGCAAAAAAACAACTATTTCTCACATACAAGCCCTACTTATGGATCTCCATTTGATATGTTGAAACAATTTGGGATCACTTATAAAGCAGCTGGCGAAAACATCGCAAAAGGTCAGAGGTCACCAGAAGAAGTTGTTAATGCTTGGATGAACAGTGAAGGACATCGTAAGAATATTTTAAGCTCTAACTTTACACATATTGGTGTAGGTTATGTAGCAGAGGGAAATTACTGGACTCAACAGTTTATAGGAAAATAGGCGGAAATAGCGACTAGAAACACCTAGTCGCTATTTCCTTTTTTAAGAAAAAATCGGCTTTAGGATTTTTTCAGTGGGACTTCAATCATTATTTAGAGAAAATTTTAAAGTGATTTATGGAAAAGAGCACGACGCATAACTAAATAAGTAAATAGTACATTATACGAAAAACAACAATCTTTACGAAAACAGCCTTATTTAAAAAGTGTTTTTTTTCCGTTTTGTGAATTTGTTAATCCGAATTTTTTAAAATCAAAGTTTACTACATTGAAAAACTCAAAAAGAGCCTCACCATTGATTACTCGACAAAATGAGCAAAATACGCCAAACTAAGCTATTTACTCGCTCATAAATAGGTGATAAAAGCCAGTTCTTTAAAACTGGTTTGGAAATTGCTTTATAATACCTTCTGTAAGTGTGTCAGCTAATTTAATAATGTGGTGTTCGCCTTTATCAAAAGCAATAATACTTCCATCCCAATCTTTATTAATTCTTGCCACAACATCATCTGTGACCAACTTTAAATGCATATATAACAATTCCTTTAACTCATTATTGGACCAATTTGGGTTCGCACTGCTAAGAAACTGAGCAATATCATCAGCGTTTTTATGCCATTCTGTATTGAATTTACTAACATTAACCTGGTTTCCGCTTTTTGCTGCGTCCACTATCTTTCCCGCGATGATGATGGTTCCCTTAACAGTTCCGTTTTCTTGTTGCCGGCTGTTTCTCCATAATATGGCTTTATTGCATTCCCTATATCTTCCTGGTTTTTCAATAGCCTCTCTAGTACCTTTTCTTGATCCTCCATACCTGGTATGGCACTAACGATATAATTTCTTGTCCATATTGTATGGTCAATCCAGAGTTTCCTTAAGTCACTCTTTAACTGTACTGCAGATTGGCTAAAACACTGATTTTGTCTGTTTCCATTCCCTTTAGCCTCTGCTTCTATAGTTGGAAAGAACAAAGTAAAGGACATAAACAACAGTGTTACCATTAGAAAAATCTTTTTCATAATGATCTTCTCCTTCTTTATGAATGATAGTATCGTTTTGTTATTATTTGCTTTTTTAACAAATTTGACTCTTTTAAGAAAAATAAAGTAGAGGCACAGAAAATCCTCATAAAAAGTTCCCTATTGCGTAGTTGCAAATGAATCTTTATACTATTAAGATTATAGAAGGCAGATGATAAAGGGAGTGTCTATATGTCAAAAAGCACACCTATTCAAATACATGTATTATCGGAAATTCGAAATGGGAATGACCATGAAAAAGATAGCATTGAAGTTAGCACGACAGGAGAGTATTTCTTAAAGGGAAAAACAATTTACTTAAGATATGAAGAAGAGCATGAGCTAGGCTTTGTTAAAACAACTGTCAAAATCGCTGAAAACGAAGTAGTTGTTATGCGTTCAGGAGCTGTTACGATGAAGCAGCGTTTTGTCGAAGGCACGCAAACCTTAACAGACTACTCTACACCTTTCGGAAAACTTCAGTTAGAAACAAATACTGAATCGTTATCATTTGATACACAGGAGCTTGAAGGTAAGCTCATTATTTTATATGATTTGCAAATAGATGAAAAAGAAAAGCATGTACATAAATTAATGATTACATATATGGAGGAACAAAAATGAATATCGTTGAGCAAGTAAAAGAACGTTTAAAAGATGAAATAAAAGCTGCTGTTATCAGAGCAGGCCTTGCTGAAGAAGCACAGATTCCTGATGTTCTTTTAGAAATCCCAAAAGAAAAAGCACATGGGGATTATTCGACTAACATGGCGATGCAGCTTGCTCGTGTTGCAAAAAAAGCACCTCGTATGATTGCAGATGAGCTTGTTGCGAACTTTGATAAAGAAAAAGGGTCAATTGATAAAATTGAAATTGCTGGACCTGGATTTATTAATTTCTACATGAACAATAGCTATCTCACAGATCTAGTACCTTCTATTTTAAAGGCAGGATCTAGCTATGGTGAAACAAACATCGGGAACAATGAAAAGGTCCAAGTTGAGTTCGTTTCAGCTAATCCAACAGGTGACCTGCATCTAGGTCATGCTCGTGGCGCTGCAGTTGGAGATTCTTTATGTAATGTCTTAACAAAAGCAGGCTATGATGTGTCACGTGAATATTACATCAATGATGCTGGAAATCAAATCAACAACTTAGCTCGCTCGATTGAAGCCCGTTATTTGCAAGCGGTAGGTAATGATGCTTTGATGCCTGAGGATGGCTATCATGGCGAAGATATTATTGGAATCGGAAAAAAACTTGCTGAAGAATATGGCGACAAGTTTGTTAATCAAAACAGCGACGAACGTTTAAGCTTTTTTAGAGAATATGGCTTAAAATTCGAAATGGGCAAGCTGAAAACTGACTTGGAAGAGTTCCGTGTACCATTTGATGTATGGTACTCAGAAACGTCTCTTTACCATAATGGAAAAATTAACGAGGCACTATCCGCATTGAAGGAAAAAGGTCATATTTACGAAGAAGAGGGGGCAACATGGTTCCGCTCAACAACATTCGGTGACGACAAAGACCGTGTATTAATCAAAAATGATGGTTCTTATACGTATTTAACACCAGATATTGCGTACCACAAGGACAAGCTTGATCGCGGATTTACTAAGCTTATCAATGTATGGGGAGCAGATCATCATGGATACATTCCTCGTATGAAGGCAGCAATTGAGGCACTAGGCTATGGTAAGGAAACACTAGAGGTAGAAATTATTCAGCTCGTTCACCTTTATAAAAACGGTGAGAAGATGAAAATGAGTAAGCGTACTGGAAAAGCAGTTACAATGAGAGATTTAATCGAAGAGGTTGGTCTTGATGCGGTCCGCTACTTTTTTGCCATGAGAAGTGCGGATACACATATGGATTTTGACCTTGATCTTGCTGTATCGAAATCAAATGAAAACCCTGTATACTATGCACAATATGCACACGCACGTATTTGCAGCATGCTTCGCCAGGGCGAAGAGCAAGGCTTAACATTTGAAGACAACTTAAAGCTTGATGAAATTGCATCTGAAAAGGAATTTGATCTATTGAAAAAGCTAGGTGAATTCCCTGAAGCTGTCGCAGAAGCTGCACAAAAGCGAATTCCACACCGTATTACCAATTACATTTACGATTTAGCATCAGCGCTACACAGTTTTTATAATGCTGAAAAGGTGTTAGATCCTGAAAATACAGAAAAAAGTCGTGCAAGACTCGGCTTAATGAAAGCAACACAAACGACATTGCAAAACGCATTCATGTTAATCGGTGTTTCAGCACCTGAAAAAATGTAATCAAGCAAAAAACTCAGATGAACTTATTGTTCATCTGAGTTTTTTATTGCAATAGAAGAGGAAAGGCGTGACAAAGTTCTAGAAAAGAGCAGAAGTTAGCAACAAAGTAGAGAGTTTACTTGTGCAACCATCCCCGATTATAGGTATATCTTATGCTCATACTATGCAAATTTGAACGCGGAAACTACCACTGAATAGTAGCACCACCAATTCGTTTTACACCTCTTATTTTTGAGATATCCTCACAAAGCTTAAGAGCTGCTTTATCCTTTTGCTTTGCCTCAATCATAAAATCTAGATCTACATCCATTTCTTTTAGTATATTTAATAAAGGCATTAAGAATTCAGCATCAACTTGGTCTGCATGACTTCTAAATTCCTTTTCTGATTTAGGAGAAGACACATGAATTTTTGGCTGTAAACCAATCCAAGACCAGGTTTTAAAAATATCTGGTAATAAGCGTTCTAAAGACTCATCATCCACGTTGTTTGCCATAAAATGATGATAATCAAAAAGTAAGGGAATCTTCTCCTTTTGACAAATAGCTAACGTTTCAGATGCTGTATAGGTTTTATCATCATTTTCAAGTGTCATACGCTTTTTGATAAGTTTTGGGAGCTTTTTAATATTCGAATGAAAACGATCTGTCGCTGTTTGCTTGTTTCCGTAAGCCCCGCCTACATGTATGTTAATAATGGATTCATTAGCAAGTCCCATGGCTTCTAATAAGTTATAATGGTATGTCATATCACCAACAGCATTCTCGGTAATATGTGTTTTTTCGCTCCTGAACAACGTAAATTGATTAGGGTGAAAACTCGTGCGAAGATTATGTTTTTTCACAAGCACACCTATTTCAGTAAGTAAGTCCTTAAAAGGCGTTTTGTAATCCCAAAGTACTTCAGGGTGTGTCGCTAGAGGGACAATGGATGATGAGAAGCGATACAAAAAAATTTCTTGAGAAATATTATAGTGGATCATTCTTAATGTATGTTTAAGGTTTTGCTCTGTAACGTAGAGCAGTTGCTCTTTTCTCTCATTTTCGTCGAGTTTTTTCCATCGAGTAAACGTTAATGATTTAGCAGGAGAACAATTCCAAAGAGAAAGAGCATGTGATACGTATCCAAATCGAATAATCATCCAATTCCTCCTGGGAAATTACAAAAAATGCGATAAGAGTGTTGCCAAAACCTCTTTAATGCGATGTGCATACGAGCGTTTTTTATAGAATTCATATGTTAACAGCTCAGACCGATGAAAGTCTTCATAAAGCTGTTTTTTTACATGCTGAATGAATTCAGGATCATAAATTAAGCAATTCATCTCATCGTTTAAATATAAGCTTCGTTTATCAAAATTCGCCGTTCCAATATCACATAAATGGTCATCAATGACAATAACCTTGGCATGAAAGAAACCGTAGTAAAATCGATAGATCTCGCAGCCAGCTAAAATCAATTGGCCAAAGTAGGGAAATGCCGCTTCCTTTACTAACGGATGATCAGCTTTCATAGGGACCATAATTTTCACCTTTATCCCATTTGATAAAGCAGCTAACAGCTCATTTAATAGATCTTTACCCGGAATAAAATAGGGTGAGCATATGATGATTTCCTGTTTTGCATCTCTTATAATCGTCTTAAAATGATCATCCAAATGTTCTCCATACGTGGATATAAAATTATGTGAACTCTTACCTTTTTGTTGATATGGAAAATAACGAGGCACCTCAAGGTAATTCTCTGCTGTTGAATCATACCAATCCGTTAAAAATTGCTGCTGTAAATCGAAAACTCCTTCACCAGTAATTTTTAGGTGATAGTCTCTCCAATAACCGAATTTAGGGTCTTTACCGATATATTCTTTTCCTATATTGAAGCCGCCCAAGTAAGCAGTATTTCCATCAATAACTGTTATCTTACGATGATTTCTTGCTTGTAGTGTATAAAAAAAGTATGGAAATCTTGGTTTGTGTGAACGCGCAAATATAACACCTTTTTCTTTAAGAACTTTCACCTTTTGTTTATCAAGCTGAAAACTTCCAACATAGTCAAGCAAAAGGCGCACTTCAATACCCTGACTAGCTTTTTCACCTAATAAGGAAAGAAATTCATGACTAATGTCATCATTTTTCACGATATAAAATAGCACATGAATGCTTTGAGTACTATTTTTAATCCTCTTAAATAAGTCTTGATAAAGATTTTCTCCGTCAATAAAAAGATCAATATCACTTTTCTTAAGAGGGAATTGCGTATATTTTGCTTTTGAAAGGTGATCTTTTCTCCCCAAATGATAGTCTATTGTGAACCAGAAAATAATTGCCACTATGATCATGCTGATTATGATGAACATATTCATTAGCTATATCCTCCTAGTAGCATAAGAAAAGCGCAAGCGCCTTGGTCAGCCTTGGGTAAATAAGCCGCTCGTAGAAGACGTCCTTTACCTTTAATTCATGAGTGGCTAGACCCTAGAGGCAGTTGCGAACACGACGTCATGTCGCTGTAACTACACTTGAACGTCCTGTGCGGTCTGAGGCCTGAGGCATCCGACTTTTCTCAAAGTCGGACTGCTGGAAATAGACACAAAAACTAAGTACAAAAACTTATACTTTTTATCATTTGAACAACGTAAATATTTTTTATAGTTTTTACAAGAGGTGTTTTTTTTATGTATCATGTCTATTCATCGCATATTTGTTGCTTAGTCGAATACATTTTTAACAAGCATTTAGAAGGTTTTCTTTAAAAAGATGTTGACTGAATGCTCATTCATTTATTATCATAGGATTATAATGATAAATTCAGAAAATTGAAAGTGTTACAAAACAAAAGGGGAAAAGTTCGAGTACGTTATGAATGGACAGTAACATAAGGGAGAATGGGGGAAAAGAAATGAATGCACTATTATGGGTGAATTTTATTGCATTCTTAATTGTAACCGCTTACGCCGTACGCTTGTTCATCTATTTAATTCGAACGAGAATTGACTACATTAAACTAGGGAAAAAAGTTGAATTCGATAGCAAAGTGAAAGAAAGACTTCAAAAGGTTTGGGTTAATGTTTTTGGACAAAAAAAGCTATTAAAGGATAAAAAGAGTGGAGCCATCCATGTTATGTTTTTCTATGGCTTTATACTAGTCCAATTTGGAGCGATCGATTTTATTACAAAAGGATTAATTCCTGGTGCCCATTTACCTCTTGGACCTTTGTATCCAGCGTTCACCTTTTTCCAGGAGATCGTTACCTTCATGATTTTAGTAGCGGTTATATGGGCGTTTCATCGCCGCTATGTAGAAAAACTTGTGCGACTAAAACGAGGCTTTAAAGCTGGACTTGTCTTAATTTTTATTGGTGGACTAATGTTATCTGTCCTTCTAGGTAACGGAATGGGTATCATCTGGCACGGTCACGAGCTTACAGGGGCGGAGCCAATTGCTTCATCTTTAGCATTTTTACTTAGCTTTGTTGGAGAAACAGGGTCTGTTGTCATCTTCTACATCGCATGGTGGATTCACTTATTATTCTTATTAACATTTTTAGTCTATGTGCCACAATCTAAACACGCACACTTAATTGCAGGACCAGCAAATGTATATTTTAACCGTGTTTCAAATCCGGGAAAACTTGAAAAAATTGATTTTGAAGACGAATTACAAGAAACATTCGGCGTTGGAAAAATACAAGACTTTACACAGCCGCAACTAATTGATTTATATGCTTGTGTAGAATGTGGACGTTGCACAAATATGTGTCCGGCGACAGGGACAGGGAAGATCCTCTCACCTATGGACTTAATCTTAAAGCTACGTGACCATTTAACATTTACGGGTGCTGCTGTTACACAGAAGCAGCCATGGGTGCCAGCTGTAGCCTTTAGCAATACAAAAGGGAATCAAATCGCGATGATGGCAGCAAGTGCTGGTACACAAGAGTCCGCAGCAACGGCTGTTGATTACAATCCAACCTTAATTGGCGATGTTATCACAGAAGAAGAGATCTGGGCGTGTACAACATGCCGTAACTGTGAAGATCAATGTCCAGTAATGAATGAGCATGTCGATAAAATTATTGATATGCGCCGTTATCTTGTGTTAACAGAAGGGAAAATGGATGCTGATGCACAGCGCGCGATGACAAATATTGAACGTCAAGGTAATCCGTGGGGATTAAACCGCAAAGAGCGTGAAACATGGCGTGAGGCCCGCACGGATGTTGTCATACCTACTGTGAAAGAAATGAGCAAGGATGGAGAAGAGTTTGAATACTTATTCTGGGTGGGCTCAATGGGCTCATATGATAATCGCAGTCAAAAAATTGCCCTATCATTTGCAAAGCTTCTTAATGAAGCAGGAGTGAAGTTTGCAATCCTCGGTAATAAGGAGAAGAACTCAGGAGATACACCACGTCGTCTCGGAAATGAGTTTTTATTCCAAGAGCTTGCAACAAAGAATATCGATGAATTTGTGAAAAATGATGTAAAGAAGATTGTCACCATCGATCCACATGCATATAACATTTTTAAAAATGAGTATCCTGACTTTGGTTTAGAGGCTGAAATTTATCACCATACAGAACTACTAGCTGAATTAGTAGCAGAAGGCAGATTAAAACCAAAGCTACCGGTAAATGAAACGATTACCTTCCACGACTCATGTTACCTAGGAAGATATAACGAAGTATATGATGCACCTCGAAATATTTTAAAAGCGATACCTGGTGTAAAGCTTGTTGAAATGGAGCGCAATCGTGAAAAAGGAATGTGCTGTGGTGCAGGTGGGGGCTTAATGTGGATGGAAGAAGATACAGGTAGCAGGATTAACGTCGCAAGAACAGAACAGGCACTAGCTGTTAACCCATCTGTTATTAGCTCTGGCTGTCCTTATTGCTTAACGATGCTAAGCGATGGAACAAAAGCGAAAGAAGTAGAAGAGCAAGTAAGCACATATGATGTGGCTGAACTGCTGGAAAAATCAATCTTTGGATAAGGGGGGTCTGACCCCTCTTTGAACATACTTGCAGACTGAGCGAGCGTTCAATCAATTTGTAAGCGGTTACTAAAGCGGATTTACTGAGTCTGGACATAAACGTTTGAGTTTAGACAGTAACTCCGGTTTTGGACAATAAAGCAATTGAAATTAGACAGATACCCCTCAGATTGGACAGAAAAATCGCAATCATGAAGTTAAATTGGGCAAATTCGCTTTGAATTTAACTGAGAGCTACATGGCAAGCATGCAAAAAGCATCGAAGTTTATGAAAAAAGCCTTAAACATACAATTCAAAAAAGGGGAGAAGACACATGGCAAAAAAAACTGTGATATTAAGTGGGGTAAGAACACCGGTTGGGAAATTTGGAGGAGCTTTATCAACTTTAACAGCATCTGAGCTTGGTGGTATCGCCATTAAAGAAGCGCTAAAACGTGCGAAGGTCGATGGCGAACAAGTAAACGAAGTTATTTTAGGAAATGTCCTTCAAGGTGGGCAAGGGCAAATCCCGTCACGCCAAGCAGCACGACAAGCAGACCTCCCATGGAATGTAAAAACGGAAACGATTAATAAAGTATGTGCATCAGGACTAAGAAGTGTCACCTTAGCAGATCAAATAATTCGTGCCGGTGATGAGGAAGTCATCGTAGCTGGTGGGATGGAATCGATGAGTAACGCACCATATATTTTACCAAACGCGCGTTGGGGGCTGAAAATGGGTAATAGTGCCGTTAAGGATTTAATGATCCATGACGGATTGACTTGTAGCTTTACAGGCGTACATATGGGCACATATGGTAACAGCACGTCAGATGAGTTAAATCTAACGCGTGATCAACAAGATGAATGGGCACTAAGAAGTCACCAACGTGCCGTTCATGCACAAGAGTCTGGTTTGTTAAGCGAAGAGATTGTGCCAGTCGCTGTACCACAACGTAAAGGCGAACCAATCGTTGTTGAAAAAGATGAAGCACCACGTAAAGATACATCGATTGAAAGACTTTCAAAGCTCGCCCCAGTATTTGATCATAACGGAACAATTACTGCAGGAAATGCTCCTGGAATTAATGATGGAGCAGCAGCACTCGTCCTTATGAGCGATGAACGAGCACAAAAAGAGGGGCGAAAACCAATAGCAACGATCATAGGACACACAGCTATTGCGATGGAAGCGAAGGATTTTCCGAAAACACCAGGACTCGTTATTAATGAGCTATTAAAGAAAACCGGCAAAACCGTTGAAGATATCGACCTATTTGAAATTAATGAAGCGTTCGCGGCAGTAGCATTAGCAGCTAATCAAATCTCAAACCTTGACCCAGAAAAAGTAAATGTAAATGGAGGAGCAGTCGCATTAGGACATCCGATTGGTGCGAGCGGTGCGAGAATTATCATCACCTTAATTCATGAACTAAAACGTAGAGGTGGCGGAATTGGTGTTGCTGCGATTTGTAGTGGTGGAGGCCAAGGCGACGCAATCATGATTGAAGTTTCACTTTAGAAATTACTAGATTACTAGGGGGAAGGATATGAACATTCAAAAGATTATGGTCATCGGAGCAGGGCAAATGGGCTCCGGAATTGCCCAAGTATGTGCAACGGCTGGTTTCGATGTCGTTCTTCATGATATAAAAGAGGAATTTGTAAATAGAGGCTACGGAACAATTGAAAAACAGCTACAAAAGCAGGTAGAAAAAGAACGAATATCACCACAAGAAAAAGACGAAACCCTTCGAAGAATCACAACCTCTGTAGAACTTTCAAATGCACGTTCAGTAGACATCGTCATCGAAGCAGTTGTAGAAAAAATGGACGTGAAAACTATCCTTTTTCATGAGCTTGATCAACTAGCACCAAACCATGCAATTTTAGCATCAAACACATCATCCTTACCTATCACAGAAATTGCGGCAGCAACGAAACGACCAGAAAAAGTAATTGGTATGCACTTTATGAATCCAGTGCCAGTCATGAAGCTAGTCGAAATTATTCGCGGACTAGCGACAGCTGATGAGGTTTATGAGCAAATTAAAGATCTCACAAAAAAATTAAATAAAGTACCAGTTGAAGTAAATGATTTTCCAGGCTTTGTATCTAATCGAATATTAATGCCGATGATCAATGAAGCAATCTATACAGTTTATGAAGGTGTGGCTTCACCAGAGGCAGTCGATGAGGTGATGAAGCTGGGGATGAACCATCCAATGGGGCCACTTACGTTAGCTGACTTTATCGGTTTAGACACTTGCTTATTTATTATGGAAACACTCCACGAGGGCTTTGGTGATGATAAATATCGACCATGCCCATTACTTCGTAAATATGTAAAAGCTGGATGGTTGGGTAGAAAAACAGGCAGAGGATTTTATACCTATTCATAAGTTTTGACTCTTTTCTAAGAGATTGTTGTATTTGATAGATGAAAAAAGACGTAAATAAAAGCAATCGGTGAGTCGCCGATTGCTTTTAGTCTCACATCTGACCTCTCACCTCAAGAGATAATATCATTCTTGAAGTGAAAGCTCGGTTTCAATCGCAATATTTACGAAAACAGCCTAAGTTTTTTAAAGGGGTGGCATCAAATGAATCTACATTTTACAGAAGAACAAATCATGATGAGGAAAATGGTTCGTGAATTTGCAAAATCAGAGGTAGAGCCGTTTGTTAAAGAGATGGAAAAAGGGGTATTCCCGAGAAAAATCCTACAAAAAATGGGTGAGCTTGGTCTTATGGGAATCCCTATTCCTGTAGAGTACGAAGGGGCTGGCATGGATTTTACCTCGTATTTAATAGCAATCCATGAAATCTCAAAAGTAAGTGCAGCACTAGGAGTTATTCTTTCAGTTCATACATCGGTTGGAACACTTCCGATTTTAGCCTTTGGAACAGAACAGCAAAAGAAAAAATATGTGACGAAGCTGGCAAAGGGTGAGAATTTAGCAGCGTTTTGCCTAACAGAACCAAGCTCTGGCTCAGATGCCGCAAGCATGAAAACGCGAGCAGCTAAAAATGGTGATCATTATCTGCTAAATGGCTCAAAGATGTTTATCACTAATGGCGGTGAAGCTGATACGTATATTGTTTTTGCAAGAACATCAAGTGGTACAGGAAGCGCAGGGGTTTCGGCGTTTATCGTTGAAAAGGATACACCGGGATTGATCATCGGAAAAGATGAACACAAAATGGGCTTGAACGGCTCTAGAACGGTGCAATTAATTTTTGAGGATGCGAAAGTACCGATCGGAAATCTCCTTGGTGAAGAAGGCCAAGGATTTAAAATCGCAATGGCAAATCTAGACGGGGGCAGAATTGGAATCGCCGCACAGTCACTCGGAATTGCTGAAGCTGCATTGGAGAAGGCGACTTTATACGCAAAAGAACGACATCAATTTGGAAAACCAATTGCGAGCAGACAAGGTATTGCCTTTAAACTAGCAGATATGGCAACAAATGTGGAAGCGGCAAAGCTATTAGTCTATCAAGCTGCATATCTAAAAGGGAATAACCTTCCTTGTGGTAAGCAAGCGGCAATAGCTAAGCTATTTGCTTCTAAAGCTGCAATGGAGCTAGCAACAGAAGCTGTGCAAATTTACGGAGGCTATGGCTATACAAAGGACTATCCAGTTGAACGATATTTTCGCGATGCGAAGGTCTGTGAAATTTATGAAGGTACGAGTGAGATACAACGAATTGTCATAAGCAAGCACCTACTAAATGAAAAGTAAAAGTCGGGGGATGATCAGATGTATTTTAAGCTATCTGAAGAGCATGAGATGATAAGAAAAATGGTTAGAGACTTTGCGAAAAAAGAAGTTGAACCAACTGCTGCTGAGCGTGATGAGCAAGAACGCTTTGATATGGACATTTTCAGAAAAATGGCCGATTTAGGATTGTTAGGTATTCCGTGGCCAGAAGAATATGGTGGAATCGGAAGCGATTATTTATCATATGTCATTGCTGTTGAGGAGCTATCAAGAGTTTGTGCATCAACTGGTGTGACATTATCTGCCCACACTTCTTTAGCAGGCTGGCCTTTATATAAGTTTGGATCAGAAGAGCAAAAGCAAAAATACTTAAAACCAATGGCTTTAGGGGAGAAGATTGGTGCTTACGGATTAACCGAGCCTGGTTCTGGATCAGATGCTGGTGGAATGAGAACAAATGCTAGATTAGAAGGTGATCATTATGTTTTAAATGGAGCGAAGATCTTCATTACAAACGGAGGTATAGCAGATATTTATATCGTATTTGCTGTAACAGATCCTTCTAGTAAGCATAAAGGAACAACTGCTTTTATTATTGAAAAAGGTTTTGAAGGATTCTCAGTAGGTAAAAAAGAAAGCAAACTAGGGATTCGCTCGTCACCTACAACAGAAATCATTTTTGAAGAGTGTAAAGTGTCAAAGGAAAATGTGTTGGGAGAGATTGGTGAAGGCTTTAAAATTGCGATGATGACATTAGATGGTGGCAGAAATGGAATTGCTGCACAAGCTGTCGGAATCGCACAAGGAGCCCTAGACGCTGCCGTGGCTTATGCAAAACAGCGTGAGCAGTTTGGTAAACCAATAGCAGCACAACAAGGAATCAGCTTTAAGCTTGCTGATATGGCAACAAATATCGAAGCGGCACGCCTATTAACCTATCAAGCAGCATGGCTAGAATCCGTTGGCTTACCATATGGCAAAGAATCTGCCATGTCCAAGCTATTCGCTGGAGATACAGCAATGAAAGTAACAACTGAAGCTGTCCAAGTGTTTGGAGGCTATGGCTATACAAAGGATTATCCAGTAGAACGATATATGAGAGATGCGAAAATCACGCAAATTTATGAGGGTACGCAAGAAATACAACGACTCGTGATATCTCGGATGATTACAAAGTGAAGATGACGTATTCACGCAACGATATAAAATGAAGGAAAACATTGAGTTTAACTACAAGACTAACTCAAATATGGTGGCGCGAACGTAGCAAGCTCAATGAGGATTTATTGAATATAAATTCATCTATTTTTGAAATAAGTTGATTATCAAAATAAATTAGCGTTGTTCCCCCATTTCCCTTATACAAAGTGAACATGGCGTATTCACGCAACGAAACAAAATGAATAGAAGCTCTGAAAGATAGGTGGGAGGTAGATGAAAAAGCGCGAGGTGCTTGCATCTGTCAAAGATGAGAGGTTAATTGAAAAGCGACGCGATCAGATGATAAAAGGTGCGGTGACCCTTTTTAAAGAAAAAGGGTTTCACCGGACGACAACAAGAGAGATTGCTCACGCAGCAGGTTTTAGTATTGGGACTTTATATGAATACATCCGTCAAAAGGAAGATGTGTTGTACTTGGTTTGTGATACGATCTATGATCAAGTACATATTCGACTAGAACAGGATATTGATACAAAGCAAGGAACAATCGAAAGCTTAAAGCTAGCAATAAAAAACTATTTTAAAGTAATCGATGACATGCAGGATGAAGTACTTGTCATGTACCAAGAAGCAAAATCCTTATCAAAGGACGCCCTTCCATATGTATTGAAAAAAGAAATTGAAATGGCAGCAATGTTTAAAAAAATTATTGAAAGCTGCGTCAACAATGGAGAGTTAACACTAACAAAGCAAGAATGCGAACTAATCGCCCATAACATTATTGTTCAAGGACAGATGTGGGCTTTTAGAAGATGGACGCTTCAGAAAATATATACAATTGATCAATATATAGAGCTACAAACAAAGGTGATTTTACAGGGAGTTAAGGAGAACTAACATTGTTGTTAACGAAACAAAGGGGTGTATTTAGATGACAACAACAGAAATCTACAAACCGAAGCATTCAATACGTTTTGTAACAGCATCAAGCCTATTTGATGGTCATGATGCTTCAATTAATATCATGCGCCGTATCTTACAGGCTAGCGGTGCAGAGGTCATTCATCTTGGTCATAACAGATCAGTAGAGGAAATTGTATCGGCCGCCATTCAAGAGGATGCACAAGGAATTGCAATTTCTTCCTATCAAGGGGGACATGTTGAGTTTTTTAAGTATATGTATGATCTTTTAACTGAAAAAGGTGCAGGACAAATTCGTCTTTTTGGTGGTGGAGGAGGAGTAATCATCCCACGTGAAATAAAGGAATTACATGAGTATGGAATTGCTAAGATTTTTTCACCTGAGGATGGGAGAGAGTTAGGTCTACAAGGGATGATCAATTACATGCTTAAAGAATGTGATTACTCAACCGTAAAAGAAGACAATATCGAGCTTGAGCAACTAAAGACAGGAGAGCCAAAATCAGTTGCAAAGCTTATTTCCTATGCAGAAGCAAAGGTACTTCATGCCGAAGTATCTGCTAAGGTAGAAGCCCTTTTTGAAAAGCTTAATCAACACGATTCTAAAGCACCGATCGTCGGTATTACAGGTACAGGAGGAGCTGGAAAAAGTTCATTAACAGATGAGTTAATCCGAAGGTTTCTAAATGAAGTACCAGATTTAAACATTGCGGTTTTATCGGTTGATCCTACAAAGCAAAAAACCGGTGGAGCGCTTTTAGGAGATAGGATTCGGATGAATGCCATTTTTTCTCCAAGAGTATATATGAGAAGCTTGGCGACACGTCAATCAAAAACAGAGCTATCATTAGCCATCCAAGACGCCATTTCGGTTGTGAAAGGTGCGGGCTTCGGCTTAGTTATCGTTGAAACGAGCGGAATTGGTCAAGGTGATGCAGAAATAGCCGAAATTTGTGATCTTTCTCTGTATGTGATGACAAGTGAGTTTGGTGCACCATCACAGCTAGAAAAGATCGATATGATCGACTACGCCGATTTAATTGTGATTAATAAATTTGAACGCAAAGGTTCTGAGGATGCTAAACGCCAAGTACAAAAGCAATATCAGCGTAGTCGATTATTATTTGATTCTCCGCTAGATGATATGCCTGTGTATGGAACAATTGCTAGTCAATTTAATGATCTAGGAACAAACACGTTATTTGCGAGACTTATAGAACTGATTAATGAAAAAGCAGGAAAGCAATGGCAATCAACATTACCTGTTGTAAAAGATGTTGAAAAACAAAACGTGATTATACCTCCTGAAAGAAGATACTACTTAAGAGAAATTACCGAGACTGTAAGAAACTATCATAAGCACTCAGAGGAACAAGCAAATACTGCAACAAAACTTTTTCAGGTAAATGGAACACTAGAAATCCTCTCCCATCAAGAAGGTAACATAGAAGTCCTTCACTCTTTACAAGCTTTAAAAGAAAGACTTGAGGAGAAACTGACACAAGTGTCAAAAACACATTTGAAGCAATGGGGGGAAATGAAGGAAAAATATGCTCAAGATGAGTTTATGACAGTTATTCGAGATAAAGAGATTGTCACAACATTAAAGACAATCTCTTTATCGGGTCTATCCATTCCAAAAGTATCGTTACCAAAATATAAAAATGATGGAGACATTTTATATTGGCTCTATAAAGAAAATGTACCAGGTTCTTTTCCTTACACAGCTGGAGTATTCCCGTTTAAACGTGAAGGAGAGGATCCAAAACGACAATTTGCTGGAGAAGGAACACCAGAGCGAACAAATCGTCGCTTTCATTATTTATCAAAGGATGATGATGCAAAACGTTTAAGTACAGCGTTTGATTCTGTCACTCTATATGGAGAAGATCCTGCACACCGACCAGATATATATGGCAAAATCGGTGAGAGCGGGGTAAGTGTATGTACATTAGATGATATGAAAAAGTTATATAAGGGCTTTGATCTTTGTGCTCCATCTACCTCTGTATCAATGACGATAAATGGGCCTGCACCAATCATTTTAGCCATGTTCATGAATACAGCGATTGATCAGCAAGTAAAAAGAAAAGAAGCTGATCTTGAGCGATCACTTACGGAACAAGAATTTAAAGAGGTAAGGTCATATACCTTGCAAACAGTTAGGGGCACAGTGCAAGCAGATATTTTAAAAGAGGACCAAGGGCAAAATACATGTATTTTCTCAACAGAGTTCGCTTTAAGGCTGATGGGTGATATCCAGCAATATTTTATTGATCAAAAAGTGAGAAACTATTATTCAGTATCAATTTCAGGCTATCATATTGCGGAAGCTGGCGCCAATCCAATTTCTCAGCTAGCATTTACCCTATCAAATGGCTTTACTTATGTCGAGTATTACCTAAGTAGAGGAATGGATATTAACGCCTTTGCACCAAATCTTTCATTCTTTTTTAGCAATGGACTAGATCCTGAATATACAGTGATTGGTCGTGTAGCAAGAAGAATATGGGCAACAGTCATGAGAGATAAATATGGAGCAAACGAACGAAGTCAAAAGCTTAAATATCATGTTCAAACATCAGGCCGTTCTTTACATGCCCAAGAAATTGATTTTAATGATATTCGTACAACACTACAGGCATTAATGGCACTACATGATAATTGTAATTCACTTCATACAAATGCGTACGATGAAGCAATAACAACTCCTACAGAGGAATCGGTAAGAAGAGCAATGGCCATCCAAATGATTATTACAAAGGAGCATGGCTTAACGAAAAATGAAAATCCTCTGCAAGGCTCATTTATTATTGAAGAATTAACCGATTTAGTAGAGGAAGCAGTTCTTCAGGAATTTGATCGGATTAATGAACGCGGTGGTGTACTTGGAGCAATGGAAACCCAATATCAACGTGGAAAAATTCAGGATGAATCCATGCATTACGAAATGAAAAAGCACACTGGGGAACTACCAATCATAGGTGTAAATACGTATCTTAACCCAAATCCTCCTTCACAGGAAACGATGGATAATATGGAACTCGCACGTGCAACGAAAGAAGAGAAAGAAACACAAATCAATAATCTACGTGCGTTCCACCAGGTAAATGAAAATAAAGTTGACGAAGCATTACAAAGACTAAAGAAAACAGCAATTGAGAATGGCAATATCTTTGCGGAGCTAATGAAAACAGTCCAAGTAGCAAGTCTAGGACAAATAACTCAAGCATTGTATGAGGTTGGCGGACAGTACAGACGGAATATGTAGCAATAACCTTTCCTGTCATCATTCCATATAAAGGTCTCTAGTAAATTGCAAAAACAATGATAGAAGAGACTAGAATTTCATACACAAAGGTGCAAAAGCACTTTTGTGTATTTTTTACGTGATTAATGTGGCATAAACTGCTAGAATTTGTTTATAATGAATGGTATGATTTGCAGGCTTGACTTTGTACATAAAATACGTTTTAAATGTATAAAATAGATGTTTGACCTAGAAAGGGAGTGCCTTAACTTGAGTCTTAAAAAATTAACAGATGAACAAATAAAAGAAATGGCAATGGTTGAAGTTGCCTATGAACTTTTCCTAGAGGGCAAAAAGCCGTATATTTTTAGTGATTTAGTTAAAGAAATATCAACTCATCTTGGTTTAACAAAACAACAGGTTGAAGATAAAATTGCTCAATTTTATACGGATATCAATATTGATGGTCGTTTTATATGTGTAGGAGAAAACATGTGGGGATTACGCACATGGTACCCTTATGAGCAAATTGAAGAAGAAATTGTGCCAGTTGCTAAGCCTAAAAAGAAAAAAGCGAAGAAAAGTAAAAATGACGATATTGAAGAAGATTTCGATGACATTGAAGAAGATCTTGGTTTCGATGATTTAGATGAATTTGATGACACAGACGAAGATGACGATGAAGAAGATTTCGATGATATAGACGAAACAGATATAGATGATGATGATGATGATGATATCATTGATGATGACGATGAAGAATTCGATTTAGATGATGATGACGATATTGACGACGATCTAGATGATGAAGAGGAAGAAAAATAACAGTAATTCGTCTTGACTTTCTTTTTTCAAGTAGGTAGAATCTATTTTGGGCTCTTAAAAAAGCAATCGATTGTATTTATTATACATTTACGGCTCCCTTTCAACTTGTTTGGAAGGGGGCTTTCTATTTTTGTGTTAAAAATGGAAATTTTCTTACCAAGTTTCACTGTCTAGCTACAGCGCCGCTGTCTCAGATGCACAAGAATTGAAGGTAAAGAACACCACCTTCTATTCATGATCGTCTTATTTGCCCGAGGCTGATCAAGGCGCTTTCGCTTTTCTGATAAGTTCCCAAATGATTTCTAAGTCTTTTGTGCAAAATAAACATATATAGCTTCTGAGGGGGAAGACAATGACAAAGTATATTTTTGTAACAGGTGGAGTTGTATCATCATTAGGAAAAGGAATTACAGCTGCTTCACTAGGTAGATTATTAAAAAACCGTGGTATGAGTGTAACGATTCAAAAATTTGATCCTTACATAAATGTGGATCCAGGAACGATGAGTCCATACCAACATGGTGAGGTTTTTGTAACTGGTGATGGAGCTGAGACAGATCTTGACTTAGGTCACTATGAGCGTTTTATCGATGTTAACCTAACAAAGTTTAATAACGTTACGACTGGAAGAATTTATTCAACTGTGTTAAAGAAAGAGCGTCGTGGTGATTATCTTGGAGGAACAGTACAGGTTATTCCTCATATCACAAATGAAATTAAAGACCGTGTTTTCCGTGCTGGAAAAGAAACAGGTGCAGACGTCGTTATTACTGAGATTGGTGGAACTGTTGGTGATATCGAATCATTACCATTCTTAGAAGCAATTCGCCAAATTAAAAGTGATATCGGCCGTGATAATGTCATGTACATTCACTGTACACTTATTCCATATATTAAAGCAGCGGGTGAATTGAAAACAAAGCCAACACAGCATAGTGTAAAAGAACTTCGTAGCTTAGGTATTCAACCAAATGTCATCGTTGTTCGTACTGAGATGCCAATATCTCAAGATATGAAGGATAAAATTGCCTTATTCTGTGATATCGATACCAATGCTGTTATCGAGTGCCGTGATGCGGAAACACTTTATTCAATACCATTAGCTTTACAAGATCAAAACTTAGATTCCCTTGTATGTAAACATTTAAAGTTGAACTGCAATGAAGCAGACATGACAGAGTGGAAAGAGCTTGTAGAACGGGTAACAAATCTTTCTAAAACAACGAAGATTGGTCTTGTAGGGAAATATGTTGAGCTACAAGATGCATACATCTCTGTTGTTGAAGCACTTCGTCATGCTGGGTATGAATTTGATTCAGACATCGAGATTAAATGGGTAAATGCAGAAACATTAACAAAGGAAAACCTAACAGAACAGCTTGAAGATGTAGATGGAATCTTAGTTCCTGGAGGTTTTGGTGATCGTGGAGTAGAAGGTAAAATCCTTGCTACAACATATGCTCGTGAAAACAAAGTTCCATTTTTAGGAATTTGTCTTGGTATGCAGGTTGCATCGATTGAGTATGCACGTAATGTTTTAGGATTAAAAGGAGCTAATTCTTCTGAAATTGATCCTAACACACCATATCCAGTTATCGACTTACTTCCAGAGCAAAAAGACATCGAGGATTTAGGTGGAACATTGCGTCTAGGATTATCTCCAACTAAGCTTCAAGAAGAATCACGTGCATATGAAGCATATAAAGATGAAGTGATTTATGAGCGTCATCGTCATCGTTATGAATTTAACAATGAATACCGTCAAACAATGGAAGAGGCAGGATTTGTCTTTTCTGGGACAACCCCTGATGGACGTTTAGTTGAAATCATAGAACTTAAAGATCACCCTTGGTTTGTGGCATCACAATTCCACCCAGAATTCACATCTAGACCAACTAAACCACAACCATTATTCCGTGATTTCGTTCGTGCTTCTTTATCAGCAGCAGAAAAAATGTAATGGATATTGGAAAAATTTAGTCTAAAATGAGTTATAATGCTTTTTTAGCATAAGAATTTAGCTAACTTATCTTGTACAAGATAAGTTAGCTTTTTTGTCATTCATTCGAGTGAAGATGTAGGTTTTTGTCGAATAATCGATAAATTTATGGTTATCGTAGATAAAAATTCAAAAGCGAAGATAACTGTTTATTTTTCAAAGATAAAAGGCGATGACCATAGTAAATCATTCACTTTTTAAGCTGGAAAAAATGATAGTAATCTCATCTTACTTACCCTTTTCGATAGTTCCTAAAAAAAAAGCAATTAGCTAGAGCCAATTGCTTACAGATCATCCTCATATTCATTTAAAATCTCTTTAATTATAAAGCTAATCGCATAATACACATATAATGCTGTTATTAAAGCTGGATAGCCATATCTTTCTCCATGATCACCTGGAATCAATGGTTGGCGAAGCTTTGCATCGACATGAAGGTCAGTTATTGATTCTAAACCTGAATCAACATTTTTGATCAAAGCTGAAACGCCAACTATTTGAACCCCCTGACTAGAAAGGCTTTTGGCAATTGAAATTGCTTCTTTATCTGTTGAGCGATACGTAAAAAGAAGCACCCGATCCTCTGAAGAAAGTTTTTTTACTTGTCCATTGCTATCGAGAAGCGATTCAGCACGATTTAAAGGCTCAGTACTCGTTAAAGCTTCCAACACAACTCCATGAAGCTCCTGATAGCCATATATGTAAATGGTTCCTTCCCCAATTAAAGCTTGAGAAAGGAGTCTTGCACTGTCTTCAATGCTCATTTCTTCTTGGTCTATAATTCGATTAAGATGTCCAGTTAATTGTGTAGTGAAAATTTTCATCATAAAATGTCGGATCTCCTTTCACATTTCACATGTATAAGGTATTATAACGAAAAGTAAAAGAATCTGAAAGAAACCCGTTCATTCGATTAAATTTAGACAGGATTATCATTAGTTCGATCTAATATGATAAAGTAAAGAAGCGCTTTAACATAAAATACTTCAAAATATGACAAAATAAGCGGAAATTGTCGACAAATGATCTCTATGTATTTGCAGGAGATACCCGTAAGAAAACGAATTACTTAAGTTATGAAATAGATAACATGTATAACAACCATCTAGTTTGAATGCGAATATGTTTAAAATTAACCAAGCCGATTCTAAAAAGTACAGGATGCGGAGTTTTATTACGTAGACTTTACAAGGGCTCCGTCCCCTTACCTACAAACTGATTGGAAAAATAACTAAGAGGTGTAATGATCATGTTAAAGGAAAAAATATTAATTGTTGACGACCAATATGGAATTCGAATTTTATTAAATGAGGTTTTTCAAAAAGAAGGCTACCAAACATTTCAAGCTGCAAACGGTTTTCAAGCATTGGAAATTGTCGAAAAGCATTCTCCAGACTTAGTGCTATTAGATATGAAGATCCCTGGTATGGATGGAATCGAAATTTTAAAAAGAATGAAAGTGGTCGACCAAGATATTCGAGTTATCATTATGACCGCTTATGGTGAATTAGATATGATCCAAGAAGCAAAGGATTTAGGAGCTCTAACCCATTTTGCAAAACCATTCGACATTGACGAAATTCGTGATGCAGTAAAAAAGTACTTGCCCCTTAAAGCCAACTAAAAACATTATATTACCCTAATATCTGTCGAATTGTTGCCGATTTCTTCAGATATTGGTATGCTATATGATGTGAAAAGTGATCATGCGGACTTTACATATTAGCGAATATTCTGGTCAAGCTAGGTGTGATATACTTTTCTGTATCAGAAAAATAAGGTTCATTTAGGAGGATTTTTCGACATGCCTTTAGTTTCAATGACAGAAATGCTGAACAAAGCAAAAGACGAAGGATATGCAGTAGGTCAATTTAACTTAAATAATCTTGAGTTTACTCAAGCAATCCTACAAGCAGCTCAAGAAGAGAAATCACCAGTTATTCTTGGTGTTTCTGAAGGTGCAGCTCGCTACATGGGTGGATTCAAAACTGTTGTAAAAATGGTGGAAGGTCTGCTTGAAGACTACAAAGTTACTGTACCTGTAGCTATTCACCTTGACCATGGTTCTAGCTATGACAAATGTAAAGAAGCTATTGATGCTGGCTTTACATCTGTTATGATTGATGCTTCACATCACCCATTTGAAGAAAACATTGAAACAACTGCTAAAGTTGTTGATTATGCTCATTCAAAAGGTGTTTCTGTTGAAGCTGAATTAGGAACTGTTGGTGGACAAGAAGATGACATAATTGCTGAGGGCGTAATCTATGCGGATCCTCAAGAATGTGCTGAACTTGTTAAACGTACTGGTATTGACTGCCTTGCACCTGCACTTGGTTCAGTTCACGGACCATACAAAGGTGAGCCAAACTTAGGTTTCAAAGAAATGGAAGAAATTGCTAACCTAACAGGTATGCCATTAGTACTTCACGGTGGAACAGGTATCCCATTAAAAGATATTCAAAAATCAGTATCTTTCGGTACAGCTAAAATCAACGTTAACACTGAAAACCAAATTGCTTCTGCAAAAGTGGTACGTGAAGTGTTAGCTGCAAAACCAAACGAATATGATCCACGTAAATATTTAGGACCAGCTCGTGACGCGATTAAAGAAACAGTTATCGGCAAAATGCGTGAATTTGGTTCTTCAAACAAAGCGTAATATAGCATGACATATAACCGCCTTTTTAAGAGGCGGTTATATTCTGAATAATAAGAAAGCGCTAACAAACTGTGTGTCAACCTCTTAACCTTAACCTAGCTGGCTGAAAATAATAGACTTATAGAAAAACGGGCAGGTATTCTGTCCGTTTTATCTGTTCTTCGTTTCGTTATTCCTACTCCCAATTAACCTTTTCTAGAGCATCCTACCTAAAAGAATGTATTTCTTGTAGTAAAACATTGTTGTCCTGCTTAATAGATGGTTTAATAATAAGAGAGCTCAAAATAGGCTTTTACGTTGTAAACAATCATTGAAGCCTCTAAAAAAGGAAAGTTTCACATATCTATTGTTGTTATGTATTTACTGGGGCATAAAAGGAAATAAAAGATATAAACAGCTTGTATTCTTTTTTATTATATTGGAAAGTATTTGTTGACAAGAGGGATTTTTTATTCGGAAAACATGATGGCTAATGAAATTCAGGCGTATTTCGTGTGAAAGAAGTACATAAATGTGTTTGCGAAATTGGCGCAAAGCTTACCCTCCATGTTCTTTCCGCAAAGTCAACTTCTTAAGAAGGGAGACTATCATGGAAAAATTAAAAGTTGCCGGTGGAGAATTACTTAAAGGTAGAGTGAATATTAGCGGGGCTAAAAATAGTGCGGTTGCTCTAATACCCGCAACAATATTAGCTGAATCACCAGTCACAATTGAAGGATTACCAAACATTTCTGATGTAAATATACTTGGGGATTTATTAGAAGAAATCGGTGGGAAGGTTGTATTGAAAAACAATGAAATGATGGTAGATCCATCATCAATGATTTCAATGCCTTTGCCAAATGGTAAGGTTAAGAAGCTTCGAGCATCGTATTATTTAATGGGTGCAATGCTAGGTCGCTTTAAAAAAGCAGTGATTGGACTACCTGGTGGTTGTCACTTAGGACCTCGTCCTATTGATCAGCATATTAAAGGATTTGAAGCATTAGGTGCTCAAGTGACAAATGAACAGGGTGCTATCTATTTGCGTACGGATGAACTGCGTGGCGCGCGAATTTATTTAGATGTTGTAAGTGTAGGAGCAACAATTAATATCATGCTTGCAGCTGTATTAGCAAAAGGCAGAACGATCATTGAAAATGCCGCTAAAGAACCGGAAATTATTGATGTAGCAACCTTGCTTTCAAGCATGGGTGCAAAAATAAAAGGGGCAGGTACAGACGTTATTAGAATCGATGGAGTCGAGAAGCTTCACGGCTGTCGTCATTCGATTATTCCTGACCGTATCGAAGCTGGGACATATATAATTATCGGAGCAGCAATGGGAAAAGAAGTTATGATCGATAATGTCATCCCTCTTCACTTAGAATCACTGATTGCAAAGTTAAGAGAGATGGGTCTTCATATTGAAACAAGCAATGATCAAATATTAATTATTGGTGGTCAAAAAGAGCTAAAGGCAGTTGATATAAAAACACTCGTTTACCCAGGTTTTCCGACAGATCTTCAACAGCCGTTCACTTCTTTCTTAACAAAAGCTGCCGGAACAAGTGTTGTAACAGATACAATTTACTCTGCTAGATTTAAACATATAGATGAATTAAGAAGAATGGGCGCTATAATCAAGGTTGAAGGCCGTTCAGCAATTGTATCCGGGCCAGCGAAACTACAAGGCGCAAAGGTTAAAGCAAGTGATTTACGAGCAGGAGCTGCTCTTGTGTGTGCTGGCCTTATGGCAGAAGGGGTAACTGAAATAACGGGACTTGAGCACATCGACAGAGGATATAGTCAGCTAGAAGAAAAATTAACAGGTCTTGGCGCTACGATTTGGCGTGAAAAATTAACAGAAAAAGAAATCGAGCAATTGCAAAATTCATAGGTGCAAGAATCAAAGTTATTAATGATGGGGATGTAGCTGGAGCCATTAATACAGCCTTTGATCACACAGGCGTAGATATTTTATTTGGGTCAGGTGGTGCACCTGAAGGAGTATTGGCAGCAGTTGCCCTCAAATGTTTAGGTGGAGAACTACAAGGGAAATTACTACCTCAAAGCGAAGAAGAGCTAAAACGATGTGTCCAAATGGGCTTAGATGTTAATAAAATTCTCCTGATGGATGATCTTGTAAAAGGCGTCCAATTTAAAGGCACATCAGGCACAACACATTCACTCGTCATGAGAGCCAAATCAGGTACTGTCAGGTTTATTGATGGAACACACAGTTTAAAGAAAAAACCAAATTTAGTTATCAGATAAGATAAATTTACCTACATTAGGGAAAGTGGGTCAAAATCTCGCTTTCTCCTTTTAAAAACCTCTAACTTCTAATAGATTTTCCGAAAATGATTGATTAAATCTGTAAAATAGGGTAAAAATAAAGAGTGCTGCATTGAATAAATGATTACAAAATCTACTTCAAGCACACCTTCATTTTCCTTCTCTATCCAAACGTACTAGTTTTCTCTTCATTAATGCTACTGATGGTAAATCTTCTAATGTAAAAAATTTGCTATTTTTAAAAATTTTCATTACCTGTAGAAATGAATTTGAAAAATTGATAGATGGAAAAGTAATTGGTATAAAATTGAAAATAAAAAGAGTGGTGTTTTTATGAATCAGGTTTCAATTTCTTCATTAGAACATATGAAATTGAAAGAATTGTACGAGCTTGCACGTCATTATAAAGTTTCTTATTACAGCAAGCTTACGAAAAAAGAATTAATTTTTGCCATTTTAAAGGCAAATGCAGAACAAGAGGATTTATTATTCATGGAAGGTGTCTTAGAAATCATTCAGTCAGAAGGCTTTGGCTTCTTAAGACCAATTAACTATTCACCGAGCTCAGAGGATATATATATTTCGGCTTCCCAAATTAGACGTTTTGATTTACGAAATGGGGACAAAGTATCTGGTAAGGTGCGTCCTCCAAAAGAAAATGAACGCTATTACGGCTTGCTCCACGTAGAAGCAGTTAACGGTGAAGATCCAGAAACGGCTAAGGAACGTGTTCACTTCCCAGCATTAACTCCTCTCTATCCAGATAGACAAATTTTTCTAGAAACAAAACCAAATTATTTATCTACAAGAATTATGGACCTTATCGCACCTGTTGGTTTTGGCCAACGTGGATTGATTGTTGCCCCTCCTAAGGCAGGGAAGACGATGCTCTTAAAAGAAATTGCGAACAGCGTCACAACAAACAACCCAGAAGCAGAACTCATCGTATTATTAATAGATGAGAGACCTGAGGAAGTAACCGATATTGAACGTTCTGTAGCTGGAGACGTTGTTAGCTCGACGTTTGATGAAGTTCCTGAAAATCATATTAAAGTAGCAGAGCTAGTACTAGAGCGTGCGATGCGTCTTGTAGAACATAAAAAAGATGTTATTATCTTAATGGATAGCATTACACGTTTAGCACGTGCTTACAACCTAGTCATTCCACCAAGTGGTCGTACATTATCTGGAGGTATTGATCCAGCTGCTTTCCATCGCCCTAAACGCTTCTTTGGAGCTGCGCGTAACATTGAAGAGGGTGGAAGCTTAACAATTCTTGCAACGGCTTTAGTAGATACAGGATCCCGTATGGATGACGTTATTTATGAGGAATTCAAAGGAACAGGTAATCTGGAGCTTCACCTAGACCGCTCTCTAGCAGAAAAACGTATCTTCCCAGCAATCGATATCCGTCGTTCTGGTACACGTAAAGAAGAGCTTCTAATTCCGAAGGATCATCTTGAAAAACTATGGGCAATTCGCAAGTCAATGACAGATACGCCAGACTTTATTGAAAAGTTCTTAAGAAAGCTGCGTCAAACCAAATCAAATGAAGAATTCTTTAGTAATTTAGATGTTGAAATGAAATCAGTTAGAAATAGGTAATCCAACGTTTTTTTAAGATCAGATAATATAAGGTTTTGAACTTAGTTTTTGTGTCTAGCTCCAGCAGTCCGACTTTGAGGAAAGTCGGATGCTGAAGCTTCGAAGCACAGGAAGTGCAAATGCAGACATGGCGATTAACGTCGCGTTTTTGACTGCCTCGAGTCATAAGACGATCAGGAATAGAAGGTAAAGAACACCTTCTATTATGGATCGTCTTATGCTTGTCGGAGCTGATCAAGGCGCTTGCGCTTTTCTAAGATTAGTAATATTTAACTTCAGCTTGCTTTTATAACTAGCACTTGTTATAATTTCCTCATGTGCTTTTCTAGATATGATTAGTCAATCGGACGAGTCACACCTAGAATATTTAACTCTGTTTCGGATATGATTCAGGGCGGAAGGAGATGAAAAGAATGAGAACAGGAATTCATCCAAACTTTAATAAGGTTATGGTGAAATGTGCTTGCGGTAACGAATTCGAAACTGGTTCAGTAATTAAAGAGATCCGTGTTGAGGTTTGTTCTGAGTGTCATCCATTCTACACAGGACGTCAAAAATTTGCAGATGCAGGTGGACGTGTAGATAAATTCAATAAAAAATACGGCATTAAGTCACAACAACAATAAAGGTTTTTTTCAACAGGCAAGAAGAAACTGCTCTTGCCTGTTTTTTCACGCCAAATTTTGCATTTTTAATCCTCATTTATGGTTAACCTACTTATATTAATAGAGATATTTCAAATTTAATTTTCAAGGAAACGTGTTTATATAGATTATTAGGATTTTATGGGTACCAATGTAAACCGTACGGTCAATCGACTCGAGAGCAAGCATTGACGACGAAGGGAGAGGCCGTTTTAATGTATGTAATGAAGCAAAGTGGATGGCTTGAAATTATTTGCGGCAGCATGTTTTCAGGCAAATCAGAGGAACTCATTCGTAGAGTACGCCGTGCACAATTTGCAAAACAAGAAGTAAAGGTTTTTAAGCCAGTCATTGATAACCGCTATAGTGAAGAAGAGGTAGTATCACATAATGGTACAGCAATTATATGTAAACCCATTGCTTCTTCAATTGAAATCTTTGAGTATATCTCAGAGAAAACAGATGTGATCGCTGTTGACGAAGTTCAATTCTTTGATGAACACATTAGTGATGTGCTAACACTTCTAGCTAATCAAGGATACCGTGTAATTGCAGCAGGTTTAGATCAAGACTTTAGAGGTGAGCCGTTTAGCGTGGTACCGCAATTAATGGCTATTGCCGAATTAGTCACAAAGCTACAAGCAGTATGCTCTGTTTGTGGTTCTCCTGCCAGCCGTACACAAAGATTGATTAATGGAGAGCCAGCGTCATATCATGACCCAATTATCCTTGTCGGGGCATCAGAATCTTATGAGCCTAGATGTAGACATCACCACGAAGTCCCAGGCTCACCTATGAAGGATTATAAAAAAGAAAACAACGCTACGAATTGTTAAGATAAAAACACCATGCCAATAAATAATGGGCATGGTGTTTTTTGTTATATTAAGATAAAAATAATGAGTATCCCTTTTACTCAGAATGGTTGAACCCCTTAAAAGCTAAAAATCGAGCTGATTAAATTTTTTCTTTTCGTTTTTTTTGATATCGAAGACTGATCAAAGACTAAAACACTATCTTTTAATGGTTCGCGTTTTTTCTGAGAGTTCTCTAGCTCTTCTACTTTTTTCTCTAAAGAATTAATTCTGCTTATCAATTCTTCCATTTCTCTACGATGCTGGAGAAGTTGATAGGAAACAACATCATCAGCTTTGCTGCGGATTTTTCGATCGAGTTCATCTACTCGTTCATTTAGAGCTTCTACTTTTGTAGCATCAAGTGATGTCATACTTCGTAAAGTCCCCTTTCGACTGTTGTCCTCTGTTTGTGTAAGCTGTGGGGATGATTGATCATTGGTTTGTTTTTGTATTTCTTTTAAACAATCTACGTCTGCATCGGTAAATTGATAATGTCCGTGTTCATTTTTTTCCAATTGCAAATCTAATTGATTTACCCATCTCATTAACGTTCTTCTTGAAACCCCAAGTAACTTTGCAACAGCAGCTGTACTCATACGTTATTCCTCCTTATTTATTAAGTACAATCCGAAAACGCCAATTGCTCTTCCCTAATCCAAAGAACATAACCGATTTGTGAACTTCTAATGTACGTTTTCGACCTCTCGAAGCTAGTTACCTTCACGTTAGACAAAACAAGTATCATTTCGGCAAAGAAAGTGAATGTTTTACAATATAGGAAATCAACTTGTCGATACCTGCCTAAGCCTCATAAAGCTCAAGAGGTAAACCATCTGGATCTTGAAAAAAAGTAAATTTTTTATCTGTATGTGGATCCACCCGAATCGGTTCAACAGCTACTCCTTTTTGAGTAAGCTCTTCAACAGCTTCATCTATATTCGGAACTTCAAAAGCTAGATGTCTAAGTCCAACCGCTTCTGGTTGATTCGGACGTTTTGGTGGGTTCGGGAAGGAAAAAAGTTCAATTTGGTATGTATCATTCACCATTAAATCTAATTTGTAAGAATTACGTTCCTCGCGAAACACTTCATCTAGTATTTTGAAGCCAAGTGTTTTCGTATAGAAGGTTTTAGAAATGTCATAATTAGAGCAGATAATGGCAATATGATGGATTTTGTTGATGTTCATTGTGATAACCTCTTTTCATTTTGGAGTATTAGAATTTACATTTTATTGTACTTAGTTTTTGTGTCTAGGTCCAGCAGTCCGAATTTGCAAAAAGGATGCCTAGCTCCTCGAGTCATAAGCCACTAATGAATTGAAGGTAAAGAACACCTTCTATTCATTAGCGTCTTATGCTTGTCGGAGCTGGTCAAGGCGCTTCCGCTTTTATTTTTTATCAATTTGCTTTTGACGCTTTATGTGACCTATACTATAATTATAACGTTATGCAGGAAAATTGAGGTGAACATGTGTGTTAGATCGTTTACAATCGGTAGAAGACCGTTACGAAAAATTAAATCAGCTTTTAATGGATCCTGATATTATTAGTGATTCTAAAAAGTTGCGTGAATATTCAAAAGAACAATCTGATTTACAGGAAACAGTTGAAGTATATCGTGAATATAAAGAAGTTCGCGAGCAAATTTCTGATACAAAATCAATGCTTGACGAAAAGCTTGATGCTGAAATGCGTGAAATGGCTAAAGAAGAGCTTGCTGAATTAGAGGCTCGTCAAGCAGATTTAATAGCACGTCTAAAAATCCTTCTTGTACCTAAGGACCCGAACGATGATAAAAACGTTATTATGGAGATCCGTGGAGCTGCTGGTGGAGAAGAAGCTGCTTTATTTGCTGCGAATTTATATCGCATGTATAGCCGATTTGCAGAGGTGCAAGGCTGGAAAACAGAAGTGATGGAAACAAGCCATACAGGTACTGGTGGTTATAAAGAGATCATCTTTATGATTAACGGTAAAGGTGCATACTCTAAATTAAAGTTCGAAAATGGTGCTCATCGTGTACAACGTGTACCTGAAACAGAATCAGGTGGACGTATTCATACGTCTACAGCAACTGTTGCTGTTTTGCCTGAGGCCGAAGAGGTAGAAGTAGAAATTCATGACAAGGATGTTCGTGTTGATACCTTTACATCAAGTGGTCCTGGAGGACAAAGTGTTAATACGACAATGTCAGCTGTACGGTTAACTCATTTACCTACAGGGACAGTTGTGTCGTGTCAGGATGAAAAATCACAGATAAAAAACAAAGAAAAAGCGATGAAAGTATTACGTGCGCGTGTGTATGATAAGTTCCAACGGGAAGCACAGGCTGAGTATGATCAAACCCGTAAGCTTGCAGTTGGTACTGGAGACCGTTCGGAGCGTATCCGAACATATAACTTCCCGCAAAACCGAGTAACGGACCACAGAATTGGATTAACAATTCAAAAGCTAGATCAAATTCTCGAAGGAAAGCTTGATGAGATTGTTGAAACATTGATCGTTGCGGATCAATCAAGCAGACTTCAAGAAGCGGAAGAGTAAACAATATGAACTATGTATATGAAGCCCTCAACTGGGCTTCTTCTTTTTTAAAGGAAGCTGGAAGAGATGAGAATGCTGGTGAACTCCTGCTGCGTTACCATTTACAAATGGAACGAGCAACACTTCTTTCAAATTTGAGATTGGTCCTCTCAAATGAGCAGCAGCAAGCATTTAAGTCTGATGTCGTCAAACATGCTGATGGAATTCCTGTTCAATACTTGATTGGCTATGAAGAATTTTATGGTAGACGATTTAAAGTAAATGAAGAGGTACTAATTCCTCGCCCTGAAACTGAAGAGTTAGTCGAAGGAATCTTGCAGCGAGCTGCTCAGTATTTTCATGGAAGTGAGGAGCTACAAGTAGTGGATGTTGGGACAGGGAGTGGAGCAATTGCCATTACCTTAGCCTTGGAAAATCCACGATTCCGTGTAAGGGCAATTGATATTGCCGAAGAATCTCTACATATTGCAGAGCAGAATGCCAATATTTTAGATGCAGATGTTCAGTGGCTACACGGTGATCTCCTGAAGCCGATCTCTAACAATCCCGAGATGAAAAAAATTGATATTTTAGTGTCAAACCCACCTTATATCCCTGATTTGGAAATTGAAACACTTTCCCCAGTCGTAAAAGATCATGAGCCAATGCGAGCGTTAGCTGGTGGAAAAGATGGGTTAGACTTTTATAGAAGGCTGATTAGCGACATGAGGGCTTTGCTAAATCCTTCTGCACTAATTGCCTTTGAAATTGGAGCAGGACAAGGTCAAGACGTGAAAAACCTACTTGAACAAGCCTTACCAACAGCAAAGGTCGAAATTGTATTAGATATAAATCGAAAAGATCGAATGGTGTTTGCAACAGTGGGGGACAGTCCCCAAAATGATTAAACCTGCTATTTATATAGGTTTTTGATAAATGGGTTTTTATTTTAACCTAGTTTGGGGACAGTCCCCAATGAATAAAATCCCTATTAAACTATTTTTTGAAAAAGTAGTTTAAGAATCTCTCACGCTGTCCATACTGTCTACCAAGGGAGGCGTGAGATGATGAAAAAACAACAATTCGCACTTATATATATATTCTTATTATTTGTAGGAGCTATTGCAAACGTATATAAAGAACCGGTGGCAGCAAGCACCCAGGAGCAAGTTGTTATACCAGACGAAGCAATTCGATTACGGATTCTGGCTAATAGCAATTCAGATGAAGATCAAGAGTTAAAAAGAAAGATTCGTGATGAAGTAAACAAAGAAATTACACAATGGGTTGAAAAGTTAACTTCAGTAGAAGCTGCTAGACAATTAATTCAATCAAGACTTCCAGAGATTGAATCAATTGTTGAGGATATTTTAGAAAAGGAAAACAAACAGCAGTCCTATTCAGTTAATTTTGATAATGTAAGCTTTCCTACAAAGCTTTACGGAAATTTTATCTATCCAGCAGGTGACTATGAAGCGATTTTAATCAGTCTTGGAGAAGCAAAAGGTGCAAATTGGTGGTGTGTGTTATTCCCACCACTTTGTTTCTTAGACTTCTCAAATGGTGAAGCTGTACAGGCTGCAGAAGTAAAAGATACAGAAGATGGTCTTGCTATGAATGACAAAGATAAAACAGATGAAAAACGTTCATCACTTGTTATCGATGAAGAGGAAGAAGTAGAAGTTAAATTCTTTTTAGTAGAGTGGTTTCAAGGCTTGTTTTCTTAAGGGGTCAGACCCCGCCCATTTACATTCTAACTTAAGCTGTCTTTTATAGAAAAAAGTTACGATTTGGGGGACAGTCCCCGAATTATTGTGAATAAAACTAGTTTTCGCCTCATAGAGTTGAAGTAGAAATCAAAATGGGGTGAAATCATGTTTTATCAGTTGAAAATAGCGGAAGAAAAGGACCTTGGAAAGCTAACGGGCTTTGTTGAAAGAGCTGGAGTTAGTTCAGAGGGATTTGAAAGTCTGGTTGATTATTTTGTCATGATGGAAAATGGTGAGCATGAGGTTGTAGCTTGTATTGGTGTGGAGCCGATGAATGAAAATGGTTTATTACGATCTCTAGTTGTGTCGGACAAGCTAAAACAGGCACATATTTTAACGCTGTTTCAAAGCATCCAAACATTAGCGAAGCAAAAAGGAATTAAGAACTTATTTTTAGTTACGAATAAAGAAGCTTCAGTGCAGTTTTTATCACTAATGGGCTTTACGGAGATAGATCAGGCTACTATTCCCAATCAGTTGCTATCAATAGAGCATATGAGGGGATCTCTTGAAGAAGCAAATGCAAAGATCATGGTTAAATCTTCATAATGTGGTAATATCCACATACTTATCCACAAATATGAAAGCCTTATCCACAAATTGTGGATAAGGCTTGTTTTCTTGTTATTCTTCTTTTATACTTTCAAGAGTTAATCATCTGCTTAGAGTATGAATATATAGTAGAAATGAACGGTAAAAACAAGGGAGTTAGCATATATGAACACGAAGCTTTGGGTTGTGGATGATCTTACTAACTTATCCACTAGTTATCCACATATTGCACAGGCAGCTAATTTATTAAGAGAAGATGAAGTAGTTGCTTTTCCAACTGAAACGGTTTATGGCTTAGGAGCAAACGCTAATTCAGACGAGGCGGTTAGCAAGATCTATGAAGCGAAAGGTAGACCAAGCGATAATCCACTGATTATCCACATTGCATCTATAAGCAAGTTAGATGAGATTGTTAAAGATGTCCCCAAATATGCGTATAAGTTAATAAGTGCGTTTTGGCCAGGGCCATTAACACTTGTTTTACATAAAAAAGGGGATCAGCTATCAACACTAGTAACAGCAGGACTTGATACAGTGGCGGTTAGGATGCCTAATCACCCAATCGCGCTTTCTATTATACGTGAAGCAGATGTACCAATTGCTGCACCTAGTGCAAATCAGTCGGGAAAACCAAGTCCAACTCTTGCCTCACATGTTTATCATGATTTGAACGGGAAAATAAGTGGGATTGTAGATGGTGGAGCTACTGGAGTCGGAGTAGAATCAACAGTAGTAGATTGTACTTCAGAGTTTCCAACCATTTTACGACCTGGTGGTGTGACAAAAAAACAGCTAGAATCAGTTATTGGTGAAGTGAAACTAGATCAAGCGCTTCTTGAGGAAGGTCATGTTCCTAAATCTCCAGGAATGAAATATACACATTATGCTCCTAATGCCCCTGTAGTTGTCGTAAACGGTAGCCTTGATTTTTTACAGGAGCTTATCGATCAGCATCAAAATGAAGGGAAAAAGGTCGGAGTGTTAACAACAGTGGAAGGTGTTCACAGGCTACACGCAAATAAAGTAATAGCATGTGGAAGCCGCGACGACTTACAGTCAGTTGCTATCCAGCTTTATGATGTGTTAAGAAAATTTGATGAAGAAGAGATAGATATCATTTTAAGTGAAAGTTTTCCACAAGCAGGAATTGGTGAAGCGATTATGAATCGGTTACTAAAAGCTGCAGGAAACCAAGTGGTAGTGGAAGTTTAACCAAGCTTTGGTTATGTAGTATAAGAAGAAATAAGTTTTGACATAGTTTTCGTGTCTAGCTTCAGCAGTCCGAATTTGCAAAAATTCGGATGCCTAGCCCCTCGAGGTCATAAGTCACTCATGAATTGAAGGTAAAGAACACCTTCTATTCATGAGCGTCTTATTTGCCCGAGGCTGATCAAGGAGCTTCCGCTTTTAAATTGTTCTAACCCAAATCGGGTGCGCATAAAGATAAGTAGGCGTGTCCGAGGAGGGTAATCATGAATATTGATTCGATCATGGGAGAACTACTTACATTATTGATTATGGCACTAGCATTAGGAATGGATGCATTTTCCGTTGGTCTTGGCATGGGATTAATAAAGCTAAGTGTCAGACAAATTTTTTACATTGGTGTAACAATCGGTGTTTTTCATATATGGATGCCATTAAGTGGTATGTTGATTGGAAGACTATTAAGTGACACCTTTGGGAAAATTGCGACATTATTAGGCGGTGGCTTACTCATTTTATTAGGCATACAAATGGTTTTTGCCTCGTTTAAAAAAGATGAGGAACCACTTATTACACCAGTGGGCGCAGGTTTAATTGTTTTTGCCCTAAGCGTAAGTTTAGATAGCTTTTCAGTAGGCTTGAGCTTAGGAATTTACGGTGCGAAAACATTTCTTACTGTTGGTATTTTTGGAATCGTAAGTATGGTCCTAACATGGATCGGCCTCCTTTTGGGCAAGCGAGTTCAGACTTGGTTAGGTTCATATAGTGAAGCGCTAGGTGGAAGTATTCTTTTAGCGTTTGGCGTAAAGTTAATTTTTCCTTTTTAAAAAGTAGAATGATGTAAGGATTGGTTGGTTGAGATCACAAGCCAATCCTCTCTGAAAGGCTTATCACAGAGTCTTGTCTTGTTTGCTATAGCCTGTTCAAGGCACATGTGCTTTTGTTATCTTGAAACGTGCTGTCACCCTCAATCAAAAACTAACCATTTACAACCTAAGAAAACCGATTGAATTTTACAACCGGTTAAAAAATGTTTGCTCATAAGATTCTTTGATATTCATACTATTAAGATCGTTTCCAATTAAAATAATAACTGGAGTTTGCTTCATTTCAGCTTCTACTTTTTCAACAAACAGTTTACCTGATGCAAGCTGGAAGGAGTAAAGTGAATGATCTCCTTTGAATTGAATAATACCTTTTCCGCGAAAGATTTCTTTTGGCAATCCCTTCAACCATTTCTCAAATGTCTTTTTTTCGAACACGGGTAAATTTTCTAATTTTACAGCTTTAATCTTCGAGTGGTTTACATGGTCGTGATCATGATCATGGCTACAATCAAGGTCATGTCCACCACTACTACAAGAACAGCTAGAATTTTGTTCAGCTTGAGATAGATTCAATGTTCGTACTCTCTTTTTTAAAAGCTCATCTACTGAAATGTTACCAAAGGTGGAATGAACAATTGGAACTCCGTTAGCTACTAGTTTACGAATTTGGGAGTTGATTTTTTCTAGTTTTTTATCTGAAATTAGATCGGTTTTATTTAAAATAATGAGTGTTGCACAAGTGATCTGCTCTTTTAATAAAGTACGTATTTCCTTTGAACTTGAAAAAATGCTCTGGTAATCAAGGTAATTACTTGCATCGACTAAACTAATAATTGAACGTAATTCAAATTGGTCAATATAAGATGGATTCGCTAATGCCTCAATGATTTCATTAGGATTTGCTACTCCCGTACCTTCAATTAATAAGGTATCTACTGGATTCTTCGCAAACTGATCAAGAGTTAGTTTTAGGTCATCTTGTATTGAACAGCAAATACAGCCGTTTAATAGCTCAACCATCTGCTCATTTTCAAACAGATGATTTTCTACGTTTGTATCACCAAGTTCATTTAAAATGATGCCAAGTTGCTTATCGTGTTTTTTACATTCTTCTACGATCCTCTTCAGTACAGTTGTTTTTCCGCTGCCTAAAAATCCACTTAAAATATATACCTGCATTTTTTGTTTCATATTAATCCCTCACCTTGTAAAGATATGCAATAAATAGGAATCGTTACGATTACAATCTATTAATCATATTACAATAGTATGTAATAAACAATTAAAATAGGTCGAATTTACAAAACTTTAATAGAATCTATAAATTAAATAAACTTACGCTTTACAAACAGCCTCTATTATTAGAAATGTTGAAAAAAGTTTTGGGAGGATAATAATAATGGTATTTAAAAGAGGTTTGTCTAAGAAACTAGTAACAGTAGGTGTTCTATCTTCTCTAGTAGTTGGTGGATTTGCAGGGTTAAACCAAAATGCTGAAGTAAAAGCAGGCAATTCAGATATTAAAAACGTTATATTCTTAATTGGTGATGGAATGGGTCCTTCAACTATTACTGCTCATCGTTACATGAAGGACGATTCTTCAACAAAAGAAATGGAGCTTTTAGAATTTGATAACTATTTAGTAGGTATGCAAACGACATATCCTGATGATCCGGCACAAAATATCACGGACTCTGCATCTGCAGCGACTGCAATGGCATCTGGTATTAAAACATACAACAATGCCATTGGTATGGACGCAGATCAAAATCCATATGAAACCGTTCTTGAGCGTGCAAAAGAATATGGAAAAGCAACTGGTTTAGTAGCAAGTTCTGAAGTAACACATGCAACGCCTGCTTCTTATGGTGCACATGAAAACAGCCGTAAAAATATGGATGCTATTGCAAATGATTACTTTGATGAGTTAATTAATGGTAATCACAAGGTTGACGTTATTCTTGGCGGAGGTTCTAATAACTTCACTCCTGAAGGCCGTAAGATTGATGATCGTGATTTAGTAAGTGAATTCAAGAATGCTGGATACAGCTATGTTACGAGTAAAGAAGAATTATTAAATGATAATAATGGACAAGTGCTGGGATTATTTGCTACTGGCGGCCTTCCAAAATTGATCGACCGTGCAGAAAGCATTCCTTCGTTAGAAGAAATGACTACAACTGCAATTGATCGTTTAAAAAAGGATGAAGATGGTTTCTTCTTAATGATTGAAGGAAGCCAAGTTGACTGGGCAGAGCATGATAATGATGTTGTTGGTACAATGAGTGAAATGGAAGATTTTGAGAGAGCGTTTAAAGCTGCGATCGACTTTGCGAAAAAGGATGGTCATACTTTAGTTGTAACTACTGCTGACCATGCGACTGGTGGAATCTCATTAGGTTCAAACACTAAGGCAGCAAAAAGTGGGGAGTACAATTTCCATGTAGGTCCAATTAAAGCATTCAAAAAGACTCCGGATTACATTTCAGCTGAACTTTTTGCAGCTGGAGAAAATGCGAATGTAGAAGCAACATTGCAGGAACATATCGATCCTACTTTCTACGGTAAAATTACGGAAAGTGAAATTCAAGCTGTAAAAGATGCAGTGGCTTCTGAAAAAAGAAATATAACGTCGATCGATAACGCAATTGAAGCAATTATTAACGATCATTCTGTAACTGGTTGGACAACTGGTGGGCATACTGGGGAAGATGTACCTGTTTATGCATTCGGACCTCAAAAAGCTCGTTTTTCTGGATTAATTGATAACACTGAGCAAGCTAAAATCATTTTCGAGCTTCTTGAAGAAAACCAAAAGCAAAAAAAGTAATAAAACCTTTTCCTAATGATAAATTAATAGACTAAACAAATCGTCTGAAGAAATTAAAGTTTATCTTATAGCAACCAAATTGAACAATGAAAGAATAGAAAGCCATTGATCTTTATGGCTTTCTACTTTTTTAAAAGTAAAGAAAGTATAAGTTTTTTGTACTTAGTTTTGGTGTCTAGCTCCAGCGCTAAAGCAGAAGTGAACTTCACACTCCTCCTTACGATAAGTCAACATCGAATCGCTAACGCTCTTCGTGTTTCCTTTATCTCATACGGGGTGCTCCAGTTCATACGTCGCTAAACGGGCGCTTGCGCTTTTCTTAAGGTGCAGATACTCTGTAACAATCCTCAAACAATATTCTTATGTAAAAATATTAGTATTAGTAGATAAAGAAGGATTTCGAATCTTTCAAAAATAAGATTATAAACTACTAACTTGGATAAAGGGAGTTTTGAAAATGAATTCTACTATTTTAAAACAGTCAAAGGAGTTAATTGGTTTAGCACTAGTAGCAGTTTTTATCTATTTATTTATTTTCTTAGATTATAATGCCTTCCAAAAAGAAATAACGCTCCCAAAAGAGTGGTTAAATGTCAATACAATCTTTCTAAGTATTGTTATTGAGGCCATTCCATTTATTTTACTTGGGGTATTTGTTTCATCACTCATACAGATATTTGTTTCAGAAGAAACATTAAAAAAATACATCCCCAAAAATCCAATTGTTGCTGTGCTACCTGCTGCACTGCTTGGTGCAATTTTCCCAGTATGTGAATGTGCGATCGTTCCAGTAGTTAGAAGATTAATCAAAAAGGGAATGCCGTTACATGTTGCTTTCGTGTTTTTAGCTTGTGCACCTATCTTAAATCCTGTTGTTGCGGCATCAACTTATTTTGCCTTTCGATCAAATACTAGTGTACTAATTGGTCGAATGGGTCTAGCTTTTGTTTTATCAATGGTTATCGGCTTAGTTTTATATGTTTTCTTTAAAAATAGTAACCAATTGAAAGTAACATCTGAAGAATTAGTAGGAAAACAAACATCTATGACGCAAACACTAAACGTAAACAGATGGAAAGCTACTCTATATCATGCAAGTGATGAGTTTTTTGATATGGGTAAATATTTGATCATTGGTGCTTTTATTGCAAGTTTATTCCAAACATTCTTAGATCGAAACGTTCTATTATCTATGGGGTCAAATGAATTTACGTCTCCATTAGTTATGATGGGCTTTGCTTTCATTTTATCTCTATGCTCTGAAGCAGACGCATTTGTTGCAGCTTCATTCGGAAATACATTTGCTCCAGGTGCTTTATTGGCATTCTTAGTTTATGGTCCAATGCTAGATTTAAAAAACACGATCATGCTGTTTGCTTATTTCCGTTTAAAGTTTGTTCTTGGTTTTATTCTAGTTGCTACAGCTGTCGTTTATATCGGAGTAATCATCTACCAGTCAATTGTATTGTAATAAATGGAACGGAGGATTTATATGGAACAAACAAATGATTTAAGCTTTCAAAAATTTATTCGAGGCATTATCTTAGTCGGTTTTACTCTACTTTTAGTTAAATTACTTCTCTCTGGAAATATTACTAATTTTATTGCACCTAGAATGCTGCCATTTATTTATTTTGCAACTGGCACATTTCTTATAATGGGCATTTTACAGATATGGAGAAGTGATTCGAAGAAGGATCTGGATATTTTTTGTGATTGTGGTCTTGATCATAATAGAAAATCATCACCAATTAAGTCACTGGTCATCTATTGCTTGTTTTTGTTCCCGGTTTTTACTGGATTTTTATTTCCGGATGTGATTTTAGATAGTTCGGTTGTCGCTAAAAGAGGGATTAACCTTGCTTCTGCAAATGCTTCCGTTGAACAAAAGCAGGATTCAAGCAATAATGGAAATGAAGCTGTCACTGCATCAGCAGATTCAACCACAACTGATTTATCACAGCCAAAAAGTGTTGATGAACTATACATTGAGGGTTTGCTAAATAATGACAAAATCGAAGTAACAGATCCAGAGTATTCAAAAATTATTTCCTCTATAGAAACGAACTTAGATAAGTTTGTTGGAAAAGAAATAGAATTAACAGGCTTTGTTTACCGTGAGCCAGATTATAAGCCGGATCAAATGGCGATTTCACGATTTACGGTTTCTTGCTGTGTAGCTGATGTACAGGTAATGGGAACTTTAGCAACAGGGGAAATTGCGAAACAGTTAAAAAATGATGAATGGGTAAAGGTCACAGGTATAATAGAAAAGGGAGAACGAAATGGTCAAACTCTACCTTCTATTCAAATTAAAAATCTAGAAAAAATTGAGGCACCATCTGACCCGTATATCTATATTTATTAACCTTTTAAAAGTGTAGAGTTATCCTCTATGCTTTTTTGTTGCAAGCAAAGGGGTATCCTTAAATTCATTCACATATTTGTTCAATTAAATCAATTGCCCTGACTACTTTCTTAATAACGTTTCCATTATAATAAAAGAAAGGAGTGTTTTTATATGAAAAATGTACTATTCGTATGCACTGGGAATACATGTAGAAGTCCTATGGCAGAAGCACTGTTAAAGCATGTAAAAAACTCTGATCAGCTTGATGTTAAGTCTGCTGGAGTTTTTGCAATAGATGGAAGTGATGCATCACGTTATGCAATAGAGGCTTTAAGTGAAAAAGGGATACAATGCAGTCATCAATCTTCGAGCTTGAGCAAAGAGCTAGTCGATTGGGCAACAATAATATTAACTATGACGAATAATCATAAGCAATCTGTCATTGATCTTTATCCGCAAGCGGGTCGTAAAACGTATACTCTTGCAGAATATGTCTCAAAAAACGGTGAGGGGAAAATGGAAATTACCGATCCGTTTGGGGGTTCATTGCATATGTATCGCCAAACATTATCAGATTTAGAAGGATTTATAGAAAAATTAATAATTAAGCTTGAGCAATAAAAGCTCTGAGGGAGATACAAGCCATGAGAAAAGAAAAAAAGTATAAGTTTAGTTTGCGACTTAAGCTTGTTATTTTTACAACAACCTTAGCGATAATTACCTATTCAACAAGTGCGTTCTTTATTCATTTCCTAGTAAATTATGCTGATCACATTGTATCACCACCTGTTTTCACGTTAATTACTCTTTTGATGGGGATCTTTTGGTCTGGTGTTTTAGCATATTTTGGATCAGGATTTATTACAAGGGTGTTGCAAAGGTTAGAAAGTGTCGCATATAAGGCTGCAGAAGGACATATTAATGAAGACGTTCATGTGACAAAGAGTGACGATGAAATAAGAGGATTAAGTATAGCATTTAACAAAATGCTCCATAACATGAGAAACATGGTACAGAGTATTGATTCAAATTTTCATGTAACAAATGAGCAAGTGAGTCTAATGGCAAAAGCTTCGAGTTTTGCTTCTATACAAACTGAAGCCATTTCAATAACAGTTCAAGAAATTTCTAGAGGGGCAGATCAATCTGCGATGTCTATCCAAGAAACAGCTACGTCAATTGAGGACATTATTGAATTTGCTTCACAGGTTGAATACAAAGCCACTTCATCAGAAAAAATGTCAAACGAAATGATATCATCTCTTACTGAAAGTAAAAAGGTATATGATTCACTCATAACAGGTATTCAGACATTAGCAGAAGAGAACGAAGAGTCAATGACAGCTGTACGTCGGTTAGAAGAGCATGCAAATGAGGTTTCGACGATTGTATCACTAGTTGGTGATATAGCAAATCAAACAAATTTGTTAGCATTAAACGCTTCAATAGAGGCAGCGAGAGCAGGCGAGCATGGAAAAGGCTTTGCAGTAGTAGCGAATGAAGTACGAAAATTAGCTGATGAGAGCGCAAAAGCTGTACAAGGAATAACTAGGTTAATTCAAAATATTCAACAAGAGGTTCAAAATGTCGTAGGACAGATTGGTGAACAAGTAAAAACAGCAAGAAGTCAAGCTGAAAATGGACAAACTTCAGCACAAATGCTTGAGGAAACAAGTCAATCGATTATGGAGGTTGCAGCATCTGTTAATCAAATAAGTGAGCTTGTCCATCAACAAATGAACTCTCTTAAAAAAACAGGCGCGCAATCTCAAGAAGTTGCAGCAATAGCTGAAGAAACATCAGCTGGTGCCCAAGAAGTTGCATCTGCTATTACAGATCAATCAAAAAATATCGAGCATATAAATCAATTAGGTAAAAAACTTTCTGAAAGTGCAGGGGAACTTAGGAAAACAATTGATCGTTTTATTATTTAAGCGATAGAATAAGAGTAGATAGAATTAATTATGTTAAACAGAACCTTTAGGAGGACATAAAATATGAAGGTAGCAATTGCATCAGATCATGGCGGACTAAATATACGAAAAGAAATAATTTCATTACTAGAAGAGTTAAATATTGAATATCAGGACATGGGATGTGAGTGTGAGACATCTGTTGACTATCCCGATTATGCGTTACCTGTTGCCAAAATGGTAGCAAATGGTGAAGTCGATCGAGGAATATTGATTTGTGGTACAGGAATTGGGATGAGCATAGCTGCAAATAAGGTCAAGGGCATCCGTTGCGCACTTGTCCATGATATGTTCAGTGCTAAAGCCACACGTGAGCATAATGATACGAATGTATTATCAATGGGCGAACGTGTGATAGGTCCTGGTCTTGCTAGAGAAATTGCGAAAATCTGGTTAACAACAGAATACCAAGGTGGCCGACATGCAACACGAGTAGGGAAAATTACGGACTATGAAAATGAACATATTTAAAAAGGAAGTTGGATAATTGATGACGAATCTTCAAATTTGGCAGCAGGATCTAACAGATCTTTTGGCAGACTTTAATGAACAAGCAAACTTAGGTAAAAACGATATCGTTGTAATTGGTTGTAGTACAAGTGAAGTAATTGGTGAAAAAATAGGGACAGCAGGAACAGAAGAAGTGGCAAAAATGATTTTTCATACGCTAACAACGTTTAAAGACACATCAGGTGTACACCTTGCCTTTCAATGCTGTGAACATCTGAACCGTGCGCTTGTTATAGAGAAAGAAGTAGCTGAAGCAAAAGGTTTTGAGGAAGTCACAGTTATTCCAGTTAGACAGGCTGGTGGAGCAATGGCGACATTTGCCTTTCAGCACATGGAAAATCCAGTAGTCGTCGAATTTATAAAGGCTAATGCTGGTATTGATATCGGCGATACGTTTATCGGCATGCATTTAAAGCATGTAGCAGTTCCTCTGCGTAGTAAAATTAAGCAAGTAGGAGCCGCGCATGTCACAATGGCCAAAACACGACCGAAGCTAATCGGTGGAACTAGAGCTGTGTATGAAGCTACTAAAGAGAATACTTCATGTCATTAAGTAAAGGAAATCAACTATTGGTGGTTGGTTTCTTTTTTTATCGTTGAGGAAATAATATAATTCTAGGACTGTGGATAAGTGCTCTTCATCTAGCTCCGAAGCACAGGGCGTGCAAGTGCATTCAAGAGATGAGGACGCCCGAGTTTTTGACTTGCCTCTAGGGTCAAACCACTCACTCATGAATTGAAGGTAAAGAACACCTTCTATTCATAAGCGTCTTATTTGCCCGAGGCCGATCAAGGCGCTTGCGCTTTTCTTAATTATGCCACCCACAAATAAAAGTGCAAAATATTCGATCATTAAGGTTGACTTTGTAAGAAAAAGTAACGACAATAGGTTGTATCAATTTCTACTATTATTTAAATAATAAAGGAAACCGGTTAGAAATGATAAAGATAGCGTTTTAATCCAAACGAATATTATAATCATTAACTTCACTTAATATTCGTCTTTAAGGCACTTAATTGAACAAAAGCTCAAAATATTTAAAAGTATTTCAGAAAATCTTTTACAATACGGCTAATAAACGTGTACAATATAGATGGAATTAGACGTTGAAAAGCTAAGTAATGTAAATCCATAATTAACGGTTTTGAATGAAGGGAGATTTCAACCAAATGAAACATTTACCAGAACAAGATGCAAAAGTTTTTGAAGCTATTCAGCTTGAACGTACTCGTCAGGAAACAAAAATTGAATTAATTGCCTCTGAGAACTTTGTAAGTGAAGCTGTCATGGAAGCGCAAGGCTCAGTCCTTACAAATAAATATGCAGAAGGTTATCCTGGCCGTCGTTATTATGGTGGCTGTGAGCATGTAGACGTAGTGGAGGATATTGCGAGAGACCGTGCGAAGGAGATTTTCGGTGCAGAATATGTAAATGTTCAGCCTCACTCTGGTGCTCAAGCGAACATGGGAGTATATTTCACAATTTTAGAAACAGGTGACACTGTTCTAGGGATGAATTTATCACATGGCGGTCACTTAACACACGGAAGCCCTGTTAACTTTAGTGGAGTTCAATACAACTTTATTGAATATGGCGTGGATGAAAAAACACACCTTATCAATTATGATGATGTATTAGAAAAAGCTAGATTGCATAAGCCAAAGCTTATTGTTGCAGGTGCAAGTGCGTATCCTAGAGCGATTGACTTTAAAAAATTCCGTGAAATTGCAGACGAAGTTGGCGCGTATTTCATGGTAGATATGGCTCACATTGCTGGACTAGTTGCAGCTGGTTTGCACCAAAATCCGGTTCCTTATGCTGATTTTGTTACAACAACAACACATAAAACACTTCGTGGACCACGTGGTGGTATGATTTTATGTAAAGAGGAATTTGGAAAGAAAATTGATAAATCCATTTTCCCTGGTATTCAAGGTGGACCGCTTATGCATGTTATTGCAGCAAAAGCAGTATCATTCGGTGAAACTCTTCAAGATAGCTTTAAAACATATGCACAAAACATTATCGACAATGCAAAGCGTTTGGCTGAAAAGCTTCAATCAGAAGGTCTTACTCTAGTATCTGGTGGTACAGACAATCACCTATTGTTAGTTGATGTTCGCTCTCTTCAACTTACAGGTAAAGTTGCTGAGCATGTACTTGATGAAGTTGGGATTACTGTTAATAAAAACACAATTCCGTTTGAAACAGAAAGTCCATTTGTAACAAGTGGTGTTCGTATAGGAACAGCTGCTGTAACAAGTCGTGGTTTTGGTTTAGAGGAAATGGATGAAATCGGAAGCATTATTGCTTTTGCTCTAAAAAATCATGAAGATGAAACAAAGCTAGCTGAAGCAAAACAACGCGTAGAAGACTTAACAAGCAAATTCCCTTTGTATCGAAACCTGTAAAATAATCAGCAAGGACGACTAGTGTATGAGTCGTCCTTGTTTTTTTTTGAAAGAATTATCAGAAAAAAATCTATTTTTAAAAGTGATAGCAGGAAGATTAGAAAAAGGGAATACTAGCTAGAAGGATAGATACAAATTAATTTACGATCCACCTTGAAACTAGGATAGATTTTCTGTAAAATCTATTGAAGTGTCAAAGAAAAGGAGATGATTTGATGGGGAAAGTATTCGTGTTTGATCATCCATTAATTCAACATAAACTTACATATATTCGGGATACAAAAACAGGAACGAAAGAATTTCGTGAGCTTGTTGATGAGGTAGCGAGCTTAATGGCTTTTGAAATCACAAGAGACCTTCCTTTAATGGAGGTTGAAGTTGAAACCCCAGTATGTACAGCGAAATCTAAAGTGCTTTCAGGTAAAAAACTTGGAATCATCCCAATCTTGCGTGCGGGTTTAGGAATGGTAGACGGAATCTTAAAACTAATCCCAGCTGCTAAGGTTGGACATATTGGGTTATATCGTGACCCAGAAACACTATTACCGGTTGAATACTACGTAAAGCTTCCATCAGATGTGGAAGAGCGTGATTTTATTGTCGTTGATCCGATGTTAGCAACAGGTGGATCTGCAGTTGAAGCAATTAATAGCTTGAAAAAGCGGGGGGCAGTTAGTATTAAATTCATGTGCTTAATTGCAGCACCTGAAGGCGTAGAAGAAGTAAAGAAATCACATCCTGATGTAGATATCTTTATTGCTGCTATAGATGAAAAGCTTAACGATCACGGCTATATTGTTCCCGGATTGGGAGATGCTGGTGATAGACTTTACGGAACTAAATAATAGTAGAAAAAGGGAAAACCTGATGTAAAGGGTTTTCCCTTTTTTTCTTTAAGCCTATTATTTACATGTTTTTCTACAGAAACGAACAAACTAAAAAGGAGGTGGCACATGATGGGAATAAAAAAAATAGTAATACCATGTCTAATCCTACTATTAGTAATGCCTTTAACTACTAACTCAAATGGTGAAATGTATCATAAAAGACCATCACTCCCAACTGAAAAACAGATAGAAAACCAAAAAATAATGGTTGTTGTAAAAAAGGAAATATTTAATGGTTTTAAAGAGAAAATAAATAAAGTCCCTGGAATAACGATACATCAAACCTACCAAAATGTATTTTATGGCTTTTCATTAGAAGGACCTAAAGATAAGCTACAAGCTTTAAAAGGAGATCCCGCTGTAATCCATTCAAGTCCAATTGTCTCCTATGCTTCTCATATAAGTGAAAGTGTTCCGTTTATTGGCGGAGAAGATGTAAGAGGTCTATTTGACAGTGGTGATCAAAGGTTAACTGGTAAGGGTGTGAAAGTAGCTGTTATTGATACAGGGGTAGATTATCATCATCCAGATTTATACCGGAACTATAAAGGTGGCTATGATTTAATTGATGGTGATAATAATCCGATGGAAACGAAGGCTGCTGATGGAAGTGAAACAATTCATGGCACACATGTAGCGGGAATCATTGCAGCCAACGGCAAATTAAAAGGGATTGCCCCAGAGGCTGAGATTATTGCATACAGAGCACTAGGGCCTGGTGGGATAGGTACGTCTGATCAAGTGATAGCTGCAATTGAAAAAGCAATTGAAGATAAAGTTGATATTATTAATCTTTCTTTGGGGAATAGTGTAAATGGTCCGGATTGGCCAACAAGCGTAGCACTTGACCGTGCAGTTGAATCGGGCATTGTAGCGGTAACCTCAAGTGGGAATTCTGGACCAGATGTTTGGACTGTGGGGTCCCCTGGTACTTCTGCTAAGTCAATATCTGTCGGAGCATCTTCGCCACCACTTCAAATGCCATATCTAAAAATTTCAGGTGTAAAAGAATTGATCCCAATGAATTCATTACAAGGAGCAAAGCCTTGGGAATTAAAAAGCTTAGATACGATTGTTTTAGCAGGCATAGGAGAAAAGCGAGATTTTCATGAACCGATACGAGATAAGATCGTCTTAATCGAAAGAGGGAAAATTACTTTTACAGAAAAAGTATTTAACGCAAAACAACAAGGGGCAAAAGCAGTTATTATTTATAATAATGTAAAAGGTAATTTCTCAGGCTCACTAGAAACACCACTAGATATTCCAGCTGTGACGATTTCAAAACAAGCTGGTGTCGCAATAAAAAAACAAGTCAATCAACATCCAAGTGTTCGAACATTATATAAGAAGGAAGAGGATAAATTAGCTGATTTTAGCTCAAGGGGACCTGTGACAAATACTTGGGCAATTAAACCAGATGTTGTTGCCCCTGGGGTGGCAATTGATAGTACTGTTCCGGGTGGATATTTAGCCTTACAAGGAACAAGCATGGCCGCACCACATGTAGCTGGTGCATGTGCACTCATAAAACAAGCTCACCCGGATTGGAACCCTGTGCAAATTAAGGCATCACTAATGAACACGGCGACACCGTTAGAAAACGATCAGCATGAGAAGCTTAAGCCAAACGAACAAGGAACTGGTAGAATTAATGTAAAAGAGGCCATTGAGGCAGAGGTTCTTGTCTATCCGGGATCACTCACATTTGGGCAATATGAAACGAATCACCCGCGCACAAAAAAAGAAGAAGTACTAACATTTGATAATCAATCAAATCGTATGCAAACCATTTATTTTAAAACACCAAAAAATGAATCTGGGATTCAATGGGGGCTTCCTCGAAAGGTGATAATTAAACCAGGTGGCAAAGAGAGTGTAGCTGTTAGCTTGGATATAACGCCAAATCGTATAAATCCAGGAATTCATCAAGGGTGGCTACAAATAGAGCGAAAAAAAAAATTAATAGATATTCCGTATATATATGTAGTAGATGAGCCAAATTATCCAAGAGTGATGGGTTTTGAATTTGCATATGGTGATCAACCTGATACATATAAATATCTGATGTATCTACCTGGTGGAGCTGAGGAGATGGGTATAGCTTTATATGATCCAGATACAATGACATTTGTTGGCTTTTTAGATTGGCAAAGAAATGTTCCTCGAGGGGTTATGGAAAAGGAAATAAAGAAAGAGAAACTAGAATTGAAAACTGGAATTTACAAGGCAATCATTTTTGCCAAAAAGGGTGCAAGGGAGGATCAAATCGAGGTAGATATTTTACTTGGTGAATAATTAATTATACATACTAAAGTCAAGGGATAATCGGGTCTAAATGTGAACGATTTGTGATGACTGAAATAGTTTGTGAACATTTTAACTTTAAACAGATTGACATCACTTATGTGCTATTGTATGCTAAACGAGGGTCTAATGAGAAGGTTTTCAACACCAATTACAAAACGTTTTTTAACCCCTTATTCCGTTATAAATCAAGTAGCGAGGATTTATATAATGCGACAAAAACAACGCCATCCGCTTCATGCGATGGGCCTTATGTCCGCTATCCTTTCCCAATTAGTAGGCTCTATCTTAATTGGTATTTTCGGAGGGAAATGGATTGACGATTATTTAAAAACTGAACCGCTGTTTTTGATCGTAGGCCTTCTGCTTGGACTAGCTACTGGAGTTTACGCCATGCTTAGATTAGTCCACTACTATTTCTCGGGAGAATAAACATTTCATGGTTGATATGCATCTGATGTTTCGCAGATATCGTAAGTACATATTTTATCTACTTGCCCTTTATGTAATAGGTTGGGGTTTTACGGAATATCAGTCTGTTTTCCTAGGTTTAATAGTAGGAACTTGCATTACTCTGTATAATTTGTGGATCATGGTGAGAAAACATAACCAGTTTGATCGCGCCATCCAGGAAGGTAGGAAAGCGGGGTCGTTAGGAACAACATCAAGAATGGCAGCAGCTGGTGTTGCAGTCTTTTTTGCTGTTAAGTATCCTGACTATTTCGATCTTGTTAGTATCATTATTGGATTAATGACGATGTATATCGTTATTATGATAGATTATGTAGTTCAACATTCACGCACTTAGCTGGGAAGAGAGGTGAATCTATTGGGTCACGGAGCTCCTGTGAGAGATTTTTTAGGTCTTACTTTTAACTTATCAAATGTATTAATGATAACGATCGCTAGTTTAATCGTATTCTTAATCGCAATTACGGCTACACGCAAATTAGCGTTGAAGCCAACTGGAATGCAGAACTTTATTGAATGGGTTGTCGATTTTGTGAAAAATATCATCGGCAGTACGATGGATTGGCAAACAGGTGGACGTTTTTTAACGTTAGGTATGACATTATTAATGTATGTATTCGTAGCAAATATGTTAGGGCTACCATTTGCCATTGTTGTCGGTCATGATTTATGGTGGAAATCACCAACTGCAGATCCTGCCATTACATTAACTCTAGCAATCCTTGTAGTATTATTAACACACTACTATGGCATTAAAATGAAGGGTGTATCTGAGTACGGTAAGGACTTCTTCAAACCGTTACCTTTCATGTTCCCACTTAAGATTATTGAAGAATTTGCGAACACGTTAACGTTAGGTCTGCGTCTTTACGGGAACATTTTCGCAGGTGAAATTTTATTAGGCTTGCTTGTTAGTCTAGCAACAAGCGGGTATGCAGATGGTTTTGGAAGTGGATTTATTGGTACTGCAATCGCGGCACTTCCAATGTTAGTATGGCAAGGATTTAGTATCTTTGTCGGAGCAATTCAGGCATTTATCTTTACTATGTTAACGATGGTGTATATGGCACATAAAGTGAGTCATGACCATTAATCAATATATGTTCAATATATTTGAACGAAAGTAAAAGTAATACTATTTTTCATACATTTAAAGGAGGAAATTTAACAATGGGTTTATTAGCAGCTGCAATTGCAATTGGTTTAGCGGCACTAGGTGCTGGTATTGGTAACGGTCTTATCGTATCTCGTACAGTAGAGGGGATTGCACGTCAACCTGAAGCTCGTGGAGTATTACAAACAACAATGTTTATCGGGGTAGCATTAGTTGAGGCGATTCCGATCATCGCAGTAGTTATCGCATTCATCGTTATGGGTCAATAATTCGATAAGTGAAATGAATTAATATGGCGAAGATCATTCAAAGCGAACCTTCGCCATTCTCTTATGTCCCAATTTTGAATTTAATCATGCAAATTTGATTTATCATAACCCATCATGGAACTCTTGAAGGGAGTGAAACCGAGCTATGTTAACTTTTGATCTTGCATTAGGTGCGGCTGCAGGCGGCCTTAACACAGGTGATATCGTATTTCAGCTTGTTATGTTCTTAATCCTTCTTGCATTGTTAGGAAAATATGCATTTGGACCAGTAATGAACATGATGAAGCAACGTGAAGAGCATATTGCAAATGAAATTAATAGTTCTGAAGAAAGAAATAAAGAAGCACAAAAACTAGTTGAAGAGCAACGTGAGCTATTAAAGCAAACACGCCTTGAAGCTCAAGGGTTAGTGGAAAATGCGAAAAAGCTTGGTGAGCAACAAAAAGAAGATATTATCCAAGCAGCTCGTTCTGAAGCTGGTCGACTAAAAGACGCGGCAATTAAAGAAATCGAGCAAGAAAAAGAGCAAGCCGTTGCAGCATTACGCGAACAGGTTGCATCTTTATCAGTATTAATTGCTTCTAAAGTAATTGAAAAAGAATTGAATGAACAAGAGCAAGAGAAATTGATCAATGACTACATCAATGAGGTAGGCGAAGGTCGATGAGCAAAGGAATCGTTGCAAAACGTTATGCAGTAGCTCTTTTTGAACTTGCGAAAGAACAAAACACAATTGGTCAAATCGAACTTGAATTGCTAGATGTGAAAGAAGTATTTACAAAAAATAAAGAACTAATAGATGTACTAAACCATCCTAAAATTACAAATGAGACGAAAAAGTCAATTATAAAAGGGTCATTTGCTAGCGTATCACAACAGGTAGTAAATACACTTTTACTGCTAGTTGACCGTCATCGTGTTGACATTGTAATAGATATTGTCAGTTATTTCGTACAAAAGGCAAATGAGATACGTGGTACTGAGGATGCAATTGTATACTCTGTTCGTCCACTAACTGAAAATGAATTAACTTCAATTTCAACTTCATTTGCTAAGAAGATCGGCAAGACGTCACTTCGTTTACAAAATGTTGTTGATAAGACTCTAATAGGTGGCGTAAAGTTACGTATTGGTAATCGCATTTATGATGGTAGTGTTAGCGGTAAGCTTGAACGTATAGAGCGACAATTAGTCGCAAATAGATTGTAGATAGGGGTGAAACTCATGAGCATCAAAGCTGAAGAAATTAGTGCGCTGATTAAAAAGCAAATCGAAAACTATCAGTCTGAAATAAAAGTTAGCGATGTTGGTACTGTAATCCAAGTTGGGGACGGTATCGCTCGTGCTCATGGCCTCGACAATGTCATGGCTGGAGAGCTTGTAGAATTCGCAAACGGCGTTATGGGTATGGCTTTAAACCTAGAGGAAAATAACGTTGGTATTATTATTTTAGGACCTTACACAGAAATTCGTGAAGGTGACGAAGTTCGTCGTACAGGACGTATCATGGAGGTTCCTGTAGGTGAAGCATTAATCGGTCGTGTTGTAAACTCATTAGGACAACCAGTCGATGGACTTGGCCCAATTGAAACAACGAAAACAAGACCAATTGAAGGTCCAGCACCTGGTGTTATGGACCGTAAATCTGTTCATGAACCACTTCAAACTGGTATTAAAGCGATCGACGCTCTTGTACCAATTGGTCGTGGACAACGTGAATTAATCATCGGTGACCGTCAAACTGGTAAAACAGCTGTAGCAATCGATACAATTTTGAATCAAAAAGATCAAGATATGGTATGTATCTATGTTGCAATTGGCCAAAAAGAATCAACGGTGCGTGGTGTTGTTGAAACACTACGTAAACATGGTGCATTAGATTACACAATCGTTGTAACTGCTTCTGCATCACAGCCAGCTCCAATGTTATTCTTAGCTCCTTATGCTGGGGTAACAATGGGTGAAGAGTTCATGTATAACGGCAAGCATGTTCTTGTTGTATATGATGATCTTACTAAACAAGCTTCGGCATACCGTGAGCTTTCATTATTACTTCGTCGTCCTCCAGGTCGTGAAGCATATCCTGGTGACGTTTTCTACTTGCATTCTCGTTTGCTCGAGCGTGCAGCAAAATTAAGTGATGCAAAAGGCGCAGGTTCCTTAACGGCATTACCTTTCATTGAGACACAAGCAGGTGACGTTTCGGCTTATATCCCAACAAACGTTATCTCAATCACTGACGGGCAAATCTTCCTTCAGTCTGACCTCTTTTTCTCTGGCGTACGTCCAGCGATTAACGCAGGTTTATCTGTATCTCGAGTTGGTGGTTCGGCACAAATTAAAGCGATGAAGAAGGTAGCTGGTACATTACGTCTAGATTTAGCTTCTTATCGTGAACTTGAAGCATTTGCTCAATTCGGTTCTGACCTTGATAAAGCAACACAAGCGAAATTAAATCGTGGTGCTCGTACTGTTGAAGTACTTAAACAAGGATTAAACAAACCATTATCAGTTGAAAAACAAGTAACGATTCTTTATGCATTAACTCGTGGATTCTTAGATGATATCCCAGTTGTAGATATTACTCGCTTTGAAGATGAATTCAATGCATATTTAGATCAAAATAATAAAGCACTTCTTGAAGAAATTCGTACGACTGGCGGACTTCCAAAAGACGAAGATCTACAAGCAGCAATTCAAGGCTTCAAAAAGACATTTGCTGTCTCTGAATAATAACAAACATGTGCGTGTGTGAAGGCTATTTAGCTTTCACACAGCATTCTATTTCATACAATTCCGATGATTTTCTAATAAAGGTGGTGAGAACCTTTGGCATCATTACGCGACATAAAATCCAGAATTACTTCAACAAAAAAGACAAGTCAGATTACAAAAGCTATGGAAATGGTTTCTGCTGCAAAGCTAAACCGTGCAGAAAATAATGCAAAAGCATTTGGACCTTATATGAATAAAATTCAAGAGGTTGTTGCAAGCATTGCAAATGGTAGTTCTGATGTAAGTCATCCAATGCTAGAAAGCAGACCTGTTAAACGTACTGGTTACTTAGTCATTACATCAGATCGTGGCTTAGCAGGAGCTTTTAACAGCAGCGTTTTACGTGCTGCTTACCAAGCAATTCAAAAGCGACATAAATCAAATGATGAATTTGTTATTATCGCAATCGGTAAAATGGGTCGTGATTTCTTTAAAAAGCGTGGCATGAACGTCATTTCAGAAATCACTGGTATTGGTGATGAGACATCTTTCGCAAGCATTAAGGATATTGCAAGTAACGCAGTAAACATGTATGTGGACGAATCGTTTGATGAGTTATACATGTATTACAACCACTTTGTTAGTCCCATTCAACAAGATGTAACAGAGAAGAAGCTTCTTCCGCTAACTGATATTTCTTCAAGCAATAAATTAACATCATATGAGTTTGAACCAAACCAAGAAGAAATTTTAGAAGTGTTGTTACCACAATATGCTGAAAGTCTCATCTATGGAGCATTACTTGATAGTAAAGCTTCTGAGCATGCGGCTCGTATGACAGCAATGAAAAATGCTACTGACAATGCAAAAGAACTTATTAATGGACTTACATTGACATACAACCGTGCACGTCAAGCTGCGATTACACAAGAAATTACAGAAATCGTTGGCGGAGCAGCAGCGTTAGAATAGGATATCTATTCATTAATGTATTTGAACTTAGTATCAGTGTCTAGCTCCAGCGCCTAGTGAACTTCACACTCCTTCTTACGATAAGTCAACATCGAATCGCTAACGCTCTTCGTGTTTCCTTTATCTCATACGGAGTACTCTGTTTTCTACGTCGCTAACCAAGACACTTGTGCTTTTCTTATAAGATAGGAGGGAAAACGATGAATAAAGGACGCATTACTCAAATTTTGGGTCCGGTTGTTGACGTAAAGTTCGAAAGCGGTCAGCTACCAGACATTTATAATGCCCTTACAATTAAAACCGAACCGAAAGAAAATGAAGTCGCGATCGATCTTACTTTAGAGGTTGCCCTACATTTAGGTGACGATACAGTACGTACTGTAGCAATGTCTTCTACAGATGGACTTGTTCGTGGAACAGAAGTTACTGATACAGGAGCAGCAATCTCAGTACCTGTTGGTGACATCACTTTAGGTCGTGTATTTAACGTATTAGGAAATAACATTGATTTAGATGAGCCAATTCCTGCGGAAGCTCGTCGTGATCCTATTCATAGACAAGCTCCTAAATTTGATCAGCTTTCAACTGAAGTTGAAATTTTAGAAACAGGAATTAAAGTAGTTGACTTACTTGCACCATATATCAAAGGTGGTAAAATCGGTCTTTTCGGTGGTGCCGGTGTAGGTAAAACTGTATTAATCCAGGAGTTAATTAACAACATCGCACAGGAGCACGGTGGTATTTCTGTATTTGCAGGTGTTGGTGAGCGTACTCGTGAAGGGAATGACCTTTACCACGAGATGACTGACTCTGGAGTTATTAAGAAAACAGCAATGGTATTCGGACAAATGAATGAGCCACCTGGTGCGCGTATGCGTGTTGCATTAACAGGTCTTACAATGGCTGAATATTTCCGTGATGATCAAGGACAAGACGTTCTTTTCTTCATGGATAACATCTTCCGTTTCACACAAGCAGGTTCAGAGGTTTCTGCCCTACTTGGACGTATGCCATCTGCCGTTGGTTACCAACCAACATTAGCAACAGAGATGGGTCAATTACAAGAGCGTATCACATCTACTAACGTAGGTTCAGTTACGTCTATTCAAGCAATTTACGTTCCAGCCGATGACTATACGGATCCGGCTCCAGCAACGACATTTGCTCACTTAGATGCAACAACTAACCTAGAGCGTAAATTATCTGAAATGGGTATTTACCCAGCGGTGGATCCTCTTGCTTCGACTTCACGTGCATTATCACCTGAAATCGTTGGAGAAGAGCATTACGCTGTTGCAAGGCAAGTACAGCAAACATTACAACGTTATAAAGAACTTCAAGATATCATCGCTATCTTAGGTATGGATGAGCTTTCTGAAGAAGATAAGCTAACAGTTGCTCGTGCTCGTCGCGTTCAATTCTTCTTATCTCAAAACTTCCACGTTGCAGAACAATTTACTGGTCAAGCTGGTTCTTATGTTCCTGTTAAAGAAACAGTTAGTGGATTTAAAGAGATTCTAGAAGGTAAGTATGATCACCTTCCAGAGGATGCGTTCCGTTTAGTTGGACGTATTGAAGAAGTAATCGAAAGTGCTAAAAAAATGGGTGTTGAAGCCTAATTTTGGGACCTAGGAGGGTATGAGTATGAAGACAGTATTAGTCAATGTCGTTACTCCCGATGGCCCAGTTTACGATGCAGACGTAGAAATGGTGAGTGTAACAGCTCAAAGTGGTGAGCTTGGTATTTTACCAGGTCATATTCCTATGGTTGCCCCATTGAAAATTGGAGCAGTTCGCCTAAAGCAAGGGAGCAGCACTGAATTTGTTGCTGTTACTGGCGGCTTTATCGAAGTACGACCTGACAAGGTGACGATTTTAGCTCAAGCGGCTGAAAAAGCGGAATCTATTGATGTTGCTCGTGCAGAAGCAGCTAAGAAACGTGCTGAAGAGCGTCTAAATCATAAAACAGATGAAATCGATTTTAAACGTGCTGAATTAGCACTTCAACGTGCAATCAACCGTTTAAATGTAACGAAATAAAAATAAAAAGGATGATATTAGTATTTTTGATCTAATACCATCCTTTTTTTCTCTTGATAGCTTCTTTCTAAGGTACACATAAGAGGCGTGAGATTTGAATATAAAAAGCATCTAACCCCTCATCTTACTTGCATTGCTTCATCATCCTTAGAAACCGATTATAGTTCGCCTAGTCGGTTGCATCCCTATAAGATAAATAATACTGATGAAATAAATTTTAAAAGAGTAGTTGATAACGTCCATATCGAATCCCCATGTGTATTTTTGATCAAGAAATGGATATTCTTGCATGATCCACTTTACTTTTTGGCCATTTTCTTGAAATACTATCGTACAAAAATATATGCTTAAAAGGCTGTTTATTTTGTAACAATCTTTTCATAAATGAGGGATTTAATGGGTAAGAGATCATTGTAAAATTGAATAGATAGTGAACAAACTGTAAAATATAACCAAAATACGTTAAATTTTTGTTAAAACAAAAAATCAATCATGTTACCCCTTTTTTTATATATACTGTTCAAGGGTATATACCGAGGAGGTAAAACTTGGTTTAACTGGTTAATGTTTTTTATTTGTATATAGGTAAAAATGAGCTTGTTTTTTTGAGTAAATATTGTATGATTTAAATTGCTTTGTGTCTTTAGGAAAAAGGTATGGAGGGATGAAATCAATGCCCGAATATGGCCATATGGCTCTAATAAGCATGATTGTAAATCTTGCCTTTATCATTGTAACTTGGTGGGCTTTACAAGCATTAAACATCGAAAAATGGATAAAAACGGGCAAAATAATACAAGCAAGAACACTTATTATACTTTTGACAATTGCCATAGGATCGATGGTAAGTAATTTCTTCCTGGATTATTTGCTTTGGTCAAAGCAACTCCCTATGTTATTTTAATGCGATTTATGTTTAGAAACAGATGAACTTCCATAATTAAAATGCTTATATGTTTAGAACTATACTTGTATTTATAGGTATATTGAATGAGGAAACATCTACATAAACAAAAGGAATGTCTAATATTGACGACTTTTTCCACGTATGTACACTTCTAATCCGGTAACAATGTTATTAAGGAGAGGAAGTGACCGTATATGAGAAAAAAAGAAATAGCAATAGTAGCTTTTACCATGTTTATTGTGTTCACGTTGGTGTCTAATCATATAGGAGCAGAAGGAAACGAGTCTAAGATTTCACGTATTGCTGAAGGCATGCAGAAACAGGACGTACAAATTGATGAGTGGTCTTTATATTCAAAAAAGAATGTCGATAAAAAGACAATCAGTGAAGTGAAACTTTTAACAGACCAGCATCGTCAATATACCTGGACATATGAAGAAGACAATGACGTGTTTAAAGCGATCGGTGTTTTTGTAAATAGAGAAAAAAACGTAATAGAGAAGCTCCAGATTTTAACTGCCCTCACAAATAATTACTCGCAATCGTATATCCTTTATGAGGTTAAGGGTGAAGGTGTGCAATCAAATTGGAATAAAATAAATGATTATTTTAATAAACAAGCTTTCGATATTTTTAACGAAAATGTTACAACTTTTGCTTGTATAAACGGAACACTTGATGATAAGATGAAAGTTGGTTTGTATCAAAAGTCAAATGAGTTATTAAATGAATTTGAAGCGAATCCGGTTGAACAACTTCGGGAACATAATTTTCTTTCTGTATCAGCTAAAACCTCGGTATGGGAAGATTTTATTCCAACAAACAACGGTGAAATGAACATTCAAATTGCATTGAGAAACGACGGAATGGGCGATATTACTACGGTTGTTATAGGAACACCAATCATTACGTCTGAATATTAATATAGAGAAATTGGGACGCGGAGGGGAATACTTTGGAAAAAATCATCGTCCGCGGCGGTCGTAAGTTAAACGGTACTGTGAAAGTTGAAGGAGCAAAAAATGCCGTTTTACCTGTTATCGCTGCATCTTTGTTAGCAAGTGAAGAAAAAAGTATGATCTGTGATGTACCTACGCTCTCCGATGTGTATACAATTAATGAAGTTCTGCGATATATAGGAGCAGATGTCCATTTTGAAAATAATCAAGTGATTGTAGATGCATCAAAAGAGCTAACAACAGAAGCACCATTTGAATATGTAAGAAAAATGCGCGCCTCTGTATTAGTAATGGGAGCACTTTTAGCTCGTAATGGTAGTGCACGTGTCGCATTACCAGGTGGTTGTGCAATTGGATCACGTCCAATTGATCAACACTTAAAAGGTTTTGAAGCAATGGGTGCTACAATAAAAGTAGGAAACGGTTTTATTGAAGCAGAGGTAAATGGAAGACTTAAAGGTGCAAAGATTTATCTTGACTTCCCAAGTGTTGGTGCAACAGAAAACATTATTATGGCCGCTTCACTAGCAGAAGGAACAACAGTCATTGAAAACTGTGCAAAAGAGCCTGAAATTGTTGATTTAGCAAACTACATCAATGCAATGGGTGGTAAAATACGCGGTGCAGGTACAGGAACAATTCGTATAGAAGGTGTTGCTACCTTAAGAGGCGCACAACATACAATCATTCCAGATCGTATAGAAGCAGGTACATTTATGGTTGCTGCAGCTATTACTGGAGGAAACGTTCTCGTTCAAGGAGCCGTTCCTGAACATCTAACATCTCTTGTAGCTAAGATGGAAGAGATGGGAGTTACAATTATAGAAGAAAAAGATGGTCTGCGTGTAATTGGACCGGAGAAATTAAAATCAGTCGATATAAAAACAATGCCACATCCTGGGTTCCCAACAGATATGCAATCTCAAATGATGGCATTGCTTTTGCGTGCTAATGGCACTAGTATGATCACTGAGACAGTTTTTGAAAATCGCTTCATGCATGTTGAAGAATTCCGTCGCATGAATGGAGATATTAAAATTGAAGGACGTTCTGTTATCATCAATGGTCCTGTTGGAATGCAAGGTGCAGAAGTCGCAGCAACTGATTTACGTGCAGGTGCAGCACTAATCCTTGCTGGATTATGTGCAGAAGGCCATACACGTGTTACAGAGTTAAAACATCTCGACAGAGGTTATGTCGACTTCCACACGAAACTTGCAGGAATCGGTGCAGACATTGAACGCGTAAAAGAAGAAATAATAACAACTACATCTGATCAGCAAGCTGCAGTATCAGATTAATATGCCTTCATAAAAGAAGCAGAAGTCTTAAACAGGCAACTGCTTCTTTTATTTATGCTAACATCTATAAGCTAAAAATATGTATAGAAAATACTTTTCATGACTTTATTAGAATACCTATATTACTTGTAATTTATACATTGTTTAGTGAAAAGTTTTTTTCTTTATATGGATTAATGTATTAACCAAGTTTGAATTTAATAAGTAGCGAGGAGTTCCCGACATACTTTCTTTGACTGAAATATTTTTATTAAATATCCCCGTAAGAGTGATGCAATTCCTCAGTGAAGGATCATTCGACAATTAAAGAATAATAGACGTAACAAAGAGCTGAATTGACTTAACATCCAAAAATAGAATTCCGCCATTGCAAGAACAAATTACTCATATAAACCCTCTATTTCAAAAAGAAATTCTTTTCTTCAACACAAATTCTACTAAACAAACCCCACCCTAAATACAATCCTCCATAATCTAGTCCATCCTGCTAAAAATATTGTATTATCCAAGTTTTTTACTGTCATAATTGCTTGTCCATGTCCATAAGATGAACTATAGATAAACACTCACCCTAAATCTAATCGGAGGCCTTGAACATGAAACCAATTAAACCAGTTCTCTTTGCACTTGGAGGATTATTCATCATTATTCTACTTATTCCAACTCTACTAGTAGCTCCTTTTATGGACCAATCCAAAGGGAAATTAGGTGAAGAGCTTTCTGTTGCTAAAAAAGATGTATCAGTTTTAGCTGAATCACCAGTCGCTGTTCCCGTCTATAGAAGCCAGACGAAGGAAATAGAAAATATCCCATTAGAAGAGTATGTAATCGGTGTAGTCGCATCAGAAATGCCCGCAGAGTTTGAAACTGAAGCTTTGAAAGCACAAGCATTAGCCGCCAGAACGTATATCACAAAACAGTTAATGAGCGATCAGACGTTAAGCGCACCAGAAGGATCTGTTGTAACAGATACAACCATGCATCAAGTTTATAAAAGCGATGAAGACTTAAAGAAAATATGGGGCAAAGATTATACAAAGAAATTAAATAAAATTACAGAAGCAGTTGCAGCAACACAGGGGAAAATCCTTACATATGAAAACCAGCCAATTGAAGCCTCGTTCTTTTCGACAAGCAACGGTTATACGGAAAATTCTGAAGCATATTGGGAAAATTCCTTTCCATATTTAAAAAGTGTAGAAAGCTCATGGGATGAAAAATCACCTAAATTTTACGATCAAAAAGTGATTTCCATTCAAGAATTTGAAAGAAAACTTGGGGTTAACTTAGAAAACAGTGGTTCAGTAGGAAAAATAACTGAGCTCACACCTGGAAAGCGTGTAGCAACAGTTAAGGTTGATGGTCAAGAGTTTACAGGTAGAGAAGTACGAGAAAAGCTAGAATTAAAATCAACGGATTTCACTTGGGAGATGAAGGGTGATTCAGTTGTGATTGAAACAAAGGGCTTTGGACATGGAGTTGGAATGAGTCAATATGGTGCAAACTTTATGGCTGAAGCAGGTAAATCGTATACAGATATTGTGTCACACTACTATTTAGGAGCAGAAGTTTCTGCTGCAGAACCATTTCTAAGTAAATATACAGCTAAAAAATAAGGGGCACAGATGCTCCTTTTATTTTTTTTTGTGGAAATGGGGAAGGAACTACGTCAACTTATTCCTATAACCATCCTATGACAAAAATAGACGTAATTAGGTGCGATAAAATAATATTGTGCTCGCTTCGTTCGCGCCGCCATATTGGAGTTGGGCTTGTAGTTCAACTAAACCTTTCCTTCATTTTGATGATGACGCAATTAGTTCATGTTCTTTTTTTGAAAAATCTCCGCTTCGCAATCATATAAGAAACAACTACACCAATAGTATCCTTTACAAAATCAATGACCGTTGCTGAACGAAACGGAACAAAGGATTGATGAATTTCATCTGTTAGACCGTATAGGATCGCAACAATAGCTGCAAATAAGCTCGTGCTCTTACTCCATTTGTTATGTGCCATAAAAGTGAATGCAATAAGCCAGTAGAGAATGGCAAATTCAATTAAATGTAAAGATTCCTTCAATAATGCATCAAAAGAATATGGCGTATTAACAAAGGCATCTGCAGGATGACTCGATAGTGTCCAAATAAGGGCCATATATAAAAGCGGAAGGATTGTAACGATAAGCTTCTTCATGCATTGAACTCCTTTATTCAAGTTATTTTCAAAAAAATTTTATAAGCAATACATATTATTATAAACAACGCACATACTAAATTTAAAAAAATTTTTTTTAAGATATGTATATAATTTAGTGAATCTGATCAGAATGATTTTTGAGGTGATGATAGAATGAGAGAGGAAGAAAAGAAACGTACTTCTCAAAACACAAAATTTCAACAATTTTTTAGAAAACGTTGGGTATTTCCGGCAATTTACCTAATGAGTGCAGCAGTTATCCTTACAGCGGTATTATGGTATCAAAGCATTAGCAACAATGTAGCAGAGGATTTAGGAACTCCTGAACAAGGAGAAAATGCAATGAATGATCCTGAAGCAGTTGAAGTAAATGCACATAAAGAGAACATTGCAATGCCTGCTATAGATCCAGATGCAGTGAATGTTGTTAAAAAGTTTTATGATCCTAACGCATCAACTGAAGAGCAAGAAGCAGCACTTGTATTCTATAACAATTCGTATAGAATGAACAAAGGTATTGATATTGCTAGAGAGGATCAAAAAGAATTTGACGTTGTTGCATCATTAAGTGGTACAGTAACGAAAGCAGAAAAAGATCCGATTTTAGGCTATATCGTAGAAATTGAGCATGAAAATGATGTTGTAACAGTTTATCAATCATTAGCTGAAGCAAGTGTACAAGCTGGCGATAAAGTTGAGCAAAACGAGCTAATTGGTAAAGCTGGTAAAAACCTATACAATGAAGAGAATGGCAATCACGTACACTTTGAAATTCGTCAAAATGGTACAGCTATTAACCCTCTAACATATATGGATAAGCCGGTAACATCCATTGAAGAGGCTGCTCAAGAAGAAGCTACTCAAGAAACTGAAATGAGCGAAAAAGCTCCAAAAGAAGACGCTGAAGCTCCAAAAGAAGATGCTGAAGCTCCAAAAGAAGACGCTGAAGCAGATGACAAGTCTGCAGAAGAATCTCCAGAAAAAGATAAAGATGCTGAAAAGGGAGAAACTGAAGGCAGCGAAGAATCTAACGAGCCTGAGGCTTCAAATAGCAAATTAAATTCGTAAGGATAAATCCTATACGAGGTTGAACTCAAATCTTATGAGATCAGCCTCGATTTTTTTTGTTGCAAAGTCTTGATAGAAGAAATCCTATTACCCCGCCCAAAGTATTTAAGAATAAGTCATCTACATCAAATACCCCAACTTGTAATTGAAGCTGAGTAATTTCTACCAGCAATGAAAATACAAAAGTGCTTCCTAACATGAATGTAAAAGATCCTAGCCTAGAAACTATGAGTGGTAAAAGAAAACCAAATGGAACGAACGCGAGGACATTGCCTATAAATTGATCTGTGATAGAAAGTCCATCCAAAGTAGAAAAATAGCCTACTATTGTTTTAAAAGGAACAAGATTATAAGTAAGGAAACCTTCAACAGAATGTCTGTATTGAGAAAAAAACAATAAATAAGAAAGTAGAAAAAGATAGGCAAGTAGGCAAGTTAGTAAAAATAAGCGCGTATATTTTTTCATCTAGAATCCCCCTTAATTAAAAGTATCAGATATCAATCCATATCACTAAGTTTTATTCGTCGGACTCCCTCTTTAAACCACCCTCATTCCCGAATCATGTCGAGAAAAAAGTACATGACTATTATCCTTTTTTATCCATACTGTGTTGACCGAGTAGTATGTTGGCATCATAATAAAACTATTAAAAACATTTAGTACCAGGCAATAGGAGCAGGGGGTGTTTATTTATCTAAAAAATGATAACGCTTACAATGAAAGGAGATAGTACAATTGACTATTTTATTAATCATGCTTGCCATAACGGGATTTAGTTTGGTAATGAGCTTACGGAAACGAAAACCTCAATTTTTACTAATACCTGTCCTATCACTACTACTCTACTTCATTGTACAAATAGCGCTTGTTCCAGCGCCATTCTTTGAAACAGTTAAATTTATCTTTAGTTTGTCCTAGGTGTATTTTTAAGAATTTATTCGGGGGTGGCTAAATGAAGAAAATTGATAAGAAGGTCGCAGATGCTTACTTTAAAGAGCGGACACGAAATATTGTGATCTATTTAATTATTGGATTCCTTTCATCTTTTGGTGTTGTTTTATTTGCGGAGTTTTTTAGTACATTTAGTATCAATGGATTTCCGTTTCATTATTTTATGGGAGCACAAGGCGCTGTTGTTGTATTTATTCTATTATTGTTTGTTAATGCCAAAGTTAGTGATTCTATTGATAAAAAATACGGAATTGATGAGAGTAAAAATGAGCAGTTAAGCGCAGGTAAAACATTAGAACATTAAAAATTAAAGGGGGTTATATAGAGCACCAGTGGATTGACATACATCTTTCTGATCATATGAAATGAACAAAGGGGGATCTTCATTGGACGCACAATTTTTAGTTTCTTTAACGATTATTTTGTTAACATTTGCCTTATATATTGGAATCGCGATTTATAATACTGCAAAAGAAACATCAGACTTTTATGTAGCGGGACGTGGTGTTCCACCAATTTTTAATGGGATGGCCATCGGTGCTGACTGGATGAGTGCAGCTTCCTTTATAGGTATGGCCGGAACGATCATGTTGCTTGGTTTTGATGGACTTGCTTATATCATGGGATGGACTGGAGGTTATTTGCTATTAACCTTCTTATTAGCACCACAGCTTAGGAAGTATGGACGCTACACAGTACCAGAATTTATTGGTGATCGTTATAATAGTCATGCCGCACGTGTCATTGCGGCGATATGTACGATTATTATCAGCTTTACATATTCAATTGGGCAATTATCTGGGTCAGGAGTTGTTATAGGGCGTCTATTTGAAATCGATGCAAAGGTTGGAACAATGATTGGGGTAGTCCTAATCGCCTTCTACGCAGCGTTCGGTGGAATGAAGGGTATTACCTGGACACAGGTTGCTCAATACTTGATCTTAATCCTTGCTTATTTAATTCCGGTTATTTTTATGTCACTTCAGATTACAAATAACCCAGCCCCATGGCTATCCTACGGTAAAATTGTTGAAGAAATGGGTGAACTAGATAGACAGCTAGGAATCTCAGAGTATTTCGCCCCTTTTACTAATGGTACGAAATGGCAGTTTTTAGCGTTAATGTTTACTTTAATGGCTGGAACGGCAGGGCTCCCTCATGTCATTGTACGATTTTATACCGTTTCAACGATGAAAGCAGCAAGATGGTCTGGCGCGTGGGCACTTTTATTTATCGGACTTTTATATTTATCAGCACCTGCTTATGCAGCATTTTCTCGGTTTATATTAATGACGAATGTAGCTGGGAAAAAGCTATCTGAATTACCTGCATGGACTGAATCCTGGGTCAATACAGGTAAGCTTCAAGTCGCTGATGGTAACGGCGATGGAATTTTACAGTGGAGTGAATTAATTATCTCCAATGATATTGTTGTTATGGCAACTCCTGAGATTGCTAACCTTGGGATGTTCGTTATTGGCTTAGTTGCAGCAGGGGCCATGGCGGCAGCACTTTCAACAGCAGGTGGATTAATGATTGCGATTTCCTCTTCATTTGCGCATGATATTTATTACCGTGTATTGAAGCCAGATGCATCAGAAAAGAAACGTCTAGCTGTTGCTCGCTGGTCAATCGTCATTGCTACTTTGTTTGCAGGTCTTATCGCGTTAAATCCTCCTGGAGCGATCACTCAAATTGTCGCATGGGCTTTCGCACTTGCATCAGGTACATTCTTCCCTGCACTTTTAATTGGTGTCTGGTGGAAGCGTTCAAACACTCCAGGCGTTATCTCTGGAATGCTTGTTGGATTAGCCGTAACACTTGCTTACATATTTGCGGCGAAATACGGTGGCTTTACGATTGCTGGAATCATAGACACAGGGGCCGGAGTATTCGGTGCAGTAGCGGCCATCCTAACAAACGTGGTTGTATCATTAGCAACGAAGGAGCCGTCAATAGAAGCACAAGAGGAGGTCCTAAACCTACGATATCCTGAGCAAATGACCTATAAAGATGGAGAGGTTTGGATGGACTAATCAAAAAAACAAGAAGGGTAATGATGTAATTACATCGTTATCCTTTTTTAATGCCTAGTAGTATCGAAACTGGTTCAATCCGCAATCATTCAATCCACCTAAAAAAGAAAGGCAGAATAATTAAATCCCCATCCCCATCTCCATGTTATTTGCAAAGTGAAATTTCTCTAAATCATCTTGCTTTAGAAAAATGAGTTCCATAAATAACGATATTTCCTCTGTATTCAGCATATAATTTTCTAAGACGAAAAGAAATGATATCAAACACCACACTTGCATATAGTACCAAATGCACAAACATAACCATATTTTAAGAAATTACAGGAAATATTCTTCAGGCGAAGATAATAAATTTGTCCCACAAAATGTCTCTCATTAGTCGACAAATTTCTCGGGAAATATTATACCTCTTCTATTCCCTAGCCGAAATGTTTAATAAACTTTTAGATAATAAAAATTGTTCCTTGAAAACTTTAAAAATAAAAAGTTTTCATCAAAAAACAGTAAAATACACCCGAAAATCACATAAATTTAAAAAAAATTTAAAGAATCCCTTGTCCCTCTTGACATTTCTTGCATATATCCTTACCCAAGCTAATAAAATGTTACAAACCTATCAAAGAGAGTGTATGAGGTGAGGGATCGTGAGTGTATATAATAATTGCTGTAAAAGAGGCATCATACGATCATCTAAGAGAAAGTCACCCAAAATGTCCATGTATGCGAGTCTCATTTCACACTTCTCACATCCATACTAGGGAGGTCGAGTGGTGTGCACGATTACATCAAAGAACGCACAATCAAGATTGGGAAGTATATCGTGGAGACAAAGAAAACAGTTCGCGTGATTGCGAAGGAATTTGGAGTTTCCAAAAGTACCGTCCATAAAGATTTAACGGAAAGGCTACCTGAAATTAATCCTGATCTTGCGAATGAAGTAAAGGAGATACTTGATTACCATAAATCAATAAGGCATCTGCGTGGGGGAGAAGCAACAAAGCTTAAATATAAGAAGGACGAGATTTTAGAGGAACAACCTGTAAAATAAAAAATCTTCTATATAAATCTTTGTGAATCGATAAATTCCAACATACACCCGTGAAATAATTTTACAAAATCATACTATTTTTTTGATTTTATGATACAATATTTAATTAGGTTAGTTATTCTGGGAATGAAGATTTGCAAGGAGGATATAGATAGAATGTTTGCGAGGGATATTGGTATAGATCTTGGTACGGCTAATGTACTGATACATGTTAAAGGAAAAGGCATTGTGCTAAATGAGCCATCCGTTGTAGCGTTAGACAAGAATACAGGAAGGGTTCTTGCTGTCGGCGAAGAAGCTAGACGTATGGTCGGACGTACTCCTGGGAATATTGTTGCAATTCGTCCTTTAAAAGATGGTGTAATTGCAGATTTCGAAGTAACAGAAGCGATGTTAAAGCACTTCATTAATAAGTTAAATGTAAAAGGATTATTTTCAAAGCCGCGCATGCTTATTTGTTGTCCAACAAATATTACATCAGTTGAGCAAAAGGCAATTAGAGAAGCTGCTGAAAAAAGCGGTGGGAAAAATGTTTACCTTGAGGAAGAACCGAAAGTAGCAGCAATTGGTGCTGGTATGGACATCTTCCAACCTTATGGAAATATGGTAGTTGATATTGGCGGTGGAACTACAGATGTCGCTGTTTTATCAATGGGCGATATTGTCACCGCCTCTTCAATTAAAATGGCAGGGGACAAGTTTGACCTTGAAATTTTAAATTACATTAAACGTGAGTACAAGCTCCTAATCGGTGAACGTACATCTGAAGACATCAAAATAAATGTTGCAACGGTATTCCCAGGCGGACGTTATGAAGAAATTATCATACGCGGTCGTGATATGGTAACAGGTCTACCTCGCACAATTACAGTTAATTCTAAAGAAGTAGAAGATGCACTTCGTGAACCAGTTGCTGCTATTGTACAAGCCGCTAAAAGTGTGTTAGAACGTACTCCTCCAGAGCTTTCTGCAGACATCATTGATCGTGGCGTTATCTTAACTGGTGGTGGAGCCCTTTTAAATGGCTTAGACCAGCTTTTAGCAGAAGAGCTAAAGGTACCAGTGCTAGTTGCTGAAGCCCCAATGGATTGTGTAGCAATTGGAACAGGAATTATGCTTGACAATATGGATCGTCTTCCACGCAAAAAGCTAGGTTAATAAACGGTTCTTTAAAGAGTCTGATTTCAGGCTCTTTTTTTTCGTTTTCCTTATTGTTCATCATTTGATTAAACACCACCAAAGGAATTAAGTTCTAGCTCTTCGCTAATCAAAAATACAGATATGTAACACTGAAATATAGCATACATTTCCTGAAAAAATGTAATGAGAAAACAGTGGTTCTCCTATATAATGAATGATAGGGAATTCTGTCGAAAGAATTCATAATGTGCGGAAAAATCATTTCTGAGGTGGGGATATACATGTTAAGAGGTTTATATACAGCAACATCAGGAATGCTAACACAACAGAGGCGTACTGAGATGCTTTCAAATAATATGGCAAATTCAAGTACACCAGGATATAAAGCAGACCAGTCATCTGTTCGTGCTTTTCCAGAAATGTTGTTAAAAAGAATGGATAATAAATCTGTTCCAACTACAATTGGAACGTTAAATACAGGTGCTTATTTACAAGAGATAAATAGTCAAAACTTTCAAGGGGAGCTACGAGAAACGGGTTTAATCAGTGATGTAGCCCTAATAGAAGGTAACGTACTTTATCATCCAGAAACGAATGTGAAAGGTGCACTCTTTTTCGCACTAGTAAACCAAGCAGGTGAAGAGCGTTATACGCGGAATGGGCATTTCACACTAGATGAAAATGGCACACTTCTTTCTGATGGGAATCAAGTTTTGTCAACGACTGGTCAGCCGATTTTAATTCCATCAAGCAATTATCAAATTACTGCTGATGGAGATATCTTTGCTGACGGACAGTTCGTTTCACAAATCGATGTTCGCTTTGAAGAAGATATACGTAATCTTGTAAAAGAGGGAAACGGCTTATATAGAACCGTTAACACCCAAGCATTACCTACTGCGATTAATAATGGTGAAATTCAGTACAATCTAAAACAAAACTATTTGGAGAACTCCACTGTTGATGTAGCCCAAACCTATACAGATATGATGACAGCTTATCGTTCGTTTGAAGCAAATCAAAAGGTTTTACAAGCATATGATAAAAGCATGGATAAGGCCGTGAACGAAATTGGCCGCATAGGATAATAGGGGGAAACAGAATATGTTACGCTCAATGATTACAGCGACTAATACGATGGGCCAGCTCCAGAAACAACTTGATACAATTGGCCACAATTTAGCTAATATTGATACGCAAGGATATAAACGAACGGAAACATCGTTTTCAGAGCTCGTGCGTCAACAATTTAACAATCAAACAAATGAGCTAGAAGAAACAGGCCGTTTTGGAGAATTAGGTATTAGGCAAGGAACAGGTGCGAAGCTTGGAAGTAGCCTTGTGTTTTCTCAAGGGAGTTTAAAACAAACGGGGAGAGCACTAGATATTGCTTTTACTGTCCCAAATCAGTTTTTACAAATTGATGTTGATGGGGAAATCGGATATACAAGAGACGGGGCACTTTACTTATCACCAACAACGGACGGAACAAACCGACTTATGCTTGCTACAGCAGAAGGAAAACAAGTTGTAGATGAAAATCAAAATCCGATCATTTTTGATGATACATTTAAAGAACTAGTTATTTCAAAGGATGGAACGATATCAGCAGTACCGAAAAATGATGAAGATCTTCCGCAAGTTTTCGGGTTAGGTGTCGTACAAATTAATCGTCCCCAAATGCTTATACAAAATGGAAACAATCGATATGGCTTAAAGGACTTAGGCACTAATCAAATCAATGATGTACTTAAGTTTTTAGATGGTGCATCACGTGGTGAAGTATCCATGCAGCAAGGTGCAATTGAAATGTCGAATGTTGATTTATCAAAGGAAATGACCGATTTATTGATCTCTCAAAGGTCCTACCAGATGAATGCAAAATCCATCACAATGGGTGACCAAATGTTGGGATTAATAAATGGTGTAAGATAGGAGTTTAGACTATTGGTTGCAAAAGAAAAGGGCAAAGTGGCCAGCCGAGAAGAAGTGAAGAAAGCCAAAAAAGTCCAGAAGGTACAAAAAACAAATGAACAAAATGATAAAATACGTATCCGTATTCGGTTAATACCTATATGGGTGAGAGTTCTTCTTGTACTTATTTTTATGGTGGGTAGTACTCTTATCGGGCTGGTTGTAGGCTACGGTATTATTGGCAGTGGTAATCCAGGGGATGCACTTAATAAATCAACTTGGCAGCATATCATAGATTTGGTTGAAAAAGAATAAACAGACGATTATACTTTGCATATAGGGAAGGTGAATACCTTCCTTTTGTCGAAGTTGTATAGATCCAGCGCTTTTCTTAAATACATAATAAGTGAACCAGTCGGCAGTAACATGATAAACGAAATAATGATATAAGGAGTCCGTACATATGTTAGATATTCAACAAATTAAAGAAATCATCCCACACCGTTATCCATTTTTACTCGTTGATCGCGTGCTAGAGGTAGAAGAAGGCAAACGTGCAATCGGAATTAAAAATGTGTCAGCAAACGAAGAATTTTTTAATGGTCATTTTCCAGACTATCCTGTTATGCCTGGTGTCCTAATTGTTGAAGCATTAGCACAGGTCGGTGCAGTTGCAATGCTTAAAAAAGAAGAAAACCGCGGACGATTAGCATTCTTCACAGGGATTGACAATTGTCGCTTCAAAAAACAAGTCAAGCCAGGTGACCAATTGCGTCTTGAGGTTGAAATTATCCGTTCAAGAGGAGCACTTGGAAAAGGAAAAGCAACAGCAACTGTTGATGGAGAAATCGTATGTGAAGCGGAAATTATGTTTGCATTAGGTGAGAAAAAAGAAGAAGAATAAAGCACATGAGACAAATTGGCCATAACTAGGTCGTTTGTCTCTTTTTTTATTAATAAGGTTTCAATTAATGAAAACTTGTCTAAATAGAAAATATAGTGCCTCTTAATAAGAATGAAATGAATATAATTGGGCAGTATAAGCAAAGACCATTATTAAAATATGAAAGGTCTACAATGAAAGGAGCAATCGTAATGAGTAAAAAATGGCTTTTAACTTTAACAGGTTCACTTCTTGCTGCAATCATCGTAACAGGCTGTGCTGATGATCAGGATCCTGCACCACCAGGGGATACAATAGAAGAAAATCCAACAGAAGATAATGGTGGCACAGAAGAAGGTACAAATGGCGGTCTAATGGATGATGAAGGAACAGAAGAAGGCACAGATGGCGGTCTGATGGATGATGAAGGAACAGAAGAAGGTACAAATGGAGGTACAAACGAAGGAACAGAAGAGGGCGCTGGCACTGACGGTACAGAAGGTGCTGAAAATGGCACGACTGAAGACGAAAATAAGGATAAATAATGGACAGGGCTAACCTTTTGGTTGGCTCTTTTCATTTTTACACGTTTGTTCAACCCCAGCGCTTTCAAATCAAATCCTCGTAAAGATCGTTAACCTTCAAATAAACATCTTTTTTTTCAATAAAACACTCATAAGAACGATTCTTATATGAATATGATGGTGTGAGAGCCCTAAAAATCTTGTGATAAGAAATAAGTGGCAGACAACTGTTTTTATGCACCAACGACTACTATTCCACAAAAAAGAGGTGTGATAAAAGTGAAAAATATGAATGATCCTCATGAGCCACAAGCAATGTTCACCAGAATAAAAGCCTATCAACCGTTTCATAGCCGTTTTGATCCTTGTAGACCAATTGGAGTGAAGTTTTATTCAACACCGCCAAATTTATATATGGGATTTCAACCTCCAAACCTCCAGCAGTTTCCACATAAGGTTGCTTTGAGAAAGGGGACTCTTTGGCCAGCATTATATGATCCATATGAGAATCCTTATGAAGGAAAAAGGGGGTAGTACGTGTGAAGCAATTACCTGATGAATATTATCAGCTTCTTGAGGAAATTCAAGCAGTTGATTTTGCTCTTGTAGAACTTACGCTTTATCTTGATACACATCCACATGATGTTCAAGCACTTCAGCAATTCAACCAATGTGCCTTATATAGTAAGCAACTTAAGCAATCGTTTGAATCAAAGTTTGGCATGCTTCAGCAGTATGGTGGTAGCTTTGCGGATGCAAATTGGAGCTGGGGAACAGCTCCATGGCCATGGCAAGTGTAAATGAGAAGTATGTAGGGATCGACGACGTTCCGATCCTTTTACTACGAAAGGGGAATGTCTTACTATGTGGGTATATGAAAAAAAGCTTCAATATCCAGTGAAGGTTAGCACGTGCAATCCAAATCTTGCAAAATATTTAATAGAGCAATACGGTGGTGCAGACGGTGAATTAGCTGCAGCACTACGTTATTTAAACCAGCGATATACGATTCCGGATAAAGTCGTCGGCTTATTAAATGATATCGGAACAGAGGAATTTGCTCATTTAGAAATGATTGCAACAATGATTTACAAGTTAACAAAGGATGCCACACCAGAGCAATTAAAAGCAGCAGGAATCGCCCCACACTATGTAAACCATGACTCTGCACTGTTTTATCACAATGCAGCAGGTGTGCCATTTACAGCTACGTATATCCAGGCAAAAGGTGATCCTATAGCGGATCTTTACGAGGATATCGCTGCAGAAGAAAAGGCAAGAGCTACATATCAATGGATCATCAATATCTCTGATGACCCGGATTTAAATGATAGCCTTGCATTTTTAAGGGAACGAGAGATTGTCCACTCCCAAAGATTTAGAGAAGCTGTTGAAATTTTGAAGGAAGAACGTGATCGAAAGAAAATTTTTTAAAAGATAAAAAAGTATAAGTTTTTTGTACTAAGTGTTAGTGTCTAGCTTCAGCAGTCCGACTTTATGAAAGGCTGTTTTCGCAAAGATTGTTGTTTTTCGTAAATAACTTCACTTTACGGATATAGCCTATCCTCGTGCTCTTTTCGCTTATTTACTAAGTGGTACTCTCTTGAAATTGCTTATAATTTCTACGATAAAAATCCAAAAGCCGATTTTTATAAGCCTAAAAGAAACAAACTTTTAGAAAAGAGCCTTATGAAAAGTCGGATGCCTAGCCCCTCGAGGGAAAAAACAAAACACTTTTTTCCTAGGCCAAGCCACTCATGAATTGAAGGAAAAGAACACCTTCTATTCATGAGCGTCTTATTTGCCCGAGGCTGATCAGGCGCTTACGCTTTTCTTAATTCGACTCGGAACGGTGGGAAGCGTTCCGAGTTTTTTACTGTTTATCTTCGACGTACAAAAAAAGGCCACACAATCAAAACTCATTGTGCAGCCTCCTAAAAAAGACACTATAACTTTGTCGTTTCCCTACGTTGATGAACATTCTCCGAAAAAGCCTGGATAAGAGAATCTCCTGATAAACCCTGTCCCATCAAAGAACGAAGCAGTTCCTCTGGATCATGTATCGGCTTGGATGTTAACAGTCGACCGTCTAGTAAAATTGAAAAGTGATTTTTAAGTGGTGTAAGTGTTTTAACCTTTGCGATGATTTGAGCTGGTGCATTACTTTTTTTAGAAATCGTAACAAAAAATCTCATTTTCGTCTCTGCCTTTGACAGTTCTTCAAAATAAGATTGCAGTTCTTGCGGTATTAATGCTTCAATTAACCAGGAATTTTCGCCATCTTCCTTGTTAATGACTAACCCATCTTCAAGCGGGATCTCTTTGATTGACTTCTCTGGATCGGCTTCTTGCTCAATCTTTAAGCCTACAAGCTTGAACGTTTTCATCATCATCACCCTCGTTTGCTCATTTTTTTTATTATAACATATGAATTAATTTCCAAAAAAAGGTGATTAGTTCTTCAGAGTAAATGCTTTTAAGTTAAACCCTTAATCGACATTCTACTCAGACATTTTGGTTGATTTTTCGATGATGGTAATCAGCATATCTTCAATGAGCTTACGATCCTTTGTTTTTACTAATAAAAGCTGTTGTAATCTTGTAGCTATCTTTGGATGCTTAATTAAATAATCGATAATCTGTGGAAGTGAGTTTTCTGCATCATATTTGCCGTAAACCTCATAGAGTAACTCATTTGTTTGCTGATCTCTGCCAATTAAATGATCAATGCTAACGTTAAAAGCATTACTTAATGATAGTAAGTAGGATAGATCAGGCTCTTGTTCACCTGTTTCAAGACGAGTGATAACGGGACGAGATACAGTGATTTTATCAGCTAACTGTTCTTGTGACCAACCGTTGCGCTCTCGATAATATTTAATGTTCATTTTAAATTTTTCAAGCTCTCTCATAGAAGCAACACTTCCCTTCTCCATGATTACTGCTAGAATAATGATCCTATATGTTCTAATCAAGAACATATTCATGATCGTTCAAAAATCGAACAAAAGTAGATATATCGACCTATTTTGAGGATAACTGAAAATTATGACGAAAGAAAGAGGTGAATGAGGATTTTTCCTTAAAATTCGCCAAATTTCACTCAATATTAGAATTAGTAAAATTTAGTAATTTTTAACAATCGAATATACTTACAATGTAAATTACTTGAAGAGAGGTCTTAATATGATTGAATTTAAGCTAAAGTGTATTTATGTAAAACAGAAAAAGACGGATTCTATACAAGTAAGGGAGGCTATTCCACAAGACCTAGTTATTTTAAGAGTAGGTGATCATAAACTAGGTAAATCAAACTATCATCATTTTCGTGTTCCGTTACATGCTACAGTTGATATCCAATATGAAACACCTGATCAACAAGGCCTTTTACGAATCATCTTTCAATTAGACCAACAAAATCTAACGATCCAATATTTCACATGGAATGAGAGCGAACTACACTACATAGAAGCACCTCTCGAACACGACATCATTCAATCTCTTTCCTTTCAAACGATTCTTCAAAGTATAAGCTTTTCTGGAGACGATCATTTTTCATACATCGTGAATTCACTTCAACGATTAACCGGTTTCCCTAATTAGTGAAAAAAGGTTGAAAATTGCCGAATCTTGCTGATACAACAATCTATCTATTTTAAAAAGCAGAAAATCTCTAGTAGAAAAAATAGTTTCAACGAATACCTTAAAAACAAAACGAGCTTTTACCCATTTTTCCAAATTCTTTAAATCTACTACAATACACTTGTACTTGAAAAGAAAGGAGGAACGAAGTGATCAATCAAATCATCCTAGTAGGCAGATTAACCAAGGATCCTGAAATTCGCTATACCGCAGATGGTGCGCCTGTTGCGAACATCACCCTTGCTGTTAGTCGTCAATTTCGAAATGCTGCTGGTGAAATTGACACAGATTTCGTGAACTGCACTGTTTGGAGACGAACAGCAGAAAACACCGCAAATTATTGTCGAAAAGGTTCGATTGTTGGTGTCACAGGCAGAGTTCAAACACGAAGCTACGAAAATGCAGAACGAAACCGTGTCTACGTTACTGAAGTTGTTGCTGATTCCGTTCGCTTTATGAGTGGAAAACCACGTGAGTTAGTTGAGCAGGAAAATTAATTTTCTACCTTTTTCTTCATGAGAAAGAATCAATGGTATCCCCTTCACTCCTCTTTTGGTATGGCTGGTTACTTTTATATTGTTGTAAGTAATCAGCCAATTTTTTGGGTGTAGGAAATAGAGATAACCACAATAGAGAAATTGCTATAAAAAACATTTAGATATGAATGTTTATTTAAGAAAAGTATACATATAGAAATCTGCGATGAAACTTAAAATGCATGCCAATTCAGACATGAATCGAAAGCTTACAGTCATATAACTGGGACACCAATTATATTGATAGTATAAAAACTTTACTAATAGGATTAGACAACTTCTAGAATAGTTAATGTCTAAGAGTTTCCTTTATGTTTGAAAATCAAATGAAGGAATCGTGAAGCTATATAAGTTGTGTGATTACTAGTAGATACTAAACTACTTTGTAGAATTATGAGCAAGTATTTTTAGCACATAAATGATTGATACCCTTTTCATTAATAAAAATAATATTACTATAATATTAAGTTGTTAATAAATTATTAATATGTTGTAAATAAAGATGTAAGACGCCTCCGAACAAATATTCGCTTTATCCCAGTTCATTCTTACTATTTTTCGGGATTTTTTTACAATTTTCGATCTAAATTCGACATTTTCCTAAAAAACATGAGAAAAGCATCATTGATTTCTCTGGTTTTGATTATATATTCCTGAATTCCCCCATTTACAAAGACCATAACTCTCTTTAATACTAACTCAATATTATAACAATAAACTTTTCATAGGAGTTACTATTCAATCTATTATTTTCAAAGAGGAGCGAGTCAAATTATGGATCGTCGTAAATTTTTAACTTATATGGGAAGCGGTACTGCGGCGTTAGTTGCAGCATCATCAGGACTTAGCGTATTAACACCTAAAGCAAGTGCTATGACAGCAAATCACTTAATGGATGGTCAACCTAACGGAAAAGGTAAGCCTCTTACAGCCCCTTTTAAAGCGATTGGACGTACATGGGAAAATGAACTAGTGCTTCCAAAAGGTTATCACTATAACATCATTGCTTCGTATGGTGATGTGATTAATTCAAAAGGCGAAAAGTTTGGAGACGCAGCTGACCTTACTGTTTATTTCCCAATTGATAGCTTAAAAGGTGGAAATAATTCAGAAGAAGGATTAATTTGGGTAAACCATGAATTTCCTGAACCAGAAAACTATATGAAGATGTTGGGAATCAACCCTTCTACCTATAATAAATCAAATCTTGGACAATATCCTAAACTACTAGAAATGCAAAAAGAAGCAGTTGGCGGATCTGTTATTCATGTTAAAAAGGAAAAAGGCGAATGGAAATTAGTGAAAAGTGACACATATAATCGCCGTGTAGATGGGACAACCCCTATTCAATTAACTGGTCCTGCAGCTGGAAGCAGCGCTGTAAAAGGAGCAAAAATCGTTGAAGGGTCCCTTGGAAACTGCAGTGGTGGACGTACTCTTTGGAATACGGCTCTATCTTGTGAAGAAAATACGGAATATGGTGACGACTATGGCTGGCCAAACTTCACAGATGAGCACTATGGCTGGGTAATGGAAGTCGATCCATTTAATCTGAATGCACCTGTTCGTAAGCATACAGCTCTTGGACGTTTTGCTCACGAAAATACGGCAATGGGACAAACGAAGGATGGTAGAGTTGTCGTTTATATGGGAGATGACGCTCGCGGTGAGTTTTTCTATAAGTTTGTAAGTAACAAAAAATTCAACCCAAATAACCGTGAAGCAAACTTTGATATTTTAGAAAGCGGAACATTATATGTAGCAAACCTTGAGAAACAAACATGGATCGCACTTGACTATGAAACAAATGAAAAACTCCAAAACTATCAAAAAGATGGTAAAAAGTTCTTCAATAGTCAGGCAGACGTATTAACTCATGCTCGTGATGCAGGTCGTGCGGTAGGTGCAACTCCTCTAGATCGTCCAGAAGACGTGGAAATTCATCCACATGACGGCAGCGTATTTTTAGCTTTAACAAACAACTCTAAGCATGGAAACTTTCATGGACAAATTGTCCGTTTTGCCCCTGCTGATGGTGACCATGGAAGCGATAAGTTTACATTCCAAGTATTTGTTGCCGGTGGACATCAAAGCGGTATTACTTGTCCTGACAATCTTCACTTTGACAGCAAGGGGAATCTATGGGTAGTGGAAGATTTTGGTGCGACTGAGGATAACGTGTATGCAGAATATAAAAATTGCGGTGTGTTCATGATTCCAACAGACGGGAAAAATTATGGAGATCCGTTCCAGTTTGCATCAGGTCCAAAAGGCTGCGAAGTAACAGGTCCTTGGTTAACACCTGATGAACGCACTTTATTCTTAGATGTACAACATCCTGAGACATGGAATCCATATCCAGGCTATACTTTTGGGCGTTCTTGCTTGGTTGCAGTTCAAGGTGGATCATTTAAGTAAGTAGTTTTTATATACGAGGAAATTGTATAAGTGAAAAGAAATATAGGAAACCAAAACAGGTGTAAACGGGTCTGTTCGTTTACACCTTCATTGATTTTTTATAAGGACGGAAGGAGCATTTTTACATGTTCATCGTCTGTAAAAAACATGTCAATAAAGGCTTGAAAATGATTTTTCTTCCACATGTACAACCAATACCCGATGAATTAAGTGAGAATTTCAAATGCCAAATCTGCGCTCAGCAGGCTAATTTTAAATTATTTAATTTTTTAATGCAAGGAAACAAGCTGTTAAAAAAGCTATGTAAATGAAGGAGGTAATGTTCATGTTACAAAATATAGGAATTCCAGGTCTAATTCTTGTTCTAGTAATCGCGTTAATTATTTTTGGTCCGTCAAAATTACCGGAAATTGGACGTGCATTTGGTTCGACTCTGAGAGAATTCAAAAAATCAACACGTGAATTAGTTGCAGATGATGAACCGAGCAAAGAGGAGAAAACGAAAAAACAAAAAGCAGTTTAACTAAAAATAATACAAAGAAGATGTTGGTAGCTGTCTCATACTTGCATCTTCTTTTTATGAATAAGGAGGTAATGACGATGATGGAAAACAGGGAAATGAATCTTATTGATCATTTAAGCGAAATGCGAAAACGTCTCATTATCGTACTTGGCAGTTTTATGCTTTTGTTAATTCTGTCTTTTATTTATGTGCAGGATATATACAATTGGTTAATTAAGGATTTACCAATGAAGCTCGCAGTTCTTGGTCCAAGCGACATCCTATGGGTATATTTTATGCTGGCAGGTATCATCGCCATTGCAGGTACGATTCCGATCACCGCCCATCAAATCTGGCTTTTCGTCCGGCCTGCATTAAGCATAAAAGAAAGAAAAGTAACGCTGGCTTACATTCCAGCCTTATTTATTCTCTTTATTGTAGGAATTTCCTTTGGTTATTTTGTCATTTTTCCAACGGTATTTAACTTTCTGCTTTCACTGTCTGATAATATGTTTATGACCTTTTTTACTACGGAAAAATATTTTCGGTTTATGATTCATATCATTCTTCCATTTGGATTTTTATTTGAATTACCTGTGATTATTATGTTTTTAACTAGTCTGGGAGTGTTAAACCCTTATAGATTGCAAAAAATGAGGAAGTATTCTTATTTTGCATTAATAGTAACTGCTGTTCTCATTACTCCTCCGGACTTTATATCAGACATTTTAGTTGTTGTCCCACTGCTGTTTTTATACGAATGTAGTGTTTTATTATCCAAAGTGGTTTATCGGAGAAAACAAAAGCTATCATTGACAGTTTAATTCTTTCAAAGAAACAACTTTTGCCTCCTACATTCATAAGATCTGAAGGGAAATTGCTTGCCGAGTCTGGTGTAGAGTTAAATATCGGACAATTCAAGTGGATTCCATTCGAACTGGACGGAGGAGTAGAAGGAAGAGAAATTGATCTTGAAATCACAGGAGCACTCAAGGATGGTTACTGGCGCATTGTAGCCTTGGTGATGCAAAATAAACAATAAAAGGTAGACTAAATATAGGATGAAGACTACCATCTTGTATTTTCAATATTCATCAATTAACAAACTTTTAATTCATTTGATATCCTCCTATAGTAATCTACTATTTAATAGGAGGAGAAACTTGTAATGGAAAAGAAAAAGAAAAAAAGCAAAGAAATTTGACAGTATGTGTTAGATCTTACCCGAGAAAAATCGGTAAGATCTTTTTTAGATTATTTGAGGTGAATTGTATTGATAGTTTAGCAGTTTTCGCTTAAGCATCGAACTTTACTATTCAAATATATGTATTTTAACCAGGCGTTTACTATAAACTATAAGGTTTACTTTCTTGTAATCTAGCAGGTTATCAGTCTTTACTTTTGTGTAAAGGGATATTAATAATATACTGCTATTCTTTTAAAGTAGATTATTAAGAGATGGGAGATGTGGAGATTGAAAAGAAAATGGATGTCAGCGATTGGTGCTCTCGTAATTGGAATTAGTATATCGGCAGGTGGAGGAATAGCTATGGCAACGGAAAAACATAAGGAAATCGTGAATGTTTCACACCGCGGCGCTTCTGGCTATGCCCCGGAACATACAATTACATCCTATCAAATGGGTGAGAAAATGCATGGTAACTATATCGAAATAGATTTGCAGATGACAAAGGACGGCAAGTTAATCGCCATGCACGATGAGAAAGTTGATCGGACGACAAACGGAACGGGCCTAGTTAAAGATTATACACTAGAACAAATCAAGCAGTTGGATGCAGGTAGCTGGTTTAACGAAAAATATCCGCAATATTCAAACTCAGAATATGCAGGATTAAAAGTGCCAACTCTAGAAGAGGTTTTTCAAAAATTCGGAAAAAATGAAAACTATTATATTGAAACAAAATCACCCGAGGTATATCCTGGTATGGAAAAAGAACTGTTGCGTCTAGTAAATGAGTATGATGTTAACAAGAATACGCTTCTTGTTCAGTCTTTTAGTTCTCTAAGCTTGAAAACAATGAACAGCCTTGATCCATCGATAAAGCTCGTTCAATTGCTTTCCTATAAAACCAATGCGGTTATTACTGATGCTGAAATTGCAGCCATGAAAGAATATGCCGTGGGAGTTGGACCAAACCATACTTATTTAAACAAAGAGTATGTACAAAAGGTGGTAAACAGCGGCCTCGAAATACACCCATATACCGTAAATGACAAGGAAACGATGAAGAAGTTGATTGACTGGGGTGTTACAGGAATGTTTACTAACTTTCCAGACACGCTTCATGAAGTGAAGAAGGGAAAGTAGGCACGAACAAAGATCCCACACATCACTATGTTACGATGACTAGAATTAACATAGTGATGGTGAATATAGGTAAACATGTCGGTATTTGTTGAACGGTCGATATCTTTGTGTTTTCGACTGATATAATGTTGATTCCGGACAATAAAATTAGAAAAACGGACAATATAATGGGCTAACCCGACAATAAAACGTAACTTGCGGACAATAAGTCATTGCTGTAGTTAAAAAAACGACAGTCCAAAAACTGTCGTTCTACCTCGAAACCTTCTTTTCAATTAGTTTAACAAGCTTCTCCCACTGGGGGGCTTTTTTTTCATCGGTTGTTTTCCCTTTTTTCTTCTGCTTAGTCTCCATTATACGAACCCCTTTTATATAGAAAACTGGTTTATCTTCGAAAAAATCCATTTATCGAGCATTCGACAAATTTCCACCCTCTTCCAACATCCTTAAAACGATAAGGTGAAGAGCTCTTCAAGTTCATCTGACGAAAGCTCAGTGATCCAATTTTCACTCTGAATAATCTCATCATTTAATGATTGCTTTTTTTCTAGCATTTCATCAATTTTTTCTTCGATTGTTCCAGTTGTAATGAGCTTATGAACATGGACAAATCGGTCCTGACCGATCCGATAAGCCCTATCTGTTGCTTGGTTTTCAACAGCTGGATTCCACCAGCGATCATAATGGATGACATGATTGGCCGCAGTTAGATTTAAGCCTGTTCCACCTGCCTTCAATGAAAGAATTAAGATTGGAAACTCTTTATTTTGAAAGGCATCAACCATGCGATCACGTTCAGCCTTCATCACACTTCCGTTTAAAAATAACACCTTTTCGCCAAATTCTTTTTCCAGTAAGCTTTTCATCATATCACCCATTCCGATGTATTGAGTGAAAATGAGACAGCTTTCCTGCTGCTCACGAATATTTGTTGTTAACTCAACAAGCTTTTCGATCTTATGTGAACGAGTGACAAGCTGTTTCGGTTGCGGTTCTTTTAAATATAATGCAGGATGATTACAGATTTGCTTTAGCTTACCAAGCATTTTTAAAATTAACGCCTTGCGCTGCATCCCAGCAAGAGCTGTTACCTGGTCAAATGTATCTTTCACAAGCTGCTCGTACAGGGAGGCCTGCTCGATCGAAAGGGGGATATATTCCTTTTGCTCCTGCTTCTCAGGAAGGTTTAATGCCACCATTTCATCCCGCTTCGTTCTTCTAAGTAAAAACGGCTTAATAAAACGTTGCAGCTGCTCAATTTGTTCTACGTCCCGATCTTTTTCAATTGGTATGACATAACGCTTTTGAAAGCTGTGCAAGCTTCCTAAATATCCGCGATTGAGGAAATCATAGATGGACCAAAGCTCAGTAAGTCGGTTCTCCATAGGTGTTCCAGTTAGTGCGATATGATGTTGACCACGAAGCTTACGAATCGCACGTGATTGCTTTGTATGAGCATTTTTAATATTTTGTGCTTCATCAAGACAAATGGTGCTCCATGTGATCTGAGTAATTTCTTCATAATCAGCATGTGATAATCCGTATGATGTTAACACCACATCAGCATCCTTGATGGATTCCGCAAATTTTTCATCCTTTGCTCGATTTGCCCCATAATGAAGCTTCACACGAAGATGTGGAGCAAACTTCACAAATTCCTTCTGCCAGTTTCCGAGAACAGATGTTGGCGCAATGATCAATGCAGGATGTTCAAGCGTCTCTGTGCTCTTTACATAAGAAAAATAGGCAATCATTTGAATCGTTTTCCCTAACCCCATATCATCCGCTAAGCACGCCCCAAAAGAAACACTTCGTAAAAATAAGAGCCAATCCACACCATTTTGCTGATAAGGACGAAGTGTGCCAAGAAATTCTTTAGGGATATCATGTGTTGGGAGCTCACTCGTATCTGTCAGCTTTCTAAGCATTCCCTTCATTTGCTGATTAAGTTCAATTTGAATATTGGCAAATGCCCGTGTATCAAGCTGATCATCATCATCATCATCATCCACATCTTTTGCCGTAAGCTCCTGCTGTAAAATATCTGACAGATGTAAGCCTTCACGGTCGGCCTTTTTTAAGATTGCTTGGACCTGCTTAATAAAGGCTGGATCAAGCTTAATCCATTGCCCTTTAAAATGAATTAATCGACGCTGCTGTGATACAAGCTCTAAAAATTCTTCCTCACTCATCTCAACACCGTTCGTTGCAAAGCGCCAATTGAAGTCAATAAGAGAATTCATACCAACAAAGGACTGTCCGCGTGGTGATGACGAAACCTTTGCCTTAAGCATAAGCTGTGATTCTTTTACAACCTGCCACCAAGACGGAAGTAAAATTTCAACGCCCATATTAATCAGTGTTTCACTTGCATCCGTTAAAAATAACCATGCCTCATCCTCAGTAACAAATGTCGTCCCAGTTTGAAAGCTTAACCATGGAACGATCTCTGAAAATCGATCTTGTTCACGTTCAATTTTATGTGTAAATGGTCTCCACTTTTTGGGGAGATCCTTAGCACCTTGAAAATGGATAACCTCTTCCACGTTGCTTTTGCTTCGAAGAAAAATTTCAAGCTGCCAGTCATCACCATCAGATTCAGGCTCATTTAATCGAAGACCAACAGAGAATGGAGTATCATCTACATGCCAGCCGATTTTTTCGAGAAAATCTGCCTCATCAATGAAATGCCCTTGAAAGGTTGTTAATACAGGATAGGCATTCACAATGTCAGCCCATGCATCATGTAGGATATAATCCTTTTCAATCAAGTCGACAAGTGCTGCTGAAAACCATTCTAAGGAGAAGCCCTGAAGCTGGTTTGTTGGATCCTTAAAACGTGTCACACCTTGCCTCCAGCCTTCAAAATCTGGAACATAGCTTCCTTTCGTGATTAAGTCATAAATGGTATAGGCAACATTTGCAAGTTTTTGTGTCTCATCTGATAAGGAAACCGTAGCTAACGAGTTATATGTTTCTTTTCCGAGAAGCTCTACCATCATCCAAGGAGTCAGCTGCACCGTGGGCATTCCGATATAGCTAATATCTTCTAAATTTGTTCCAAAGAAGGAGGACTCATGCCACGTGAATAGGTAGCGTGTAAATTCATCAATTTCTAATGGGCTATCATCATGCTCAGACGTACAATACACATAAAAATGATAATCCTCGGTCTGCTCTGCATGAATGACAATGTCGACTGTGTTAATCATGAATCAGCTTTCCTTTCTTTAGTTCTTCTTTAAATGCACGAAGACGCTTATGTTGCTCTGTTAGATGCTGGATATAATCTTCCCATACTTCTTCTCGTTTAAGCTTTTTATACTGTGCTTTAATCCGCTTTAAGTAGCGAACCGCCATTTTATAGTTTTCGCGGGTCTTCATACGAATTTCATCCTGCACAGCTTTTACATAGAGTGGCAATAGAACCCCTGGCTCACTCTTTTCAATATCCTTTAATAAATAGGAATCCATTTCATGCAGTGAAAACCCTAATAATGTTTGAAGCTCTATTAACGTTTTATATTTTTCTTTGGATAGCAAATAATCATGGTATTCCGCATAGCTAAATGGAAGCATTTTACGACAGGCCTTCTCAAAAAGCTGATCATCCTTTGTTGCATTTCCATACTCATTAATTAATTGCATCATATAGCGGATCGTTTGCCGTTTTTCTTCAAATGGCAACGCACTATTTATATATTCTGTTGCATTGTTCATCATATAGGAAACCCACCCTGAAAGGCGCTTCCAATTTTTCTTTTTCAAAATGTCTTCAACCCAATTAAACGTAAACGGCATTGCAGCAGGAGTGAGCTTCTGCAAATTGTTGAAAATTTGTTCATCGCGAGACTGCAAAAAGTCCATATGCATTAAGGCCGTTTCCATCTCAACTGCATAAGGTGATCCATTTTTTTGCTCTTGTTCAAGACGATCCTCTAGCCACTCGCGCTCAATCGAGATAAACTTGTCACGGCGCAAAAGTTCAATCCAAAGCAATTGATAAAGATTGCTTCGTTCATACTGATAATGCTTGCTCGTATAAAGTAGCTCCCTGAAACGCTCAACACTGTCAACCAAAAGCGGATCAAGTGCAAAAGGCAACGCATAACGCTTCATCTCACGAATCGCCGCCCCGACATTATCAATCAGCTGATCAATATAGGGATAAATAATATGCTGTAACATATAATCAGTTGGCTTCGTCTCATTAAGTAGCTGCAAGATTTTTATAAACACAGTCACAGATGCTTGAACAATAAAAAACTGCTTCATCTCAGGTGACTTTGGTGCCTTTTGTTTAAGGGAGTTATAGTAATGATGAAAAAGACTTTGAAAAAGCTGGTGTGGTGAAGAAACCTTTTCATACCATTCTTCATACTGACGATCAAAAAACGCAATCCAGCTTGCTAGGGATGAATCTTCATAATCCTTTTCAGGCTTAAAAAATGTGCTAGCTTTACGAACAGATTTTAGCACATCATCCACTTGTGTTTCTTCCTTCCAAAGGTCAACAAAAGTACCAACTCGGTCAACACTTGCATATACATAAAGGAAAGTAGCAATGCGGTGTCGACAAATTATTGTAGAAGGACAAGTACAAGTGCTCATAACAAAATCATCTAAATCGAGCTCAACCTGAACACTTGTTACATCCTGTACCTTTGCCGAAACAGTATGACTCGTTGTGCTCACATTATAAATACTGCCTTGGCGAAATAAGATGAGTCCTTTTTTAATTAAATTCCGATCATCCTCATCCTTATGGGAAAGCAATTGTTTAATTTGTTCACCGGCACCAAGCACAAGTTCTTTACTAAGTTCCCGACCAAGCATATGCAATGAACCCCTTTCCTTAGAAAAGCTCAGGGCGCCTTGGTTTGCCCGAGGGGCTAGGCGCTTGAGCTAAACACAAAAACTAAGTATATAAAATTTAACGTATTTTACTTTTAGTAAAAAACCTAATTCTTCTATTATAACTCATAATGATTTGTTCAAAAAGGTTTAGGACGAGATTAAACCGGGGACAGAAAAAAGAAGCTACTTTCGAATGGTTTATTCGTGGTAAGGAGAGAAAGACTTATCTTTACATTTTCTATAAAAAGTCCAAGTGTAAAACTTTAGCATCCTTACAATCATGGGATTTTCACAGGGGTAAATTAACATTTTTTAACAATCAAAGGTTATATTTCATTACTTTTATCTTGCAAGGTTGTCTGTTTGCAAGTATAATAGTCCCATATTGTCTGAATTTGTAAAAAAAGAAAGGGATTTGTAAATATGAACGATAGTCAGCTTAAACAAGAAGAGCTGTTACAAATTTTACTTCGCGCATACGACAAAGGCGAAAAAACAATCGACATCACAACTAACGAATTATTAGAGGATCTAATCTCTCAAATAAAAAAAGTATACGCATCATAAAAATGCGAGCGCCCATGGCGCTCGCATTTTTTGACTTAAATCACTAACAACCTGTGGATTTGCTTAATATGCTAGTGTAAAAAATTCAACGTACTCGGTTGAAAGATTAACTTCAAAAGATACTTCTGGTACGGTTTGCCTAACTGATAGATGTAAAGATAAACGCTTAGAAACGGACTTGTTTTTAATGGAGCTGATGAATGTCTTTCTAAAAGGCTCTTTTCTAAAAGTTTGTTGTTTTTAGACTTATAAAAATCGGCTTTTGGATTTTTATCGTAGAAACTATAAGCAATTTCAAGAGAGTACCACTAAGTAAATAAGCGAAAAGAGCACGAAGATAGGCTATATCCGTAAAGTATAGTTATTTACGAAAAGCAACAATCTTTGCGAAAACAGCCTTCTAAAAAAAGAATATCAACTATACCCATGAATGCGTTTACAAAATCGTATTATATAGAAATCAAAGATAGGAGGCAGTTAATATGTCGTTTTTATCTAAGATTCTATACTGTTGGCATTTCATAAGAAAGAATTATCATCAGGAGTTACTTGAGAGTTGTCGCGATTATAAATTAAAAGAAAAATTAAGAAAGAAGATTGAATATCATAAAAAGAAAATTGATCAATTACGTACAGTAAAAGCATCTTATTAGGTGCTTTTTTGTTTTACAAATGAATTCATTATTAATTTCAAATGCATATTTTTCGGACATCGGAGACATTCTAAACTGTAAATCAATACTTGGAGGTATAAACGATGTCTGAAAATGATCAACACTTTAACAACGCTTATAAAGACAAAACGAAGATCTTTAAAAATGTGAATCAATCGGCAACCAATTATGTACAGAACGCCATTGAAAATGTAGCTGAATCGACCCAAGATGCAACGCAAAGCTTGGTGAATGACGTTATGAAAAGACGCAGAGATAAAAATAACAACTAATTTTGCTAGGGGCGATTGTGTTTGATCGTCTTTTTTTTGTGTTTTTGGGGACTGTCCCTCAGTGCTTTAAATCGCTAAAAAATAGGATCTATACCTATGAAGAACGAATCTGATAATTAGGTTTTTTCTATCATCACATTTATTCCAATAAACCTAGCAAAAAATCAGGTTTAAGCCAAAATGCCACTTTCTTCCATTTCTGCGTCCATCCTGTTAATATTGGTTCAAAAAGTAGATTAGAAATTTACCTATTATAGTAGAAAAACGGAGGGATACACATTTGTGCATCCAACTACAACATCGGTCACATTCTGCTTAAATGGGGACAGTCCCCCCAGTTTTAGTTTTAGTCCCCCCAGTTTTGAAGAAAAAAAATTCTATCCCACTTGGGGAATGTGTATTAGTCTATTCACTTCTTATTTCCTTACATATGATGAATTATTAAAATAAGAGGTGATAGCCTTGAGAAACGATTATTTACGTTGGACAGAGATACCTTACGCAGGAGAAGAAACACGACCTACTGATCCGGTTACCCCTTTGGCAGGATCATGGTCCCTCATTTATTTAAAACGAGACAAACATGGAAACTACCTTGAACCAAGTGGAAGAAAAATGCGATTACCTATTAAGCATCCCAGCCTGATTAATTTTGATAATGAGTTGCGGATCGTTCAAAATACATTAAAGGAACTGACCCCTCATGAAAAAGAGATTGGGATCTATTATGGTACTGGTGTTCCTACCAAACAGTGGACACCGGTAATCGATCGCTTAATTGATACGTATGGAGTTACTCCAACGTATTCAGCGAGGATATTAGCTGCTATACAGGCTGCTATTAATGACACAATGATTGTCGTGTGGGATTTAAAATATCGATGGAATGTAGCAAGACCAAATCAATACGATCAAACGATGAAGACACTGTTGTGTACGCCACGCTTTCCGGCCTATCCATCTGGTCACGCCACCATGTCAGGATGTACAGAAGTTGTGCTAAGCTATTTCTTCCCGAAGGAAGCAAAAAAGCTTCGTAAAATAGCTGAAGATAATGCGATTAGTCGTTTATATGCAGGCGTTCATTTCCCATCGGATAATAACGAAGGGCTCAAATTAGGAAGATATATCGGTCGTGTGATTGTTAACCACCTGAAAACACAAAGTAATCATGAATTAAAACCAATTGATCATCCATATAGAGATTTCCGAAATGCTACCATTGATCCTGACAACTATCGGCAATTTATCCCCTACGATTTCCCAAAAACATGTGCTTCTCTTGTAATGGATACGGAAAATCCTAGTTCAGATAAAGATCATAACTTCAATGCTACAAAACCATTATTATATTTATAGACCTCTTCAACCGAAGAGGTTTTCGTTTGATAAATCTTAGGGGCCTGACTCGGATCATAAGTAAGTGAGGTAATTCTTTTGTCAACCATGCATTCTCTGAATCTCCAATAGGAACATTCCGAATAATTTAGGATTTCATTATCTTGCTTAACAGTTTTTAGTTTTCCATGCTGCATTGGATAAAATCCTATTTTCCTTAATATTTCCAAAAAGCAGGAAATAGAATGTCTAGTGTAGTATACATTCAGTGCTAAGCTATTTTAAAAGGAGGGTGTATATTGAAAGGACTTATTTCGTTTTTTAACCGTATCATGCAGCGTTATTTACCAGATCCTTTTTTGTTTGTTGTGATTTTGACGTTTGTTGTGTTTGGACTTGGACTTATTTTTACTGAAAGCACGCCTATGAACATGGTTCAATACTGGGGAGATGGCTTCTGGGGTCTTTTAGCTTTTTCTATGCAAATGGTTCTTGTTTTAGTTACAGGTTACGTTTTAGCTATTAGCCCCGTATTTAAAAAAGGTCTAGGAACTCTTGCCTCTAAGGCAAAATCACCTGGGCAAGCAATAATCTATGTGACTGTTATTTCGATTATCGCAAGTTGGATTAATTGGGGGTTTGGTCTTGTTATAGGCGCACTTTTTGCAAAGGAACTTGCCAAAAAAGTAGATAATGTTGATTATCGGCTACTAATTGCAAGCGCATACAGTGGATTTATTGTGTGGCATGGTGGATTCTCCGGTTCCATTCCACTTACAATTGCCACAGAAGGGCATTTTTCACAAGATTTAATTGGGATGATTTCAACAAGTGAAACCACTTTTGCAGCCTTTAATATTGTGATTGTTCTTGCTTTATTCGCTATACTACCACTATTAAATCGCTTTATGCACCCTTCAAAGGATGAAACCGTTACAGTTGATCGTGACCTTCTCCATGAAGGTAGTAGTCTACAAGCTGCTACTATTGAAAAATCCGCAATGACTCCAGCGGAACGTATGGAAAATAGTTTTATTGTTTCCTTATTAACGGCTGGATTAGGCTTGGTATTCCTTGTTTACTACTTTGCAAATAGTGGCTTTAATTTAAATTTAAACATTGTTAACTTTATCTTCTTGTTCCTTGGCATTCTCTTTCATGGTACTCCTAGGAGATTTTTAGAAGCAGTTATAGACGCGGTTAAAGGGGCTGGAGGAATTATTGTTCAATTCCCTTTCTATGCAGGTATCATGGGGATGATGACAGCTTCTGGTTTAGCAGTTGTAATGTCCGAGGCGTTCGTGGCTATATCTAATGACTTCACGTTCCCTTTCTTTGCTTTTATTAGTGCTGGTATTGTCAACTTCTTTGTTCCATCTGGTGGCGGCCAATGGGCAGTGCAAGCTCCGGTCATGCTAGAAGCCGCACAAGCCCTTGATGTCTCATATGCGAAAACGGCTATGGCCGTTGCATGGGGAGATGCATGGACAAATCTTATTCAACCATTCTGGGCTTTACCTGCTCTTGCAATAGCAGGATTAAAAGCAAAAGATATTATGGGCTTTTGCGTAATAGTATTACTAGTAAGTGGTGTGGTGATATCGTTAGGATTATTGTTTCTTTAAACTTATAAAGATAATGCTTTTCTTATTCAAACTAATGGGCAAGAAGATTAATAAAAATTATTAGGTATAGTAAGTAGGATTTTTAAAAAGCTAATAAAGCAATAAACTATATTTTAAAAGAAGCTACAAAGGTGAAATAATGGAAAAAGTTGAGGAATTATATTATCTGATTGATAAAGCAAACGATCAATTATATCAATTATGGCTTTCGGAAATGGTGGTTAGGAGTTGGTCTACCTATTATTCCCTGGTTATTATGGTTTAAATTTAGAAAAAAGGAAAGTTCAGATCGATTATTATATGTAGGTTACTTTGTTATACTCATCTCTTCGTGGTTAGACATTATGGGTGTTGCACTTGGATGGTGGTTTTATAAATCAAAAGTTATTCCCGTAATACCAACATACATTCCTTGGGATATTACTCTTATGCCAGTTTAGTTTTCAAAAAATCTAACATTAAAATTGAAAACTAAAAATATATACTTACTTCAATTCACGGGTGGCTAGTATAAAAACAAAAAAGCTGTTGTGACATATTAGTCATATATAATATGTTAAACAGCTCTTTTTTATTGACTATTCTAATTTTTAGTCTTGATAACTTTAGGATATATTAGTATGAGAAGCGATACCTGTTATCATTGTCTCTTTCAAAAAGAAGAGGGTGACTCAAAACCAAAGGGGACCCCTCTAACACCATATATAGCCTCTTCATAAGTTGAAAGATACTTTATATAAGTAAGGTGTGAGGGGTCAGACCATGTTGAGTCATCCCCGTTTTAACTGATTACAATAATATAACATATAATTGATTCACAATCCTTCCATCATTCTATTTACAAAAAATATGTTTCCCAATTTGTTTTATTTGCGGCCTTCCCCATATCCAACCACTTGTTGCCGTATCAGGATTAAAATAATAAAGTGCATTTTCTGTAGGGTCCCAGCCATTAATGGCATCAAGTACAGCTTTTTTTGATGTTTCATCCGGAGTTAGCCAAATTTGTCCGTCAGCCACCGCAGTAAAAGCCCTCGGTTCAAAGATAACACCTGATACTGAATTAGGAAATGTCGGACTGTTCACTCGATTTAAAATAACAGCAGCTACCGCAACTTGACCAATATAAGGCTCACCCCGTGCTTCTCCATGAACTGCATTCGACATGAGTTGAATATCATTTTGAGAATATCCAGCTGGTCCATTAATTGCTGTTGCTTTTTGAGCTTGATTAGCACCCCTATTATATTTAGTCACACTCACAAGCTTTTGCTGCGTCTGTGAACCTGCTAACCCATCAATGGGGAGTCCAAATTCAGATTGAAAATTCCGAAGCGCCCAATATGTCCCCCACCCAAAAACACCATCGATTTTCCCTTTAAAAAAGCCAATATACTGTAGACGAGATTGTAACTCAATTACATCTTCCCCAACTGCCCCAATTTGAATGACTTGATTTGAGAATGCTTCGATTTTGCTTTTATGGACTGTTAAAATCGTTCCACCTAAAAGAATGACTAAAAGAATAAGTATATGTTTCTTCTTTATCATATTGCTCATTATTTTCCCCCTAATAAATTAACTTACTGTTATTTTTTGTAGGGAGTAAATTTTTATTCAAAACTGGGAGTAAATCTTTTACTGGGTTTGCTCTACTTTTTTTAAGGGCAGACTTCGGGAGGCAGCACTACGGACTGATCAGAAGGGAAAAACACTTTCAGTCATTCCATACGTGTCGCTTCGGCATTAAATGGAACTATAACCACAGCCTGTACAGAAAGGAAAAGCATCTTTCTCAACATTCCGTAGGTTTTTGTTCCATTTACGGCAAGCCCGCCATACCGAACGAGCCGAAATACGTTTTGAAAGTTATTCTAAGAAGAAATTGTGAGCCTTTGTTCTTTCAATAGAAGAAACTTGTCAAAAAGGTAGCCTTTACTCAACGGGAGTAAAGGCTGTTATAGGGAAAGGGGAATACTTTATATTATTAGCAGTTATATAAAGTGATTTACATTTATTTTCGTTTATAACTATTTACTGACTGACTAAATGGTTTTAGCTCGAAATTTATTTTTATTTAATCTCAATTAGGAGGGTCCAGTGAGTCTTCCTTATATTATGAGCATTGAGTAGTATTCTATAATATAGATTCAAAGATGTAGGTTGTTTGATTTATTTATTGACATTAAGATGAATATATTATATTATTAATTTCTGTCGAATTATTAGGCAGATGTTTTAAAAAACAATTTAAAAAATATGTTGATTTAATATTTTGAATGTGATATATTAATAGAGTCGCTTCTGAGAGGTGACATAAT
>JBNJJO010000004.1:0-239253 GCA_051750265.1 Bacillota bacterium | reverse complement strand
TGTAAGCGGCGCGAGGGTTCAAATCCCTCCTTCTCCGCCATTTAAAATATATGTTAAAGGCCCGTTGGTCAAGCGGTTAAGACACCGCCCTTTCACGGCGGTAACACGGGTTCGAATCCCGTACGGGTCATCATTAAAAACACTGCAAATATGCAGTGTTTTTTTATATGTAGTTAATTGTCGAACGGCCGATATTTTTGTGTTTGGCTGAAATAATTTTGATTCCGGACAATAAATTGAGCTAACCCGACAATAAAACGTGATTTATGAATGTAGTATAAAAAGTGGACATTGCATGTGGCGTAATGTTTTAATCAAAAGAACATTACAAAGGACGTGTTTGTATGGAGAAAAAGCAAAAAAAAGGAAGGCAACACCATATGATAATGCATGTGTAGAGTCATTTTTTGCTTCTATGAAGAAAGAATATCTTAATAAGTTGGTATTTAAGACGAAGGCGGAAGCTATAGCTGCCGTTCAATTTTACGTAGAGTTTTACAACCGAAAAAGAATGCATTCTACCTTGGGATACGCCACACCAATGGAGTACGAATTGGCGTATGAAGAGGCGTCTCGACAAAACGCCAATTTAAAGAAAACTACCTCTGCTTAAAGGATTGGTTCGTTTTTGAATCGATCCTTTAGGCAGAGGCCTCCAAGCGAGTGAAACGTAGTGCGGAAGTGAAAAAAGTACGCCACTTCATGTCCTGAATATATCTCTTTTATTGACAGAGTTCCATTTGCGGACAATACGTCATTTTTCTGTTTAGAAATGAGCATGAAAAGGACAAATTAGTTTCTTCCAAATAGTATTTTAAGAAACAGATCGCCTCTTGAATTGAAGACTTCATAATACATGCTAATTTTGCATAGCAATTCTAAAAAAGAGCGTTTCTATGGTTAGTTTAAAATGAAACGAAAATACTTTTACATAAATACATATCTCCAAATCCCAAACATTTTTAGCTTCTTGTCGTCTCCTACATTGTAAAATGATAAACTCCTTCTTTTTTTTCTTTAAAAAGCTTTCTACAAAATCCTACAAAAAGTCGAATGAAATATTTTCTTGATATAGCATTAACTATCCATATATATCCAACTAACCGTTAGGAAAATCCATTTCCTTCCTGAATTAAATTATTTCAAACTGATTATATTTTATTCTATCAGTGTTTTACTAGCTTTCTTGTACTAATTGAAAATTTTTACTTTTTTTTCTTGAATTTTAAAAGTATAACATTTCAAATTTAAAATATTACTTTGTAAGTTTCTGTCGTAAAAAGGAAGCGTTTACAATAAAGGAATCTATGTGTAAGTCTTGAATGTAAAGCATAGATAATAAGAGAAAGGGTGAATAGTGTGACTCTCATATGTCCAACAGACTTCGATATTCATTTGTTTCATGAGGGACAGTCTTTTGAAAGCTATGGGTTCTTTGGGGCGCATAAACAAGAGCATAATGGAATAGTTGGTACAAATTTTTGTGTATGGGCACCACATGCAAGAGAAGTAAATGTAGTTGGTGATTTTAACGGATGGTTTGGACGAAATCACAAGATGGAAAAGATCAATGAGGAGGGGATTTGGGCCTTATTTATTCCTGAATTAGGCGTTGGGGAAAAATACAAGTACGAAATCATTACAGCTGATGGTCAATCATTACTGAAAGCTGATCCTTATGCATTCTTTTCAGAGGTTAGACCAAACACTGCATCAATTGTTCATGATTTAGCCGGATTTGAATGGAATGATCAAAATTGGAAAAGAAAAAAGCGTCAAAAGCAGCCATATGATCGACCGATGTCAATTTACGAGGTCCATTTAGTTTCTTGGAAAGTAAAAGAAGATGGCGAGTTATATAGCTATAAAGAGTTATCAGAAATACTTATTCCTTATGTTTTGGAGCATGGATTTACACATATTGAGCTACTTCCAATTATTGAACATCCATATGACCGTTCTTGGGGTTATCAAGGAACGGGCTATTTTTCTGCTACAAGTCGATTTGGTACACCTCAAGAGCTGATGGCGTTTATCGATGCATGTCATCAAGAAAATATTGGTGTCATTATTGATTGGGTTCCAGGTCATTTTTGTAAAGATGCTCATGGGCTATATATGTTTGATGGTCAGCCTACATTTGAATATTTAGAACATAAAGATCGCGAAAATTTGATTTGGGGTACAGCGAACTTTGACTTAGGTAAGCCTGAGGTTCAAAGCTTTTTAATTTCAAATGCGATGTTTTGGATTGACTATTTTCATGTTGATGGTTTCAGAGTTGATGCGGTTGCAAATATGCTTTATTGGCCTAATTCAAACGAATTAGTAGAAAACCCTTATGCAGTAAGCTTTTTAAGAAAACTGAATGAAGCTGTATTTGCAAAAGATCCTGATTTATTAATGATTGCTGAGGATTCAACTGATTGGCCGATGGTAACCTCTCCTACTTCGTCAGGTGGTCTTGGCTTTAACTACAAGTGGAATATGGGCTGGATGAACGACATTCTTACCTATATGGAGACTCCTCCAGAGCATAGGAATGAACTCCACCATAAAGTAACATTCTCCCTTTTATATGCTTTTTCTGAAAATTTCATTTTACCTTTATCTCATGACGAGGTTGTTCATGGGAAAAGATCATTATTAAATAAGATGCCGGGTGATTATTGGCAGAAGTTTGCACAATTGAGGCTTCTTTATGGATATATGATTGCTCACCCTGGAAAGAAGCTGCTTTTTATGGGCGGTGAGTTTGGTCAATTTGATGAGTGGAAGGATTTAGAACAGCTAGATTGGATGTTAGAAGACTATGAAATGCATAACAAAATGCGAGGTTATTTTAAAGAGTTACAACAGATCTATCAAAAGCAAAGACCACTGTATGAATTAGATCATGCAGAAGAGGGTTTTGAGTGGATAGATGTTAACAATAGGGACCAAAGTATTTTTTCATTTATTCGCAAAAGTTCAAAGGAAAACGAACAACTTGTAATAGTTTGTAATTTTAAACCAATTGTGTATCACGATTACAAAGTAGGAGTTCCACTCGATACAGAATATGTAGAGATTTTAAATAGTGATACTGTTGAATTTGGGGGTTCTGGTCAAATCAATAAAAAGAATCTAAAAGCAATTGAGGGTGAGTTTCATGGAATGCCTTATCACTTGTCTATGACTATCCCACCATACGGTGTTGTTATTTTACGTGCAGTAAAAAAAAGAGGGGAGAATAAAAATGGGAAGAAAAAAGTGCGTCGCAATGTTATTAGCAGGGGGTAAAGGAAGTAGATTAAGCTCCCTTACAAAAAACTTAGCAAAACCAGCCGTACCTTTTGGCGGTAAATATCGAATTATAGATTTTACATTGAGTAACTGTACGAATTCTGGCATTGATACAGTGGGGGTACTTACTCAATATCAACCACTTGTTCTAAATTCATATATTGGAATTGGAAGTGTATGGGATCTAGATCGTAAAAATGGCGGAGTAACAGTTCTTCCTCCTTATACAGAATCCTCTGAGATGAAGTGGTATAAAGGAACAGCTAGTGCCATCTATCAAAATATTAATTTTATTAAACAATATGATCCTGAATATGTGTTGATTTTATCAGGAGATCATATATACAAAATGGATTATTCAGAAATGCTAGATTTTCATATCGAAAAAAATGCTGATGCTTCGATATCAGTTATTGAAGTACCTTGGGAGGAAGCTAGCCGTTTTGGAATCATGAATACAAATGAACAGATGCAGGTTATTGAATTTGATGAAAAACCTTCTAAGCCAAAGAATAATTTAGCTTCTATGGGAGTTTATATTTTTAAATGGTCTGTATTGAAAGAGTATCTTGAAATGGATGAACGAAATCCATATTCAAGTCATGATTTTGGAAAAGATATTCTTCCTTTATTTCTAGATGAAAAACGAAACGTCGTTGCATACCCGTTCAAAGGTTATTGGAAGGATGTTGGTACGGTTAAAAGTCTTTGGGAAGCGAACATGGATTTACTAAAAGATGAATCACAATTGAATTTGTTTGATCGAGATTGGAAGATTTACACTGTTAACTCAAATCATCCTCCCCAGTTTATTGCAGATGATGCAGAAGTTACGGATTCCTTAGTTAACGATGGCTGTGTCATTTTGGGCAAGGTAAGCCATTCTGTTTTATTCCAAGGTGTAAATGTGGGGCGTAATTCAGTTATTAAGAATTCTGTTTTAATGCCAGATTCCATAATAGGAGAAAATGTTTATATAGAGAATGCGATCATCCCAAGTGGGATAGAAATTCCTAACGGTACAATTATTTGTCCTGATACAAATTCAGAAGAAGTTCTTCTCGTAACAGAAGAGATTATTGACGAAATCATCGCAAGTGTTGATAGCAACATTAAGTAATAAATTGGAAAACAATGGCGATAAAAAATATTAAGTTATAAATCAATTATTATAGATGGAACAAGGTTGATTGGAAGCGGTAGCATGTCTTACCAATAGGACAACGGGAGTGGAATCATTTTTTTTAATGATAATCGTTCTGTTATTTAATTAGTTGGTGTAAAAGCATGGTAGTATACTCCGATCCCTTTTCCACAAAGGGGAGAATTGAATTGAATCAGAGAATGCTAGGTATTATTGATGCAACAGCGTATAAACCGGAAATTGAGGATTTAACCGTACATCGTTCATTAGCGGCAGTTCCTTTTGCAAGTCGCTACCGTCTTATCGATTTTGTCCTTTCAAATATGGTGAATTCTAATATTGAAAGTGTAGCGATTTTCCCTAAATATCAATATCGTTCATTAATGGATCACCTGGGGTCAGGAAAACAATGGGATTTGAACCGCAAGAAGGATGGATTATTCTTTTTCCCCTCTCCTCATTTGCACAATGAGTATGATGAATTTGGTTCATTTCGACAGTTCTCAGATCATATTGATTTCTTCTTAAGAAGTACTCAAGAATATGCGGTTATTACGAATAGCTATACTGTTTGTAATATTGATTACAAACAGGTTTTAGATCGTCATCTTGACAATGGCTGCGATATTACGGAAGTAAGTAAAGATGGCCAGTCTTTACAAATGTATGTCATGTCAACAAAGCTTCTAGTTGATCTTATTCAAGATAAAGAGCAAACTGGTACTAAGACGCTAGCTGATGTTATTGTCGAAAATCGAAAAAATTTAACAATTTGTGATTATGAATTTTCTGGCTATGCAGCTGTCATCGATTCATTAAGCAGTTATTATCAGCACAGTATGGATATGCTTAACTCGAACATTTGGCACGAAATATTTCTAAAGAACCGACCTATTTTAACTAAGGCAAAAGACGAGCCGCCTACTCAATATGGAAGAAATGCTATCGTTAAAAATTCATTAATTGCAAATGGTTGTAAGATCGATGGATATGTTGAAAATAGCATTATTTTCCGAGGTGTTCACATTGGGAAAGATACGGTCATTAAAAATAGTGTCATCATGCAAAAGTCACAAATTGGTGATCATTGCATACTAGATCATGTAATAGCTGATAAGGATGTTAAGGTATTAAACTCCTCTCAAATAAATGGTACGGCATTATTACCATTTATATTAAGAAAAAGAACAATTCAAGGAGCGATGATGAACTCGTGAAAGTATTATTTGCTGTTTCAGAATGTGTGCCATTTGTGAAATCTGGAGGTTTAGCGGATGTAGCAGGGGCTTTACCAAAGGAATTAAAGAAACTTGGAATTGATGTACGTGTGATACTTCCTAAATACAGTTTAATATCAGAAAAATTTAGAGATAAGATGGTAAAAGTAGATGAGATTACAGTACCTGTTGGTTGGAGAGAGCAGTTTTGTGGCATAGAGACGTTAAAATATGAAGGGATCACGTATTATTTTCTTGATCATGAATATTATTTTTATCGTGACTCACTATATGGTCATTATGATGATGCTGAACGATTTTCTTTCTTTTGTAGAGGTGTTTTAGATACATTAAAAGCAATTGACTTTCAACCTGACCTTATCCATTCACATGACTGGCATACAGGGATGATCAATTTCTTGCTTAAAGAGGAATATCAACAGGATTCTTTTTATGAACATATCAAGACAGTCTTTACGATTCACAATCTTCAATTTCAAGGGATTTTCCCACGGGGTATATTACATGATCTCTTGAAGATTGAAGACGAAAAATTCAACGTTGATAAGCTTGAATTTCATGGAAACGTTAGTTTTATGAAGGGGGCAATTGTTGCTTCTGATTTCATTACAACAGTTAGTCCAACGTACAAGGAAGAAATTCAAACAGCTTATTATGGAGAAAGACTAGATGGATTATTACGAGCGAGGGAATCTTCACTTGTTGGGATTTTAAACGGTATAGATGATACGCTCTATAATCCAGAAACAGACAAAGAGATCGATGAGCAATTTACTGTTGAAACTCTTGAGAAGAAGGCGATTAATAAAGCTGCCCTTCAGTCTGCTTTTGGTCTGCCAATTGAAGCGGATATCCCTATTATATCTATGGTAACAAGGTTAACAAAGCAAAAGGGATTTGACTTAGTGAAGCGTGTTCTTGAGGAAGTATTAAGTAATGATGTTCAAGTGATTGTTCTTGGTACAGGTGAAAAAGAATTTGAAGATTTCTTTCGACATATGGAATGGCTTTATCCAAACAAATTCAAGGCTTACATAGGGTTTGATGAAAAACTTGCACATCGCATTTATGCAGGCTCAGACTTGTTTTTAATGCCGTCAAAATTTGAACCATGTGGGTTAGGGCAGCTCATTGCATTAAGGTATGGTACGATCCCAATTGTTAGGGAAACTGGCGGGTTAAATGATACGGTAACATCTTATCGTGAAGATACAGAAGAAGGGAATGGATTTTCATTTAGAAACTTCAATGCTCATGACATGTTGAACACAATAAATCGTGCTGTTACCTTTTATCATGAGAAAGATGTTTGGCAGGGAATTGTCGAAAATGCCATGCAACAAGATTATAGTTGGTCGCAATCTGCTCTGAAATATAACGAGCTATATGCTGATTTGATAATTAGGAGTGAGGCACTTGTTCTCTAACAAAGACCGTTTTAAGGAAGGTTTTTTGAAAAGATTAGAAAGTATGAATGGCAAGGGATTTGAAGAATCTACAAATCGCGACCAATATCATACGTTAGGGAATATGATAAGGGAATATATTAGTTCTAAATGGATAGGAACGAACGAACTTTACAGGTCAGAAAATAAAAAACAAGTGTATTATTTATCAATTGAATTTTTACTTGGACGTCTGCTAGGCCAGAACTTACTTAATTTAGGAATTAAAGAGGTTGTTGAAGAAGGTTTAAGCGATCTTGATATATCGTTAAATGAAATAGAGGAATGTGAATCAGACCCAGCACTAGGTAATGGCGGACTTGGACGTCTTGCTGCATGCTTCTTAGATTCACTTGCTACGTTGAATCTTCCGGGCCATGGATATGGGATTCGTTATAAGCATGGTTTGTTTGACCAAAAAATAGTGGATGGTTATCAGGTAGAACTTCCAGAGCAGTGGCTTCGACATGGGAATGTTTGGGAGGTTCGAAAGCCAGACGAAGCAGTAGAGATTTCATTCTGGGGGAGAATCGAAACAAGTTATGATGAAAATGTTCTCTCCTTTAATCATGTAGGAGCTCAGAAGGTGCTAGCCGTTCCTTATGATATGCCAGTAGTTGGTTTTCATGTCGACACAGTTAATACGCTAAGACTTTGGAACGCTGAACCAGCTTCTTTTGGACCAATTCAGGATGTCTTATCCTATAAACGTGACACAGAAGCGATAACAGACTTTTTATATCCTGATGATACACATGATGAAGGAAAAATATTGAGATTAAAGCAGCAGTATTTTCTTGTTTCTTCGAGTATTCAAAGCATTATTACTTCATACAAAAAGGAAAATTCAAATGTAAGAGAGCTACACCATTCTGTTGCGATTCATATTAATGACACACATCCGGCTTTAGCGGTACCGGAGTTAATGAGGATCTTAATGGATGTTGAAGAATTGACGTGGGAAGAAGCTTGGGAAATCACAAGTAACACGGTTTCTTATACAAATCATACCATTCTATCTGAAGCGTTAGAAAAATGGCCAATTTACTTATTTAAACCACTACTACCGAGAATCTATATGATTATTGAAGAGATCAACGAGCGCTTCTGTGCAGAGCTTTGGGATCGATATCCAGGAGAGTGGGAACGTATTGAACATATGGCAATCATTGCACACGGATTAGTGAAAATGGCTCACCTCGCGATTGTGGGAAGCTGTAGTGTTAATGGAGTCGCCAAAATTCATTCAGACATTTTAAAAAATCGCGAAATGAAACCTTTTTATGAATTATATCCTACGAAGTTTAATAACAAAACAAATGGCATAACCCATCGCCGATGGTTATTAAAAGCAAATCCTGAGTTAACGACATTAATAAAAGATGTAATTGGTGAGGAATGGGTAAAGCAACCAGAAAAATTACTTGATTTAAAGAGACATATTTATAACCCAGCTTTAATAGAGCATTTTGCAACAGTTAAAAGAAAAAGAAAAGAGATTCTTGCTAAAAAGATAGCTGACAAGAATGGAATTCTAGTAGATATTGATTCTATTTTTGATGTTCAGGTTAAGAGATTACATGCTTATAAACGGCAATTGTTAAATGTCTTACACATTATGTATCTATATAATCGCATAAAAGAGGATGCAAATTATACGATTCAGCCTCGTACATTTATTTTTGGTGCAAAAGCGTCACCAACGTATTACTATGCAAAGAAAGTCATTAAATTGATACACTCGTTAGCAGATAAGATAAACAATGATCCAAGAGTTTCTAACGTGATAAAGGTAGTCTTCATGGAAAATTACCGTGTTTCTCTTGCTGAAGATATTTTTCCTGCTGCAGATGTTAGTGAACAAATTTCAACCGCAAGTAAAGAGGCATCTGGCACAGGAAACATGAAATTTATGATGAATGGTGCTTTAACTGTTGGAACTCTAGATGGTGCAAACATTGAAATTATGGAAGAGGTCGGAAAGGATCATATCTTCACCTTTGGATTAACTGCCCAAGAGGTTCTAAAATATGAAGAAAACGGTCGTTATCGTTCAATGGAATATTACCATCACGATTTAAGAGTTCGCCAAGTAGTAGACCAACTAACAAATGGCTTTTTCTCAGAAGATGAAGGTGAATTTGAATCAATTGCAGACTCACTTCTTGTTCAAAATGATCAGTACTTCGTATTACGTGATTTTGCTTCATATATTGATATCCAAGAAAAAGTCGGAGTCGCCTATCAAAATACTGATAAATGGCTTGAGTCAGCATTAATCAATATTTCACATTCAGGCTTCTTTTCTAGTGACAGGACAATACAACAATATGCAGATGATATATGGGGAATTGACCCTGTAGCTATAAGAATGTAAAAAATGAGGATGACTCTTATGAGTCATCCTCATTTTTGCTTTTCATCGATCTCCATCTAATAATCTACCTAAACCACCAAGCAAGCTACCTTCTCCACGAGAATCTCCTCCAGCGGCTGGAGCACTTGCGATTACACGATCTGCCAATCGACTAAATGGAAGGGTTTGAATCCAAACTGTACCAGGTCCTTGAACTGTTGCAAAGAATAAGCCTTCTCCACCGAAGAATGCTGTTTTTACTTTTCCAACAAATTCAATGTTATAATCTACTTCTTTCGTTAAAGCGACAAGACAACCAGTATCAATGCGTAGTTTTTCACCAGGCTGTAAATCTCTTCTGATAATTGTTCCACCTGCATGTAAAAAAGCTAAGCCGTCTCCTTCAAGCTTTTGCATGATAAAACCTTCGCCACCAAAAAATCCTGTACCCAGTTTCTTTTGGAAGTCGATACCGATCGAAACTCCTTTAGCAGCACATAGGAAGGAATCCTTTTGACAGATTACCTTACCTCCAAGTTCACTTAAGTCAACAGGGATGATTTTACCAGGGTATGGAGCAGCAAAGGAAACACGTTTTTTACCGACTCCTTTATTTGAGAAAACAGTCATGAATAAGCTTTCACCTGTTATCACTCGTTTACCTGCACCAACAAGCTTACCTAGAAAGCCCTTTTGATTATTATCTCCATCACCGAAGATTGTTTCCATATCAATGCCGTCTTCCATCATCATCATTCCGCCAGCTTCAGCAACAACACTTTCATTTGGATCTAATTCAATTTCAACACACTGCATATCGTCTCCATGCAGAAAGTAATCAATTTCATGTGCGTTCAACAGGATCCCTCCAATTATGTAGATAGCAGTAGTTTCACAATAAAAACTTCCTGCATCACTTTCTATTTTACAGATTTTCTCCGGATATAGAAGAAAAAATTGGGTATAATTCACCGATTTTTGTTTCCTTGATAACAAGTAAATACATCCACTGATTTTTTTGTTCTTTTGCTCAAATGCGAAGTCTGTTTCTGTTAGTTTTTGTTTGTTCATTGTTAAATATCCATCGTCAACCATTTGATTTCCCTTAATCAAAGCCAACTTCAGCCTATTCTTATCAATTATTTCTTCATGCTGTGGAAAATTTCTTATTCAGAGTCAAAAACAAAAGGGGAGCATAAATGCTCCCCTTTTGTTTTATCCTTTTTGTGATTTGTCATTAGCTGTTTCAATGGTAGATTGAGCGTCCGCCTTTTTCCCCCACCATGTTGCAAGTAGTGGACCTGAAATATTATGCCATACACTGAAGATCGCACTTGGTACAGCCGACAATGGTGAAAAATGGGCAACGGCTAAGGCAGCACCTAAGCCTGAATTCTGCATCCCTACTTCAATGGATATCGCTTTTTGATCTGCAAAGTTAAGCTTTAATGCTTTAGCTAAAAGAAAACCTAGCAGAAGTCCTAACAAATTATGTAGTACGACAATTGAAAAAATAAGAAGACCTGTTTCAGCAATTTTAGTTGCATTTACAGCAACCACAGCTGATGCAACAGCTACAATCCCAACAACTGATATAAGTGGTAATACGGCTACACTCTTTTCAACTTGTTTTCGGAATAAAAGTTTTACGACAATTCCTAAAATAATCGGTACTAACACAATCTGCACAATCGATAAAAATAATGATCCAGCAGATACCGGAAGCCATTTACTCGCAAATAATAGAGTAAGTGCAGGTGTTAAAATTGGTGCTAATAATGTTGAAACAGACGTAACAGCAACAGACAATGCTGTATTTCCCTTTGCTAAAAACGTCATAACATTTGAAGCTGTACCACCAGGGCAACATCCAACTAAAATAACTCCAACAGCTACCTCTGGTTCTAATTGAAAGAGAGTAGCAAGACCAAAAGCCAATAATGGCATGATAATAAATTGTGCTAGCACACCATAAATTACGCTTTTAGGTGCTTGAAACACTGCTTTAAAGTCCTGTAGGGAAAGAGTTAACCCCATGCCAAACATAATAATACCTAATAAAAGTGCAATGTGAGGGGCAATCCATGTAAAGCCGCCTGGGATAAAAAATGCTAATATTGCAAAAAGAATAACCCATACAGCAAATGTGTTGCCTGCTATTTTACTTACTTTTTCTAAAAAATTCATTTGATCCAACCTCCTTTGTAGAATTATATAACAATATTCTGAAATTTCAATATAAAGTTACGATTCCCAAAGTTTTTTCAAGTAGTTTGTTAGGATTTGTTACAGGGTTTTTGATGGGATCTGGATAGAGGTTTGGACTTAATGGAAAAGCAACTTATGAAGAGATTCTATGGCTTTTTTATGTCAAAACGAGCTGTCACGTCAAATCCTACACACCTCAAGCTAATTCTTCGATATCACCTCAAACATGAGGTTCAAATATCACCCAATAAGTTTACAAAACGAAAGCACAATCCCACCCAACCAACAAAAAAACCCCCCAAACCGGGGAGCCATTATCGCACTTCATCCACTTCATCCTCAGTATAAGGATCCTTCTCATACCCAGGTAAATCACCAAAAATAGTCATCAATCCTTCTTCATCAAGCATATTTTCGTACTGTCGATGCTGTTTAGATGGATATACTTTAATTTCTTTACCCTCAATGTCTGTACCGACAAAATTTTCATAGGTCTCAACATATCCATCGGGATCGTTTGATTCCATATAAACATCGTTGTAGTGATCTTGAGGATCAGCAAAATCTGATGGCGTTTCAGATGAGCCATAGCTATTGACGATTTGATAAGCATCCTCTGCATCAAATGCTACATTTTCATCTTGGCCATCAAAATCAAATTTTCCGAAAGGAGGCATGAGAACACCTTCTTCAATTGGTCGATTATGAGAGACAACCTGTTCAGGTGCATGCTCTTTACAAGTAGTAGCTGTAGGTATTGCATCAAGTCGATCAAGTGGAATATCAATTCCACACTTCTCACATTTACCATAGGTTCCATTATCAATCACTTGGAGAGCACGTTCTATGTCTGTTAGTTCTTCCTCAGTATGTTCATTAAGAGCAATATCTTTTTCACGCTCATATAATTCTGTTGCTTCATCACCTGGGTGGTTGTCATAGCTCGAGAGCTCACCAACTGATTCATGGGCATGTCCTTCTTCTAACCCATAATGACCATTCATCTTAAAACGTTGTTCGATTTCATCCTTCATTTTTAATAGTTGTGAACGGAAGGTCTCTACTTGTTGTGAACTTAGCATGCCATCCACTCTCCTTCCTTAATTATCGTTCTATACCTATTATGAGCAGTTAACATGAAATCATGATTGTAAAAAATTACATTGGAAAAACTTAGATTATCGCAAAGTCCTTTTGGTGAAAGCCTAAGTTTTCTTATACTATCACCTATTGAATATAAATTATGATAGTACAAAAAAAACACGGTTTTATCCGTGTTTTTCATTCTTTAAATATAATGACTAATAAACAAGCCAAGTGCTAGTAGAAATCCAAATTGAACATTCGTTTGTGCGGTAGCCTTCATTGCAGGCATCATGTCTATTGGACGAAATTTTCCAATAAATTGTTTAACTGCTGAAAAAGCTTTAGGAATACTTAATAACACAATTAATGTCCACAGCGAAGCTAGTCCAGTTAAAACTAACAGAAAGATAATGATATATGAGGCAATGAACATAATGGCTAGAAAACGAATTGAATTTTTTCGACCTAATAGAATGGCTAGTGTTTTTCGGCCATTTTCTTTATCTCCATCTAAGTCGCGAATATTGTTAGAGGTTAAAATAGCTCCGACTAATATGGCAATTGGGATCGATAATAAAAAGCTTTTAAGTGAAATGGTTTCTGTTTGAATAAAATAGGCAATTAATATAATAACATTTCCCATAAAAAAACCTGCAACAAGTTCACCGAATGGTGTGTATGCGATTGGAATAGGTCCACCTGTATAAAAGTATCCTGCGGCCATACATACTATTCCTATTACAGCAATCCACCATGTAGACATCATACAAATGTAAATGCCAATTAATGTTGCGATCCCCAAAAATATAAATGCTAAGTTTAGAACAGTTTTCGCTTTTATCCCATTACGTACGATTGCACCACCAATTCCAACAGATGCTTCATTATCTAAACCACGTTTATAATCAAAGTACTCATTAAACATATTTGTTGCAGCTTGAATAAGGATAGATGCAACGAGCATTGCGATGAATAATGAAAGCTTTATGGATTCTTCGTTCAAAGCTAACACTGTTCCAATGGTTACCGGAATAAATGCTGCAGATAATGTATGTGGACGAAGAAGTGTCCACCATTTTTTCCAGCCTATATCCTTTTTAACAGAAGAAACATGCTGTGTTGTCTGAGGTTGCATACGATCTCTCCTTTTTTTAACAAAAAACAAATATAGAAACGACTCCATAAGATAGTTTAGAAAAAAACAAAAAGGGTGTCAATCCTTTTAAATAGACCAATTCAGCTTATTATTACCAGTTATACCTATAAAATGATCACTTGAACAGTACGTTTTCATTTTAATCCTGTCCGGCAAGATATATAATAAGGATATTAAACGTTTTTAAACACCAAATTCTAAGAAAAGAAACCAATTATATTCTATTGACACACCTATTAGGTAGGTGTATCTTAATATAAGCAATTTTCGGTGTCGGGGGGATAAGATTGATAACTACTTTGGACCATACAATAAAAGAATATATACAACATGCATTGGAAGAGGCAAAGCAAACGAATCAATCGGTGATCGTTAGCCGCATTAAAGAAGTGGATGCAATTGACCCCCTCCATTTCTTTGCCTCTGGTGAAGAATTATGTTTAGGAGAACGCTTTTTCTGGTCAACGCCCACCGTGGATTTTACTATGGTAGGATTAGGAAATGAGCTCGTACTAGAAAATGACAATCTCACCTCAGAACGATTTCAGAAAATTGAAAAAGATTGGAAGCGCTTTAATAAAAAGGTAATTTCAGATCATAAAAAGCAAATTGGGACAGGCCCACTTTTATTTGGTGGTTTTTCATTTGATCCAATTAAGAAAAAAAGTCCGCTTTGGGATGCCTTTTCTGAAGCGAAATTTGTATTGCCAACCTCCATGCTAACAATTGTTAATCAGAAGACTTATCTCACAATTAACAAATTAGTAACTCCATACGATCAATTGGAAGCTTGTATCCAGCATTTTGAGAGATATGTTGAAAGCAATCCTGTCCTTCATTATCAAATAGATTGTGAAAAGGGTAACGAATTCTCTGCAATTGAATATAAAACATCAGAATGGTTAAAAGCTGTTCAACAGGCAACAACCGGTATTCGAGCAAAAGAAATGGACAAGGTTGTATTAGCACGAGAAGTACATCTTAAATTTATAAATGAAATTAATCCTTATCAAGTGCTAAATCGACTGCAAAAGGAACAACCTACAAGCTTTATTTTCGGTTTTGAAAATGGATTGCAGCATTTTATTGGTGCAACTCCGGAACGATTAGTTAAGAAGGAAAAAAATCACGTTCTTTCAACTTGTCTTGCTGGTTCAATAAAAAGAGGAAGTACGATGAAAGAGGATAGACAGTTAGGAAATCATCTATTACGTGATGATAAAAACTTAATTGAACATAATATTGTAGTAAAAATGATTAAGGAAGCATTAGAAGGTTGTTGCTATGAAGTGATGGTTCCTAATGCACCAGAATTATTAAAAACTAAAAATATTCAACATCTTTACACACCTGTAGAAGGAATCGCTATGAAAGACCATTCCTTACTTTCGATGGTTGAAAGACTTCACCCTACTCCAGCATTGGGGGGATTTCCAAAAAATAAGTCGATCGAGAAAATAAGGGAATTAGAGCCAATGCATAGGGGCTGGTATGCGGGGCCAATAGGTTGGTTAGATCATGAAGACAATGGCGAATTTGTCGTTGCCATTCGTTCAGGGTTGATTGAAGGTAATCAGGCTGCATTATTTGCAGGTTGTGGAATTGTAGAGGAGTCTAATCCAGAATCAGAATACCTCGAAACAAGGATTAAATTAAAGCCGATGTTGTCTGCATTAGGAGGAGTAGAGAATGAATGAAACTGATTCATTTACACTGTATGTAGCAAACTTAGTTGATGAACTAGTTAGTTCTGGTGTTGATAAAGTTGTTATAAGTCCAGGTTCACGCTCTACGCCATTAGCTATCTTAATGGCTGAGCATCCAAAGCTTACTTGTTATATTAATATTGATGAGAGATCAGCAGGCTTTTTTGCACTTGGGTTAGCCAAGTCGCAAAGAAAGCCTGTTGCCTTGCTATGTACCTCTGGAACAGCAGCTGCCAATTACTATCCAGCAATAGTTGAGGCCCATTATTCTAGAGTCCCTTTACTTGTGCTAACTGCAGACAGACCTCATGAACTAAGAGATGTTGGTGCCCCACAAGCAATTGATCAGCTACATATGTACGGAAACTATGCAAAATGGTTTGTTGATCTTGCAATACCTGAAGATCATCCTGGGATGCACCGGTATGTTCGAACAGTAGCAAGCAGGGCAGTTGGAACAGCAATAACAAATCCAGCTGGTGTTGTTCATTTGAACTTTCCATTTAGAGAACCATTAGTACCAAATATAAATTTGCCTAATTTATGGAGTAAACAAGATAACAGAAGTTCATATTTACATATACCTCTAACAAGTACTGTTTTACAAGAAGATAATATAGACAAAATTGCTAATCTTGTCCGAGAACCATCAAATGGATTAATTATATGTGGAGAACACAATGATCGGGAATTTATTGAAAATGTTCAAATACTATCAGAGCATTTGAAATTTCCTGTATTAGCAGATCCTTTATCACAATTACGAGCTGGAGTGCAAAATAAGCTTGGGATCATTAATAGCTATGACACTGTCTTAAAGGATACAGAATTAGTAGAAGTGCTAAAGCCAAATGTCGTGTTACGCTTTGGTGCAATGCCTGTTTCAAAACCATTGATGCTAATGTTAAAAAACAATCCGGATATCACTCAAATTGTTGTTGACCAGGCTGGTGGCTACCGAGACCCAACGTTGAACGCTTCACATTTGATTGCATGTGATGAAAACTTTTTTTGTCAGAACATGTTAAACAAAGTTAATAAGAAGCAGTCTTCTCCTTTTTACGAATCATGGATACAGTGTAATGAAACCTACGGAGAGATGCTTGATTACAAATTTGCGCAAATGACTGAGATGTTTGAAGGTAAAATTGTACGAGAGCTTCAAGAACTTTTACCAGATAGAAGCACATTGTTTGTAGGAAATAGTATGCCAATTCGCGATGTAGATTCATTCTTTGGACATACTAAAAAAGATATTACGATTTATGCAAATAGAGGAGCAAGTGGAATTGATGGCGTCGTGTCAACTGCGCTCGGATCTAGTGTAGATGGGACAAAATCTACGTTCCTATTAATAGGAGATTTATCATTTTATCATGATTTAAATGGTCTTCTAGCAGCAAAAATGAACAATCTCGACTTAACCATAATTTTAATAAATAATGATGGTGGCGGTATTTTCTCATTTTTACCACAGTCTAATGAAGAAAAGCATTTCGAGACGTTGTATGGAACGCCAATTGGTTTAGACTTTTCTAAGGTAGTAGAAATGTATAATGGGGCCTATGAAAAAGTCGAAAGCTGGGAAGAATTGCGTACGTATTTTGCATCGATCCAGTCTAAGAAAGGTCTAAAGGTCTTAGAAATAGCAACTGATCGGAAAACTCGTGTCAAAGTTCATCGGGAATTGTTAGATCATGTTTCCCAGGAAATAAGAAAAGTGTTGAATCAATGAAGATAAGGGGCATACATTATCAAGTTAATGTTCATTCAGAAGGTGAGCCACTTGTTTTACTTCATGGCTTTACTGGAGCTTCTTCTAATTGGAAGCCATTTATTAATGAATTATCTGCCTTTAAAATCATTCTTATCGATATTATTGGTCACGGACAGACCGACAGCCCACAGGATCCTTCTAGATATAGAATAGAAGAGGTTGTAGAGGACCTTGTGTGTATTCTAGACAAATTATCGATTGAAAAGGCAAATGTTTTGGGTTATTCAATGGGCGGAAGATTAGCATTATCTTTGGCTGCAATCTATCCTAACCGAGTGAAAAAGTTAATTTTAGAGAGTAGCTCACCAGGCTTGGAGCTTGTGGATGAACGAGAAAAACGTAAATATGCAGATGAAAAGCTTGCTTATGAGATCGTCAAAGAAGGTATTGTTCAGTTTGTTAAGAAATGGGAGAACATACCACTATTTGCAACTCAAAAACGTTTACCGTTACAACTACAACATGCGATTAGACAGCAGAGATTACGAAATTCTCCTCATGGGCTAGCAAATAGCTTAATTGGGATGGGAACAGGGGCACAGCCATCGTGGTGGAATGTTCTACCGAATATAAACGTTCCAGTTCTCATTCTATGTGGTGAATTAGATAAGAAGTTTTGTGATATAGCTAAAAGCATGCATCAGCATCTGTCAAAATCAGTCGTAAATAAAATAAATGACGTAGGTCATGCAATACATGTGGAACAACCGCGAATTTTTGGTAAAATAGTAAATGAGTTTTTAATCTCAGATTCATATTTTTAATTAGGAGGTTTTTAATATGGCAGTTGAATGGGTATCAGAACGTAAGTATGAAGATATTATCTATCAAACATATAATGGAATTGCAAAAATCTCAATTAATCGTCCGGAAGTACATAATGCATTTCGTCCGAAAACAGTAATAGAATTAATTGATGCGTTTGCATATGCACGCGATGATGCAAACGTAGGAGTAATCATCTTAACGGGTGAAGGTGGAAGAGCCTTTTGTTCAGGCGGAGATCAGAGTGTTAGAGGACATGGAGGCTATGTTGGAGAAGACCAAATACCACGCTTAAATGTTCTTGATTTACAACGCTTAATCAGAGTCATTCCAAAACCAGTTATCGCCATGGTAGCTGGATATGCAATTGGCGGAGGTCACGTGCTACATATTGTATGTGATTTAACCATTGCAGCAGACAATGCAGTATTTGGGCAAACTGGTCCTAAAGTTGGAAGCTTTGATGCTGGTTATGGGTCAGGATATCTTGCAAGAATTGTTGGTCACAAGAAAGCTCGTGAAATTTGGTTCCTATGCAGACAATACGGTGCACAAGAAGCGCTGGATATGGGATTAGTAAACACTGTTGTTCCTCTTGATCAACTAGAAGCAGAAACAGTGCAATGGTGTGAGGAAATCTTAGAAAAGAGTCCAACAGCTATTCGTTTCCTAAAAGCAGCATTTAACGCAGACACTGACGGACTTGCTGGAATTCAACAATTTGCTGGAGATGCGACTTTATTATACTACACGACTGATGAAGCAAAAGAAGGCCGTGACGCATTTAAAGAAAAACGTAATCCGGACTTTAAACAATTCCCTCGTTTCCCTTAATAAGCGATATAATATTTTGTTAGACAGCTTGGTGATTAATTGCTCATCAGGCTGTTTTTAATTAATTTTTGGTGGTGAAAAATATGGTTAAATTAATGCCAAATTGGTTAAAGCAACGTGCAGAACTTACACCAGATCGCCTCGCTATAAAAACAGCTGATGAAGAGCTGACCTTTGAACACCTTCACAAACGAGTTCAACATCGGGTACGGTTTTTATCATCATGTGGAGTTAAACGAAGTAATCATGTTGCCATCCTGATGAAAAACAGTATTGCTATGGTTGAAACAATCCATGCAGTTATGTCCATAGGAGCAGTCGCAGTCTTATTAAACACACGGCTTACAGATCAAGAATTAGCTTGGCAAATTCTTGATGTGGATGCAGATCACTTACTATGTAACAAGGAACTTGAGGATAAAGTGATTGATTTAAAGGAAAAGATAAATATCATAAGAAGTGAAGATAGTCATAAAATGAAAAATGATTTACGTGACGTACTTTTTGATTACGATGTTGATTACTCAACTGATCAAGTAGCCACAATCATGTATACCTCTGGGACGACAGGAAATCCAAAAGGTGTTATGCAATCCTTTGGAAATCACTGGTCAAGTGCGATAGGCTCTGCGCTTAATTTAGGATTGCAGTCAAATGATCGTTGGCTTTTAGCTGTCCCACTTTTTCATATTAGTGGCTTATCGATAGTAATGCGAAGTGTTATTTATGGAATTGCGGTTATTTTACATGAACGTTTTGATGCAAATAAAATGAATCAAGCAATTTGTCAGGATAAGGTTACCATTGTCTCTGTTGTCACAACGATGCTTCAACAAATGCTTGAAGAACTAGATAATCAGCAATATCCTCCTTCTTTTCGCTGTATGCTCACAGGTGGTGGGCCAGTACCTAAAAGCTTGCTTGAGGAATGTCAAACTCGACATATTCCAGTCTATCAAACATATGGGATGACTGAGACTGCATCACAGGTTGTGACATTGACACCAGAGCATAGCATGACGAAAATTGGGTCTGCAGGTAAACCATTATTTTCTTGTCAGATTAAAATCGTTAAGGATGGAATAGAGTGTTTAGCAAATGAAGAGGGAGAAATACTTGTTAAGGGTCCAAACATAACAAAAGGATATTGGAAGAGAGAGGAAGCAACTAAAAAATCGATCAAAAATGGCTGGTTACATACAGGAGACCAAGGATATAAAGATGGCGAAGGATTTTTATATGTGCTTGATCGCCGTTCAGACTTAATTATTTCAGGTGGAGAAAATGTTTATCCCGCTGAAATTGAAGCAATTTTACTATCACATCCAAATATAAAGGATGCCGGCGTAATCGGCGTAGAAGATAAAAAATGGGGTCAGACCCCTTATGCATTTGTTGTTTTACATAAGAAACTAACGAAAACAGATTTAGTAGAATATTGTCAAAGTCGATTGGCAGCTTATAAAGTACCAATAGATTTTACTTTCTTAGATGAACTTCCAAGAAATGCTTCAAATAAGCTACTCAGAAGAGAATTAAAAGGTCGAATAAATAAGGAATGAAGCAATGATAAAGATTAAAACGGTTACGTTGTACCAAATAACTCAAACATTAAAAGTTCCATTTACCTCAAGCATCGGTCATGTAACAGATCGAGATAGCATTTTGGTGGAAGTAACTGATCTTGATGGTATTAGTGGATGGGGAGAAGTCGTCGCATTCTCTACTCCTTGGTACACGGAAGAAACAATTTCTACATCTCTTCATCTTTTAAAGGATGTCTTAATTCCTTTAATCATCCATGAGCCTATCTTACATCCGAATCAACTTCAACAAATTTTTAAAAACGTGAAACGAAATCATATGGCAAAAGCTTCTCTTGAAGGGGCAATATGGGATCTATATGCGAAAAAATTAGGGAAAACGTTATCAAATGCTTTAGGAGGCGAAAAAACCGAAATTGAATGTGGAGTGGTCATTGGAATATCATCCATATCTAAAATGAAAGAGGAAATAAACCAATATATAGAGGAAGGCTATAAGCGTTTTAAAGTAAAAATCTCTCCACAACAGGATATTGGGCTTATTGAAGGGATTCGTAGACAATTCCCGAGTTTGCCATTAATGGCTGATGCAAATTCATCCTATTCACTCGAAGATATAGATAGACTGAAAGAGCTAGATCAATTTGAATTAATGATGATTGAACAACCGTTAGCAGCAGATGATATTATTGATCATGCTAAGTTACAACAGAAGCTGAAAACACCGATTTGCTTAGACGAGAGTATTGTGACATGTGATGATGCCAGAAAGGCAATTGAACTTGGTAGCTGCAGGGTCATTAATATTAAACCAGGGCGTGTTGGGGGATTAACAGAATCCAAAAAAATTCACGATCTTTGTCAAAATAACAACATCCCTGTTTGGTGTGGGGGTATGCTTGAAACAGGTATTTCTCGCGCTCATAATATTGCAATGGCCTCACTTTCTAATTTTTCAATTCCAGGAGACATTTCATCCTCATCTCGGTATTGGAATGAGGATATCGTTTATCCAGAAATAAAAGCTGAGAATGGAAAAATATCCGTACCGAGTAAAGATGGATTAGGTTTTCAGGTTCAAAAGGATGTTATAAAAAAATATTGTAACTCAGAAACGGTTATTAAAAACTCTTGATTTACAGGGGGGTTTTTTAGTTTTGTTCTTATACGAAAGATGAAAATGCTATTTTTCAAAATGGTAAATATGTAGTGTCTACAGGTATACTTTATGTTGAAAGAAAACTTTCAAAAATAATGATTAGTTTCTCTTTCTGCTCATCCTTTATTTCCAGCCGACTAGGCTGGATTTTTTTTTTTACTATCAGAATTTATATTCCAAAGATGATCGTAAAAGAAAAAATAAGGCTTTTCGCCAAGTCCTAATGGCGAAAGCCTTAGTTTTTCTAATCAAAAAAGAAAGTTGTCGATAAAAGAATGTTGACAATGATGGTGCAATGCAGTAGTTTTGTATTAAGGAAACTTTTTTAGCTCAGTAAATAAAAAGTGTAATAATCTAAAATAGTGGCACATATTCTAAATCATTCATAGACTATATTTAAAATTATAAAGTCAATGAAAAAAATTTTCGATAAAAGTTGCTTTAGGGAAACATTACGAGACCGAAATGGAGGAAAAATGATGAAAAAGTGGTTGGCAAGTGTAGTAACAGCAATTGTAGCAGTGTTTTTATTAGCAGCATGTGGCAGTGACCAAACGAATGGTGATGTTAGTGACAAGATTAATGTTACAACAACAACAGGTCAAGTTGCAGATGTAGTAAAGAACATAGGAGGAGACAAAGTAGAGGTTATCTCTTTAATGGGACCTGGTGTCGATCCACATCTTTATCAAGCCTCACAAGGGGACATTCAAAAGTTAAATAATGCAGAGATTATTTACTATAATGGACTTCATTTAGAAGGTAAAATGAATGAAATTTTCGAAAAAATGGCGAAGGCTAAACCAACTGTAGCTGTAGCGGATTCGATTCCTGAAAATAAATTATTAGGCAACTCAAGTGATTCAAATGCACATGATCCACATATTTGGTTTGATATTCAAGCTTGGATCCATGTTATAGATTTAGTTGAAAAAGAACTAACAAAGCTTTCACCAGAAAATGAAGAGCTATTTAAAGAAAATGCTTCAAACTATAAAAAAGAGCTTGAAGAAATGGATCAGTATGCTAGAGATCAAATCCAAACGATCCCTGAGGAAAGCCGAATGCTTGTAACCGCACATGATGCCTTTAACTATTTCGGGCATGCTTATGGACTTGAAGTTATGGGATTACAAGGATTAAGTACAGATTCTGAATATGGATTAAAAGACGTTCAAGTATTAGTTGACACATTAGTTGAGCGCAACATAAAAGCAGTATTTATTGAAAGTAGTATTTCAGAAAAGTCGATTAATGCAGTAGTGGAAGGTGCTAAAAAGCAAAACCATGATGTTGTCATTGGCGGCGAGCTCTTCTCAGATGCAATGGGAGAGGAAGGAACAGACGAGGGAACATATATCGGGATGTTTAAGCACAATGTCGATACAATTGTTTCTTCTTTAAAATAGGTTAAAGTTCGTCACTTGAAAGACAGTATAAATGGTTTTGAGCTTACGAATATTCATAGCTACAAATAAAAGTAAGATAAGGTTGGTGTTCATTTTGATTCCTGTTCGAGTAGAGAATTTAACGATTGCCTATCACCAAAAGCCTGTTCTTCAGGAGGTTAGCTTTAAAGTTCCAGAAGGAAAGTTGATTGGAATAATCGGCCCAAATGGAGCGGGGAAATCAACGTTAATTAAAGGGGTACTGGGATTGATCCCCACTGCTTCTGGTGAAGTAAAAATATATGAAGAACAATATAAAAAGCAGCGTAAGCGTGTTGGTTATGTTCCCCAACGTGGTTCTGTCGATTGGGATTTTCCTACAAATGCATTAGACGTTGTGGTAATGGGGAGATATGGTCATGTTGGTTGGTTTAAACGACCTGGTAAAAAGGATATAGAATTTGCGAAGAAATGCCTAGATAAAGTAGGGATGCTGGAGTATGGAAATCGACAAATTAGTCAGCTATCTGGAGGCCAACAGCAACGTGTTTTCTTAGCAAGAGCCCTTGCTCAGGATGCAGATGTGTATTTTATGGATGAACCGTTCGTAGGTGTCGATGCTGCGACTGAAAAAGCAATTATAGCCTTGCTTAATGAACTAAAAGCAAAAGGTAAAACGGTTCTTGTTGTACACCATGATTTACAAACAGTCAAGGAGTATTTTGACTGGGTTCTTCTATTAAACATAAGAAAGATTGCCTTTGGACCAACGAAAGAAACGTTTACGATTGATAATTTACAAAAAACATACGGTGGAAAGCTTACGTTTTTACAGGATCAATCTGTTTTAATTGAAAAAAGGGGGTGAAGCTAAATGCTTGAATCGCTACTTTTACAACTTCAAAATCCGAATACACAATGGGTGTTAATTGGTACAATGCTCCTTGGAATTGCTAGCGGTGTCGTTGGAAGCTTCACCTTGCTACGAAAGCAAAGTTTAATTGGAGATGCCATGGCGCATTCTGCATTACCAGGAGTATGTATAGCATTTCTTTTATATGGCTCAAAATCATTAATTTGGTTTTTAATAGGGGCTGCGATTGCTGGCTTAATTTCTTCTTTTTTCATACAAGTAATTATTAATCACTCACGAATAAAAGAAGATTCTGCTCTAGGAATTATTATTTCTGTGTTCTTTGGTTTTGGGATTGTGCTCTTAACTTATATTCAGCACAATGGAGCAGGAAATCAAAGTGGATTAGATGACTTCATTTTTGGGCAGGCTGCATCAATGGTAGCTGCAGATGTTAAATTAATTATGATCATTGCACTTATTTTGCTAGCCATAACCGCTGTTTTTTATAAAGAGTTTAAATTATTAACGTTCGACCCTCAATTTGCAAAAGGTATTGGAATACCTGCAAAATTCTTTAATGGTTTATTACTATTACTTATTGTTTGCTCCGTCGTTATAGGACTGCAAACAGTTGGGGTTGTCTTAATGGCTGCGATGCTCATTACACCTGCAATTAGTGCTAGGTATTGGACTGATAGGCTTAGTCATATGATTATTATTTCAGGTGTCATTGGCGGTCTATCTGGTGTTGCAGGTACATTGCTTAGTACGATTACCGAGGGTATGGCTACAGGGCCACTAATAATAGTTGCAGCAACCTTTATGTTTCTTATTTCACTCATCTTTGCACCTAAAAGAGGACTACTTGCTAAGGCACTAAAACAGCTTTCTTTACGAAAGAAAACTGCAGTCGAACAAATTTTATTAAGCTTTTATGATGTTGCAGAAGGTGGAAATCTTCTAGGTATTTCAGAAGATGAGATCCTTCAAAAGCGAAAAGTATCTTCTAGTCTTTTTCAATATGCCTATGATGTTTTGCAAAAGAAAGAGTTTATTAGGAAAACAAATGATGGAAAATGGATGTTTACAGATAAAGGGATTGAGTCAGGTTACGAGCTTGTTTTGCAACAACGATTATACGAAATGTATTTAATGCATGAGATGGAATTTGCTCATTTAGAACTTAATACGAGGGATGACCTAAATCTTGGAACGATATCTATGGAAACAAAGAATCGGCTTTTAACATTATTAAAATTGCACGATCGGGCACCTTTGTTAATGCCGGAGTCTTCAAGACTTGGTAATAGGAGGATGATGATCAATGACTTATGATGCATGGATCATAGTTACAGGATCGTTGGTTGGCATAACTTGTGCGATGATTGGATGTTTTCTGGTTCTACGTAAAATGGCGATGCTAGCAGATGCCATTTCTCATACGGTATTGTTAGGAATTGTAGTTGGTTTTTTAGTTAGTCACAGTTTAGATGGACCTTTTTTATTGATTGGAGCAGTTGTAGTGGGAATTTTAACAGCACTACTTGTGCAAGTACTAAGTGGCAAAGGTGTTCAAGCAGACGCTGCAATTGGAGTTGTCTTTACGTCTCTTTTTGCAATTGGTGTTATTCTCCTTTCGGTTTTTGCAGGGAACATTCACTTAGACGTTGATCACGCGTTAATGGGAGAAATCACCTTCATCCCTTGGGATACAGTAGAATGGAATGGGATGGATTTAGGACCGAAAGCTGTATGGTTGTTATCCTTCGTGTTTATTATAAATTTGCTAATCATTATTTTGTTTTATAAAGAATTCAAGATTAGCTCATTTGATTCTGAAATGGCAGTAGCAATTGGCATACCTGTATTGCTTATTCATTATTTACAAATGGGGATGCTATCAATCACAACTGTTGCTTCGTTTGACAGTGTGGGAGCGATATTAGTTGTTGCCATGTTAATTGTCCCTGCATCGACTGCTTATTTGTTAACTGATAAGCTTCTATACATGCTGTTCATTAGTGCTGGAATTGGAGTATTCTCTGCAATCAGTGGATATTACATGGCTACTTTTTTTAATGTTTCAATTGCAGGTGCAATGGCGACATCTACAGGTATCCTGTTTGCTCTCGCATTTTTATTCTCTCCCAAGCAGGGGTTACTTGCAAAAAAACTAGCACAACAAAAGCTTTCTAAAGCAACGAATTCTTCAAGTACAACGCTATAAAATTAAAGGTTAAATGAAAGAAGCTGAAGCTGACTCATTGAAGTAACAGGTTCTTTTGATAGGGAGTTTTGTGGTAACACAAACTTTTGCTTATATTTTATTGATTTTATAGGTGATTTTTTTAAAAAGAGTATATAAGAGACCTATTCGTTATGAGAATAGGTCTACTTTTAATTGGCTTTTTAGGGAAAACTCCCTCTTAAGAGAACTCGTTACTTATTGAGTCAGCTTTATTGTTTTACTCCATCAACCCATACTCAATTGCACGATCTGCTACAAGATTATCTATATCATGGGGAAGGTCTTCCAATGATCCAAACTCATAATCCCATAAGTTTGTAAACGAATTGACGTACATTGGAAATGAATCAGCACTCGAATTTTTCACATCATTACGAAACGAATCAATTAGGCTTTCCTTCAACATGATTCCCCCTTAGGCTTTCTACTAGTAGTTTGTGAAGAATAAGAAAAAAATATGTAATCTTTCGAATAAAATTGATTATCATTATCAATAATACAAAGGAGAGGAACGAGAAGTTGCAGCTACTCGTCCCAATAGTTTTATACGTCAGTTGGTTCAAACGTTTTGCAGTCTGTTTCTTTACTGCTACTAGCTTGTTCACCAGTATGACTTACCACATAGATTGCATCAGCTTTACACTTATTGCCTTGACCCCAATAGTTACAATTGTTGACTTCACATAGTACATCTTGTGCCATAATTGTACACCTCCTTAGTTATAATAAGATACATCACTAGTCTTCCAATCCTTGCGAGTTTCATACCTATCCTAGAGGGAATAGTTTAAAAAAACGTCGCAAACTGCGACGTTTTTTTGTTTGGGGAAAACTATGATTCATTTTGTTTCAAATAACGCTTATCCTTCATAAATAGCTTCCAAAAATAAATAAAACCTGGAAAGAGGATGAGAAAGCCAACGATATAAGTAATGAATAAAGCTCTAAATGTATTTGGATGAGTAAACCCCGATTGAATCGTTACATCTGGATATATCATATATGGAAGATGGGCTCTGCCGTACGCATAACTTGCTAATAAATATTGGATCGTTACAGCAATGACAGCTAATCTAGGTCGCCCAATACGTTGTTTATGCTTTGCAGAAGGTAGAAATAATGCTGCACCAGCGATTAAAAATGAAACAACAGAACCAATTAGAAAAGGTATATACTCTAACATATTGCTATAAAGCCAATTAGCTTCACTTTTTAATGTAAGCATTATGAAAAATGCCATGACCAGCGAGATTGGGCCAAGAATGAGTGCATCACGTCGATAAACTCGATATGCCTCTAGTTCATCTGCAACATTTGAATAATCTGCAAGTAATAAAGAGGATAAAAAAAGTGTGCTACTTATTGCAAATCCCATAAACGCATATGAATTAGGGCTAGTTAATAAAACATCAAACTGTAGTTGATGTATATCATTTACGACTTCTATATATCCACCATGTGTAATGGGAAGAACAAGCATCAATAAAGCTGGGATAATAAATCCTGAGATTCCGGAGACATATGTTAATGCTTTTTCATAATCCTTAGCTACATGTGAGAACACTAAAAATGCGCTCCTTAATGCAAGTAAAATTAAAATAAAGCTACCGGGCAAAAGTAATACGGTACCGAGAATAAACGTCGCACCAGGAAAAAAGCTTACAAGAGCAATGACGATTGCTACAATAAACACATTGGTTACCTCCCAAGTTGGTGAAAGGTAACGATTAGCGATATTGGTTGCATTTGTTTTTTCTTTATTGATATAAATCATTGACCAAAAGCCTGCACCAAAATCCATTGTCGCCATTACGGCATAGATAAAAACAAACCCCCATAATACTGTAATTGCCAGTAATGAATCTGCTGTCATTTTGATTCACACCTCTTCTAATGTTTAATAAACACTCAAGCTATCGTTAGTAGGTAAAGCCCCATCTAATTCGTTCTCAACAGGATGTCTCTTGAAGTAATATGTAAGGACTAGTAAGACAGCAACACCTAAGATCACATAAATTAACGAGAATAGAATAAACAAAATGCCAATTTGGGTTGAGCCTGTGACGACATCCTCTGTCGCTAATATTCGGTAAATAACCCATGGCTGTCTCCCTGTACATGCAAAAATCCATCCGAACTCGATTGAAAGGAGGGAGAGAGGACCTGCTAACACAAAGGAATACATAAAAGGCTTTGAAAAATGTGGTTTTTTCAAAAGCTTACTCCAGGTAAATCCAGCGATTGATAAAAAGATTAAAAAGCTACCGATCAGCACCATTCCATTAAAGAGGGTATGAACAAATAAAGGTGGCCAATATTCTTCAGGAAAATCATTTAAACCCACAACTTCTGTTTCGAAGCTATTACCAGCTAAAAAACTAAGAGCCCACGGTATTTCAATTCCGTACTTAATTTCTTGTGTTTCCTTGTCAGTGAATCCACCAATTGCAAGAGGGGCATAATCTTGTGTTTCGAATAAGCCTTCAGCCGCTGCAAGCTTTTCAGGCTGATATTCGTGAAGCATTTGTGCCGATTCATGGCCATTCATCGCAGTTAAAAATGAAAAAATCCCTCCTATTGCAAGGCTTAGCATTAAGGCTTTACGATGGAACCTAAAAACTCGTTCATTTTTTCTGCTTTTTAGCATTTTAAAGGCAGAAATTGTACAGATCATAAAGGCACCAGTCATAAATGCAGATACGGCAACATGTGCTGCAGAGATGAAGAAGCTAGGATTAAAGAAAGCGGCCCAAGGATCAACATCAACAATTTCACCATTTTCTATTCGAAAACCAGCAGGTGTACCTTCAAACGCATGCACATTCGTAATTAGTACAGCTGATGCACTTGCACCAAATAGCACAAGGGATACACTTAAAATCCTCATCCTAGGAGAAATTCGATCAGCGGCGTACACATAAATAGACATAAACAAGGCTTCAATAAAAAAAGCATAAATTTCAATTTGAAAGGGTAAAGCCATAACCTTTCCGATTACTTCCATAAAACCAGGCCACAATAAGGCAAGTTGAACCCCTGCAATCGTTCCAGTAGGTATTGCTACTCCAAGTAATACTGCTTGTCCTTTTGTCCAACGCTTTGCCATAATCGCATAGTCCTGATCTTTCGTTTTTTGAAAAAGAAGCTCTGCACACAATATCATTAATGGTAGTCCAACACCTAATGTTGCAAAAATGATGTGAAAGCCCATCGTGGTTCCGAATAGTGAACGCGCTAATACTAAATCATCCATCAAGATCCGCCTTTCTTTTCCTTCCGTTTCGTAAACACCCATAGTATCCACAATTTTCTAGATAATATTCCTGTATAAAATGATGTAGCATAGGATCTTTAAGTATTGATTTTTAAATCATTTACAATAAAAAAAGGCGAGCGACTTTTCGCTCACCTTTTACGTTATTTATTAAAAAGTGCCTTTTCTAATGTTTCTAGATTTTTCTCCATGATACTAAAATAATCTTCGTTATTTTTAATATCCTCATCTGTCACAGACTCTAGATTGCTTAGCGTTAATGCTTCAGCGCCAATTTCTGATTGAACTATATCGGTAACATTACTGCTTACATTACTTTCAAAAATAATATAGTTAATATCATGTACCTTAGCTGTCTCAATAATTTTTTGTAATTCCTTTTGAGAAGGCTCTTCAGTAGGAGAGAGTCCTAATACACTAATTTGCTTTATTCCATATCGACTTTCCCAATATCCATAAGCAGCATGAGAAACAAGAATTTCATTTTTATCTGATTTACTAACTAAGTCGGTGAATGATTTATCTAATTCTTCTAATTGTGATTTTAACTGTTGAAAATTCTCTTCAAATGTTTCTTCGCCTTCAGGATGTAATTCAACTAGCGCATTTTTAATATTTTCTGCTAATGAAATAGAATGAATTGGATCAAGCCATACGTGTGGATCATTGTCACCATGATCATGTTCATCTTCATGAGTTTCATCTTCATGAGTTGCTTCTTCATCAGCATGAGTTTCATCTTCATGAGTTGTTTCTTCATCAGCATGAGCTTCGTCTTCATGAGTTGCTTCTTCATCAGCATGAGCTTCGTCTTCATCTTTATGAATTAGAAGTTCAATACCTTCTCCAGCGTTTATAAATGCGACATTCTCTTTCTCTAAAGATTCTTCTATTTCTTCTACAAAGCTCTCAAGTCCAACACCAGAATAAATAAAACCATCAGATTTAGCGATATCAACCATCATTTTAGAAGTTGGTTCATATGTATGTGCATCAACTCCAGGAGGTAAAATGCTTTCAACTTCTACTAAATCTCCACCTATTTTTTTTGTGAAATCCACTAAAGGAAAGATTGTTGTATACACTTTTAACTTGTTTTCTTCAATTTCTTGATCGTTTGTTGATTGCGAGGAAGTGTTTCCTCCATTGCAGGCAACTAATGATACCGCTATTAATAAAATAATACTTATAAATAAGGAACGTTTCTTCATTTTTTATTCTCCTTTTATTAAATCAATATGATTACGATTAAGCCATACCTATTATATCTTAATCATTCCGTTTTGAGAACCTGTTTTTTTATTAGGCTCTTTTCTAAAAGTTTGTTGCTTTTAGACTTATAATAATCGGCTTTTGGATTTTTATCGTAGAAATTATAAGCAATTTCAAGAGAGTACCACTTAGTAAATAAGCGAAAAGAGCACGAAGATAGGCTATATCCGTAAAGTATAGTTATTTACGAAAAACAATAATCTTTGCGAAAACAGCCTTTTATTATGATACATGCTAAACATACATAGTATTATCCATATGTTCACAAGGTTTGCATAAACTTTGTTTTTTTAAAAATATGGTTGCTTTGTTTAAGAACCTCCTTTGACTATTTTAAATAGTAATCATTACGATTTAATATGTTAGAAATACTAACGTAAAAATAGTGAAAAAACAAGAGTTATGATATATTTAGATAAATTAAAAAAAATGACGGAGGATTGGATATGAGATTAGTTGATGAAATACTAGTGCATAATGAAAAGTTTGTAGCTGATAAAGAATTTGAACAGTTCGAGACGACGAAATTTCCTGAGAAAAAGCTCGTAGTCTTATCCTGTATGGACACAAGATTAGTTGAACTATTACCAAGGGCAATGAACTTTCGTAATGGAGATGTGAAAATTGTAAAAAGCGCTGGTGCCATTGTTGCTCATCCATTTGGAAGTATAATGAGAAGCATTTTAGTAGCCGTATATGAATTAAATGCTGATGAAATTTGTGTAATTGGTCACCATGATTGTGGTATGAGCAAATTAAATGCAGAATCCTTCCTATCAAAAGCTGTTGAAAGAGGGATTTCTGAAAAAAAAATCGAGACACTGAAATATTCAGGTATTGATTTACAGCGATGGCTTAAAGGTTTTGATAAAGTAGAAGATAGTGTTCGTGATAGTGTAGGTAAAATTAAGAACCACCCACTTTTAGCTGAAAATATTCCAGTTCATGGTTTGGTGATTGATCCTGCAACAGGTAAGTTAGATGTGGTTGTAAATGGGTATGAGTAATAAACTCATACACTTTTTCTTACATAATAAAAAGGGGTAAATGAATCAGCTCATTCCCCTTTTTTATGTATCCTTTTTTTCCGGAACAGGATCTATTCCACCGGGATGAAAGGGATGGCATTTTAACATCCGTTTTACTGTTAAATAGCTGCCCTTAATCACACCAAAGCGACGAAATGCTTCTAACCCATAATGTGAGCAAGTAGGATAAAATCTACACGTTGGTGGAGTAATCGGAGATATAAACTTTTGATAAAATCGAATAAGTGCAATAAACAAATGCTTCATGTAAAGACACCTTTCTTTAAGGTTAATTTAGTTATAGTATACTTCGTTTTGGTGTCTAGCTCCAGTAGTCCGACTTTATGAAAAGTCGGATGCCTAGCCCCGAGGCACAGGACGTGAAGTGCAGTTACAGCGACAGGACGTCGCGTTCGTAACTGCCTCTAGGGAAAAAAAACTTTTTTCCTAGGTCATAAGCCGATCATGAATTGAAGGCAAAGAACGCCTTTTAATTCATGATCGGTTTATTTGCACGAGGCTGAGCGAGCGCTTGCGCTTTTCTAATAAGCTAAGTTATTACACTTAAAGGCTTTCGGTTAATGTGTTACAATATAAAAGAATATTACATGGGGAGTGAATAGAATGCCTTCAGTTGAAAGCTTTGAATTAGATCATAATGCAGTAAAAGCACCGTATGTTCGTCATTGTGGAGTTCATCAGGTTGGTAGCGATGGTGAAGTAAATAAATTTGATATTCGTTTTTGTCAGCCAAATAAACAGGCGATGAAGCCGGATACCATTCATACTCTTGAGCATTTATTAGCGTTTAATATTCGTGAGCATGCTGAAAAATATGATCATTTTGATATTATTGATATTTCTCCAATGGGTTGTCAAACCGGCTATTACCTAGTGGTTAGTGGGAAACCTGAAGTAACTGAAATCATTGATTTATTAGAAGATACATTAAAAACAGCTGTTGAAATTACAGAGATTCCAGCTGCTAATGAAAAACAATGTGGCCAAGCGAAGCTCCATGACTTAGAGGGTGCAAAACGATTAATGCGTTTTTGGCTTGAACAGGATAAAGAAGAGTTAGCGAAAGTATTTGGTTAAAAAAAAAATCGGTGTCCCTTTTTGGGAACACCGTTTATTTTGCAAGTTGAGAATTATATGTTATGAAATTAGTTTTAGTATCTAGCTCCGGCGCCGTGGCTCCGAAGCACAGGAAGTGCAAGTGCAGGCATGGCGATTGACGTCGCGTTTTTGAGACTGCCTCGAGTCATAAGCCACTCATGAATTGAAGGTAAAGAACATCTTCTATTCATGAGCGTCTTATGCTTGTCGGAGCTGGTCAAGGCACTTCCGCTTTTCTTATTTACGATAACTTAAACTAGCAATTGCATCATGTAAATGAATAGATTCTTCGTTACGGCATTCAACTGTAAATGCTTGGACAAAATCTAGTTCGTATAAATCTGCTGCAACTAGTCTTACCATATCTTCTACAAATCGTGGGTTTTCATAAGCTGTCTCTGTTACCATTTTTTCATCAGGACGTTTTAGTACAGGATGAATCATCGCACTTGCATTTGATTCAGCTGCTACTAATAAAGCTGCTTTCCAGTCTTTTTCCTCGTTGTAGTCTTCAGTAAATTCGACATTCATCGTGACAAATCCACGCTGATTATGTGCGCTATATTCGCTTATTTCCTTCGAACAAGGGCAAAGGGTTGTAACAGCGCATGTTAGTGATGCTGAACTCGTAAACCCAACACCTTCTACATAAGAAACGGCAATTGTAGCTTCTGCGTGATTTAAACCGATTAATTCTGAGCTTGGTCCTTTGCGTTCGTAAAACCACGGGAATGTTACCTCCATGCTTGCATCTGTCTGCTTAAGACGCTCTGCTAGCTCTTTTGTAAAATCAAAGAGATTTCTAGTAGAGAGGATAAATCCCCCGTTTTGACGATATTTTTCTAGTTGTTCTGTAAATCTACTCATATTTGTTCCTTTTGAGTCATGAGAGATTTTACTCGTCATTTTAAAACTAGCAATTGTTGTTTGTTGTTTAGGATTCAAATCTGATTCAATGATAATCGGATGCTTTACGTTGCTAATACCAACTGCATCTATAGTAAAAAGGAAGTCCTTTTTAACATTTTGTAAATCAGGCATTTGTTCTTTTTCAGTAGGCTTAAGCTTTAAACCTGGTGCAACGGAGCCAAATAGCTTATGACGTTCTTTCTTTGGTGGTAAGTCTATCTTTCTTGTCATTGCGATCTCCTCTCACTTACTCGATATTGAGAGTATACTGTATGTCTATAGAAAACTTCAACGATTAAATCTTTACAATGTGTCAAAGCTTGTAGGAATTAGAAAAAACGTGATAGAATTTTGAAGAATATTAAAAAGAACATGTCATAAACTCTTAAATAAACTAGTATGATATATTACACAATGATTAATAGGATAGGAGTTTGGAAGATGAATAAACCCGTTTTACCTTTGTTTAGGGAGTTTATTGCTCTAGGGTTAATTGGATTATTTTTTTATTTGTTTTTATTTGTAGATTTCCAAGATATATCGATCAATGTCCCTTCAGAATTATTGACTGTTAATACAATGTTTTTAAGCATTTTATTAGAAGCAATTCCGTTTATCTTATTGGGTGTATTTGTATCAGCTTTGATTCAAACTTTTGTGTCGGAGGATTTTATTAAACGAGTTTTACCTAAAAATGCAATCGTCGCTCTTTTACCGGCAGCACTATTGGGAGCGATATTTCCTATTTGCGAATGTGCGATTGTGCCAATTGTGAGGCGTTTAATAAAAAAAGGTATGCCATTACATCTTGGTGTCGTCTTTTTAGTTGGTGCACCTATTTTAAATCCTGTGGTGTTTGCTTCCACATTTTATGCTTTCGGGTCACAACGGCATATAGCCTATGCAAGAATGGGACTAGCTTTTGTTCTTTCAATTGTTATTGGTTATATAATCTATCTCATTTTTAAAAATCGTGATCAACTGAAGTGGACGAAGAAGGATTTGGAAGGTCAAATAGTTCAAGAAGGTATGGAAAGTGTTGGAAAGATAAAATCAACATTATTTCATGCTAGCGATGAGTTTTTTGAGATGGGAAAGTTTCTCATCCTAGGAGCATTTATCGCAAGTATTTTTCAAACATTTCTTGATCGAACACTGCTAACAGAGATTGGCTCAAATGAAATCCTCTCTCCAGCGATTATGATGGCATTTGGCTATATTCTCTCATTATGCTCTGAAGCAGATGCTTTTGTAGCAGCTTCATTTAGTGGTTCTTTTACCACAGGTTCACTATTAGCGTTTTTAGTGTACGGACCTATGATCGATTTAAAGAATACTATTATGTTGTTTGCCTTTTTTAAAGCAAAGTTTGTGGCTGTTTTTATTTTTGTCGTAACAGTTGTTGTCTATCTTTCAATTTTATTTTATCAGCAGTTTTTCCTGTAGAAGGAGGTTATGAATATGGAAAACCAAAAAAGTCAATTTCGATTTCACCTCTATATCCGTGGGATCATTTTAATAGGGTTTACATTGCTAATGTTGAAGCTCATTTTAACGGGAAACATGATTAATTTTATTGCTCCCAAAATGATACCATTTGTTTATTTTGCGATGATTGTTTTCTTGTTACTAGGAGTGATGCAAATTTGGCGTAGTGGATCAAAAAAGGAAGCGGAGCTATATTGTGACTGTGGTATCGACCATTCTACTTCTAGTTCTCCACTTCGATCGTTGTTCGTTTACCTTGTGTTCATTATTCCAGTTATTACTGGATTTTTGTTTCCCGATGCTGTTTTAGATAGTTCTGTTGCAGCGAAAAGAGGTTTTAAATCAATAGCTGCAAACGAAGAACAGTCTCCAGCGAATAATGATCAATCAAACGAATTAGCGGAGGCTTATTTAAATGATCCAGAAGCGTATATGGAGGAACTAGACGAGCGTGTTGGTGACAAGGTTGCACAATCTTCAAATATTCCAGAAGTCCCTCTTGAGCATCCAGAAGGATTTGAGCTAAAAGCACCACCAGAGGATTTTTATACACAGTTAGAAAATGATATGCTAAGTATGGATACAATTACTCTAACAGAAGAAAATTATATTGCAATGACATCAATTCTTGATGAAAATCCTGAAAAATTTATTGGAAAGACTGTAGAGATCATGGGCTTTGTGTTTAGAGAGGATGATTTTGAAGAGGATCAATTTGTTATTGCTAGATTTGGTCTTTCATGTTGTGTGGCCGATGCCTCTGTTTATGGAACACTCGCTACGTTACCTGATGCAAAACAGTATGGAGATGATCAGTGGATCAAAATAAAAGGGACGATAACAACAATCGACTATCAGGATTGGACACTGCCTTATGTGAATGTAAAAACTATTGAAACCATAGATCAGCCAGATGCACCATATGTGTATGAAAATTATTAACTATAAGATAAAGCACGCCACCTGACGTGCTTTTTTTATCGCTAGATTTAAGAAGATTAATTACGAATCCTCTTTAGTCTTATCTTTATTTTCCGGTAACTCATCAGGTTTAGTAACAGGATCAACTGTATGCTTATATTGATAGGCTTTACTAGTAGTTAAAACACTTAGCAAAAGGACAATGATGACGATAATAATACATATAATAAAAATTGTTTTCATTATTACTCCTCCTATAATTCTAAAAAAGAACACTTTTTTTATATGTTCTTATCTTATCATGAAGAATATGAAACGTTTAAGTAAAAGATGATCAGATGATAAAATCGGACGTTTTAGCGAAAGCTAAATGGAGTAAATGACGAATGAATAAAAGGAGGAGTTTCTATGTCAGAAAAATTAATTCGCACAGATAAATAACCAAGTAGCAAATTGGACAGTGCTTTACGTGAAACTACATAATTATCACTGGTTTGTAAAAGGTGGGAATTTTTTTACACTGCACGAAAAGTTCGAAGAATTCTACAATGAGGCAGCTATTCATATTGATGAATTAGCAGAAGGTCTATTAGCTTTAGAAGGTACGCCAGTTGCAACAATGAAAGAGTGCCTTGAACTCGCATCAATTAATGAAGCAGAGGGAAATGAAAATGCAGAGCAAATGGTTCAAAGTGTTTATGATGATTTCGCTCTATTAGCTGGTGAATTAAAAGAAGGAATGGACCTTGCCGGTGAGGTTGGTGACGAAACGACAGGAGATATGCTTTTAGCGATCCATCAAGGCTTAGAGAAGCATAATTGGATGTTGAAATCATTCTTAGGAAAATAAATAAGAACAGGTGAAATTGTTATGATTTTCACCTGTTTTTTTTTCAAAATTCTTCTTCAGCTAATTCCTCTGTCATTTTCTCAGTAATGTAGGGAGTAATGAGTGAATGTAAATCATGATCAGATAAGTGATGGATCCATGAAAGAATTTCTTTCTTATCTGTTTTACTTACTATTGATTGCACATAGGCATTAACATCCTCTTCATCTGCTCGAAATCTACTGATTTCTGGGTTGGTGAAAAATTCCTGATTCATACCCTTATTTGACCTCCATATACGACTAAATAGTAAGATAACACTATTGAAGTTTACCTTTATTTTCTACAACTAGGCATTAAACTATTCGCATACAAAACGATGCTAATGGCAAAAGATAAACAAAGGATATTATGAAGGAGTTGTCATCATGGAAAATTTGAAGAAAACTTACTATATTTCTGTTGGCAGTGGGCAGATTTCTCAATCAAGTACTGCAGATGCATGGGATTTTAAAATTGAAGCGGCAGATGACGAAATTATCAAGCTTCGCCAATATTTTGATCAGGTATATTCTTCTGATTGGCAAGGATTTCTTCGTGCACACACACCTTATCTTCAATATCATTATGATCGAGAAAATGATGCGATTGACGATACAAATAAACTTATCTATCGAATGATTTATGAGCTTGGTGATGCGGAAGCGAAAGAGCATATTCGTACTCAAGGACTAATTTCAAGAATTGATGAACAAGAATAAACCTTATACAGGGATATAACATTGTGATAAGATTTGATTAGATAAGGTAGAAAATAGAGGGATTATATTATGTATCGGTTTATAGATTATTATCACAATGAAGTTCAATTATCGTTTGAAGACCACCCTTTTTCAAAGAGTCCTAAGCATGTCTGGGTCGTTTGTCGTTACCGGGACAAGTGGTTGTTAACAAAGCATTCTGATCGAGGGTATGAGTTTCCCGGAGGCAAGGTGGAAGTAAACGAAACGGCAGAAGAAGCAGCTATAAGAGAAGTAAAAGAAGAAACTGGCGGGGTTGTTAAAACAATCGATTATTTAGGTCAATATAGGGTAATGGGAAAAGATAAGATTATTGTTAAAAATATTTATTTTGCAACAATCAGTCAGCTTATTGAGCAAGATGGTTATTTTGAGACATTTGGTCCTGTATTATTGCAAGAGATTCCAGAAGGCGTACAAAGGGATAGAAAATATAGCTTTATCATGAAAGATGATGTTTTACAAAGGAGTCTTAAAGAAGTAAAGAAGAGACTTAATATGTAAAAATAAGAGGTAACTACCGACTAACCCCATTGAATGAGGGGCTGTCGAAGTCAGCCTCTTTTTTCGCTTTTAACAAATCGTTTTTCTAAAAGCTCAACACCTTGATACATAATCGTTGCAAAACATGCAATAATGAGTAAGCTTAATAGTACCAACGTAAAATTAAATACTTGAAAGCCATATATAATCATATAACCTAAACCTTTCGCAGAAACAAGAAATTCTCCTACAATTACTCCTACCCATGACAATCCAACATTCACTTTAAGGGTTGATACGATCGTTGGATAGGATGCAGGGAGTACTGCTTCCTTAAATAACTGCATCTTAGAAGCATCAAAGGTTTTGAGTACCTTTAGGTAATTAGAATCGACCTCTTGAAACGATGTAAATACGACAATTGTTGTAATAATAACAGAGATGATTGTTCCCATCGCAATAATTGATACATACCCTGGCCCTAAAGCGACAATAAAAATAGGACCAAGTGCTACCTTAGGCATTGCATTTAAAATGACAAGGTAAGGATCAAGTATTCTTGAGAGTCGATTTGACCACCATAATATGGCGGCAAGTAATACACCAAGTAAAGTTCCCAAAATAAACCCAAGAATCGTTTCGAACAGAGTAACACTTAGATGCGATAGAAGGGTACCGTCATTTAGTTTCGTGACAAACAAATTCCAAATCTTGGTTGGTGAACTGAATAATAATGGATCAATCCATTCTCTTCGGCCAGCAATTTCCCACAATCCAAAGAAAGTGATAAAAATGAGTATTTGATAAAATCGTATCCAATTCTTTTCCTTTTTAAGACCATGTTTATAATTTTTGTGGAGGAGATCAATCGTTTCATTAAGTTTCAAGTTGATCCAACTCCTTCCAGATTTGTTGGAATAGCATTGAAAATGTAGGGTGTTGTCTAGCATAAAAAGGTGTTAGCTCTCTTAGTTCCTGTGGGATCAGATATGTCCGATTTATCCTTCCTGGTTTAGCGGAAAACACATATATTCGATCACTCATCGCTATCGCTTCACCAATATCGTGTGTGACGAGAAGTGCAGTTTTCTTGAAATCCTTTAAGGTTTTCACGACTAAGTCCTCTAATCTTAACTTTGTTTGATAATCGAGAGCTGAAAAGGGTTCATCAAGTAATAGTATTTTTGGATTTGTAGCTAATGTTCTAACTAAGGCTGCTCTTTGCCTCATGCCGCCTGATAATTGACTTGGGAATTGTCTTTCAACACTTTCAAGTCCCATATCCTTTAGAAGAGATAAAGTGTTTTGTTTATTTTCTTTCGTTAGCTGCCCAATAATTTTAAGACCTAATGTAACATTTTCTTCAATTGTCTTCCACGGAAATAGATAATCCTGTTGAAGCATATAACCTAAAATCGAATCAGGCTTTGTAATAATTTTGTCAGCAATTGATACCTTACCTTCAATAGGCTTGATTAGCCCAGCAATTATCGATAAGAGTGTTGTTTTTCCACAGCCACTTGGGCCAAGAAAGGAGACAAATTCTCCTTCCTTGACAGAAAGCTGAACATCCTCAAGGGCAACAGTAGCTGAATCCTTTGTGAAATAAATATGGTGGACATGATCTACCGTTAAAAATGACATGATCGTTCCTCCTTACTTCTCCGACACTTCCTCCGCATAAGTGGTATTTACAAGTGTGTCGTGGTCAATACGTAATGGCAGTTCACCAGCCTCATCCATAATGTTTTGTAGATTATCCCATTCTTCTTCATCTAAAATTGGATCTGTTGCAAAAGAGCCTTGTTCTTTGTATCGTTCCACAACCGTTTCAATAAGCTCTATTTCTGTGTCTTCAAATTGAGGAGCTATTGATTTAGCAATGTCAGCGATACTTTTTTCCTCAACCCATTTCTGTGCTTTATAAATAGCTGCTGTGAATTTTTTTGCTGCCTCCTCATTTTCTTCCAGGAAGCTTTCTTTGCTCATAAATGTTGTGTAAGGAACACTACCGGATTCAGTGCCAAAGGAAGCAACAATATGACCAGTACCTTCTTTTTCAAAGATACTTGCTGTTGGCTCAAATAGTTGAACAAAGTCACCAGTACCTGAAGCAAATGCACTCGGAATATTTGCAAAATCAACATTTTGGATAAGTACTAAATCAGCCATTGGATCAATATCATGTTGTTTTAATACAAATTCTCCAACCATTTGTGGCATACCACCTTTTCGTTGCCCTAAAAATGTACTACCCTTTAATTGCTCCCATTCAAAATTATCTATTTTTTCGCGACTAACAAGAAATGTTCCATCTGTTTGTGTGAGCTGTGCAAAGTTAATGACTGGGTCACTAGAACCCTGTGCATGGACGTAAATAGATGTTTCAGATCCAACTAGTGCAATATCTGCTCCGTCTGAGAGAAGGGTAGTCATTGTTTTATCTCCACCCCATGTTGTTGTTAATTCAACATTAAGGCCTTCTTCTTCAAAAAAGCCCTCTGCCATAGCGACATATAATGGAGCGTAAAAAATCGAGTGTGTAACTTCAGCAAGTTTAATTTTTTCGGGGTTGCTTTGGTTACACGCTGAAAGTGGTAAAACAAGAATAAGCGATAGACAAAACAACTGCAGCCATTTTTTCATAATTGAAAACCTCCTAGATGCATAGCATCTTAAAATTTTTGTACGATCAAAAATAAAGTCCTAATGGATGATAGTTTAAAAAAAACTAAGGCTTTCGCCATTAGGACTTTGGCGATAAGCCAAGTTTTTTTAATAAAACAGATGAGAAAAATGTAATTTGGATAAGGTGTGAATAGAGAGACGATGTGAACTTAAGATAATTTATGAAGTTATAAAAAATGTGTGAATGCCTAGTGATTATTAGTCACTTGAAGATTTCGTAATTTGGGTAAGTTATAAATATCATTGAATTTAAAACCAGAAAGAGTGAGTGATAGATGAACGGTGAAATACTTAGTAAGGTAAAATATCCTTCCCCAAATCCAAACATACAACTTTGGATTGTGACCTATCTTTCATATAATCTAAAAGTAAAAGGTCTCTTAGCAGAACCTATTGCACCAGGCTGCAATGAAGGTTTTCTATATTTACGAGGTGGTATCAAGAATGTTGGTATGGTAAGAGTAGGTAGAATTATTCAATTCGCCTCAGAAGGCTTTGTCGTCATGGCACCGTTTTATCGAGGTAATCAGGGCGGTGAAGGAAATGAAGACTTTGCCGGAGATGATCGTTACGATGCAATCTCAGGCATTGAATTATTAAAAAGACATCCCAATGTACATCCTAATCGCATCCATGTTTTCGGATTTTCTAGAGGTGGTGTTATGGCGTTATTAGCTGGTATACTGTCTGATACTGTAAGCTCTGTTGTGACATGGGGTGGAGTATCTGATATGTTTTTAACCTATGTTGAGCGAGAGGATTTACGTCGAATGATGAAAAGGGTTATTGGTGGTACACCAACAAAATTCCCTAATCGATATGTGTGGAGAACACCCCTGTACGAATTAGAGAAAATGCATGCACCTGTTTTAATTATACACGGTGTTAAGGATAAAAATGTCTCTGTTGAGCATGCATACAGGCTCGAAAAACGATTAAAGGAATTAAATAAACCGGTTGAAAGCTGGTATTTCGAGGGATTTACTCATTATTTTCCTCCTAAAATTAATCGAGAGACGTTACATAGACTTTGTTCATGGATGAAAAGTCAATAACTTGTTTTTCTCAGTGGACAAGGATGGTATGATAAGAATATAGGATATGTAAAAAAGAGGAGGTTTTCTTATGGGAATGCCTGTTGAATTTAATACGATGATTGTGACAAAAGGTAAAGAACAACGAATTGAAGAAAATATTTTTCAATTAAAGAAAGAAGGATATAGAATCTACCCGATTGACATTCCGATAGAGGTTAGAAAAGTAAAGAATGGAGAAATTGCTGGTGAAGCAATTATTGAAAAACTTGAGCTTACAGATAATCAGACAGTTTTAACATATCGATTAATTGCTCTTAATACTACAAATTAATTCATTGCAAAAAAGAACAAAGAAAAACCAGGTTAAGTTCGCGTTAAGCTTTCTTGACCTGGTTTTTTCTTTTTACTTGTCAGTTGAGGTCGACGTAGAAATAGGATGTTCCTTTTTAACAAACTTATTAATCAAAATTGTTAAGGCACCGTCACCTGTTACATTTGTTGCTGTTCCAAAGCTATCCTGTGCTAAATATAAGGCAATCATTAATGAAAGCATTGTCGGATCAAAACCTAACATGGTTTCAAGTAATCCAAGAGCAGCCATCACAGCTCCCCCAGGTACTCCAGGTGCAGCGATCATTGTAACACCAAGCATTAGAATAAATGGTAACAAGTTAATAAAGGTTGGTTCAGAACCAGTTAGCATCATAACTCCCATTGCACAGGTTACAAGTGTGATTGTGCTACCTGATAAATGGACTGTTGCTAGCAATGGGATGGAAAATTCAGCTATCTTAGGTTCAACATTTGTTTTCTTTATTTGGCGTAATGTAACTGGAATTGTTGCAGCAGATGATTGCGTACCGATCGCTGTAAAATAAGCGGGAAGCATTGTTTTTATTAATGATAACGGATTTTTTTTAGTTGCTATCCCACTTATTACATATTGAAGTAAAAGCATTGTGATATGAATACCAATAATGAGAGCAAATACTTTTGAAAATACAGATAATATAGACTGTACTTGTCCACCGAACGTCATGTTCGCAAAAACACCAAATATGTGAAAAGGTAATAATGGGATAATAACGATTGAGATTAGCTTTTCAACAATTTGTTGTAAGTCCTCAAAACCTTGTTTAATGCTTGTCCTTTAATTGATGCAATACCAATACCAAGTATGAACGAAAATAGTAATGCACTCATTATCCCCATAATTGGTGACATGTCAATTGTAAAATAGGGAGCTTGTAAAAATTCTTCTGGATTTTCTAGATTAAGCACCTTTCCTTCAGCAATAAAACTTGGCAGGACATTTGCACCAACAAAAAATGCAAGAAACCCAGCAATAATTGTTGAGAGATAAGCAAACAGTTGTAGTTAAACCTAACAGTTTTCCAGCACCTTTGCCGATTTGCCCAATTCCAGGTGTAATAAATCCAATAATAATTAATGGAAAACAAAACCTAAAAAGTTTCCGAAAATACTATTGAATGTAGCAAATCCTTTTACAAGCCATTGTGGAGATATACCACCTATCAAAATACCTAAACCAATCGCAAGTAGGATTATAGGTAAAAGTCCGAGTTTTAATTTCATTGTGTTGTCCTCCTGTAATGAACATGTGTATATGTAAGAATGTTATTACAATATCATAATTTCAAAGAAGAGGATAGTAGGAATTTATTATATTAATATAAATGTGGGTTTCAATGGTAATAGGTTGGAGTGTAGGGAGGAGGAAACCATTGTATGAAAGAAAAACCTCACTTTCAAAGTGAAGTTTCATCAACAGGAGAATTCGTTTGATTTTTAGGAACAGGTGTATAATTTACGCAATAAGGGTCTGACCCCTTCATCAACACCTATATATAGAACTTTTTATTTCGTCAAAGCTCTATATATTCTGTTTGAGGGGTCTGACCCTTTTTAATCACAATCCTATTAACTTATCGGTCCTCCAAATTTCTCAATATCAGAAGACACATGTGTGAATTTTTTAAAGTTATTCTTGAATTGGGCAGCTAGCTCTTTTGCTTTAACGTTATAACCTGCGTTAGAGCTCCAAGTAAGATGAGGCTGTAACACATCATCAGGTACACCTGGGACGTGAATAGGTATGTTAAGTCCGAAAATTTCATCTTTTACCGTTTCAATATGGTCAAGGTCCCCTTCAATAGCTGCTTGGACCATTGCTCGTGTGTACTGTAATTTCATTCGATTTCCTACGCCATATTCACCACCGGTCCAGCCAGTATTGACTAAAAATACTTGAACTTCATGTTCATCAATCTTTTGACCAAGCATGTTTGCATAGCGTGTTGCTTGTAGAGGTAAAAACGGTGAACCAAAGCATGTTGAGAAGGTTGCTTCAGGTGCCGTAATTCCACGCTCAGTTCCTGCTAGCTTACTAGTGTAACCGCTCAAAAAGTGGTACATTGCCTGTTCACGGGTTAATTTACTAATTGGAGGAAGAACCCCAAATGCATCAGCAGTTAAAAAAACAATTGTTTGAGGATGCCCAGCTATACTTGGTGTAATAACTTTATCGATAGCATCTAACGAATATGCAGCACGTGTATTCTCTGTGAAAAAGGAATCATCATAATCAGCTTCACGAGTTTCATTATCCACAACAACATTTTCTAAAACAGCACCATATCGAATGGCATTGAAAATTTGCGGCTCTTTTTCTTTCGTTAAATTAATACATTTCGCATAGCAACCACCCTCAATGTTAAAGATACCTGAAGTAGACCAACCATGCTCATCGTCCCCAATTAGACGTCTGTTAGGATCGGCTGATAATGTTGTTTTTCCTGTTCCGGATAAACCGAAGAATAGAGCTACATCACCTTCAAACCCAACATTTGCAGAGCAATGCATAGAAAGAATGTTGTGCTCTGGTAATAAAAAGTTCATAACTGAAAAAACAGATTTTTTCATTTCACCAGCGTATTCAGTGCCACCTATTAAAATCGTTCTTTTTTCAAAGGAAACAATAATGAATGTTTCAGAATTTGTTCCATCAACAGTAGGATCTGCTTTGAAATGTGGTGCACAAAGAATTGTGAAAGGGTTATCATTTGCTTGTGAGTCTTCATTCCCTTTTATAAAAAGCTGTTGCGCAAATAAATTATGCCAAGCATACTCATTGATCACCTGAAGAGGTAATTGGTAGCGTTTATCTGCTCCAGCAAACCCATTGAAAATAAATAGCTCTTCTCGTTCCTTTAAGTAGGAGATCACCTTGTTGTATAGCTTATCAAAGACCTCTTCCGAAATTGGTTGGTTAACAACTCCCCAATCAATTTTATTTTCTATCGAACGTTCCTTTACAATAAACTTATCTTTAGGAGATCTACCAGTATAAGCACCAGTAGTTGCTCGAATTGCCCCAGTTGAAGTCAGAATTCCTTCTTTACGCTCAAGTACTTTCTCTACAAGCTGAGCAACTGATAAGTTGTGTTTTGCATTTTCCCCTTTTACAAGTTGTGCCAGCTCATTTGTCATCTCCGCAATATTCATCCCCATTACCATCCTTTTCGGTAAAATTTACGTTAAAGCTATAATCATCTGTTAAAATATTCTGACTTGGTTTTAAATAGTATAACACATTAATATTAATTGAGCATACTAATTGTGAATTTTTTTTAAGAAAAAGTTTAAAAATGTATATTCATGGAGTTAAAAAGAAATTTAATAGTATGTATACAAAATGGGTAAGACTAATCTATAGATTTGACATGAAAAATAAATATAGAAGTATCTCGGATAACTTGTCGTTTTTTGTTGACACTAGTAGGCTAGTGCGCTATGATATGTCCTTGAACGGATTCTCTTATCCCGAGCTGGTGGAGGGACAGGCCCTATGAAACCCAGCAACCTGCTATCAAAGGAAAGCGGCGATCACGCGCCTAATTATAGAGATATTATTATTTAGCAATTTTTTTGCGAATTATGCAAAGTATAATTCAAGCTTGCTTAAGGCAAAAAATTCCTATCTAAAGCCTCTATGTATGATTCGCGTACGCCCAACGACATTTTCCGACGCAAAGGTGCTAACCTGAAGCAAGGCGAGAGCCCTTGATCGATAAGAGCGAAAGGCTATGAACGATAACAAACCTTTCCTCAATTAGGGAAAGGTTTTTTTGATAACAGAAAATAAGCGTATCTTCTTCATTAGAGTTTTACCAGGACAAGCATGTGGTAAAGGTACATAATAATTCTGTTCACAAAACATGCCAACGTGATTCTTTAGGTAAAAGGAAGAGTTCCGGATCAATAGAATGAACATGACTATAAGGAGGAAACTTTTAACATGACTAAAAAACGTCTTTTTACTTCTGAGTCTGTAACAGAAGGCCATCCAGATAAGATTTGTGACCAAATTTCTGATTCAATCCTTGATGCAATTATTGAAAAAGATCCAAATGCACGTGTAGCGTGTGAAACTTCGGTTACGACTGGATTAGTTCTAGTAGCTGGAGAAATTACAACAAGCACATATGTTGATATTCCAAAGATTGTTCGTGAAACGATCAAAGGTATCGGCTATACGCGTGCTAAATACGGTTTTGATGCAGAAACATGTGCCGTGTTAACTTCAATTGATGAGCAATCAGCTGATATTGCAATGGGTGTTGACAAAGCTCTTGAAGCTCGTGAAGGACAAATGTCAGACGAAGAAATTGAAGCAATTGGTGCTGGAGACCAAGGTCTAATGTTTGGTTTTGCATGTAATGAAACGAAGGAATTAATGCCACTTCCAATTTCATTAGCACACAAAATCTCACGCCGTTTAACTGAAGTACGTAAAGAAGATATTCTTCCATACTTACGTCCAGATGGTAAAACTCAAGTAACTGTTGAGTATGATGAAAACAATAAGCCTGTTCGAGTTGACACGATCGTTATTTCAACTCAGCATCACCCTGAAATTGCATTAGAGCAAATTCAACGTAACCTAAAAGAGCATGTTATTAACCCAGTTGTACCTGCGGAATTAATCGATGAAAATACAAAGTATTTCATTAACCCAACAGGTCGTTTCGTTATCGGTGGACCACAAGGTGACGCTGGTTTAACAGGACGTAAAATTATTGTTGATACGTACGGTGGTTATGCACGTCACGGTGGGGGTGCATTCTCAGGTAAGGATGCAACAAAGGTTGACCGTTCTGCGGCATATGCTGCACGCTATGTAGCAAAAAATATTGTAGCTTCTGGATTAGCGGATAAATGTGAAGTTCAATTAGCCTATGCAATCGGTGTTGCACAACCAGTTTCTATCTCGATTGATACATTTGGAACTGGTAAAGTATCTGAAGAGGTTTTAGTAGAGGTTGTACGTAACAACTTTGATCTACGTCCAGCAGGAATTATAAAAATGCTTGATCTACGCCGTCCAATTTACAAGCAAACAGCTGCATACGGACACTTTGGCCGTAGTGATTTAGATCTTCCATGGGAAAGAACAGATAAAGCTGAAACATTAAGCAACGAAGCGCTAAATCAATAATAATAGTGAAAAGGTCTGGCCTGACTTCGGTGTCGGGCCTTTTTTATATTAGCGAAAAGTAAATTATATCGGCGAGAATCAAATTATATCAGCGGAAACGAAATATATCGGCGAGAATCAAATTATATCGGCGGAAATCAAATTATATCGGCGAGAATCAAATTATATCGGCGAAAACCAAATATATCAGCGAAAACTAATTACATCGATAAAAACCAAATATAGAGATACGCACTTTAAAGGGTTATTCTTTCGATAATTTGTGAATAAATGATGAAGAATAAAAGAAAACACATTAATCACTTCATTTAACTATCACATGTATGATATACCTAATAATGAGTGAAATAATTGGAGGTTGAACATAATTGAAAAGCATAATGATAGCTTGCTTGTTGATTATCTTTTCTTTCATATTGAGCGGTTGTCAAGAATCAGATGATCATAAAAATCATCAAGCAGCTGCAGAAGATGAGGTAAAAGCACCTAGAGTTGAAATTATTGCAAAAGAGCATGTTAATAAAGCTGAAAAAGTACCAATATCCGCAAACGTTTATTATGGTGAAGAATTAGTAGATGATGCAAAAGTGACTTTCGAGATTAAACTGGGTGATGACTCTGAAAAAATTAAAGCAAAACTAGTTGATAAGGGTACATATAAAATTGATTATCTTTTTAAGGAAGACGGGACTTATCAAGTAACAGCTCACACAAATGTAAAAAGTTATCATACAATGCCGACAAAGGACATTCAGGTAGGGGAAGGCTTAAAAGCAACGAAACATGCAGAAGTAGATCATCATCACAGTAGTGTAAACATCACAGTGGATGAACTAACAGTCTTTCAAGAAAATGAAGAAGAACTTTTAACTACAACAATACAAAAAGAAGATCATCCATTTTCTCAAGCAATGGTGCGCTTTGAAATCTGGAAGGATGGAGAAGAATATCACCATTATATAGATGCAGCTGAAGGGACAACAAAAGGAACGTACACATGTTCTTATAAATTTGAAGAAGCGGGTATGTATAATATAGTCGTTCACGTTGAAAAAGAAGAAGTTCATGACCATATTGAAACTTCAGTAGAAGTTCAGTAATGGGCATGAGCCTCTTTTTTTATAGAGATGAGGAGGCCCGCCCGAAATATTTTGACATAGTTTACGTGGTTAGCGAAATTCATTGTTTTTAGTTTTTTATTAGCGATTTAGAGTATTATAGTTAAAAATAGCGTCTTCTCAACCGATGTAATACCTATATACATATTATAGTGGGGGTATCACCATGAAAGAAGAGATAAATTTTTATGAAAAGCTTTCAGTAAAATTACTAATAGGTCTTGTTTTATTAGCAATAGTAATGACAAGCTCAATTGGGTTATTTAGTTATCATTTTGCGAAAAATGCTGTAGTCCAAAGTCAAGGATTGCAAAATTTAAAGTGGAATATTTTTAGTGTAACAGCTGTTATTACAATTCTCTGCTTGTCTGTGTTTTATTTTCTTATTTATAACAAGTTGAAAATATTAAACCAGATTATGTCAGCATCCTCAGAGATTGCTGCAGGTCGATTGCATACAACGCCTTTAAAAGCAGGAAAAGATGAATTCGGTTTACTTGCAAAATCATTTAATAAGATGAGTGGAGACCTTAGAGAATTAGTTAGTCATTTAAAAGACACAAGTTATTCTATTTCGACTTTATCCCATGAACTTTCGGCTTTAACCGAGCAAACGACAGCCACAAGTGAGGAGATTGGAAATACATTAAATGAAATCTCGAGAGGTTCTGCGTCCCAAGCTTCTGATATTGAATCAACAAGTCACAAAGCAAATGATTTACAAGCAAATATCATCACAATGACAGAAGAAAGTAACGTCATCATCCAATTAGCAGACGATTGTGCACATGCTGTTCGATTAGGTAAAGATAGTGTAAATGGATTGCAAGCATCGAACCAAGAAAATAAAAACATGTTAGATCAAATTAGCGTAGGGATTTCAAGCCTTTATCAAAGTGTACATCAAATCTCAGGAATTGTTACAACGATTGATACTATTTCAAAACAGACGAATTTATTAGCTTTAAATGCAAGTATTGAGGCTGCTAGAGCTGGTGAACATGGAAAAGGATTTGCCGTTGTGGCTGAAGAAGTAAGAAAGCTTGCAGAAGAAACAAATAAGGCTACGTCTCAAATCCAAACGATGATTCAAACGATTGAAAATGAAACAGAATCTACAGTTATCGTTATGTCGCAAACCACAGAAATTTCAAATGGATTAAATCAAAGTGTACTAGCAACAGAAAATGAATTCAATCAAATTTCAACGTCTATCTCCAAAATTATTGATGGTATCTCAAAGTTAAATAAAGAAATAGAGAACGTTTCAGATTATAGTTATGTCATTTTAGATTCTATTCAAAATGTATCGGCAGTTGCAGAAGAAACTGCGGCATCAACAGAAGAAATTTCAGCATCTGTAGATGAACAGGTGAAAGCGATTGGAACGATAAATCATTCTTCAGAGAGATTAAATACGTTAAGTGAAACGTTACATGACTCTTTAAAAAAGTTTACAATTCAATAATTTTAATTCAGATTAGAAAAAGTTGGCTTTTCGCCAAGTCCTAATGGCGAAAGCCTTAGTTTTTCTTATACTATCATCCATTAAGTATAAATTCTGGATTGTAAAAAAGCAGTCGATTGGACTGCTTTTTTTAAAATGACAATATTCACTTAAGCATATCGAATATGATCTTTTTCAATGAGAGCATCTTCATATTCCTTTAACAAACCTTCAAAGATTTGATCCCATGTTTGTGATAATGCATACTTTCGTGCATCTTCACTCATTTTATGACGTAGAGAATTATTTTCTAATAAATGAATAATTGCGTGATTAAACTTTTCAACATTTTTAGGTTCGCACAAGTAGCCTGTTACTTCTTGTTTAATGATATTCTTAACTCCTCCTGAATTTGCTCCAATCACTGGAGTGCCAGTTGCTAAAGCTTCTAAAACAACATTACCAAATGTTTCAGTAGGAGAAGGGAAGATAAATAGGTCAGAGCTAGCATAAATTTTTGCAAGATTTACTCCATTTAAATACCCGGCAAATGTCATGTTTTCAGGAGCTTTTTTTACCATATCCTCCTTAGAAGGGCCATCACCGACGATTAACCAATGAACTTGGTCTCTTATTTCTTCTGGTAGCTGTAAAGAAATATTCATAAGGGTCTCAATATCCTTTTCAGGGGCGAGGCGACCTACATAAGATAAAATGTACTTTTCGTTTATTTGGAACTGCTCACGTACCTGTTGATTAGAATAGTTTGGATGAAACAGGCTACAATCAACACCTCTACCCCAAATACGTATATTCGAAAATCCCTTCCGTTTTAATTGCTCCATTGTTTCATTAGAAGGAACAAAAATCTTACGAAGTGGTTTATGGAACCAGTGCATATATTTCCATAAAAATTTTGAGAAAAATTGTAGATCATAATATTCTAAATATTGATCAAAATCAGTGTGGTAGGAACCTACAATTGGGATGTTCAATTTTTTTGCATAATGTAAACCACATAGCCCGATATTAAAAGGTGTAGCTACATGGATAAGATCAGGTTTAAAGCGTTGAAGCTCCGCCTTTACTTGTAGCATATTCGGTAAGGCTAACCTGCATTCAGGATATAAGAAAAATGGTAGGCTAGCGAAACGATGAATATGGCTGGAAAATCGGCTTTCGTTTGTACTCACAGGTGCAAATACTCTAAATTCATACCCGTTTGCTTCAAGATGATCTGTAAATCGTTTTAATGTTCGTGCAACTCCATTAACATCCGGTGCAAAAGTGTCTGTGAAAATAGCTATTCTCATCGAATTCCCCCAGTTACTTATAAATGAAAGGTACTTTTAATGAGTCTCTATTTTTAAAAATAGACTCTTTGGTTCAAATGCATAATCTCATTAAATTGAAGTAGTCAACACTAGTTCACTCAAAAGAATTTCACTTAAAAATCCGGATGAAATCCCAAGTAAGCATCCAGCTAATACATCTGAAGGGTAATGCAATCCTAGATACATCCTTGAAAACCCTACGCTTAACGCAAGCGGTATTAGGACAATGGCTAGTTCTGGTATATACAAAATAAATGGAATAATTACAGAAAAAATAGCTGTCGTATGACCTGATGGAAAGGAATGATCCTCTAAAGGATTAGCTGATACCTTTGTTTCTAAAAGAGCAATATACGGCCGCTTCCGTGGATAAAGCTTTTTGACAATAGCCACAGGAAGATGACTAATGAGAAGTGATGCAGCACTAGCAATGCTAGCTGCTTGTATAAGGCCTCTTGAAAAAAAGATAAGCATTAGGCTTACGGCAATGGTCGCAATCGCACCTCCTAGATGTGTAATGTTGCGGAAATAAAAATTAAGGAACTTATGATCGAAGTGTCTATTCACACTTCGAAACAGCTTGCATTCAAAATCATACATATTTGTCATAAGTTTTGTTATCATCTTGTTAAACGCTCCTTTTTTACCCCTTTTATATTATTTTAAGTGAGAAATATTTAGACAATAATAAGGAAATGTAAAAAATTCCTTACAAAATTTTCATAATTTTAACGAATTCTATACAAATGCGTCTTTGATGTATTTAGACCACTATGGCCAATAAGTTTTATTGTAAGATGATTTTGAAAAAATGAGTTTGTTCACGAAGGGGTATGTAACTGAAAAATGAGAAGATCCATTATTTTTGACAAGTTCAAAATCAAAAATGGAAATAAAGTGAATCTCTTGTTAGAGGATGGTAACATATAAGATAATTTAACTTAAGGAATCGACAGGTAGCCGATTCCAATTAGTTATTTTACTAAATTATGATGTTATGGGCTAAGGGTGACTTGTATAAAAAACTTATTTAAAAGATAAGTAATAGTTTTTACTTAGTATTGTTGTCTATCTCCAGCAGTCCGACTTTGTGAAAAGTCGGATGCGTGGACTCAGACCGCACAGGACGTGCAAGTGCAAGCAATAGATGAGGCCGCCCAAGTTTTGACTACATTTATGGTCTAGCAACTCATGAATTGAAGGAGGTAAAGACCACTTTCATGAGCGTCTTTATTTGCCCGAGGCTAACAAGGCGCTTGCGCTTTTCTTACTATTGATGTTGTAATGATTTATAATACTGCCCCTTTTCAACATATTCACGGCGAATTCGTTCCATGTCTTTTAAATCGTCTGAATTTAAAGTTCTAACTACCTTCGCAGGTCTACCTAGAGCGAGTGAGTTAGGAGGGATTTTTTTCCCTGGGGGAACGAGGCTACCAGCACCAATAAATGCTCCTTCACCAATTTCTGCTCCATCTAAAATAATTGTACCCATTCCGATTAATGCTTTCTTACGAATAATTGAACTGTGGAGGACCACACTATGTCCAACAGTTACTTCATCCTCTAAAATTAGAGGTTTATTTGGACTTTGATGTAGACAGCAAAGATCTTGAATATTGACTCTATTTCCAATAATCGTTGGAGAAACATCTCCACGAATAACCGTTTGAAACCATATGCTTGTTTCTTCGCCAATTACAACATCTCCGGTAATCGTTACATAATCAGCAATAAATGCTGATTCAGCTATTTTAGGTGTCTTATCTTTGTATGGATAAATCAAGTTTGTCATCCCTTTCTTATGGAAAGAATATCTATTTATCTTTTTTATTATATCAAAAATAGTTATGTAAGAAATGAAAGGAGAGGTAGCAATCATGTGGAAATGGGAAGCAGAGGTTGACCAGCCAAAGGGTGTTATTGTTATTGTTCACGGAGCTGCTGAACATCATGGTCGATATAAATGGCTTGTAGAAATGTGGAGATTGTCTGGGTATCATGTTGTCATGGGTGATTTGCCTGGTCAAGGAACCACAACGAGAAGAAGAGGACATATCCTATCCTTTGATGAATATATTAAGGAAGTTAATGCTTGGATAACAGAAGCTAAAAAATTTGGTGTACCTATGTTTCTACTTGGCCATAGCATGGGGGGACTTGTTGTTATTCGTGCTCTACAGGAGAAACATCATGAAGTGAAGGCTGTGATCTTGTCCTCACCTTGTTTAGGCATTGTGTATAAACCGAACAAAGCGATAGAGCTTGCATCTAGAGGCCTTAATATCATAGCACCTTCTTTTAAAGTAGATTCGAAATTAAATGTTGCGATTGCTACGAGAAACAAAGCAGTTCAAGATACTGATGAAAATGATTCATTATATGTGACAAAGGTTTCTATTAGATGGTATCGTGAATTAATAAAGGCAATGGAAGAGGCTCTAAAACAAATAGGGAAATTCCAAAACGTCCCTCTTCTACTGATGCAAGGGGGAGAAGATAAAATCGTGGATAAATCATTCGTTAAAGAATGGTTTAATAAGGTAGACCTTATGGAAAAAGGATATAAAGAATGGAAAGGCCTATACCATGAGATTTTTAATGAACCTGAACGTGATGAAGTATTTGAAACAGCGAAGCGCTTTTTTGATGCTCACTGCCCAGAGCCAAAGTGATTTTAGTATTAAATAGGTGACCGTGGAGTTATTGGCGCAATTAATAGCTAAATCCAGTAATATTAAACATATATAAAATCTAAAATCTAAACAAGAGGTGACATCCCCTTTGACAGTTCCACAGCATCCATTAAAATTAATAACAAAAGTATATAAAGAAATTTTTCCGATCGTTCATTTTTATATAAAATATTGGAAAGAGCAAGCTGAAAAAATACCAAACAAAGAGCTAAGAAACCAAGCAATAAACAGCATTGATAAAAAGGGATTTCACTGTGAAGGTGGAGGGATTTTAGCGATTATATCAGGCCCACAAAAACAGCAATGTATCGAATTTATTGTTGCGTATCAAACCATCAGTGATTATCTAGATAATTTATGTGATCGGAGTACATCATTAGACCCAGTGGATTTTCGCATGCTTCATCAATCCATGCTGGATGCTCTAACTTGTGGAGCACCGTGTAAGGATTATTATCGATTTAGGGAAGATCAAGATGATGGTGGGTATTTACATAACCTTGTACAAACATGTCAAAATGTTTTAGCTGATCTAGAGCATTATCCAATTATTTCGAACCATTTACTTGAGCTTTCTAGCTATTATTGTGATTTGCAGGTACATAAGCACGTAAAAAAGGAAGAACGTGTAACAAGACTTGAGGATTGGTTTGAACGTAATAAGACAAACTTCCCTGAAATGGAATGGTATGAGTTTTCAGCGTGTACAGGTTCAACTCTTGGGATCTTTTGTTTAGTTGCATATGCTTTTCAGGAAGGCTTTGAAGAAAGACAAGCCATCCAAATAAGGGAGAGTTATTTCCCTTATGTACAAGGGCTTCATATTTTGCTTGATTATTTAATTGATCAAGAAGAGGACGAGCTTGGTGGAGATTTGAATTTTTGTAGCTATTATTCCTCGGAATCAGCGATGATGAAGAGGTTAGAACATTTTGTTGAAAAGGCAGACCATCACTTAAGTGGAATTCCTCATGAGAATTTCCATAAGCTTATCAATCGAGGATTATTAGGAGTTTATTTATCTGATGAAAAGGTAGCATCTCATAAAGAGCTTAATAAATTAGCAAAAAGGCTTATTAAATTAGGTGGAATGACTTCCTTTTTCTTTTACTTTAATGGAAGAGCTTACCGTGCGTTTCAAAAGATTTCTTGGAAGAAAAGTTCCTGATGTAGATATTAATATGAAAAAAAAGAGGTATTCAACAATACCTCTTTTTACCAGCTTACACGTACTTACACTGTTCCTTAACATTTTTCAATCGCTACAATATAGGGCGGATTATTTTGCTTATTAATGAATTGATATTGCAAAATATGTGCAACTCTTGGATCGATCGTTTTAACATAGTTCATCAATTGATCTCGCTCAACTTGTCCTTCTTCATGGCCATGATAAATCACAATGACAATGATGCCTTCAGGTTTCATGATATCCAAAAGTTGTTCAATGCTTGAGATTGTTGTATCTGGTTCAGTTACAATCGTCTGATCTCCACCAGGAAGGTAACCAAGATTAAAGATTGCTCCTGAAATCGTTCCATGTAATTCAACTGGAACGGTTGATTGAATATACTGATGTCCTTGATGTACGATTGTTACACGTTCCTCTAATTGCTCTGATAATAGGCGTTCTGTCGTGTTTATAATTGCGTCTTCTTGAATGTCAAAACCATAAACATGCCCTTTTTCACCTACTAGCTTCGCTAAAAAAACAGTATCATGACCATTACCTATTGTCGCATCAACAGCAATATCTCCCTCTTGTACGACAGTTTGAATAAGCTGTTTAGCAAATGGTAAAATCCTCTGAAGCTTCATGACATGTTGACCTCTTCTTTATGATGAAATTTTCCTTGATAGCTATTACGTCTTTTTAGTTCAGCATCTATTGAATTTAAAACATTCCACTTATTAACGCTCCACATCGGACCGATCATTAAATCAATTGGACCATCGCCTGTAATACGGTGGACAATCATATCCGGTGGAATAATTTCTAATTGATCACAGACAAGATTTACATATTCATTTTGGGACATAAAGTCGAGCTTACCTTTTTCATATTGCTTCACCATTGGTGTCCCTTTTAACAGATGTAAAAGATGAATTTTAATTCCTTGAATATCTAAGTCTGCCACAGCTTTTGCAGTTTCCATCATCATTTCGTTATTTTCTAAAGGTAATCCGTTAATAATATGAGAGCATACTCGAATGCCATGTTTCCGTAGCTTGTTTACTCCTTCAACATAGCATTCAAAATCGTGTGCACGATTTATAAGCATAGCAGTTCGTTCATGAACAGTTTGTAAGCCAAGCTCTACCCATAGATAAGTACGCTCATTAAGTTCTGCTAAATATTCTACAACATCATCAGGTAGACAGTCTGGCCGAGTGGCAATTGATAATCCAACAACACCTTCTAATTCCAATACTGTTTCATATTTCTCTCTTAGTTCGTCAACGGATGCATGAGTGTTTGTATATGCTTGGAAGTAAGCCATATATTTTCCGTCTTTCCATTTCTCATGCATTTTATTTTTTATATCATTGAATTGTGTGACAAGGTCTTTGGTCCGATCACCGGCAAAATCTCCAGATCCAGCTGCACTACAAAATGTACAGCCGCCATGTGCTACCGTACCGTCGCGGTTTGGGCAATCAAATCCACCATCCAGGGCAACTTTAAAAACCTTATGACCAAATGTATTTCGTAAATGATAATTCCATGTATGATAACGTTTATCGTCAGATGCAAACGAAAATGGATTTGTCTGATCCAAATCAGATACCTCCTAATTTATTGGCCCTATGCATATAAAAAGTAAGTTTTTGTACTTAGTTTTAGTCTCTAGCTCTAGCAGTCCTACTTTTTGCAAAAGTCGGACTGCCTAGCCCTACGAGAGAAAAAACAAAACCCTTTTTCCTAAGGCTAAGCAAGGCGCTTCCGCATTTATTTGTCCTATCAGAAAAATTTTATCATGATCATCATGATAATGACAGTTTTCCATTCCACTTACCAATTATTTTAAGTCAAGTTTTTGTTCAAACTTGTAAACAATAAAAACTGATGAAGCTTCAATTGACTTCATACCGTTTGGAGGAGAGATACAGATGGCAACAAGACAATCAGTTGATGATTATTTGCAACGATGTACGGATGCAATCGAATACGCACGTGAACAATATCAAACGGGTGCAAAGCAAGAGCATTATAATGAAATTGAATATACGAAAGCACTTCAAGGGCTAGAGAATGCAGTTAATGATATCAATCATCTTTCATTAAGTGCAAATGATCAACAGCAAGACCAGTTATATCGTATGAGATTACAGTTACAAGGATTACAAAATGAGATGATCTTAAGAGGGAGTGGAGAGCGATGAAGAAACGTTCAAAGCAAAATAATCCCGAGCAAAAAACAAAAAATGGAGTGAATAACAACGATCTTGAGCTTGGACAAGATTTTGATCCTGTCATTGAAACTAAGGCAAAAAATGCAAAAAAGGGACAGCCGATTAAATCTAAACAAAGGGTTGAAAATAAATAATTTTTAACTAAGGGCCAAATTTGGTCCTTTTTTAATTTTTTAAGAATTGACAAAAATTAAAGAAGAGATTATTGTATTAGGTGTACTACATAGTGTAATACAACTAATACAAAAAGTACTAAGAGAATTCAAATTCAAAGAAAGAGGGAGAAACGATGATCCAAATTGATCCGAGAAGTTCTACTCCCATTTATGAACAAATCATTCAGCAAATGAAGGAGCTTTGTTTTAAAGGGTTATTAAAGACTGGTGACAAGCTTCCATCTGTCCGTGAATTATCAACAATGATCATTGCGAATCCAAATACAGTTAGTAAAGCGTACAAAGAGCTTGAACGGCAAGGAATCATTGAAACACTTCGAGGCCGAGGAACATTTGTGTCAGAAAACGCTAGAAAAACGATAGATGAAGGGAAGATGGAAATGATTAAAGAACAACTTAAGCCTCTGATTATTGATGCATTTTATGCTGGAATTGACTTTAACCATATTCATGATTGGATAGATGAAATTAAGAAAGAAGTGGGAGGCGAAGCCCATGATAGAAATAAAAAAACTGACAAAAACACTTGATGGTATTGAGATTTTAAAAGACGTTAATCTCAAGTTAGAGCCAGGTGAAATCTTTGGATTACTTGGTCGTAATGGCTCTGGAAAAACAACATTACTTCGGTGTATTCAGACGATTATTCAAGCAGATGAAGGCGACATTTTGTTTGAAAATGTTTCGATCGTAAATCACCCGCTTGTAAAAAGAAAAGTCATTTATATGCCTGTGCAAACCCCCTTTTATGACCGCTACACATACAAGCAATTAGTAAGAATTCTGCGAAATATTTATCCTGATTTCGATGTGACGTATGCAAACGAATTGATCAACCGATATGGGTTACCGGAAACTAAGAAATATCGAGACCTTTCAACAGGATTAAAAAAACAAATGGCACTTATACTAGCGTTTGCAGTTCGCCCAGCAGTTATTATGCTTGATGAACCAACAGATGGAATCGATGCTGTAACAAGGCATGACTTAATGCAATTAATGATTGATGAGGTCGCAAATCGTGATACAACCATTCTAATCACATCACATCGTTTAGAAGACATTGAACGCATTTGTAATCGAATTGCCTTTTTAGAAGATAAGAATTTATCGAACGTTATAAATGTTGAAGATTTAAAAGAAGACTATGTAAAAGTCCAGTTAGCATTTGAGGAAGATGTTCATTTGAAGATTCGCGAAAAAGGAATTCCTATTTTGGATTCATCTGGTGTGTTTTACACAGTTATTTTAAAACGAGATGATCTAGAAAATAAGGGATGGCTTAATACGCTTATACCAAAAATTTGGAATGAGCTTCCGGTAAACCTTGAGGAAGTATTTATTGCAAAGTTTGGAGGGAAGCGAAGGTGGTAGCAGTAGAATTAATTAGAAAAGAAATTAGGCAATATTGGGTGCAGATTTTATTATCCATTTTAGCAATCGGTTTTATGATACCGATTCAGATATGGACTCAATATTTGGAATTGCGGAATTTTGAAGAAGCATATGAATCTAATCTATTCACGATAAACTTTGAATATAGTGACCCAACATTTATTTTTATCGTCTTTGTCGTAACATTAGCGATTGTTCAAATCGGTGTTGAACGAGGCAATGGCACATTAGAATTTACGTTAGCTATGCCATTTTCAAGAGCAAGTATTTTTTTATCTAAATGGATGATTGGCTTTGGAACGATTTTATTAAGTTGGCTCATTTCATTTAGCTTAACCGGATTAATTATTAAGCTTACAGATATACCAACGGTCAATTTTGAAAGCTACTTTTTGTTTTTAATTGGAGCTTTACTTTTATTTTATACCATTACATTTTCAGCTGGAGCAATTACAGGTACTTCATTTGCCCAAGGACTTGTGACACTTACAGTATGCATTTTACCATTATTATTTATTGGTTTAATCGGTGTGCAACTAGAGGTTTTAACAGAGCCAGATTTTCAATTCAGTGATAAACAAATATGGGGGACGTACAACGTAACACCATTTGCTTATGTGTTTTTTAAATATGGAAGTTTTCCGGTGAAGGTAGTTTATGCTCCGTTTATAGTAGCAGTAGTATTTTTTATCATTGGATTTTACGCATTTATCAAACATCCGTTTGAACGGAATGGATCGTTTTTTGCTTGGAAGTGGATGGAGAGACCGATCCAAATCATTGTAATTTTATTAGGTATCCTGGGATTTAGTGCTTTCGGTTATCTTTCATCATATGAACATAGCATGATTGGTTACTTTGCTGGGGCAGCAATCGGAGCTTTAATTGGGTTTATCGTTAGTTATTTTGTTATTTATAAGAAAAAAAAGTGAAGTTGACATGCTTTTATTAAATAGAAAAAGGTTACAGGAGGAGAAGCCATGATTGAAGTACGAGCTTTAAGCCATTCCTTTAAGGTGGGGAAAAAGGGTAGTGAAAAGGATATACCAGTCCTTAAAAATATTTCCTTGAAAATTAATAAAGGAGAAATTGCCTCAATTGTTGGACGAAGTGGTTCAGGGAAGTCTACTTTACTTAATTTAATTTCTGGTTATATTTCGCCAACATCAGGTGAAATCATTATTAAAGATTCGAATGTTACAGCCTATAGTGAAAAAAATTGGGCTAAGTTTCGTTTAGACAATTTTGGGTTCATTTTTCAAAGCTTTCAATTAATCCCTAGCTTAACTACTTTTGAGAATGTAGAATTACCTCTTACCTTAAAAGGAATTGACTCAAGTGAACGTAAGAAACAAGTCATGGAGCTTTTAGAGAGTGTTGGCTTACAAAATCATGCAGAACATTATCCAAATGAGCTATCAGGTGGACAGCAGCAGCGTGTAAGTATTGCCCGTGCACTAATTACAAAGCCAAGTATTATTTTAGCGGATGAACCGACAGGAAGCCTCGATTCTGAAACAGAGAAAGAAATTTTAGATTTGATAAAACAACTTAATGAAGAACAGGGAATTACGTTTTTCATTATTACACATGATGAAGAAGTAGCAAAAATCAGCAATCATCAGTTCCATTTACAAGATGGTGTGTTATCAAGAGGAGGTGCTTTCGTTGAAGTTTAATGATCAGTTGAAATTAATGAGAAAAAACATGGAAAAAAATCGCTTACGAGTCTTTATGACGATTTTAGCGACAACGATGGCATGCACGTTTTTAATTGTTCTAGCATCTGTTGGATTCGGGTTTCAAAAAAGTATTTCAGAGGAAATTAAATCACAGCAAATTATAACGGAAGTAAGTGTACAGGGAAAAGAGATTGATGGTTCAGCAGAACTGATTAAAAATGAGAACCTAGAAGAACTTGCTAAAACAGACAATGTATCTGCGGTTGTTCGTCGAAATTATATTGATATGCCTGTTGAAGTAACCTTTGAAGATCGTAAGGGTGATGTAAGGCCAACAATAACGAAAATGGAAGAAGAGCTCAAAGCAAATTTAGTACTTGAAAAAGGCGAAGTTCCTAAATCAGAAAATGAAGTTATCGTTGGATATCATTTTGCACGGAGCTTATTAACAGAAGAAGAGAATGAGATCTATCAAAAAGAGATGGAAACAGCCGATGGTCCAATAGAAGAACCGACTGGTTATGAAGGGAAACTTGTTGGAAAAGAAATTACAATGTCGATTTTGAAGGATGTTGATGGGAAGGAAGAAACAAAATCATATACCTTCAAAATAGCTGGCGTGGGCGAGGAGCCATCGAAAGATTGGGTTAGGGACCAAAATATCTACATTGATGAAGCGTTAAAAGAAGAGATTTTATCATTTGCAAGCATCGAAGAAGGCGAAGCAGCTAGTGATATACCATTTAATGAGGTGTTAGTCTATGCATCAAGTTTAGAACACGTTGCACAAGTGACAAATGATTTAAAAGACAAAGGCTATATGGTCTTTTCGATCACAGAGGAATTGGATCGTGTGAACCTGTTTTTTAATGTATTTAAAGCAGGTTTGATTTTTGTAGGAACAGTAGCAGTCATTATCGCTTCCATTGGTATTTTCAATACAATGACAATGGCTGTAACAGAACGAACTCAAGAAATTGGAATTATGAAGGCATTAGGTGCACAACCAAGTATTATTCGTCGCTTGTTCCTAATGGAAAGTGCATATATTGGCATTGTCGGATCTATAATAGGTGTCGTTATTTCCTATGCAATAAGCTTTGCAGCTAATATGCTTCTTCCGATTATATTAAATTCTGCTACTGGTGGTGGAGAAGGTGAAATGGACTTTACGTTTTCCTATATACCTGTAAGCCTTGTTCTAATCTCTGGAGGAATTAGTATTGGGGTTGCGATGATTTCAGGATTACGTCCTGCGGTGAAAGCTACGAATATTAATGTGTTATCTGCTCTTAGAAGAGAATTATAGGAAGCAAAGGGTCAGACTCTTAAGTCAAAGTGAGGTGTCTTTCTATGACGGTTGAGATTCGCTTATCAAAAGAACTTGATTTTGGTCAGCTCATAGATTTAGACCATCGTATTTGGAGTTCAACGACAACGCCTTCGAAAATTGCTTGGGAATCGATTGAAGAATTTGCAAAGCGAAACCCTGAAGGTAGTCAAGTTGTTGCTATCGTTGATGGTAAAGTAGCTGGATATTTAGGATTTCATGCTCCTACTCCTCTTGAAACAAATCAACATGTAATAGAACTTGATATCGCTGTTGATGTAAGATTTCAAGGAAGAGGCATAGGAAAACAACTCCTAGAAAAAGGGAAAAATGAAGCAATACAAAAAGGAATTCATAAGCTATCTTTACGTGTACTAGAGACGAACGAAGGAGCAATCCAGTTTTACAAAAAATGCGGATTTATCGAGCAAGGTAGATTGATCAATGAATTTTATATTGAAGGAAAGTATGTAGACGATCTTCTAATGTACATGCTTTTAGATTAGTTTGAAAGCTTAGTTGAAATTCGGTAAATTCCCATTATTACAACATTGCCAAACTACTATTTTCTTGATTGTAAATCAACGAAAAAGCAGCTGAAATTCTCAGAGTGGTAAAGAAAAATATTCACGGAAGCATTACTTATGGATAATGCTGTCCGTGATTTTTATATTTAGATTTAATTTTACTTTGAGGAGGATGAATATGCCACGTTCTCTTTGGTTGCTCGTTATCGAAATGATGATCAATGTTACGGGAGCATCATTTTTATGGCCCACTTAATACGATCTATATTCATGAACACTTAGGCAAGTCATTAACCGTAGCTGGATTTGTACTTATGCTGAATGCTGCAGCTAGCGTTATTGGTAATCTTGTTGGTGGTGTTTTATTTGATAAAATTGGTGGGTTTAAATCAATAATATTGGGAATTATCATTACTCTAGTGTCGGTGGTTACACTGATGTTTTTCCATGGATGGTCGATTTATATTTATTTACTTATATTCATAGGTTTCGGGTCTGGAATTGTTTTTCCTGCTACATATGCTCTTGCAGGTACAGTGTGGCCTAAAGGTGGTAGAAAAGCATTTAATGCACTTTACGTTGCACAAAATGTTGGTGTAGCAGCGGGAGCATCATTAGGTGGACTGGTTGCATCAATTTCTTTTCCGTATATATTTATTGCAAATGCAGCGCTATACGCTGTCTTTTTCTTGATCGCATTCTTCGGATACCGAACTATGGATGCTGGTCAAGTAAGCCAAGCATCCATACTTGATCAAAAAGCAGTTGTGAAAAATTCTCAAAAGTTCTCTGCCCTAGTTATTTTATGTATTGGCTATTCATTATGTTGGATTGGATATGTGCAATGGCCTTCAACAATTGCTTCACATACACAAAACTTAAATATCCCTTTAAATCAATACAGCTTATTATGGATGTTAATGGTGCATTAATCGTATGTGCACAACCAATTATCGCTCAATTCGTAAAGTATGTAGCAAAAACATTAAAACAACAAATGATAATTGGCTTTATTTTGTTCATTGCATCTTTTGTTGTTGCTTCGTATGCTGAACAGTTCACAGGATTCTTAGTTGCAATGATCATTTTAACAATTGGTGAAATGCTTGTTTGGCCTGCAGTACCTACAATAGCAAATGATTTAGCTCCCGAGGGAAGACAAGGCTTTTATCAAGGATTTGTTAACAGTACGGCAACTGGTGGAAGAATGATTGGACCACTACTAGGCGGTATGATTGCAGATTACTACAATATAAATTTACTTTTCATGATTATTATGAGTCTTTTTTTGGAATCTTTACCACCTTAATTTATGATAAAAAGCTTAAGCCAACTGTTGAAAATGAAAAAATGGCTGTTTGTTCATAGGGGGGGACAGTCCCTGATTTTGTTTGGGGACTGTCCCCTATTTTAGTAATAAACTTTGTGATACGATAAAAGAAAAACATTTGCTAGGGGAAGGTAAAATGTTAAATCAACGTTTTCCGTATGCTAAGGAGATTTTTGAGACAGTTATTGAAAACGCTTACGTTTGGATTGTTATTGTGGATGCGAATGGAAACATCATTTATATGAACGATAATTATTGTCGTTTTTGCGAGATTACGAGAGAAGAAGCGATCGGTAAACATGTAACAGAAGTAATTGAAAACACGAGAATGCACACTGTTGTGGAGAGTGGTGAGGAGGAAATTGCAGATCTCCAGTATATTCGCGGTAATTATATGATTGCAAACCGAATTCCTATTTTTGCCGACAAGAAGGTCGTTGGTGCGTTTGGAACGGTCATGTTTCGTGATACCAAAGAATGGCATGAAATGAATTCCCATGTACGTCACCATTTATCTTCGATTCAATCGTTTATAGACCAGCAAGAAATAACAGGAGCAAAATACACATTAAATGATATTCACTCAAGCTCACGTGTTATGGATGAATTAAAGGAAAAGGTAAAAACGATTGCTGCAACTGATAGCTCTATCTTAATTAGAGGAGAGAGTGGAACAGGTAAAGAATTGTTTGCACATAGTATTCACCTGCTCAGTCATCGAAGTGAAAAGCCATTTATTAAAGTGAACTGTGGAGCTATTCCAGAGCAACTACTTGAATCCGAATTGTTCGGCTATGAAGAAGGTGCCTTTACTGGTGCTAAAAAAGGTGGCAAGCGAGGAAAGTTTCAGCAAGCAAACGGTGGAACGATTTTTCTAGACGAGATAGGTGACATGAGCTTACATATGCAAGTAAAACTACTTCGAGTACTTCAAGAAAAAGAAGTAGAGCCAGTAGGGGCAACAAAATTATTTCCCTTAGATGTAAGAGTCATTACGGCAACGAACCGACCACTTGAAGTACTTATGCAAAATAATGAATTCCGTAATGATCTTTATTACCGAATAAGTGTCATTCCATTGTTTATTCCTCCTTTACGTGAACGGATGGAGGATCTGGAGACACTTGTGCGCTTCTTTATAAAAAAGGTTTCAATACGAACGGGGAAACGGATTTCGATGATTCACGAGGATGTAATGGAAACCTTTCATCACTATCATTGGCAAGGGAATATTCGCGAGCTAGAAAATATTATTGAAGCGGCAATTCACCTTGCAAAGTCAGATGTGATTACGTTAGAAGCCATTCCAGATTATATAAAAATGCCTGCCGTTTTTCATCCTAAAGATGTTTCTTTAAAGGAAATGTTGAATGAAGCGGAAAAAAATATTCTCCTTTCAACGATTAAAAAATATGACGGAGACAAGAGAAAAGCTGCTAAAGCATTAGGGATTAGTAAATCGAGTATGTATGAAAAGATTCAAAAATATGAGATTGACTAAATTAGTCCAGAAAATCGGAATGTGGTCCATAATTATGGACTGTTCTTTTTTGTCCTATCAGAATTTATATTCTAAGGATGATAGTATAAGAAAAACTAAGGCTTTCGCCATTAGGACTTGGCGACAAGCCTTAGTTTTTCTAATTGATTTTAATGACGATTGTCTAAATGGACAAGTTATTCATTTTTGATGAATTCCATAAAATCGGAATTCTCTGCATCTAAATATGAACACTTTCTTAACTTTCTTATGACTTTCATAGGTTGGTACAGATCTTGCTTTATATATTTATGAAGAAGAAAGGAGGCACATCATTAAACGCATTTTTGAATCATTCTGAAGCAGTTCAAGACATAAAAGGTGAAGCAACCATTCTTGTAGGTGGGTTTGGACTTTGAGAGTTACCGATTAGCCTCGTGCAAATAAGGAGCTGTCGCTGGATGTCAAGCATTCATGATTTTTCCTAGCACTTAATCATTTGAAAATCAGTCAAACAAAGGGGGATAAAACATGTTAAGTATGATCGGATTAATCGGAGGTTTAGCACTATTAATTTATTTAACAATGAAAGGTATGAACTTATTAGTAGCTGGTCCGCTTTGTGCTTTATTTGTTGCAGTTTTAAGTGGGTTGCCACTTTTTCCACAGCTAGTTGGAGAAGGTGAAGCAAATCTAGTAGGAAACTATATGGCAGGCTTTTCTGGTTTTATTGCTTCTTGGTACTTAATGTTCTTACTAGGTGCGATTTTCGGAAAAGTCATGGAGGATAGTGGTGCTGCTGATAGTGTATCAAAGTGGATTGTTGAAAAGCTTGGTATGAAAAGAGCAGTGCTAGCCATCGTTATTGCCTGTGCGGTCTTAACCTATGGCGGAGTTAGTTTATTTGTTGTAGCGTTCTCTGTTTATCCGATGGCTGTTAGTTTATTTAGGCAAGCCGATCTGCCGCGCCGTTTTATTCCTGCAGCATTAGCGTTTGGATCAGTTACTTTTACAATGACGTCTGCAGGTTCTCCGGAAATTCAAAACTGGATTCCGATAGAATATTTAGGTACGTCTCCATATGCTGGTTGGGAAGTCAGCTTAATTGTTGCCGTATTTATGATGATTTTCGGGTTTTGGTGGCTAAGAAGAATGATTACAAAAGCTGTAGCACGTGGAGAGAAATTTGTCGCTCGTGACAATGATCCTGTAAATGAAGAGAAAGCGCTTCCACATCCATTAACAGGGTTAATTCCACTTTTAGTCGTTTTAATCATTTCATTTATATTCCATGATTCTCTTCAGCAATCGGCCTTAATCATTGCTTTACTTGGTGGAGTTATTGCGACTTATTTATTAAACCGTAAATACTTCAAATCTTTTTGGAATGCGGTTTCAGAAGGAACACTTGGTGCACTTATCGCACTTGGTAACACAGCAGCTGTTGTGGGGTTTGGTGGAGTTGCAAAAGCAGTGCCAGCATTTGAAGTAGCTGTTAATGCGATGACAAGTATTCCAGGTAGTCCGCTTATTGGTGGAGCCATTGCTGTTAGTGTTATTGCAGGGATGACAGGTTCAGCGTCAGGTGGTCAAGCAATTGCCTTGCCACTTATTGCCCCGCATTATATGGATATGGGTGTAAACCCTGAGGCACTGCACCGAGTTGTTGCCATTTCTTCTGGTGCATTGGATTCACTGCCACATAATGGCTATGTCGTAACAACAGTACGTGCGATTTGTGGTGAATCACATAAGGATGCCTATAATCCAGTTGGTGCATTAACTGTTATTGTTCCAGTGTTAGGAGTTGTTTTGGCAATTATTCTATTTTCATTCGGAGTAGGGATTTAAGAACGGAGGGTGATTAATGTGGTTGAAGCTCAAGTTGTGTTACTAACAGGAGCTGCGGGGGGAATTGGCTTTGAACTTGCAAAAGCTTTCGCTAAGGAAGGTGCAAAGGTTGTTTTAACAGACTTACATGAAGAACAAGTGTTAGCAAGCGCAAAAAATTTAAAAGATGCAGGATTTGATGCAATCGGATTAAAATGCGATGTTACCAAGGAACAGGAAATAATTGACGCAGTGGAAAAAACTGAGGCTGTATATGGCCGGATCGATACACTAATTAATAATGCCGGTTTACAGCATGTTGCTCATATTGAAGATTTTCAAACTGAAAAATTCGAACTGCTTATAAAGGTGATGCTCGTTGCACCATTTATCGCAACGAAACATGTGTTTCCGATTATGAAAAAACAGCAATTTGGGCGGATTTTAAACATGGCTTCGATAAACGGTTTAATTGGTTTTGCTGGAAAAGCAGCATACAATAGTGCAAAACATGGTGTAATTGGATTAACAAAGGTGGCGGCATTAGAAGGAGCCGAGTATGGTATTACTGTTAATGCACTTTGTCCTGGGTATGTTGATACACCGCTCGTTCGAAACCAGCTTCAAGATCTTGCAAAAACAAGGAATGTATCACTTGAAAATGTATTAGAAGAAGTTCTCTATCCGCTTATTCCGCAAAAAAGACTATTAACCGTTAAAGAAATAGCTGACTATGCAATCTTTTTGGCGAGTGAAAAGGCAAAAGGAGTAACAGGTCAAGCGGTTGTGATGGATGGGGGATATACGGTTCAATAATGGGTAATGGGAGTAATGGGGACAGTCCCCAATAGGTCCCCAATAGAGTCAACTTCGCGATAATCCTAGGTTTGAAGGTATAATTAGAATGAATTTGGGGACAGTCCCCCAATTGGTAACTACTAAATTATTATGTGCTCACTTGCATATCCCGACAAATTTATATAAAATAATCTTAATAATGTATACGAAATGAACGGAGAGAAGGAATAGTAATCTGCAAAATATCGTTCAGAGAGTTGACGGCTGGTGCGAGTCAACCGATTTTTGCTGATGAACTCGCCTTTGAGTTACAAATGTGAAAGCCTTGTTTGGTGAAGTAATGTTTGTCGTCTATCCACGTTACGGATGTCAAAGTGGGCATTTTTTTATGCCAAAGTTGGGTGGTACCACGGGATTAAACCTCTCGTCCCTGTTTGGGATGGGGGGGTTTTTTATTTTTATCTAAGGCTGTTTTCACAAAGATTGTTGCTTTTCGTAAATAACTATACTTTACGGATATAGCCTATCTTCGTGCTCTTTTCGCTTATTTACTAAGTGGTACTCTCTTGAAATTGATTATAGTTTCTACTATAAAAATCCAAAAGTCAATTTTTATAAGTCTAAAAGCAACAAACTTTTAGAAAAGAGCCTTATCTAAAGAATAACCCCCTTTCAAAATGTTAAGCATGAGATATGTGGAACTTACTTTGATCCGTTCAAACGGCTAATACTATAAATATCAATCGATCTAGCTTTTAAGGAGGAAATACAATGAGCTTCAATCATCTAAAGATTGAAAAAAAGTGGCAAGACCATTGGTTACATAATAAAACCTTTAAAACAACAGAGGATGCAGAAAAACCGAAATTTTATGCGCTTGACATGTTTCCATACCCATCAGGTGCTGGTTTACACGTAGGACATCCTGAAGGATATACAGCAACAGATATTTTATCTCGTATGAAACGCATGCAAGGCTTTAATGTTCTTCATCCAATGGGTTGGGATGCATTTGGATTACCGGCTGAACAATATGCTCTTGATACAGGTAACGACCCAGCGGAATTTACAAAACAAAACATTAATAACTTCAGAAGACAAATTCAAGCGCTTGGCTTTTCTTATGATTGGGATCGCGAAGTCAATACGACAGATCCTGAATACTACAAATGGACACAATGGATCTTTTTACAGCTATATAAAAAGGGCTTAGCCTATGTAGATGAGGTGCCAGTAAACTGGTGTCCTGCATTAGGAACTGTTTTAGCAAATGAAGAAGTGATTGACGGAAAAAGTGAGCGTGGTGGACACCCAGTTGAACGCCGTCCGATGAGGCAGTGGATACTAAGAATTACAGCATATGCTGACCGTCTTCTTGAAGATCTTGAAGATGTGGACTGGCCTGAAAGCATTAAAGATATGCAACGCAACTGGATTGGTCGCTCTGAAGGGGCACATGTGACGTTTGACATCGATGGTCATGATGAAAACTTCACAGTATTTACTACACGTCCTGACACATTATTCGGTGCAACGTATGCTGTATTAGCACCAGAGCATTCCTTCATTGAGAAAATCACAACTGCTGAACAAAAAGATGCAGTTAAAGCTTATATCGATCAAGTAAAACATAAGAGTGATCTTGAGCGTACCGAGCTTTCAAAAGAAAAAACAGGTGTGTTCACAGGTGCTTATGCGATCAATCCTGTAAACGGTGAAAAAATGCCGATTTGGATTGCAGACTATGTTCTTGTAACGTATGGAACTGGTGCGATCATGGCGGTACCTGCACATGATGAGCGTGATTATGAATTTGCGCAAAAGTTTGATCTTACAATAAAAGAAGTTGTTAGCGGTGGAGATGTAACAAAAGAAGCGTACACTGGTGACGGTGAGCACGTAAACTCTGACTTCTTAAATGGACTTGGCAAACAAGAAGCTATTGAAAAAATGATCGCATGGCTTGAAGAAAACAAAAAAGGTGAAAAGAAGGTTACATACCGTTTACGTGACTGGTTATTTAGCCGTCAACGTTATTGGGGCGAGCCAATTCCAATCATCCATTGGGAAGATGGCACAATGTCAGCAGTCCCTGAGGAACAGCTGCCACTTGTTTTACCTAAAACAACAGAAATCAAGCCATCTGGAACAGGTGAATCACCACTTGCGATCATTGAAGATTTCGTGAATGTAGTAGACCCTGAAACAGGAAAAAAAGGTCGCCGCGAAACAAATACAATGCCACAATGGGCAGGAAGCTGCTGGTATTACTTACGTTATATCGATCCGAAAAACAGTGAAGCACTTGCAGATGACGCAAAATTAAAGCAATGGCTACCTGTTGATATTTATATCGGTGGAGCAGAGCATGCTGTTCTTCACTTACTATATGCTCGATTCTGGCACAAATTTTTATATGATATCGGAGTTGTTCCAACGAAGGAGCCATTCCAAAAACTATTTAACCAAGGTATGATTCTTGGTGAAAATAACGAAAAAATGAGTAAATCTAAAGGGAACGTTGTAAACCCAGATGAAATTGTTGAATCACATGGTGCTGATACACTTCGCCTGTATGAAATGTTCATGGGACCATTAGAAGCATCGATCGCTTGGTCAACAACAGGACTTGATGGAGCAAGACGTTTCTTAGATCGGATTTGGCGTTTATTCATCGAAGATAACGGTGAGGTAAGTCCAAAGGTTGTCGATGAAACAAGCCCAACCCTTGAGCGAGTTTACCACCAAACTGTGAAAAAGGTAACAGAGGACCTTGAAGGCTTACGCTTTAACACAGCGATTTCACAATTAATGGTGTTCATTAATGAAGCATATAAAGCGACAGTACTTCCTAAAGAGTATGTAGAAGGCTTTGTGAAATTGGTCTCTCCAATCGCTCCTCACTTAGCAGAAGAGCTATGGAGCAAGCTTGGTCATAACACAACAATCACGTACGTGGCATGGCCTGCTTTTGATGAAGCAAAGCTTGTGGAAAACGAAGTTGAAATTGTCGTTCAAGTTAACGGAAAAGTTCGAGCTAAACTTCTTGTTGCAAAAGTCGTAACAAAAGATCAACTTGAGCAAATTGCACTTGAAGACGATCGTGTGAAAGAGCATGTCGAAGGAAAGACGATTCGTAAGGTAATTGCTGTTCCTGGCAAGCTTGTAAATATTGTTGCGAATTAATAAATAGATTTGGATTGAAGGACCGACTCGTGAGTATGAGTAATACTTTAGGGTCGGTTTTTTTCAACTATCCAGAATTTATAGCTAATAATGAGTTTGATGCAAATCCGTGGTAATGGTGAGATTTCATTAAAATGCAGTAACACTTCACTCCCAACGGGGTTAACCTATCCTTATAATTGGAACCAAACACTTCTAATTTGATATAATGCAGATATCAAAACTGAAAGGGTGTACATAATGTACGAAATCAAAGAAATTACGCCTGAAGAAATTCAGCAAAAGCTAGAAAAAGGTGAGAAGATTGAATTAATAGATGTTCGTGAGGATGATGAAGTAGAAGAAGGTATGATCCCACAAGCGAGACATATTCGCATGAATGATATACCAGCCCAACTTGAAGCAATTGATAAAGAAAAAGAAACAATCTTTATTTGTCGCTCAGGCGGTCGTAGTGGAAATGTGTGTGCATATTTACAAGAGAGAGGATATAACGTGGTTAATATGTCTGGTGGTATGCTTGAATATCAAGGTGAGACTAAGCCAAAAAGTGGATTAGCTTAAAGTACATAAAAGAGTCTGCCTGTCCAAAATTGGACAAGCAGACTCTTTAAGTTACTTCTCTTAAGCGGCTTCCTCATGTTCTTAAACACGATACAAGATAAGAGCAGAATAGCAATAAAGCTGTTCTCCATCATCATCGGTTGTAATTGATACACTATATTTAATATTTTTGACTTGGTTTTCATTAAGCTCCGCTAAAAAATCATTTATTTCTTCCTCTAAATCCTTTTCGTGCTCTTCATCAAATACAGCTACTTTTAACATACGTTCACACCCTTTTACTAAGTTAGTAAACTGTATTTAAAAATTGCTAGAATTATTACTATTATTTTATTTAAATCTATTACTATTTTTAAAAAGAACTTGAGAGGTTTGAGAATAAAAAAAGCGCTAAGAATTATCTTAGCGCTGTAGTGAACAAATTTTTTAGTAATCTCCTCTAGAATAGATCGCTGCATTTTTCCCAGCAAGTCGTCCAGTAACAAGAGCAGAAGTGATATTATACCCACCTGTATACCCATGAATATCTAAAATTTCACCACAGAAATAAAGCCCTGCTTTAAACTTAGACGACATCTCCTTCGGGTGAATTTCCTTCACAGAAACCCCACCTCCGGTTACAAACGCCTTCTCAATTGATAAAGTCCCATGAACCTTAAATTGAAATTGCTTGCAATCTCGTACAAATGAACGCAGCTTCTCATTTGAAAGATTATCATAGGTCAGATGTGGGTCTATTTCATTTTTCTCCAATAAGAACAGCAAATATCGTTCAGGTAAAAGTCCTTTTAAGACATTTTTAATCGCTTTTTTGGCATCTAGCTTTAAATCCTTTACAATCGATTGAAAAAGCTGCTCCTCATTTGTATCAGGAACTGCGTCAAGGCTAACTGTAATTGCATTGGTCTTAAATTTTTTCATTGCTTTTACAACATATTGACTACATCTTAAAACAGCTGGTCCTGAAATACCAAAATGAGTAAAGATCATGTCCATTTTGTGGGTGATAATTTGCTTTCCTTTGGGATTCAATACGCTTAGAGCAACATCGCGTAAAGAAAGTCCTTGAAGCGTTTTGTCCTGGATAAATGGTTCATTTGACGTAATGGGTACCTCTGTTGGAAATAGCTCTGTTATTGTGTGTCCGGCTTTTTCAGCCCACGCATAGCCATCTCCTGTGCTTCCGGTATGTGGTACGCTTTTTCCACCAACTGCGAGGACAACTGCTTTAGTAGAGATCACTTCTCCATTTATAAGCTGCACACTAAGCACCTTTTCGTCGTCGTACAACACATCCTTAACAGGTTCATTTATACGTATTTCAACTTTTAGGCGTTTTAATTCATTTAGAAGAGCATCAACAACTGATTGTGCTTTATCAGTAACTGGGAACATGCGACCGTGGTCTTCTTCCTTTAGCTTAATTCCGAGATTTTCAAAAAATTTAATAATGTCTTCATTATTAAACTCTGAGAAAGCACTATATAAAAACCGTCCGTTACCTGGTATATGCTTGATTATTTCATCAACAGGCAAGCGGTTTGTAACATTGCAGCGTCCTCCACCAGATATAGCGAGCTTTCTCCCTAACTTGTTTCCTTTATCTATTAGGAGAACACGAGCCCCTTTCTGTCCTGCGGCAATAGCCGCCATTAATCCTGATGGACCACCACCAATTACTAACACATCATAATTCATCTTTTTCACAACCTTCATTTCTTGGTCTGCTTCTCATATTATAGCTGAAGATAAAAAAAAGCCAAAAAAATTGTGTTCGTTTATATTTTTTTGACTTAGTTTTTGTATCTAGCTCCAGCGCCGCCGCCTCAGACCGTACAGGAAGTCGCGATTGTAACTGTCTCGAGGAATAAGCCACTCATAATTTGAAGGTAAAGAACTCCTTCTATTCATGAGCATCTTATGCTTTTCGGGGCTGTTCAAGGAGCTTACGCATTTCTTGAATACAAACATGTGGTATAAGCGTAGGATTATGGTAAAATAGAAAAGTTGAATCTTCATAGAGAAGAATGGTGAGTCAGAATCATGTCGAATAATCTGTTAAGAGGTACGTTTGTTTTAACGTTAGGTACATATCTTTCAAGAATTTTAGGAATGATTTATCTTATTCCTTTTGCAGCTATGGTTGGGACAGAAGGTGGAGCCTTGTTCCAAACAGGTTATGCTCAATATACAATATTTCTAAGCGTTGCAACGGCTGGATTTCCAGCAGCGGTTTCAAAGTTTGTTTCAAAATATAATGCTATGGGCGATTATGAAACGAGTAGGAGAATGTTTAAAGCAGGTTTAAGTGTCATGCTTGTAACAGGTTTTATTGCATTTGCTCTCCTATATATGCTTGCACCCTTGTTGGGGAAAAGTGCACTCGCAGAGAATGAAATTAGTACCGTTACTGTTGATGATGCCACTTTAGTGATTCGAATGGTCAGCTTAGCACTTATTGTAGTACCAATAATGAGTTTAATTCGAGGCTTTTTTCAGGGACATCAATCGATGGGACCGACAGCAGTATCACAGGTCATTGAACAACTAGTGAGGATTGTTTTTTTACTAACAGCAACCTATCTCATTATTAACGTATTTAATGGTGGATTAGTATTAGCTGTCGGTTATGCTACATTTGCTGCTTTTGTTGGTGCAATTGGTGGACTGATTGTACTGTTTATTTATTGGATTCGGCGCAAGCATACACTGTTAGCGTTACAACCAAACCAAGTTGATACAAAATCAATGTCTCTTTCAGCTATGTTTAAAGAAGTTTTCCGCTCGGCCGGACCATTTGTGTTTGTTGGCTTAGCCATTCCAATATATGCCTATATTGATACAAACACATTTAATGGAGCAATGATTGATGCTGGGAACGAGGAAAAGTTTACAATAGATATGTACGCTGTTTTATTGCTTTACGTACCAAAGCTTGTGATGATTCCGGTTTCGTTAGCAACAGCTTTCGGTTTAACCCTTATTCCAAGTGTTACTGAGTCGTTCACAAATAATAATCGAGCATTACTACATAAGCAAATTAATCAAACATTACAAATTATCATGTTATTCGTTCTACCTGCTGTTGTAGGGCTTTCTGTCCTAGCTGGACCAGCATATAATGTTTTTTATGCAGGTAGTTCTGAGGAAATCGGTAAAACCATTTTAATGTGGTATGCACCTGTTGCATTGCTGTTTTCACTGTTTACAGTAAATGCAGCTATCCTCCAGGGGATAAACAAACAAAAGCTAGCGGTTATTAGTTTAGTAATTGGTATAATTGTGAAACTTGCTCTGAATACAACTCTCATCCAAATGTACGATGGTGTTGGTTCCATACTTGCAACGGCTGCAGGTTATACTGTTTCATTAATTTATGGATTTGCGATGATAAAAAGACATTCAGGTTTTTCGTTTAAACTATTAATTAAACGTACAATATTGATTTCGATCATATGTACATTCATGGGTCTTTTTGTTTCTGTTACTCAATCTTTACTAAGTATATTTGTGAATTATGCTGATGGAAGGATGCAATCAGTGCTTGTAGCAGGTATTTCAGTGCTAGTTGGGGGAATTGTTTACTTATTTCTAGCTTATCGCTCTCATCTGTTAGAAAAGCTGTTAGGTAATCGAATAAAACGATTTTTACCAAAAAGTCGATTGAATGGATAGGTTGAAACATAAGGATTCGGATAAAATAATAGAAACGTTCCAAAATTTGAAACTCGGTGTTACAGCCGAGTTTTTTTGATAAAGTAAATCAGGGGGGTATCCTTTAATGAGAATTGATAAATTATTAGCGAATGTGGGTTACGGAAGTCGTAAAGATGTTAAGAAAATGTTGAAAACCGGTGTGGTTAAAGCCGATGGAGAAGTGATAAAAGATCCGAAAACACATGTTAATCCAGAGGAACAAAATGTAACAGTTAATGGCGAGAAAATTGAATATAAGGAGTTTGTTTATCTCATTATGAACAAGCCAGCAGGATATTTATCAGCTACAGAGGATGAATTGCAAGAAACAGTGATTGATTTACTAGAAATGGAGGATGCAGTCTGCCAGCCATTTCCTGTTGGGCGACTTGATAAGGATACAGAGGGATTATTACTGTTAACGAATGATGGTCAGCTTTCACATCAGCTGTTATCACCTAAAAAACACGTTCCAAAAACGTATTTTGCTACGATTTTAGGCGAGGTGACGGAAGCGGATACTGAAGCCTTTAAAACCGGTGTTGAGTTAGATGACGGGTATGTGACAAAACCAGCAAAGCTTGAAATACTTACAGCGGGGAATCAATCGACAATACATATAACCATCACAGAAGGTAAATACCATCAAGTAAAACGAATGTTTGAGTCGGTTGGAAAACAGGTTACTTACTTGAAACGAATTTCAATGGGACCAATTAAGTTAGATGAAGATGAATTAAAGATAGGAGAATATCGCGAATTAACTGAGGATGAGATTGAAGCGTTAAGACAAGCACAGCCTACTGAACTATAATAAGATGTTAAACAGCAAAAAAGAGGAACCTTACAGGATGAAGGTTCCTTTTATGTATATTGATCGTATTTTTTTATTAATTTATTACGAAGACATCTTAACTTTTTTCTTTGTAGTGGCCCATTTACCTCTTGTTGGGCTGTGAACCAAATCGTTATATGCTAACACATTTAAATCACGCTGAATAGTTCTTGGTGTAATACCAAATTCGTCAACAAGTTGCTGGGTGGTCACAGTTCCCCGCTCATTAATAAACATGTAGACTGATTTGATTCTGGTTAGCATACGGTTTGTTGAAGGTTTCAAAAAACCACTCCTTATCGTTTGATCGCACTGGCTATGCCTACTACAACCTTTCGATGACTGCAACTTCAGATGTCACTTCATACATATTTAATGATATGGTAAAACGTTACAACAATATTTTACACGATTTCGACACTAACAATCCAGAAAAAAGATTAAATTTACACAATTTTTACATATTTACCTTCCTAAATAGCACAAGAACTATAAGTTTTTTGTACCTAGTTTCTGTGTCTAACTCCAGCAGTCCGACTTTGCGAAAAGTCGGATGCCCAGCGACTAGTGAACTCGGTCTCCTCCTTGCGATAAGTCACCATCGAATCGCTAGCGAACTGGCGCTCTTCGTGTTTCCTTGATCTTATACGGAGCGCTCCAGTCCATACGTCGCTAAACTAGCGCTTCCGCATTGCTTAACAGGCACGCGCTTACTTTACACAATAAATCATATGATGATTGTTCTGAATAGTATGACAATAAAATGAATCTTTTTCAAGTTTATTAATTTTTTTCCTGTCTTTAACGTTGATGGAGAGTTGTCTATGTTTTTTTAGATTACCTTTTCATGTTATGCTATGCATATATATAAGCAACATAGGTGCTAATCGGAGGGAATACGTTTTGATTATATTAAAAAGTAAAAGAGAAATTGAGTTAATGCATAAAGCAGGTCAATTATTGGCTAATTGTCATAAAGAGATCGCTAAAAGAATCAAACCCGGTGTCACAACGTTAGAAATAGACGCGTTTGTTGATTCATTTTTGAAAGAACATGGTGCAACCCCCGAACAAAAGGGATATAAAGGCTATGAATATGCAACATGTGCTTCTGTTAATGATGAAATATGCCACGGATTTCCAAGGGATGCTTCGTTAAAAAATGGAGATATCGTGACAATTGATATGGTCGTGAATTTAAACGGGGCACTTGCAGATTCAGCATGGTCATATGCTGTTGGAGATGTCTCACCTGAAGCAGCTCGTTTATTACAGGTTACAGAAGAGTCCTTAAATAGAGCTATTGAACAATCAGTCGTAGGAAATCGACTTGGAGATATTGGTCATGCCATTCAAGCATATGTTGAGGGAGAAGGCCTTTCAGTTGTAAGAGATTTCACAGGTCATGGTATCGGCAAAACGATACATGAAGCACCAACCATTTTACACTATGGTGAACCAAACAAAGGCCAACGCTTGAAGGAAGGAATGGTCTTTACGATTGAACCAATGGTTAATTTAGGAGCATGGGAATCAAAAATGGATGATAACGGTTGGACAGCTAGAACAATTGATGGAAAACTATCGGCACAGTATGAGCATACAATTGCGATTACGAAGGAAGGCCCGATTGTCTTAACAAAGCAGTGATGCCTTAAGAATTGCTAAAATTATAAAAGAGGCTGACTCAAAAGGGTCTGACCTGCAACAACACTTATATATTGAACTTTTCACATAGTAAAAGCACTATATATACAGTTTGAGGGGTCTGACCCTTTGGTTTAGCCTAATATTAATGTCCACCAATAAATGCTAGTTGAATAAAAAACAATATAGCAAAAATATAAACAAAGAAATGAACCTCTTTCCACTTTCCTTTCGCAATTTTCATTAACGGATAAGAAATAAATCCAAGAGCAATTCCTGTGGCAATACTGGATGTTAATGGCATACTTAACACTACGAGGAATGCCGGAAATGCTTCATCAAGTTCTCTCCAGTTAATTTCTGCAATTGACCCCATCATTAAGCTTCCAACAATAATTAAAGCTGGTGCTGTAATAGCTGAAATATCAGATACTGCACCAATTAATGGACTGAAAAGAAGAGTGAATCCAAATAAGATCGACACTGTTAACGTTGTTAATCCCGTTCTACCACCTGCTGCAACCCCAGCAGAAGATTCAATATAAGCGCTTGTTGGGCTTGTCCCAAACATTGCACCAACCGTTGTTGCTGCTGAATCAGCTAGTAAAGCGGTACGAGCTTTTGGTAGCTCATTTCCTTTCATTAATCCTGCCTGATGTGCGACACCTATCATAGTACCTGTTGTATCAAAGATTGTTACTAATAAAAATGAGAATACAACAGCGTATAAACCGTGCTGGATAACATCCCCAAAAGCTGCAAATGGATTCGAAATAATAAGTCCATCAGGTAGGCTTGGTAATGAAACAAACCCTTGTTCAAATGAAAGTTGTCCTGTGAAAAAGGCAATTAATCCTGTAATAACCATCCCGATGAATAAAGCACCGTGCACGTTCAAGCTCATTAACACTAACGTAACGGCTAGACCAATCAACGCTAAAACAACAGATGGAGAATGAAGGTCTCCTAATGCAACTAGGTTGTTAGGATCAGCAGTCACAATTCCAGTTAAGCGAAGACCAATAAATGCAATAAATAGCCCGATACCAGCTGTAATACCATGCTTTAAATTACTCGGTATAGCTTCAATTAATTTTTTACGGAACGGTGTTAAAGATAAGATAACAAATAAAATCCCAGCAACAAACACAGCAGAAAAAGCTGTAATGTATGATATATTTTCATTTGCTCCAACAACTGAATATGCAAAATATGCATTTAAACCCATGCCTGGAGCAATTGCAATTGGAAAATTTGCAGATAATGCCATCCAAAGTGTTCCGATGATTGTTGCAATAATCGTTGCTGTAAATACTTGATCAAATGGTACTCCTGCGTCTGATAATATAATTGGATTTACGACAACGATATAAACCATTGTTAAGAAAGTCGTAATCCCTGCAATTATTTCAGTTCTTACATTCGTTTTGTTTTCTGCTAATTTAAACATATGTACCCCCGTCTTTTTTTACGAACATTATTCAAAACATGTATAATAATATTCGCTTTTAAAATATTTTGCAATAGTTTTCTACTATTTTATGAGATAAGAAAGTATAAGTTTTTTGTACGTAGTGTTTGTGTCTAGCTCCAGCACCGTAGTCTCAGACCGCACAGGACGTGCAAGTGCAGTCAAGAGATGAGGCCGTCGCGTTATTGAGCGTCTTATTTGTCCGAGGCTGAACAAGGCGCTTGCGCAATTCTTAGTGGATTGTTCATATAATTGGGGATCTAGTGAAAAAAATGAATTTAACATATTATGTGCGTTTATAAGGATATTATATAAAAAGAACAAATGTATTTCTTTACTCTATCCGCTTTAATCCAGCTATTGTGTTTGGTATGTTAATATAGCAGGGTGAAAAGTTTTACGAAGTAGGAGGCTACATAATGAATTGGAAAGAAGAAGTTGAAAAAAGAAAAGACGAGATACTAAAGGAAACACAAGTATTTCTTCAAATAAAAAGTGTATTAGATGAAGAGTCAAAAAGTGAGGTAGCTCCATTTGGTAAAGGAATTAATGAAGCATTCCTGCACTTATTACAATTAGGTGAGGATTCTGGTTTTTCGATAAAGAACGTTGATGGTTATGCAGGACATATTGAGTTGAAGGGCAGTAGTGAAGATGTCGTGGGTGTGCTTTGTCATGTCGATGTTGTTCCTGAAGGGGATGGATGGACAAGTGATCCATATAGTGCGGAGATACGAGATGGAAAGATTTTTGCTCGAGGAGCAATGGATGACAAAGGACCGACTATTGCTGCATTTTATGCGATGAAAATTGTAAAAGATCTTGGTCTGCCGCTAACGAAAAACGTTCGTATGATTATTGGAACAGATGAGGAAAGTGAATGGCGTTGTGTGGATCATTATTTTAAGCATGAAAAGATGCCGACACTTGGATTTGCACCAGATGCAGATTTTCCAATCATCTTTGCAGAAAAGGGAATTATTGATGCCACATTCAGACAAACTGCTGTTTTTAAAAACGAGCAGAGTAATATTTTGCTCCAATCCTTCCATTCGGGTAGAAGATTTAACATGGTTCCTGATTTTGCCGAAGCAACTTTAATGATAAAAAGTGATCAAACAGAAATTACAAAATTATTCGCTGAATACGTAGATGAAGCAAAAGTTAAAGGGGCTTGTAAAGTCGAAGGGGAAACGTATACATTGTCGATTGAAGGAATTTCAGCACATGCGATGGAACCGAATAACGGGATAAATGCTGGGATTTTATTAGCAGTTTTTTTAAATAAACTTGAAATTGATCCCCAAGGTAGCCACTATGTCAAAACAATTGTTGATTTTTTTGAAGGAGATACACGTGGGGAAAAAATTCAGATTTCATTTTCTGATGAGATCAGTGGTGATTTAACAGTAAATCTTGGGGTTATGTCTTATAAAACAGAGTCTAATGGTAAAATTGGAGTAAACATTCGCTATCCGGTAACAGGAGATGCAGAACATATTAAGAATGGCATTTCAGAATTAGCTGGTTTTGAGTTACAATCCTTTGAGGATTCTAAACCACATCATGTTGATGAGAAACATCCACTAATACAGACGTTACAAAACGTTTATCAAGAGCAAACAGGTGAAAAGGCGGAGCTTATTGCGATTGGTGGCGGTACTTATGCGAGATCGTTAGAAGCAGGTGTTGCATTTGGACCACTGTTTCCAGGGAGACCTGATGTCGCCCATCAAAAGGATGAATATATAATAATAGAAGATCTTTTGAAAGCAACGGCCATTTATGCACAAGCCATTTATGAGTTAGCAAAATAAACGATACGTAACACTTGTAAAATATGGTAGGATGAATAGGTATTAATATTTTTAAGGATGACTTTATTTTCAAATGGGGTCATCTCTTTTTTTACAATTTAGGATGAAAAGCTTTAACTTGCTGACTACCATGAGGTTTAAATGATCTCCAAATTCATATTGACTCGCTTTCACTTTTCTTTAAAGAAAGAAGGAACAAAATGGAACACACAGTTACACAACAGCGTGAACAAAGGGGTATCCATACAAATTTTTCTTTGTATTATTTCTTTGTCTTTTTTGGAATGGGTTCACTTTTCCCGCTGCTTTCGGTTTATTTAAAAGATGTCATCGGATTGTCAGGAAGCCAAATAGGGACCATCATGTCAATTAGTCCAGTTGTGATGATTCTAGTTCAACCAATATGGGGTGCAATAAGTGATCTAACCCAAAAGCCTACATATTTATTAACAGGTGCCATTCTCTTCACAGCGATTTTTGGAATCATATATTCTTTTTTGGATAGCTATAGTTGGATTGTTGTCTTAGCAGTTCTTCTAGCCATTATGCAAAGTGCAGTTATTCCTTTATCCGATAATATTGCGATGAATTATGTCCAAAAAACGAAAGGTCATTATGGATCTCTTCGACTTTGGGGAGCTGTTGGGTTTGCAATCGCAGTTTTGATCGTTGGCTGGCTTTCAGACCATACGAGTTTATCCGTAATTTTCTATGTGTTTTCAATTACGCTATTTGTTTCATGCTTATTTGCATGGCAGTTACCGAAGCAAAGTCAATCTATGAGAATAAGTCTAAAAGAAGGATTTAAAGAACTACTTAATGTTCCGAAGTACTTTGTGTTTTTATTTATTGCGTTTTTAGTTTTAGGACCAATTTTAGGGAATAATAGTTATTTTGGTATTTTAATAGCTGAAGTTGGAGGGGGGCTAACCGGGATTGGCATTGCCTTTTTGTTAGCAGCAGGTAGTGAAGCTCCTTTTATGAGAATTGCCAGCAAGTGGATATCAAAGCTAGGAATGATCAATATTTTGATTTTGGCAACGGTTGTATCATCTATTCGCTGGTTTTTATATTTTATGGAACCACCATTATCCATTATATACATTTCAACAATTGCTCAAGGATTATCAGTTGGTTTGTTTATTCCTGCTGCTATTCAATATGTCAGAGATTTAGCTCCTGAAAAAGTTGGTGCTAGTGCAATTTCGTTGTATTCAGCTATAGGTAATGGATTAGGGAACTGGTTCTGTACGTTTGGAGGAGGATTAATCTTAGAAGGATTTTCTGTCTTACATGTGTACTTGTTTTTCGGAATCATGTCCTCTTTAGGCTTAATTGTATTACTTTGGTTTAAGGTGGCATTAGTAAAAAAGGAGAGGATCATATCAAAATCCCCTCCTTATCTTTAAAATACAAAAACATCACTTGATAAATAACGTTCACCTGTATCACTTATGATACAAACAACAACATCGTCTGGTGTTAAGCGTTTAGCTACTTCAATTGCTGCATAACAGGCTGCTCCGGATGAGGGGCCAACTAAAATCCCTTCCACACGTGCTAATTTTCTTGTGATATCATATGCTTGATCATCATCAATTTTGAGTATTTCATCATAAACTTTTTGATTTAATATTGAAGGGATAAAGCCTGGACTTGTACCGACTAATTTGTGCATGCCTGGTTTTCCACCTGAAAGAACAGGTGATCCAGCAGGTTCTACCACGTGAACGGTTAAATCTTTGTAATGCTCTTTAAGCGCTTCTCCTGTACCAGTAATCGTTCCACCTGTACCAGCAGTAGCAACAAAAGCAGAAAGAGGTTTGCCGATCTCATCCATTGCTTCAATAATTTCTTTTGCAGTTGTATGGCGGTGAGCATCAGGATTTGCATGGTTTTCAAACTGCATTGGCATAAATGCATTTGGAATTTCTTTTGTTAGCTGCTCTGCTTTTCTGATTGACCCTGGCATCTTTTCATCGCCAGGTGTTAACACAACCTGTGCACCATATGCTTTGAGTAAGTTAATACGTTCTAGTGTCATTGTATCAGGCATGACGAGGATTGCTTTATAGCCACGCGCAGCTGCATTCATTGCAATGCCAATTCCAGTGTTACCACTAGTCGGTTCTACAATGGTTGAGTTTGGTTTTAATAAACCTTGTTTTTCCGCTTCTATAATCATATTATAAGCTGCTCGGTCTTTTACACTTCCACTTGGATTAAAAAATTCAAGCTTTAAGTAAATGGATGCGCCATCCTCAGGATTAATTCGATTTAATTTTACTAATGGAGTATTTCCAATAAGGTCTGCTATGTTGTTTACAACTTTCATTATGTCACTTCCTTTATCATTCCCTAACCTCAATACAAAACGAATATGACGTATTCACGTTACCATTAAAAATAAAGTATTCCTACAAGCCCCACTCCAATATGGCAGAGCGAACGGAGCAAGCTTTATATTAGCCTACATTCGCCCTTTTTCGATTTGAAGATGATTATCATAATAAATTAGCGTAGATCTGTCCCCATTTACGTCATACAAAACGCATATGACGTATTTACGTCCCCATTTCCTTCAGATAAAATCATATCATATCAAAATTGAAATTCCTATTACAATGCTAGGATATAGCTTTTGTAGCTATTTTACATGTTTAATTAATTTTTTGTTAAAATAAATGAATAAAACCGTCTGTAACATTAAGATAACTAGGGGGGCAATTTTATGAAGCATAATACTCATTTCTTTATTGCAGTACCAATAGGGAAAGACCAAAAAAGAATGATACAGGATTGGTTAGCTCACAAAAAGGACAATCTTCCTTTTCAGTCTTGGGTTCATCATGAAGATTATCACATTACTTTAGCATTTTTAGGTAATGTTGATTCAAATGATCAGTTGCATCAATTATCTGATCGTGTAAAAGAAATAGTAGAAAAACGATCTCCTATTGAGCTTTCATTAAAAGGCATTGATGTTTTCGGTAAAAAAGATTCGCCTAGAATATTTTGGGCAGGGATAGAAGACTCCTCACCCCTTCATTATTTGCAAAAACAAGTGTTTCTTGCATGTGAAGATACTGGATTTACCCTTGATTCAAAACCTTTCCGTCCTCATATCACTCTTGCAAGACGGTGGAAATCAGAGAATCCTTTTGTAAAACCTGAAGAGTTTCAACAAGCATTTCAGGATGAAAAGCAATCCTTTATCGTAAAGAACATCCACCTATTCCGTACACATCTTGATCGAGTACCTAAATATGAAACAGTTGAGGTTTTTCCATTACAAGGAGAAAAGTAGATGAAATATGTAAAATTGATGATACAAATTGCATGTTTATATACGACATATCTTATAGGAGTCTTTATTCAATCGATAGGCAACTTGTCTGTTCCTGGAAGTATTATTGGCATGATTTTATTATTTGGGGCGCTTCATTTTAAACTAGTAAAGAGAGAATGGCTTTCACTTGGAGGCTCACTCCTATTAAAGCACTTACCTTTATTATTTATTCCCGCTACAGTAGGGGTTATAGACTATCTTGATTTATTCAAGGGAAGTGGACTAATCACGATTGGAATAGCATTTCTAAGTACAATCATTGTAATGATAACATCAGCTTTTATAAGTGATGTTTTAATAACTAGAGGCGAGGAAGTTGGTAAGGAGCTGGACTTATGAATTTTTTTCTTTCGATCTTATTTATTGTTATCACCATCGGTATCTATTTTTTTATGAAGTGGTTTTATAGTCGCTTCACCCACCCATTACTCGTTCCGATTTTTACATCAAGCCTGCTAGTTGTTTGTTTACTACTTGCAACAAAAACGTCATACAACACTTATATGAATGGTGCAAAATGGATTGATGAGCTATTAGGAACTGCTGTTGTCGCATTAGCCATTCCGTTATATGATCATCGGGAAATTTTAAAGCGGAATGTACTAACCATCTTGTTTAGTGTTTTTGTAGGGTCTATTTTTGGATTGGTAAGTGGGATCGTATTAAGCATGATCAGTCAGGTGAATAAGGAACTTATTTTTTCACTAGCTCCTAAATCTGTTACAACGCCTATCGCAATGGAGATAAGCGAAATTGTAGGTGGAACACCTGCTCTTACTGCTGTTTATGTTATGGTTGCAGGGATATCGGGTGCGATGTTTGGACCATATTTGATGAATGTATTTAAAATCAAGTATTCGATTTCAAAAGGGATAGGGTTTGGTACAGCATCACATGGAATTGGGACGGCAAGGGCGCTAGAAATAGGAACAGTCGAGGGGGCACTTAGTTCAATTGCCATGACATTAAGTGCTGTTTTTACAAGCTTTCTTTGTCCGATTATTTTGTCATTTTTCTATTAAATCATGAAAAAAGTTGCTAAAAAAAATGAGGAGCTGATAAACGGTTGGCGCAATTAATTAAACTTTATGATTATATTTCAAGATATGAACTCGATGCTTACCGTTATCCAAGTCAATTTATTCGATTAAAAAGACAGCAATGGAGTAAGGTGTCACAAGCATGGGAGGATAATGCGTTTCATTCGGTTATGAAAGTAAGTCAAGCTTATTCCCCGCATCAAGAAGAAAATACTAAGAAGCACTCCTTCTTTAAAAAATTCAAAAATAAATTTTCGAAAGAGGAAGTTGAAACACCAGTGATTCAGCCACTTGTGAATGACGCAGTGCTTGATGATGAAGAGCTACAGTTTCAGTTTACAACGATACCTAAAACAAATGGCGATCTTAAGCATTTGTTCCTGGATTACATATTTCGCTTTCAAGTTCGGTGGGCGAGCTCAACACTTCGTGAAAAATCATCGGTTGATAAAGCTGTTTATAGAGATCGGTTATTACTTTATTTTGTTCAACGACTTCCTGATCAGTACTTATTGCTATATCGACCTGTATTTCAGTTGAAAAATGCACCTGTTGAACTTGATCTAATATTAATTGGAACAACCGAAATCTATTGTTTAACACTTGTTGAGCAGCTAGATGAAACTGTTTTTACAGGTTCTAAGGAAAAGTTCTGGATTGCAAGAAGGGGTGATCAACAAAAAAAGTTGCTCAATCCGTTAATTAGTCTCAATCGCACTAGCACAGTAGTGCAAAAACTGATCACAGCGAAACAGGTTGACATTCCTGTTAAGAAAGTAATTATAAGTCGTAATGGTTATATTGATTATCCTTTTGCACCCTATGATATAACGATCTTAGATAAACGAAATTATGAGGAGTGGTTTCAACGGTTGAGGCAATCATCCGCACCCTTAAAGCATATACAATTAAAGGCAGCTCAAGTGTTGCTTTCACATTGCTCAACAAACTCCTATTATCGTAAGGAATGGGATGAATCGAGTGATTAGCAGCTTTTCTTTGGAGGGACCAGACCTTTAGAGTCAGTCCCTTTTTAATTGTTTAGTAACATGAACACAATTAATACCCGTACATAAACTAGTAAAGATAATGGAGCCATTTTATTTGAATGGATTATTTTTTATCATAAACCCTGCTGCTGGCCATGGTAGAGCCATAAATGTTTGGAAAAAAGTAAAACGAGAGCTTGAGAGAAAAAAAGTCTCATATCGATCATTCTATACGGAATACCCGGGTCATGCAGAAGTTCTTGCTAGACAAGTTGCAATTATACAAAATTATCATTTAAAAACCATCATTGGAGTTGGTGGAGATGGAACAATACATGAAATTGTAAACGGTTTACGTTCATTTAATAAAATACAAATAGGGTTTATAAGTGCAGGAAGTGGGAATGACTTTGCAAGAGGGTTTCAACTTCCAACTAAACCTGTTAAGGCAATTAAGCTTTTATTGCAAAGATTGAATAAACCAGTAAATCAATATGACCTCGGAGAATTTCGATTAGAAGGAAAAAAAAGTGGTTATTCCTTTATTAATAGGCTAGGTATAGGTTTACATGTAGATCGAGAAAAGGTCTCAGAAAATGTTACAATAAAAAGGCTTATGGCTATTCTACACTTAGAGGATATGATGTTTGTATTATCCTTTTTAAAAGTATTAATATATTATCAACCTTCTTCATTAGAAGTTAGTGTTGATGAAGAGCTTACTACGTATGATAATGTATGGTTCCTTATGATATCAAATATTCCCACATATCAGGGGAGAATGAAAATTGCTTCTAATGCGAATCCAACTGATGGAAACCTAGACGTGACAATTGTTAGTAAGATAAGTCGATTTCAATTTATCTTGTTAATTCTTTTCAATCTAGTTGGAAAGCGTTATAAATCTGAAGCACTAGATACCTTTGTTTGTGAATCAATAACAATTACTTCTGAAAACCCTTTATTAGTGCATGCAGATGGAGAAATTGTGGGAGAGAGTCCTATTTCAGTTTCTGTAAGAAAATCTCGTGTTGCACTTATTAAATAAACTAATTCAAAATGAGAAAAAAACTCTCATATGGGGGTGGCTATATTGCTAAACATTGATAGGCAATTTGAAGCTTTTTTAGATCAGCTAAATGAAATCGCTATTCTTGTTCCAAAAGTATTGGTTAAAGAAGAAAAAGCGTTTTATATAGAAAAAGCTCATGGAAACGAACGACTAGTAATAAAGCAAAAAATGGACATAGAGACTCATATGAAATATGTTTGTCAGCTTAATGGTGACATACAATTCGGCCAAATATTTATGATTGTTGATGAACGCGGAAACAAAACGGATCTACAAATTGGTTCAGTTATTCGCACAAGTGAGTTTGATAAGCTATTTGCATATGAGGGGAACGATCTCGGTGCAGTTTATAGTAAAGATAAGACTACATGTAAAGTGTGGGCACCTACAGCTACTAATGTGAAGGTAAGATTATATCATCAAGATAAAACCGAGCTAGGTATGTATAATATGGTCCGATGTGAAAAAGGAACTTGGTCGGTTTCATTAGAAGGTGACTTTGAAGGATGCTATTACACGTATCTTGCCTGTATAAATTTAATTTGGCGTGAAGCAGTTGATCCTTATGCGAAAGCAGTTTCTATAAATGGTGAGTTCGGTGTAATTGTTGATAAAGACAAAACGGCTGTCCCTTCTGTGAAACTCCCTTTATTTAAAAACAAGGTTGATGCAATTATTTACGAAGCTCATATTCGCGACTTTTCCATACATGAAGATAGCGGTATGGTTCATAAAGGTAAATATGAAGCTTGGTTAGAAAATAACACGAAAAATAAGTATGGTGCTACAACAGGGGTTGCCTATTTGTCAGAACTTGGTGTAACACATATAGAGCTTTTGCCTGTTAATGACTTTGAAGAAGTAGATGAACACAAACCATTTGATTCCTATAATTGGGGATATAATCCACTTCACTTTTTTGCCCCTGAAGGAAGTTATTCTATGGAACCAAACGATCCTTATAAACGAATAACTGAGTTAAAGTCAGTGGTAAAATCACTTCATGATCATGGACTCAGAGTTATTTTAGACGTAGTTTATAATCATGTGTACTTAAAAGAAGATTCTTCTTTTGAAAAGTTATTACCTGGTTATTATTTTAGATATGATGCAAATGGGATCGCATCTAATGGAACGGGTGTTGGCAATGATCTTGCCTCTGAACGTTTTATGGTGAGAAAATTTATTATTGATTGTGCTAACTACTGGATGAATGAATTCGACATAGATGGCTTTCGATTTGACTTAATGGGGATTCTTGATGTAGATACGATGGACGAATTACAAAAAAACATTTATTCATTGAAGCCTGATGCAATTTTGTTAGGTGAAGGATGGGATTTAAATACACCTCTACCATTAGAGAAAAAAGCGATTATACGAAATGCACAAGTGATTCCTACAATAAGCTTTTTTAATGATCAATTTCGAGATGTCATAAAAGGAAGTACGTTTAGTGTACATGATCGTGGATTTGTGTATGCAAATTTAGAAAAATATGAACAGATGAAATCGCTAATTAGTGGCTCACCTAATATGTTTTCAGAGCCCGAGCAATCTATTAATTATGTAGAATCGCATGATAATCATACAATGTGGGATCGACTTCTTTCTTTTTCTCCAAATGAGATGGAGAAGATTAGAAAAGCTAGACATCGATTAGCAACAAGCATGGTGATTCTTTCCCAAGGTGTCCCTTTTATACATGCTGGCCAAGAGTTTTTCCGGACAAAAAATAGTGTTGAAAATAGTTATAACTCTCCAGATGAAATTAATTTGATTAATTGGAGTGAGCGCTCAAAACATAAAGAAAATGTTGAATATGTTAAAGGATTAATTCAGCTAAGAAAGCTACATGGAGCTTTTCGCTTACCATCTGCACAGTTGATAAAAACACATTTGGTCTTTAACGGGGAGCACCCGCAGCTTCTTTCCTATCAATTACAGGAAGTGGAAAGTTTTGGTCCTTGGTGTTCGATCTATGTCGTTCATAATAATCATCTCGATCACTCGTTTACGATTTCTTTACCTAATGGAAAGTGGCAAATGGTGGTTGATCCTGAAAAAATCATATTACATGATCCAAAAGAAATAAAAAATGAGGTTAAAATCTATAATTTAGGAACATATGTTTTCTGTAAAATCTAGGTTTTTTAGTTTTGCTTGACTAGCCTTATCATAAGGGGCTAAAATTTAAGAGGATGGCTATTGTGTCCAATAGCCATCCTTTTTATTTTAAGATAAAGATTATTGATGACGAAGTAATTTATACAGCTGGCAAAGCGCTTGCGCTTTTAGAATAAATACTTATATGAAATGTTGGGTTGAAATTGAACGAGAACTGGTTGGAACAAGTATTAGGTAGTGAGTGGAATATTACTCCCGCTGGAGGAGCAACAGGTGATGCTTATTTTGCAAAATGTGATGGACAGGAGCTTTTTCTAAAGCGTAATAGTTCGCCTTTTTTAGCTGTGCTCTCTGCAGAGGGAATTGTTCCAAAGCTAGTTTGGACAAGGCGAATGGAAAATGGTGATGTCATTACAGCGCAACATCGCCTTATCGGTCGGGAGTTAAAACCAAGGGACATGAACGGTCAAAATGTTGCTGAGCTCATGCACAAAATTCATCGCTCCAAAGAGCTATTGGACATGTTAAAACGATTAGGAAAGCAACCGCTCACTCCTAACTCCTTTATTGAAGATATACAGCAAGCAGTTGTTTTGGAAAGATTAGAGCAACCCGAAATAACACAGGCTGTTGAATTGTTACTTTTGCAGCTTCCAGATGTTCAATGTGATGAACAAGTTGTATGTCATTGTGATGTAAATCATAACAATTGGCTATTAGCAGAAAATAATCAGCTATACCTTATTGACTGGGATGGAGCAATGATTGCTGATCCAGCCATTGATGTAGGAATTTTATTATATTGGTACATAGATGAAGCAGATTGGAAAGAATGGCTCACATCCTATGGTTTGGAGTTAAATGAGCACTTGAAAACAAGAATGTATTGGTATGTGCTTTTACAAGCATTGACCTCGTATTTATGGTATCATTCCAAAAATAACGAAAAAGAAAAGCAGAACTGGATTGAGCACATAAGAATAATCCTAGCCAAAATAACCGATTGTTAAGTATAAGAGTCAATATCTTGAATCCATTGAGATAATTGATCCTGATGTGACTCAATATGATTGTCGAGAGAAGCTGAGTTCTTTCCAGATTGGCTGTAGAAGTAAACGTCCTCGAGTACACTTTTTACATTTTGATTCGTGTTCGAGTTCACCATTAATGATTTAATCACTCTTTCAAGCTGTTCGCACTCTGCTACTGTTCCACAGCATTCACTTTGATGCTCGGATAAAATATCTTTTATTAAACTAACTTGATCGCGATATTGAATTGGCAAAATAAACACATCCTTTCATGAACCGTATAAATATAACTTGTCTTTAATATAGTGGAATTATACGGAAGTAACGGATAAAGAGTAGTCGTTATGTAAAACAAAGGACTGACTTTTAACATGAGTCAGTCCTTTTCCTGTTTATTACGGTATTAATAATGGTTTTAAGTCTTGCACACATAATAATTTCATGTTATCTTTTAGAGCGATATCAAATCGATAGAGGTGTCTTCATGCGTTTACGTCATAAACCTTGGGCAAGTGAATTTATTGCCGAGCATTCACAATATGCTATTGCTAATCCTGAACAGTATAAGGGGAAATGGCACGAAGTATTTGGAAATAATAACCCTATTCATATAGAAGTTGGTACAGGAAAGGGTCAATTTTTAGCGGGTATGTCCGTTCTACATCCTGATATAAATTATATAGGTATTGAGCTTTTTGACAGTGTCATTGTTGCGGCACTTCAAAAGGTTGTTGACTTAAAGCTGCCAAATATGAAATTGCTTAATGTTAATGCAAAAGATTTGGCAGAGTATTTTGATAACAATGAGATCGCTCGAGTATACTTGAATTTTTCAGATCCTTGGCCGAAACCGCGTCATAGTAAAAGACGCCTTACGTATAAAAGCTTTTTAGCTTTATATGAGAAAATCCTTGTTAAGGGTGGAGAAATCCATTTTAAAACAGATAATCAGGGCTTATTTGAATATTCATTAATAAGCTTCTCTGAATACGGCTTAAAGCTTAAATTTCTTAGTCTTGACCTTCATAACAGTAATTTTGAAGGAAACATAATGACAGAATACGAAGAAAAGTTTTCTGGTATGGGACAACGAATATATCGCGTTGAAGCGAAGTATCTGAATGTAGAAGAAGAACTGGTTGAGTAAGTTAACAATGATATAAATTGTGAAAAGGAAATGATGCAAATGTCATTTTCTTTTTTTTTCGTTCAGAAAAATATAAAATTCTTGTACTATGGATAATCGTTCGGCATCTAGCTCCAGCAGTCCGACTTTGTGAAAAGTAGGATGCCAAGCCCCGTAGGACATGCAAGTATAGGCAAGGAGATGAAGCTGTACGAGTTTTTGACTGCCTCTAGGGTCTAGCCACTCATGAATTGAAGGTAAAGAACACCTTCTATTCATAAGGATGGTCGAGGGGCTTGCGCTTTTGTTCTTTTAACTTTCTCCTTTGTCATCAAATATTACTCTTATGTTAAGATAGTAATAGGGGAGGGATAAAAATGGAAACACTTCAATTTGGTCGAACAAAGATAACCTGGTTAAATGGCGGAGTCATTCATCTTGATGGAGGGGCAATGTTTGGAGTTGTCCCAAGGCCGCTCTGGTCGAAAAAATACCCTGTTAACGAATTAAATCAAATAGAGTTACGTACAGATCCAATGCTCATTCAAAAAAACGGCTTGAACATTTTGGTTGAAGCCGGTATAGGATCTGGCAGGCTCGATGAAAAACAGCTAAGAAATTATGGTGTAAAGGAAGAATCAAAAGTTGAACAGTCATTAAAATCTCTCAGGCTGACTGCAGAAGACATAGACATTGTATTAATGACACATATGCACTTTGATCACGCATGTGGGTTAACGAAGTGGGAGGATCAGCAGTTAACCTCTGTTTTTCCTAAAGCAAAAATCATTACATCTTCAATTGAGTGGCAAGAAATGAAGCACCCAAACATTCGCTCACGGAATACATATTGGAAGGAAAACTGGGAAGCGATTGAGCAACAGGTTTCAACATATGATACATCTATTACCATTACTAATGGTCTTACTATGCATCATACAGGTGGACATAGTGACGGGCATAGCGTTGTGATTCTGCAAGACGCTGGAGAAACGGTCGTACATATGGCGGATTTAATGCCAACACATGCACATAAAAATCCATTATGGGTATTAGCGTATGATGATTACCCAATGACATCGATAGAGAACAAACAAAGATGGCTGAATTATGGAGAAACACATAACGCTTGGTTTACTTTTTATCATGATGCAATTTATCGAGGAATAAAATGGAATGAACAAGGTGATATTGTAGAAAAGGTTGAACGAGAAAGAGAATGATCATTAGTAAATATAATAAGAGGGGCATATGATCGAGTAGAGGCCCCTAACTCATTTATGCGATTTTTTCTACATGGACAATCGTACCTGACTTTGTGTCAACAAAGGCTTCATATTGTTCAAGTTGATCATTTACAGTACGTGAAACACCAGCTTTAAAAACTTCATAGGTTAAATGTTCATTTGAAAAGGTTTCGGGAACAGTATAAATCCACGAACCGTCGATAGGACCCTTTTCTTTAAATGCTTTTTTTACAAGTACTAAAGCTTTATCGGAAGAGATTGACATCGGTTTTATTTGGTCTTTTAGAAGGTAAGTAGTTGCAATACCGAGTCCAAAACCAAGTAAAAAATATTTACCTTTCATAATTGTCACTCCTAAGTCGTATGTATTTCATAAGTATTACAGTCGATCTTTTCGTAGTTAATGATACATATTGTAGTATACAAAGTACAAAAACATTATAGCATGTTTAGCAGTATAGCTAAGTGAAGCTACTTCAATCATATTAATTAACAATAAGAAAAAGACGTAACTTGCGCTGAAATGAGGGTATAGGATGAATAATGAAACATTACAATTATTTAAAACATTAACAGAACTTCCTGGTACATCTGGAAATGAACATCAAGTAAGAGCATTCATGAAAAGTGAGCTTGAGCCATTATCAGATGAGGTGGTTCAAGATAAATTAGGTAGTATTTTTGGTGTGCGACGTGGTAAGAAAGAAGAACCAACAATCATGGTGGCTGGACATATGGATGAAGTTGGTTTTATGGTTACTGCGATTACAGATAATGGAATGCTGCGTTTTCAACCGCTGGGTGGCTGGTGGAGTCAAGTGTTACTTGCTCAAAGAGTGCAAATTATTACAGACCAAGGTCCAATCATAGGTGTAATTGGCTCAATCCCACCTCATTTATTAAGTGATTCTCAACGATCAAAGCCAATGGAAATTAAGAATATGTTAATCGATATCGGGGCAGACAGCAAGGATGATGCGAAACAGATCGGGATCAAACCAGGTCAACAAATAGTCCCAATCTGTCCGTTTACACCGATGGCAAATCCGAAGAAAATTCTTGCAAAGGCTTGGGATAACCGCTATGGATGTGGGTTAGCCATTGAATTATTAAAGGAGCTTAAGGACGAAATGCTTCCTCATACCCTCTATTCTGGAGCGACTGTTCAAGAGGAAGTAGGCTTACGTGGTGCACAAACTGCAGCTACTATGATTAATCCTGATCTTTTCTTTGCATTAGATGCTGGTCCTGCTAATGATATGAGTGGAGATAAAAAAGTGTTCGGACAGCTTGGAAAAGGAGCCGTTTTACGAATATATGACCGTTCAATGGTTACACATCGAGGCATGAGGGAATTTATTCTTGATATGGCTGAAACATATGAAATCCCTTATCAATATTTTGTTTCTCAAGGTGGAACAGATGCAGGGCGTGTGCATGTGTCAAATCAGGGTGTACCTTCAGCTGTGATCGGGGTATGTTCACGCTATATCCATACTTCTGGATCAATTATGCATATTGATGACTATGCGGCTGCAAAGGAACTTCTTGTTCGTCTTGTTAAGTCCTGTGATGCTACAACTGTTCAAACAATAAAAAGTAATTCGTAAATAAGGTGAGGAGAAATAGATGTGATTATCGCAATTGGGACGAAGAATCCTACAAAAGTCAATGCAGTGAAAGCAGCTTTTACTTCTTATTTGACAGGAGAATTTGTTTCTACAAACGTACCCTCAAATGTTTCTGCACAGCCTTTAACTGACAATGAAACGATGACTGGTGCGATAAATCGTGCTAAAAACGCACTTGAAGCAGAGAATGCACAGATTGGTGTAGGCTTAGAGGGAGGCGTTGTTAAAACCGAGCATGGCTACTTCTTATGTAATTGGGGTGCGATTGTTGACGGGCAGCTGCAACCAATCGTAGCCGGTGGATCAAGAATTGTCATACCTGAAGAAGTAGGTAATCAAGTTTTTAGTGGAATGGAATTAGGGGTTGTTATGGATAGCTATGTAGAAAAACACAATGTTCGTCAAAATGAAGGGGCCATTGGGATTTTTACAAATGGAGCTGTAAACAGAACTGAAATGTTTACTCAGCTCTCCAAACTTTTAGTTGGACAATACGTATACAAAAACCCTTTGGTGTAATAACGCCACTATCTAATATGAAGGGAAAAATGAAGTATTGCTACAAGCCTACTCCAATATGGCCGCGCGAACGCAACAAGCACTATAATATTTTATTGAAGCTAAACTGGTCTATTTTTTAGGCTCTTTTCTAAAAGTTTGTTGCTCTAGGACCTGTAAAAATCGGCATTTGGATTTTTACTATACTCTTTAAATCCACATTATAAGAATATTTGGAAGTAATTGGGCGAAAAGAGCACGAAGACAGGTTAAATACGTAAAGTAGAGCTATATACGAAAAACAACAATCTTTGCGAAAACAGCCATTTTTTAAATATGATGGTTATCTTAAAAAACAGAACAAATAAAAAAGCGACCATGTTGTCGCTTTTTTAATTTTGGAATGGTAGATTTCTACTAGCTTCTTCTTTTTTATTTTAATTCTCCAGTTTGTATGTATTTCACCAGCTAAGTGAATAATAAATTCCATAATATCCCTCTGTTATCAGTATACTGCACTATTAACATGCTTTTTACCCGATATACTGTGTATTGAAACTACTTTCTCTTGGCAACTGAAAAAAAATAAGGGTATTATTAATTAGGTTCTATTTTCCTAGTAAAATTTGAGGGGGATTTATGTGAAACAATTAACTCTTGTTCTGAGTCTTTTATTAACTCTTTTTTTAGTAGGCTGTACAATCTCAGATGAAGAATTGACTAAAACTACGATAGATCAAACGAAACAGGCCTTCGAAGGAAAACCTAAAGAAGCAAAAGAAAAAACAGAGTTGTTTTCATATTATTTACCAGAGGGATTTTCTGTAAAAGAAACGAAGAAATTTAATGTTTTGCTTGAAAAAGGAAATCAAAGCTATATTTTGTTTGTAAATGAAAACGAGAAGGCAAATAGTAAAGTCTCTTATGATACATTAGCAAAACAATACAAAAAGCCGTTTATATCTGAAACGTTTAAAGATAAAAATCGTTTTGGATATCTATTTGTTAATAGGATTGAAGAAAATACGTATGAAGTAACAGTTGGTATAGGTGGAACAAAACTAACAACCGAAGCAAAAGCTAATGATGTCCCAGAGGATGCGAAGAATATGATGGATATTTTGAAATCTATTCAATAAAAGAACGACTTGAGGCTGACTCATATGGGCCTGACCCATTGGTTTTGAGTCATCCTCTTTTTTATGCATCAGGTAAAAATATGGGTAGAACAAGATAGCAAAGTGGAAACGTATCAGTGAATCATATAAACTATATACCAATGATTAATGTGATGGAGGGTATTACATGAAAAAGCTAACGTCAATAGAAGAATATAAACAAATTATTCAAGGTGAAAATACAATATTCATGTTCACAGCAGATTGGTGCCCAGATTGTCGAGTGATTGAACCTATTTTACCTGAGGTAGAGAAAGAGAATAGTACGTATACATTTTATTATGTTGACCGTGACGAGTATATTGATTTATGTGTAGAATTAAATGTGTTTGGAATTCCTAGCTTTGTTGCTTTTCACCAAGGTGAGGAAGTTGGGCGATTTGTAAACAAAGAACGTAAAACACAGGAACAAATTCAAGACTTTATAAATAGTCTCGCAAAATAATGAACTTCGTTTTCATGGAGAGGAGCAATAACAAATGAAAATGACTTCGAGAAAATTAGTAGAAATCTTAAAAGAAAAGCTTGCACAGCCACAATGGAGCTTTTATTTTGATCGTAAGAAGGATTCTCTAAGAGTTGAGGATTCCACAACGAACAAAGGTGTAACACTATCTCTGCCAGGTATTATTGCGAAATGGGAAACATCGAAGGAAAAAGCAATTGATGAAGTTGTCTATTATGTAGAAGAAGCCCTAACGGTAATGAGTGGAAAACAAGAGTTAACAGGGAAGGAGAAATCGATTTATCCGGTTATACGATCTACTTCATTCCCTATTGAAAGTAATGAAGGAATTCCGCTATGCTTTAGTGAGCATACAGCCGAGACAAGAATCTATTATGCACTAGATCTCGGGAACACCTATCGATTAATTGATGAAAAAATGATGGATAGAGAATGTTGGACAAGTGACCAATTAAAAGAAATTTCATTATTTAATGTAAGGTCGTTAGAGACAAGTGTAAAGGAAGATATTGTTGCTGGTAATGTCTTTTATTTTTTCAACGCTAACGATGGCTATGACGCCAGCAGAATATTGAATGAAAGCCTACTACAATCCTTCGAAGAAAAGATAGAGGGGAAAATGGCTGTTGCTGTTCCCCATCAGGACGTTCTCATTATTGTGGATGTTAGAAATGATACAGGCTATGATATTCTTGCACAATTAACAATGAGCTTTTTTGCAAGTGGAACTGTTCCAATTACTGCTTTGTCGTTTTTATATGAAAAACAAGAACTAGAACCAATTTTTATTTTAGGGAAAAATAAACCTCATTAATAGCAGAAATCACACACCCATAAATACTATTAACTTACCGTACAATCTAGTAGAAAAAAAAGAAAAGTAAGAGGTTGCCAATAAGGCCTCCATTGTGATGGAGGTTGTGTTTGACTATTGGTTACCCTCTTTTTTTCTTTTATTGGAGTTATTGAGCAATTGAACTTTATTAAAACATGTAAGACTTTTATCTACAAAACTAGACATTTATTGATACAATAGAGTATAAGATATTTTGAAATGTTGAAAGAGTGATTAAGATGAATTGGTTAACAAAGCTAGTAACCTTCTTTTCAGGAGAAGATGAAAAAGAAGATGAAAAAAGCGAAATAAAATCGCAAGAAAATCCAAGCGCACGGAACGTATTAAGCTCCCCTTCGAGCCTGGAAGATCAAAAACGAACAAATCCTTTAGCAGAAGCAAGGGTCGCCTATCAATATCCAAAGGGTAACTTTAAATTCCCAATAATCCCAGATGAGAAGCTGTCTACCCGAGAGGAACGTCCGAGGCGCACAGCTAGTACATACGATCAATCAAATCATCGAGAAAAGGCAGCCTCATCTACAAAACGTACACATCAAAGAACAACAAAAACAGAGGTTAAAAAGAGTGAAGCAGAGAAACCTAAACGAACATTTCATCCGACTACTATTCCCTCTCCAATTTATGGATATCAATCAAAAGAAGAGAGAATATTGAAGCGTCCTCAACTATATACTGAAAAGCATGGGAAAAACGGGGCGTTATCGGATTTAATCGGTAGAAACTCTCAAAAAGATTTTTCTAACAACCATAGCCAAATAGTGGATGAAGATCATCATAAGGATATGATCTTTTCGCATGAGCATATTGAAGAGATACAATCAATAAACAATACTAACCTAGATCAACAGAATGAAGTGAATGCCCTTCAGATTGATGATGATGCTAGTCAACATAACACCATTCTTGAGGATGTAAATGTAGAAAATGAAATATTTGAAGAATTTCAACTGAATCTAGATAATAACGATGATAATGAACTCTATGTTTCTCAAGAACCAGAACCTGTTCTTATCAGCAATGTAGAGTCAGTTGTTGAAATACATGAAGATGTGGAAACTCATATTACTGATTATGTGGAAAGTGAATTACATGAAGATCCTATATTGAATTTCGAGGATATCACTCTTGAATTCGATCAGATAGTCCAATTAGCTGAAACAGTTCAAGAAGAACTCCAAGAGGAATTAAACAATACAGTTCCTGTTGAAACGAAACCTTCTATCGAACATCAGCCTATAAATCATATTCAAGAGGAACGTTCTAAAGAAGAAAAACAACAATTGAAAAGCAGCACAAATTCAAACAACACACTTCCTTTTAACGTCATGATGCTAGGCCGAGATAAGCAGCGTATTCAAGCTAGAGAGAACAGCTATCAGTTTCCATCGCTTTCTTATTTAAACGTACCAGAAAAGGAAGTTTTTGAAGACCATTCTTGGTTGGATGCACAGAGGGAGCTTTTAGATGTTACATTAAAAAACTTTAATGTACGTGCTAGCGTTGTTAATGTAACACAAGGACCTTCAGTGACGAGGTTTGAGGTTCATCCTGAGCCAGGGGTAAAGGTAAATAAAATTACAAACTTAAGTGATGATATTAAATTGAGCTTATCTGCGAAGGATATTAGGATTGAAGCTCCAATTCCAGGGAAAAATACGATTGGAATCGAAGTTCCTAACAACGTAAGTAAGATGGTTTACTTACGAGAAATCTTACGTAGTCCAGAATTCCGTACAAATCCATCACCAACAACGGCTGTTTTAGGTTTAGATATTTCAGGTCAGCCTGCAGTGACAGACTTAAAGAAAATGCCACATGGACTAATTGCAGGTGCGACAGGATCAGGTAAAAGTGTATGTATTAATACGATTCTGGTAAGCTTGTTGTACAAAGCGTCACCACATGAAGTGAAGCTAATGCTCATTGACCCGAAAATGGTTGAATTGGCGCCATATAATGATATTCCACATTTAGTTAGTCCGGTAATTACAGATGTAAAAGCAGCAACAGCCGCTTTAAAATGGGCCGTAGAGGAAATGGAACGACGTTATGAGTTATTTGCTCATTCTGGTACAAGAGAGATTACAAGATATAATCAACTTGTTAAAGAACACAAACAAGGTGAGCATCTTCCTTACTTAGTTATTATCATTGATGAATTAGCTGATTTAATGATGGTAGCACCTAGTGATGTAGAAGAAGCGATTTGTCGTATTGCTCAAAAGGCTCGCGCATGTGGTATTCATTTAATCGTGGCAACACAGCGCCCTTCTGTTGATGTTATTACAGGTTTAATAAAAGCTAATATCCCAACAAGAATTGCATTTTCTGTTTCTTCTCAAGTTGACTCAAGAACCATTATTGATGTAAATGGTGCAGACAAACTTCTTGGAAAAGGCGATATGTTATTTTTAGAAAATGGTTCTTCTAAAGCTGTAAGGCTACAAGGTACATTTGTATCAGACGAAGAAATTGAACGTGTTGTAAAACATGTAAAGCTTCAATCAAAGCCAGATTATTTATTTCACCAAGATGAACTGGTAAAAAAAGCAACCATTCAGGCAGAAGAGGATGAACTATTTGTAGAAGCTTGTGAATTTGTTGTGAATCAAGGTGGTGCATCTACTTCACTTCTTCAACGACGTTTTCGTATTGGCTATAATCGAGCTGCCAGACTTATTGATATGATGGAAGATCAGGGGATTATTTCTGAAAATCGCGGAAGTAAACCGAGGGATATCCTCATTTCTGAAGAAGAATTAGATTCTATTCAAGAGAGTAGTACATATTAAAAGAACATGGTATGATACGATAAATAGTAGAGGTTGTTCAAAAAGTCACCAAATGATAAGCTGCGAATCTCTGCGTTCCTCGAAAAAACATTCGTTTTTTCTCATGCGAAGTTTCGCTCTGGAGGTTATTCTAGTGCTCAGCTTTTCCGGTTCTCATCTATTGGGAAATGATGGATCTTCGACTAAAACAGCTCACGTCCTGTGAGCAACATCGAAGTCACCACATTCTTATGGAAGTCCGAGACTCGGTAACTATAGCGCCTTGATCTTCTTGCTTCTAATTTGTCGTCTTTTTGAACACACATTAGAAAGGGAAAAGGGAGTTTAGGTGGATGAAGGAAATTGAATTAAGGTTAACAGGTATACGCTACCGTCCAAATCTTCGTTTAGAAAAAGTTGAGTAAATATGGATAACATCGTTTATTTTCAAACAATTCGTAAGGAAAAAGAAAATCAACTTTCTACTTTTGTTGCCCAACATGTTGAATCAATCCATCGTTATGTCGATCGACATGTAAATATTAGAGAAAAAGTGAAGGCAAAGCATATTTTTAGTGAAAAAGTCGGTTGTGATCGATCACCCGTTTTTTTTAAAATAGAAGAGCAGCTTTTTCTTGATTGGTTTACTTATGATTATATTACGATTAGAGGAACAACAATTTATCAGCTATATGTGGAGCATACGAGTAGAGTAAGGCATCCATTAGATGCTGTTGTACACGCCCTTTTTATGGCTAGTGTACTTGAACCATTTAAAGTAATAAAAGTAGATAATAAGCATATATATGCAGAGAAATTGCTTACTGGTGAACAATGTACCATTAAGATGCTATCAAAATGTAAGATGCTTAAAGATGGTGAAATAATCTTTTTACGTTCAGTTCCGGTACTAGATCAGCTTCTATGTATTAGCGAGGTTTTTACTCAAAGTGATGAAGAAATAGTTAACAACTTGGTACTTCAATTTGAAAAAAGTACTGATAGCTGGCGTACATTTTTAAAGAAATTTTCTATAGAATATAGTTGGACCAGAAATTAATCAGATTAAAAAGAAATGATTGTTTCTACCGCGGGTTTCAACTGTTTTCATAGTCATTATCTATTTAAAATGATATAATATACATCCGTAAGCTGATTACATATGTTTTTGAAAAATAAGAAAGTATAAGTATAAGTACTGAGTTACGTGTCTACCCTTGAAGCGCAGGATGTGCTACTTTAGTTAATGCGAGTAAAATTGTCGCAAAAAATGTCACATACTGATTCACTGTAGTTGTTGGAGTACTTCCTCCTCGCGTCTCATCTTGTTTACATTAAGCTAAACGAGGCAACTGTGCTTTTCTTATTTGATTCATATAGATGAGTTGCAAATCAAGATGAGCGTCATATACTGTTAATCAGATAGACGTTTGTTGGAGGTTCTATTTATGACTGTTTATCATTTTGTTGGAATAAAAGGGACTGGAATGAGTGCCCTTGCACAGATTTTACATGATATGAATTACGAAGTTCAGGGCTCTGATATTGAAAAGAAAATTTTCACAGAAAAGGCTCTAGAAGCACGTAACATTAAAATACTTCCCTTTGCTAAGGAAAATATTAAAGAAGGTTTAACAATTATCGCTGGAAATGCCTATCCCGATACACACCAAGAAATTGAAGAGGCACTTAATCTCGGTTTACCTGTTATTCGCTACCATCGTTTTCTTGGCGAATTTATGCAAAAGTATATAAGTGTTGCTATAACTGGTGTCCATGGAAAAACATCAACAACTGGATTGTTATCACATGTAATCCAAGGAGCTGAACCGACTTCTTATTTAATTGGTGATGGTACAGGTAATGGTATTCCAAACAGCAAATATTTCATTTTTGAAGCATGCGAATATCGTAGACATTTCTTATCATACAAGCCTGATTATGCAATCATGACAAACATTGATTTTGATCATCCTGATTATTTTACGAACATTGAAGACGTGTTTAGTGCATTTCAAGAAATGGCGCTTCAAGTCAATAAAGGCATTATTGCTTGTGGAGATGATGAGCAGCTTCAACAGATTCAAGCAAAGGTCCCTGTTGTTTATTATGGCTTTGAAGATGAGAATGATTTCCAAGCCAGAAATGTTGTGAAATCAACAGATGGAACATCATTTGATGTTTTTGTTCGTAATACTTTTTATGCATCATTTAAAATAACAACATATGGCGATCACAGTGTTTTAAATGCCCTATCTGTCATTGCATTGTGTCACTATGAAGGAATTAACGTTGAGATTATTCAGCAAAGGTTGCTAACGTTTGAAGGTGTGAAAAGACGCTTTAATGAAAAAAGAGTCGGGGATCAAATCTTAATTGATGATTATGCACACCATCCAACCGAAATCAATGCAACGATTGATGCAGCAAGACAAAAATATCCTGACAGAGACATTGTGGCAGTGTTCCAACCACATACATTTACAAGAACTCAATCTTTCTTAGATGAGTTTGCAGAGAGTTTACAAAAGGCAGATTATATTTATTTATGTGATATTTTTGGATCTGCTCGAGAGAATGTTGGAAAGCTGACGATTGACAATTTAATTGAGAAAATTGAAAATTCCAAGCTAATTAATGAAGAGGATACTTCTGTCCTAAAAGCGCATGATCGTGCCGTTTTAGTATTCATGGGTGCAGGTGATATTCAAAAATATCAAGAAGCTTATGAAAAAGTTTTAGCCTAGCTGCTTTCATATGAGAATATAAAAAAGCTGACTCTAAATAAGAAAATTACGTTACGTAATGATTCTTATCTAAGTCAGCTTTTTTCACGTCTTAAGAGTGTAGCCTTTTCCCCTTATTGTTTCAATGGTAATAGTAGTGGGTATTTTCTTTCTTAATCGATAAATAAGTGCATTCACTTCATCTGAACTAACCTTAGGATCAATACTAAACGATGTAAATCTTTCTGAGCACACATAATGTATTAGTTCATCTTTAGAAACAAACTGGTTTTTTTGAAGAAGTATTTCCAAAAATTTATATTCCTTTTCTGTTAGAGCATAACAAGTATTTTGCAAGATCAAATTTTGTTTTAATGGATCAAGACGTGGAGTGAGGGATCTGCTATTCAGTTCTTCAAAATTTATTGGTATTAACTCAGAAGTCTCTTCAAAGTCCTTAAGAGAAAAGGTCATGACCACTAGATCTTTTGCAAATGAAATTATATCATTGGTCTTTAGCATTTCAGATTTATTCGGTTCAAGCCTTTTGCAGTTTAAATATGTACCATGTTTACTATATAAATCTTTAATGTAAAAGGTTTTTGAGTCAAAATAAATCGTGAAATGCTTTCTTGAAACAAAAACATTATTGAATGTGATATCAGGTTTCCAATGCTTAGATTCTCTACCAAAAACCGTGTTTGTTTTCTTTAATGAGATAGTATCTCCCGATTCATAATTTGGTGCATGTTCAATTACAAGGAACGAAGAAATATCCATTAATTTTAACTCCTAACTACTGATAATTATCAGAATCTTATCATCAAAATATTATTCCATAGCCATTGAGTGTGAGCAAACAATTAATTAATATTAGTTATTGTGATATGAAGTGGAGGGCATAAGATGAAAATAAGGAAAAAGTTTATAAAAAAGATCATTGTATTTTTTGTCATTTTGATTTTATTTATGGTGATAAACAATACCAACCTATTATCTAAGCGAACAACACATGAGCCCATGTTACTCGCTCATAGAGGATTGGCACAAACCTTCGATATAAAAGAGGTAAAAAATGATACCTGTACAGCTGAGATTATTTATAAACCTGAACATTTATACTTAGAGAATACGATTCCTTCCATGGGAGCTGCGTTCAAGGAGGGTGCTGATATGGTTGAATTTGATATTAAACCAACAAAGGATGGACAGTTTGCCGTATTTCACGATTGGTCCTTAGAATGCCGAACAAATGTACAAGGAACAACGAAGGATTATACGATGGACGAGCTTAAAAAAGTTGACATTGGATATGGATATACATACGATAATGGAAAAACATACCCCTTCCGTGGAAAAGGTATTGGGCTGATGCCATCATTAGAAGAGGTATTAAGCTATTTTCCAGAGAGATCTTTTTTAATACATATTAAAAGTAACGATGCTGAAGAAGGGGAACAACTTGCTAAGATTCTATCCAAGCTCCCAGAGGAACGTCTAAGACTTTTAGCTGTATATGGTGGAGATGAACCAATTGAAGCTTTAAAAGTAAACTTGCCTAGTATTAGAGTAATGTCAAAAGAAACGATGAAAAGCTGTCTTTATCCTTATATTTTAGTTGGCTGGACCGGGTATATTCCTACTACATGTAAAAATACAGAACTGCACCTTCCAGAAAAAATTGCTCCATTTTTATGGGGTTGGCATGGGAAATTTAGTAGTCGAATGGAAAGAGCAAATACTAGAGTGATCGTTGCGGCGGGTAATGGAGGTTTCTCAGAAGGGTTTGATTCAGAGAAGGATCACAATCGTCTACCAGCTAATTATGCTGATTGGATTTGGACTAATCGAATCGATAACATTGCCCCAATGTTTCAAAAATAATATCCAAAACGAAAATAACGTTTTCCCTTCACCAGTTAATATAAAGAACTAGACAAAGCTATAAGAAAACCTAACACCAATAGGACCAGCGCGAGCGAAGTAAGCACTAAATCAATTTAAGAAGCTATATTAGTCTGTTTTTGAAATAGGATGGTTATATAAAGCGGGGCCATCCACATTACCTTTAAACAAAATAATAGTGTGAGATGAAGGGTGCTAGTATGATAGATCATGAAACAGTTTTAAAAGTAACCAATCTAAGTAAAATGATAGGGAAGTCCTCAATTATTAAAGATGTGAATTTTGAGTTAAATAAGGGTGAAATCCTTGGTCTCTTAGGTCCAAATGGGTCAGGTAAAACAACGATTTTAAAAATGTTAGTAGGACTTATTAAACCGTCAAATGGTTCTATTTTTATTAAGAATTTTAATATAAACAAAGATTTTGAAAAGGCAATCACACATGTTGGTGCGATCATCGAAAATCCTGTTATGTACGATTTTTTAACAGGGTATGATAATCTTGTTCATTTCTTCCGTATGACAGATCGATTTTCCTATGAAAGAATTGATGAGGTTATTAAGTTACTTAAAATGAGTGACTACATCTCTGATAAAGTTTTTACCTATTCATTAGGGATGAGGCAAAGACTTGGATTGGCTCAGGCGATTCTTCATCAACCATCTATTCTTCTATTAGATGAACCAACAAACGGTTTAGATCCAGAAGGCATTAAAAGCTTAAGAGAAACGTTGAGAAAGCTTGCAATCGAACAAGGTGTTTCGATTATCATATCCAGTCATCTATTAGGTGAGATTGAATTGATTTGCGATAGTGTGATGGTTATGGATGATGGGATGTGTATTGAAAGAGGTTTAATAAGTGATTTGCAAAATGGGACAAGCACGAAACATACATATTCATTTAATGTAATAAGTGGAGAAAATATAAAACCAATTTTACAAAGCCAGTATGAATCTAACAGTATCCATTATCATTCTAGTGGTTTTTCCATTGAATTAGAGATCCAAGAAGTAGCTGATTTAAATAAAATGTTAGTGACATCTGGAATAGATTGGTATTGAAAGAACAGGCAATCCACTTGAAGAGCTGTTTTTACAAAAATTGCGAGGTGAAGAATGATGATGCCCTATCTTCACTTAATTAAGAATGAACACATGAAACTATTTAAACAGCCAAGAATATGGATTTTAATCGGCTTAGTGGTTGTCATGAATATCATTGTAAGTTTATTTTTTAAGTTTTTATTTAAAGGTACAGAATTTACATTTTGGGATTATATTCAAGTAAGCTCTTACTTATTAATTGTCATCCAATTAATGTGTATTATTGTCGCCGGTGACATTGTTTCAAGTGAATTCGAAAAAGGGACAATCAAGTTTTTATTTATTAGACCAGTAAAAAGGGTGAAAATATTAGTTTCTAAGTATATAACCGTCTTATACATCATCATTTTATTAGTAACACTTCAATTACTTATATCATGTATTTTAGGGATTGTATTTTACTCGGAAACGTTATTAACACTAGACCAAACGGTTTTAATTGGATTAGGAGATTATTTTTTCAATTTAATCGAAATCGTGGTTATAAGTACGATAGCCTTTAGTCTTTCAGCAATCACCAGAAGCAGTGTTTTTTCTATCGCTCTCCCAATCTTTTTGCTGTTTACATCAAGTGCAATTATAACCCTCTTAGACCATTATCATTATCAGGCAGGAAAGTATTTACTGTTTGCTAACACAAATTTAATGCCATACTTTTTTGGTCAGTCATTGTTTGAAGGGATGACATTGACATTTTCTATCATCAACATCGTCATACATATGATTATATTTTTCTTCTTTTCGGTTCTCTCTTTTACGAAGAGGGATGTCCATGTTTAATTAGCAGAGAAAAATTGTGTTAGGATTCAATTCAGTTCATGTTTGTGGGATAATCAAGTTTTGTGTTGAATGACACATCTTATGGATGGGTATAAAAGAAATGAACGGATTATAATAGATGCTAATCCTAATGATGTCTTGTTCCGTTTTGGAGGAGAAGAATTTCTGATGTTTCTTCCAGTCACAGAAGCGGAGCACGCATATGAGGTAGCCAAAAGGATTCGTTGATCGGTCTTTAATCAGTCTATACAGATGAATGGTAAGTCAGTTTCAGTCACGATTAGCATAGGTGTAGCTGTTTATAACCTAGGAAATTGTTCAAGTGTTTATTAGCAAAGCTGATAAACTGCTCAATCTTGCAAAAGAATCAGGCTGAAATAAAACATGTTTACAATAAAATTAATCGTTTATTGATAGGATTAAAACGAGGCTGATGCAAGTGTCAGCCTCGTTTTTCCTTGTTTTTATTTCAAGTTCTCACTATTTAATGCTTCCAACTCAGGTATTACAAAGCGACCATCCTTACGAATTAGCACATCATCAAAATAGATCTCTCCACCGCCATACTCTGGACGCTGAATCATGACCATATCCCAATGGATGTTGGATTTGTTTCCATTGTATGCATCATCATAGGCTTGCCCTGGTGTAAAGTGCAAACTACCATCGATTTTTTCATCAAAGAGGATATCTTGCATGGGAAGTAAAATATAAGGATTGACACCAATTGCAAATTCCCCCACAAAGCGTGCACCTTCATCCGTATCAAATATTTTGTTGATTCTTTCAGTATCATTTGCAGTTGCCTCAATGATTTTTCCATCTTTAAATGTTAATTGGACATTTTCAAATGTAAAACCATTATATGGCGAAGGTGTATTATATGTAATTTTTCCATTTACTGAATCACGAACAGGTGCTGTATAAACTTCACCATCAGGAATGTTCATTTGACCAGAGCATTTGATTGCTGGAATGTCTTTAATTGAGAAGCTTAAATCTGTATCATTACCTGTTAAACGGACTTTATCTGTCTTGTTCATTAATTCAACTAATGGATCCATTGCTTTATCCATCTTGCTATAATCAAGATTACACACATCGAAATAGAAATCCTCAAACTGTTCGGTGCTCATTTTTGCCAGCTGAGCCATAGAAGATGTTGGATATCGTAAGACAACCCATCTTGTTTTTGGCACACGAATTTCACGATGTACTTTTTGTCCAACAGTTTGCCCCTGAAGTCTCATTTTTTCATCAGGAACATCAGCAAACTCATTGATATTATTTCCAGATCTTAACCCTATGTAAGCATCCATTTTATCCATCACTTCTGCTTCAAAATCAGCGATCATAGTAAATTGTTCTTCGTGGCCGCCCATCATTAAAGCACGGTCTACTTGATGATCCTTAAGTGAAACGAATGGGTATCCACCAGCTGCATAAGCTTCCTTGACAAGAGCAACAACAAGCTCTCTTTGTAAGCCGAAATTTTCGATTAATACTTTTTCCCCTTTTTGTAAACGGATTGAGTAGTTTATAAGGTTTTTCGCTAGTGTTTCAATACGTGGATCCTTCAAAATAAATCCTCCCTGTTATTAGAAAAACTTGGCTTGTCGCCAAGTACTTATGGCGAAAGCCTTAGTTTTTTTATACTATCATCCTTAGAATATAAATTCTAGATAGTATAAAATAATGATGTCAATTTTATTGTACCCGATCGAAATAAAGAATCGTCATAATTTATGTTTTGATAAAAATTAATATTTTCGCAGAAAATGACATCACTTTTACAGGGATTGTCTAATAAGATGGAGAATTTAGCTATTATGTAAATTTTATGTTTATAATAGGATTTGATGGGTATTTGAACAGTAAAGACATAGGAGGTGTAAGTCATGATCATTATTTTATATTTAAGTGTTGCGCTTATAGCGATAGCATTTACGATTCTAGTTGTATATGTGTCGAAAACTCTAAAGGCTTTGCAAGGAACATTAACAAATGTAGCAGGCACATTGTCTGGCCTTGAGAAGCAAATGGAAGGAATAACAACAGAAACGACACATTTATTACATAAAACAAATGCACTTGCAGAAGATTTTCAACATAAGTCAAATCAACTAAATACTGTGGTGGAGTCAGTAAAAGATGTAGGGACAACGATACAACAGTTAAATCAATCTGTAAAGAAAGTAACAACTTCTGTTTCAACTAATCTAGAACAAAATCAAGACAAAGTTAATCAAGTTGTCCAGTGGAGTAATGCTGCGATGGATATATGGGCAAAATGGAAACAGAAGAGTGACAAAAAAACAACAATTTCATGATGAGCTAATACCTAAAACGATTGAGGAGGAGTAATCATGGGTAAAAGTAATAACAAAGATTTTTTCATTGGTTCACTTGTTGGAGGGCTTATTGGTGCAGCAACAGCTTTATTCTTAGCACCTAAAACTGGAAAAGAGATACGTGAAAATCTTGGACAACAAGCAAGTGTGATGAAGGATCGCACAGGAAGGTTTACTAGTGATGCTTTAGAAAAAAGTTCAGGCTTTGCAAATGTTGCGAAAGAAAAAACGGTTTCACTATCACAAGTTGTTACAGAGCAATCCTCACAAATAATGAATAAGGTTCGTGATATCACAAGTACTTCTAAGGGTGAAACTGATTTCATCGAAAAGGAAGTAGCTGATGCACTAGTACAAATTTCTGAAGATGATCCATCAACCTCACCGAAAGATGGACAAGGCGAAAATCCTGCTATCTCTGCTTCAATAGCAGAAGCTGTAGAAGCCATTGAAAAGGATGAAAAAGAGATACTACCACAAGCTCAAGTAGGCTCAGAAGACCAAGTGAAAACAAATTCATAAAGCCAATAATTATTAAAGAATAAGTTGTAATTAGACGTTGTATAGAGGGCAGTTAAAAAAATAGCCCTTTAGGGATGAAAGGTGAAAAAAGTGAGCAGAAAAACGATTGAAACTGTAGAACAATTCGAAGAACTATTAAATAGTCATGAAGAGTTTTTATTTGTAAAAAACAGCTTAACATGTCCAATTAGTCAGGCTGCATTTGAAGAATATCAAGAGTTTGCAGATAAGCATCAGGATGTTCCAAGCTACCATTTGCATGTTCAAGATTCTAGACCTCTGTCAAATTATATTGCAGAAACGTTTGCCGTTAAACACGAATCACCACAAGCGCTTTTATTTAAAGACAAAAAAGTCGTATGGAATGCCTCTCATTGGAAAATCACATATGATGAATTAAAAAAAGAAATAGTAGGTTAACACAGGAAGCTCTCTTATAAAGTAGCTGTCTCCTTCTTAAAGTAGAAACATTTACAAAAAAAGTGGCTGACTCAAAAGAAAAGTGTCAGACCCCGTAAACCGAATAGGTATGTTAGTGGGATCTGACACTTATGAGTCAGCTTTTTTCAAAAAAAAGAAAGTATAAGGTTTTTCCTTAGTGTTAGTGTCTAGTTCTAACGCCGTGGTTTCAGACTGCACAGGACGTGCAAGTGCAGTCAAGAGAGATGAGGACGTCGAGATTTTGACTGCCATAAGGGAAAAAACAAAACCCTTTTTTCCTAGGTCATAAGCCACTCATGAATTGAAGATAAAAAACACCGTCTATTCATGAGCCTCGTATTTGCCCGAGGCTGACCAAGGAGCTTGCGCTTTTCTTATTATAACCATTTTATCGAAAGCTTATCACCTGGTGACAATGGATCTTGAAAACTGGCCTCTTGGTCATTTATAAGTAAAATAAATTGACTATTCCCTGAGGTGGGTACATCTATATCAATGGTGGAAAAAATATCTTGAAAAACAAATGGTTCTATTGCATTCTTTTTTGACACCAACTTATCGCCATTTTGAAGTGGTGCATCTGAATCAAGCTTTTCTCCATTTCGATAATACTCTGTCATCGATTTTTCGAGTAAAAATGATTTCCCATTAAACGTAATAAGTAAAGATTGTGATAAGCCCAAGTTTGCCTCCGTAACCAATTCGTGTAGCGAAGGTTTCTCTGTTGCTTTTAATACTAGAATATCTCCGGTATCTAGCTTTGCATCTTTTGAAGTGACGAGGCCATTTTTATAGAGCTTACCTGAAAACTGATTAAGCGGTAACATACTGTCATCCAATTCAATTGAAAAAGGCTTAATCTTTGCTAACTCATTATCCATGCCAACCTTAGTGAGAAACTCCTTAATAGTAGAAGGGATGGAGCAAGTGACTTTATCACGATCAGAAAGAATTTCTTCTAGACTAACTTCCTTACTATTAAGAAGGACTGTTGCATGGACTGTATATTTCTCGCCATTAACTGATATCGTTTTAGAAGGTATCACATCTAAAATAGTAGAAATAGGTATGTTTGGAGATAAACCATCATTGCCTTTTTCAACAACAATCATGTCTCCATGCTTAATTTCATCCTCTAAAGAACAAATAAGATTATTTTTTTTAATAATAGGAGGTGTTCCGTGTTCACCCGGAATTGTAATGGCTTGACCATTCACCTCAACCATTAATGCCATTCCAGGCTTACCATATAGTTTATTCAGTTGTATACCAGATGCTAAAAGGCTATCGCCTACAGATAGCACCTTCATATGAAATAGTCTTACTGCACGCTCGTTTACTTTGACACTTATATATTGGATTGGGTTTAGTTTTGATGCAACCGCAATTCCAATCGGTGTGACAAGCTCTGGGCCTTTGTGTACATGATCAGCGAGCTTAAGCTTTGCGATTGCATCAATTCCACGGATTGCTACACGATTCGTAGGTAATTCGAGCATCCTAGCAAGTCTTTGCGGTAGTTCTGGTGTGAGACTTCCACCTCCAACTAGCATAATAGCCTTTGGAGATAAACTGTTATTTAATTGTAAGATCTCATCTTTAATAGATTCAGCCAGCTTATCAATTGCATATGAAATCTTTGCAATTGTTTCGTTCTTCGTAACCTCTGTTTCAAAACCTAATATATCTGTTATCGAAATAGAGGAATTTGTGGATAATTTTCTTTTAGCTTCCTCTGCTTTCGGAAAATCTAAAAGAAATTCATCTGAAACAGCCTCAGTTATTTCATCTCCAGCAATCGGTACCATTCCATATGATATGATCGTTCCCATATCAGTAATCGCAATATCAGAAGTTCCAGCACCAATATCAACTAGAGCAATATTTAATCTTCTCATTGATGGAGGTATTAACACATTAATTGCTGCTATTGGTTCTAGCGTAAGTGCTTCCATTTCGAGGTCCGAGCGATTTAATGCTGCTAACAATGATTCCACAACAATCTTAGGAAGAAAAGTTGCGATAATTTCAACAGATGCTTCGTCGCCTTGCTGATCTATTAAGTTTCCAATATCCTCACCATCTAAATGATAATGGAGGACGGAATAACCAACACAGTCATAATGGTGGGCACGTTCACTGTCATTTTTTTCAGCCAGCTGCTTTTGAGCACCTTGAACTGCCATTAGTTCAAGGTGGAGAATATCTTCTTTTTGAATCATTGGCTTACCTTTTATTTCAATTGAAACTGATGCTCTTTCCGTTTTTAAGGCACGACCAGCAGCTGCAACGCATACTTTATGAAGTGATCCATGAACGGCTTCTAGCTCTTTTTTTATCGAACAAATAACATTAGCAACTGATAAAATATCATGAATTTGACCATCTAACATTGAGCGTTTATCATGTTCTTTAATAACGATATCGACGATGTAGTAGAAACCATTATCTTCTTTTAAAATTATACCAACGACAGAACGTGTTCCGATATCTAGTGCAAACGTTAAATCATTTTTATCCATTTTGGTACACCTTCTTTGACAGATGATCATTTTTATCTATTAATTTAATATCAAATGTCTATTTTTACTGTCTTTAAAGTTTATCAAAACACTTTATCGCTTAAAAGCGTTTAAATGTTAAAGTTTTAGATGACAATAACTATTTTATCGTTTATAATTACAACTAATTAAAGAAAATGTACCACACTTTCTTTGAATGATAAAGAAAACATTGGTTCATTGTTGTAGTATTCTGACTTTGTAAAGTTAGCAAGCTCAAGCTTTTAGCAATCTAACTGCAAGTTCATTCAATTATAATGTTGGTTAAAACGATTTTTGAAATTTTTTTGCGAAGGGATGAGAGAGATGAGTAATGCAGAATTAGAAGCATTAAGAGAGAAAGCAGATGAGATTAATATACAGATTTTAAAGCTAATTAATGAGCGAGGAAGAGTTGTGCAGGAGATTGGTAAAGCGAAGGAAGCACAAGGTGTACATCGTTATGATCCTGTTCGCGAGCGCAAAATGTTAAATAGCATTAAAGAATATAACGATGGCCCATTTGAAGACTCGACATTACAGCATATTTTCAAGGAAATCTTTAAAGCTGGATTAGAACTTCAAGAAGATGACCATAGTAAGGCTTTGCTTGTTTCTCGTAAGAAAAAAGCAGAAGATACAATTATTGAAGTTAACGGAGTGAGAATTGGTGATGGAAGCCAATCATTTATTGTAGGACCTTGTGCAGTTGAAAGCTATGAGCAAGTTGCTGCAGTTGCAGAGCAAGCAAAAAAACAAGGGATTAAAATTCTACGTGGCGGTGCTTTCAAACCACGTACAAGTCCATACGACTTCCAAGGACTTGGTTTAGAAGGTTTACAAATTTTAAGAAAAGTTGGCGATGAATACGGTTTAGCTATTATTAGTGAAATCGTGGATCCTGCTGATATTAAAACAGCTTTAGATTATGTAGACATTATTCAAATTGGCGCTCGTAATATGCAAAACTTTTCATTATTAAAGGCTGCAGGTGCTGTACGTAAGCCAGTATTATTAAAACGTGGATTAGCTGCAACAATTGATGAATTCATTAATGCTGCTGAATATATCATTTCACAAGGTAATGATCAAATTATCCTATGTGAGCGCGGTATTCGTACGTATGAGCGTGCGACAAGAAATACATTAGATATTTCTGCTGTACCAATTTTAAAACAAGAAACACATTTACCAATATTTGTTGATGTTACTCATTCAACAGGTAGAAGAGATCTATTAGTTCCAACAGCTAAAGCTGCTTTAGCAATTGGTGCTGATGGAGTAATGGCTGAGGTTCATCCAGATCCAGCAGTTGCTTTATCAGATTCAGCTCAGCAAATGGACTTTGATCAATTTGACAAGTTCATGTCAGAATTAAAGCCTTTATTAAAAGTGAACGCATAACAAATATATTTAATAAAGCAAGAAGAGGTTGACTTATCAGTAAATCCAAAAAACTACTTTTAGAGGTTTTTAGTGAAAACTTCTAAATAAGTTCCCGGAGAATACTGCTAAAAAAGTTAACCTTTTTTTTGTTTTATATTTTATTCATAAATGTTAAATTTTATGGCAAAAATAGTAGTATAGCTTTTTCCTATTTAGTTATTGGACAAGAAATGGTGTAATTTCTACGAAGTGAAGGAGCATTCATAAAGGAAATATGTGAAAAAACGAACAATCTGTGAAAACAACGTAAAAAACAATTGAAATAGATTGCAGACGATTTCAGAGTATCGTATGATTATTTACGTAGAACGGGATAATGTATAGCTTTTTGACAAGAGGTAACAATTTTTTTACATATTAAACAATAAATAGCGAATTTAAAGTGAAAATTTTAAATAAACGTTTTTATAGTAATAGAAGGAGTGTTCAAGATGACAAGTGTAACAATATATGATGTTGCCCGTGAGGCAAATGTATCGATGGCGACCGTTTCTCGTGTAGTAAATGGTAACCCAAATGTTAAACCTACAACAAGAAAAAAGGTTCTTGATGCAATTGAGAGATTAGGCTATCGTCCAAATGCAGTAGCTAGAGGACTTGCAAGTAAAAAAACAACAACAGTTGGTGTAATCATCCCTGATATATCAAGTATCTTTTATTCAGAGCTTGCTCGTGGAATTGAAGATATCGCAACGATGTATAAATACAACATCATTTTAAGTAACTCTGATCAAAACAAGGATAAAGAATTGCATCTATTAAATACAATGCTAGGTAAGCAAGTAGATGGAATTGTTTTCATGAGCGGAAATGTGACCGAAGAGCTAGTAGAGCAATTTAAGCGTTCTCCAGTTCCAATTGTGTTAGCAGCATCTATTGATTTAACAGAATCAATAGCTTCTGTTAACATTAATTATGAACAAGCTGCTTATGATGTTATTTCAATGCTTATTGAAAAAGGTCACAAAAGAATTGCATATGTTGAAGGACCAGCTGAAGAGCCTGTGAATCGTTTGAAAAAGTCTGTAGGATATAGACGAGCATTAGAGGATTCAGAAATTGCATTTGACGAGTCGTTAGTAATTGAGGGTGATTATACGTATGATTCAGGTATCGAAGCCTTTGAAAAAATTGACGAGCTCTCTGAAAAACCAACAGCTATCTTTGTTGGTACTGACGAAATGGCATTAGGAGTTATTCATGGTGCACAAGACCGTAATTACTCAATACCAACTGATTTTGAAATCGTTGGATTTGATAATACAAGACTTTCAACTATGGTACGTCCACAGCTAACGACAGTTGTACAACCAACATATGATATTGGTGCTGTTGCGATGCGATTACTAACAAAATATATGAATAAAGAAGAAGTTGATAACCACATCGTAGAGCTTCCACATCGTATTGAGTTCAGACAATCGACAAAGCAATAAGAACATAAGAAATTTTGAGTAAAAAACGAGCTAACAATTTAGCTCGTTTTTTTACTTATTACAACTTCTATTTCAAAGCATAAATGGTATTATTTAATTGTGGGATTTTAATTCTAAATAAAGTAAAGACCCTTACAACATAATATTTCAATAGAAGATAGAAAAGGTGATATTATAATGCCTGATTGGTCTTATCATCCATTATTTCAGCGTTTATTGTTTAAAATTCCGGGCCATGTAAGTCGGGAGATTATCCATAGAAGCATGAGTAGCATCACTTCGATTCCAGGTGGCAAACAGTTAATACGTTTTTTAGGTCATATGGAAACCTCACCTCATATCGAAATTAAAACAAGTGATTTATTATTTTCTTCGCCGATAGGGCTTAGTGGGAAAGTAGATCCAAACCTAACAGGAACAAAAGCCTTTGCAAATTTAGGTTTTAGTTTCATTGAAATTGGACCTGTAACTCTGAAGCCTAAACATCTTAGTGAAATGCCGTATTATGATAGCGACAAACATAAAGTTGTTTTTCCAAACGAAGAAGAAGCATTAGGCTTAGAAAATACAATCAACAAGTTAAAACAATATTCAAACCTTTCTCCACATAAAATCATTCGTATGAAGGGTACACCTAAAGAACTTCTCGAATTGGCACCAGCTCTTAAGTCGTATGGAGATATTTTTGTATTAGAATATACGAATAACTTGATTTCTGAGAATGTGACATTGATAAAACAGCTGTTAAATGGTAAGCATGTTTTCATATCAGTAACTCCGGAACAAATTTCAAAATCATTCACCACATTCGTCCAATTTTTTAAAGGAAATGAAATAGATGGCGTTATTTTAGATGGAGATAGAGCGAAAGAACCTCTAATAGATCTTTTGTCTTCTTTAAAGATGCTGAGGAAAGAACTTAATAAAAATATAGCTATTATTACGTCTGGTGGTATTGATGAACCTAAGGATGCGATTTCCCTTCTAGAGGAGGGAGCAACTCTACTATTCTTATCGTCAGGGTATATCACATCAGGGCCAGGTTTACCAAAACGAATTAATGAATTGTTATATTTTAGAAAAGTCGATGTGCAGCAAACTTTTTCAATGGGGTGGATTTGGTATTGGTTTTTTGGTTTATGTATTTTCATAGGTGGAATTTTAGCACTGCTATTTAGTATGACAAGAGTTATTTTGCCCTATGACGAAGCGTTTCTTAAGATCACGAGAGCAGAATTGTTAGCTTTTAACGAAAATGTATTATACTTTATGGCACATGACAGGTTAACACTTTCGGGTACAATGGTATCCGGTGGAATTTTATATATGCAATTAGCTAAACATGGCATAAAGAACGGGGTACATTGGTGTAGAAAAGCAGTGAATATTGCGGGGATAGTAGGTTTTTTAGGTATTTTATTGTTTATTGGGTATGGATATTTTGATTGGCTTCATGGGTTTTTTTGGCTTGTTTTATTACCTTTTTTCATTACAGGATACATGAAAACGAAGAATGCCATTGATACACCAAAATCTCAGAATGATTCGAATCACAATGCTTGGAACCTAAGCTTGTATGGGCAACTTGCTTTTATTATCCTTGGTTTCTCATTTGTAATCGGGGGGATTGTAATATCCTTCATAGGAGCCACTTTCGTATTTGTTAAAACAGATATAGGGTATCTTTGTATGCCGCCGGAAATGCTAAAGCAATTCAATGATGAGTTAATATCCGTCATTGCACATGATCGTGCTGGATTCGGTAGCGCCCTTTTAAGTGTAGGGCTCCTCGTTTTAATGATCTCGTTGTGGGGGTTTCGTGAAGGAGAAAAATGGGTGTGGTGGAGTATGTTCGTTGGGGGAATTCCTGCTTTTTTATCAGGATTTATTACCCACTTTGTAATTGGTTACACTACCTTTATTCATTTATTACCTGCTTATATAGCATGTGTGATCTATATCTTTGGATTGATCGTATCATATCCTTATTTAATGAAAAGAAAGGATTCTATACAACCGTAGGTAGTAGAAAATGAGTTGAATGATACTTTAATTAGTAATCTCTTTAAATAGCAGCCTTTTTTATAATAAAAGGCTGCTATTTTTTGTGATTGGAATTAGCATCCAAAGGCTGTCAAAGTCACATCCTCATTATCTTATTTATTATGGCGAATCGGATGTAGCGCTTTTGATACAGTTAATTTATTTTTTTCTTCAATTTCTGGCTTGCGAGGTATTGGTTTATATAAGTCATCAGAATCATACCAGCTTTCAGGTAGCTCTACAGGTGCTTGTTTTTGCCACTTCTCAATCCAGGATTTTGGCAGCTTGTTAGGAGCTTTTAAGTTATTCATTTCAAGCCAAATTAAGCTCCATGCTCTAGGGACGACTCGCCAAATATCGTAGCCGCCGCCACCTACAGCAATCCAACGGCCGTTACAGTATTTATGAGCAATTTCATGAGCCAGCTTTGGAATTTCATGATAAATAGCCATTGAAGCAGATAAGTGTGTTAAGGGATCATAATAGTGTGCATCTGCACCATTTTGGGTTAAGATCACATCAGGCTTGAAAAATGCTGCAACCTCTTCGAGAGATGTACGATAAGCATGAAGCCATGACTCGTCTTCTGTAAAAGCGTCCAATGGAATATTGAATGAATAGCCATATCCCTTTCCAGAACCACGTTCTGTAATATTGCCAGTGCCCGGAAATAAATATCGTCCAGTTTCATGGATGGAAAGTGTGCATACATTTGGTTCATCATAAAATGTCCATTGAACACCATCACCATGATGGGCGTCTGTATCAATATATAGTACCTTTGCTCCATACTTTTCTTGTATGTATTTAATAGCGACAGAGCTATCGTTGTAAATGCAAAACCCTGAAGCCTTGCCTCGAAAGCCGTGATGTAATCCTCCTCCGAAGTTTGCCGCATGTTTTGCTTTTCCTTCCATCACATAATCAACAGATGTTAAGGTTGCACCTACTAGAAGGGCACTTGCCTCATGCATGTGAGGGAAGATTGGTGTGTCCTCTGTCCCGATTCCATAGTTAAGCGCTTTTTGGATATCTAATTGTCCATGTCCAGCTAATTGAACGGCTTTTATATATCTTTTATCATGAACAAGTGCTAATTCATCTTCAGAAGCCAATCTAGGTGCAACTAGATCAATCTCATTAATTGCTTCCATTTCTTTCAATAAATCGTAAGTAAGTTCAACTCTTAATTGATTAAAAGGATGATCATTATGAAACTTATATTGCTGAAAGAGAGGTGAATAAATAAAAACAGTGTCTTTTATTGTCATCTGAAATTCTCCGATACATTTGGCCATAAGACATCATATCCATCAGCTTGCAAGTCTTTAATGATCTTGGTTACGTTCATAGTCTGCACACGAAATACAAGTATTTTATACTGCTCATCAGAATCAGGATAAACTAGTACACTTGATATATTTACTCTACTTTTTTGAAAGATAGATGAAACTTCAGCTAACATGCCCGCTTTATTGGGTACTTTAACCTCGATATGTGATGCAGGCTGGTCTGCACCAGTAAGCTTTACAAATGTGTGTAGCAGGTCTGTCTCTGTCAGCAATCCTACTAGCTTTCCATCTTGTAAAATCGGTAAACATCCAATTTTGTGTTCGATTAAATCAGCTGCTAATTCTTCTACAAAATCAAGTGGATGTCCAGTAATTAGATTAGTAGACATGATACTTTTAATAGGCATTTTTAAAAAGTCCTCTTTTAATTCGAGCTGAAAAATAGATGGACTTGCGTCTTTTACATCACGTTCGGTAATGATACCTACTAAATGATTGTCATTTTTTACAATTGGGATATGGCGAATTCTATTCTGTTTCATCGTTTCCAATGCAAGTCTTATCGTATCCTCAGGAACTAGGGTTATCACGTTTTTTTTCATTATTTGCTTAACGATCATATAGTGCCTCCTTAACATAAGTGATACTTCCATTAGCAGGGGGCTCTTAAATTTTTAAGAGCAGAAATTAAATGTATGTGCTAATCTATTAGCTTTAAGAAGTTGACATTATACCCTATACATATAGTTAATACATGAATCGATTTTGAAAGCGTAAACGATCAAATTGTTGTATTGATTCTGGCTCAATTCTTTTTCCGATCCTAGCCATTAGACAGTTGGCTGGATGTGAACTGATTTCAGGCTCATCGGTTGCGTACCACTCTAATCCACCTGTATTCATCATTTTTTCCATTACTTTTCGATATTCCCATACATTTAAACCAGATCCTTTTAGGTCCCAATGCCAATAATATTCAGTTGTAATAATAATGTAGTCTTCCATTGCATCATCCATCATAGAAACTCTTAATAAATTTTTACCAACTGAATAACCACGGAATTCAGTTGCTACTTCAATGGCACCTAATTCAATTAACTCTTCCATATTACCCTCAGACCATCTTTCTAATGGATCTGGATAAAGATATGTAACATATCCCACGACCATATCATGGACTCTAGCAATGATGATTCTTCCTTCTGGTAACCTAGCAATTTCTACTAATGCTTTGTGTTGCTGCTTTGGTGGTCTAAATGCGACTAAACCATCATGAAATTCATAACTTGCTAGCTTATTTGCAGGAATAGGGCCCTCAATAAAAATGCTACCATTCCGTGTTTTGATTTCCTTTGCATTATATGTCTTAGGGTGGTTCATAAGGTCACCGCCTAAAAAAGTTATATTAATGAAACGTAAAAATTAAAAGGAGAGTTATATCATCCAGTAGGGTTTCCACTTTCTATTATACAAGATTATTTACAAAGTGAAGCGTTTACATTATGATTAAATTATATATATTTCAAAAATTGAGAAAAATGAAGTATTGTAATATAATAGAATTGTAAAATCTTACATATGGGGGAGTTAAGATGAGATTGGAAGCGTTGCCATCAGTGAAGGGGAATTATAATTTATCAGACTATGATACAACTTATGAAACATTTAACTGGGGTGAGGTTGAAAAGAATTTTACATGGTCAGAAACTGGTCGTGTAAATGCAGCCTATGAAGCTATTGATAAGCATGCAGAAACATTTCGCAAAAATAAAATCGCTCTTTATTATCGCGACCCTGAACGTGAAGAGAAATACACTTTTAAAGAAATGAAAGAACTCTCTAATAAAGCTGCTAATGTGTTAAAGAATACGGCTGATGTTGAAAAGGGAGACCGCCTTTTTGTCTTTATGCCGCGTACCCCTGAATTATATTCTGTGATTTTAGGAGCAGTTAAGATCGGTGCGATCGTTGGTCCATTATTTGAAGCGTTTATGGAAGGCGCTGTTAAGGATCGACTAGAAGATAGTGAAGCGAAGGTAATTGTCACGACTCCTGAATTGCTTGATAGAATTCCTGTAAGTGAATTACCATCATTAAAGCATGTTGTCGTCGTTGGTGATTCGGTTGATTCACAGTATATTGATTTCTTATCAGAAATGAAAACAGCAAGTAAGGAGTTTGAAATTGAGTGGGTTGAAAAGACTGATGGGCTACTTCTTCACTATACATCTGGCTCAACTGGAAAGCCAAAAGGTGTACTCCATGTTCATCAGGCAATGGTTCAGCACTATCAAACTGGACAATGGGTATTAGATTTACAAGAGGATGATGTGTACTGGTGTACTGCTGATCCAGGCTGGGTGACAGGTACAGTGTATGGAATTTTTGGACCGTGGTTGTCAGGTGCAACAAATGTAATCCTTGGCGGCCGCTTTAATCCTGAAACATGGTATAAAACAATTGAAGATTATGGTGTAACGGTTTGGTATAGTGCTCCAACAGCATTTAGAATGCTTATGGGTGCTGGAGACGAGCTCGTGAAGCAATTTGATACAAGTTCACTTAGACACGTATTAAGTGTTGGTGAACCGTTAAACCCTGAAGTAGTCCGTTGGGGTGTAAAGGTATTTAATAATCGTATTCATGATACTTGGTGGATGACAGAGACTGGCGCACAGCTTATATGTAATTATCCTTGTATGGAAATTAAGCCTGGATCAATGGGGAAACCAATTCCAGGGGTGGAAGCTGCGATAGTAGATGATCAAGGAATTGAATTACCACCTTATCGAATGGGGAATTTAGCTATTAAAAAAGGCTGGCCATCAATGATGCATACGATTTGGAACAACCAAGAAAAATTTGAATCCTACTTCATGCCTGGAGATTGGTATGTGTCAGGGGATTCAGCTTATATGGATGAAGAAGGCTATTTTTGGTTCCAAGGAAGAATTGATGATGTGATCATGACATCTGGTGAGCGTGTCGGTCCATTTGAAGTGGAAAGTAAGCTTTTAGAGCATCCAGCAATCGCTGAAGCAGGTGTTATCGGTAAACCTGACCCAATAAGAGGGGAAATCATTAAAGCGTTTGTTGCTCTTCTTGAAGGATATGAAGCTTCTGATGAGTTAAAAGAGGATATTCGTACCTTTGTTAAAAAAGGATTAGCAGCACATGCAGCACCTCGTGAAATAGAGTTCCGTGACAAGCTTCCTAAAACACGTAGCGGTAAAATTATGCGTCGTGTATTAAAGGCTTGGGAGCTTGATTTACCAACTGGTGATCTTTCAACGATGGAAGATTAATTGCTGCCTTTGTTAGCTTACTAAAAGAGCACAAATTAAACATAAAAAAACAGAGATGATCATTGTGTATAACAATGATCATCTCTGTTTTTTGTCCTTCGTTAAAAAAGGGAATCGGTGAGTTACCGATTCCCTTACTCAGTATGAGATCCTACATTGGCTCCGGTACAGAATCAGAAGGTGGTGGTGTAACAGGTTTATCGTCTTTCGGTGTATCAGGTTTATCTGGATTCGATTGTGGATTACCTTCATCACGTTTATTTTCTTCTATTGCTACAGGTGTTGGCTGTTGATCTGAATATTCTCCAACTTTGGTGATAGTCGATGGAGATGATTCTCGACCAGCTACATCAACTGCGACAATGTAATAGGCGGCAGGTGAATTTCCAACTGATATAGATAATGAATCAGAAGAAAGAATACTAGCTGCTTTTTTAAAGTCTTTGGAGAAATTAGCTGCTGCATAGACTCTATAGCCAATTACATCATTATCTGGATTTGCGCCCCAACTTATTTTTGTACCATTTACAGAGACGCCGTTAACTTGACTTGGATTTGAACCATTATCATTAATGTCTTTATCTTCCGTTACAACAAGATTACCCCATTTAGCAGTGTTTGGTAACAGTCTTTTTAAATCACCGACATTTTTTAAGCCGTATTTCTCAAGAATATCCTTCTTTAACATAACGCCTTGTTGAACAAATTCAGAAGGTGCTGTTGAAGGAACTTTATACGCTCGATCTTTTACATACACGTATTTACCTTGTGTTAGGCTATTATCAACTTTTTTCGGAACGTATTTCACATTGAAAAGGTCTGTTGTTACCAGGCCAGCACTTCGGCAAAGATCTGATGGAAGCTCACCTGTTAACGCACAATAAGAACGTTGAACGATTCCACCCGGCATTTCAAAACGTTTTTTTGGTGCTAACAACTCAGGATTTACATCATGAGCTACATTCATTAGTTTTGACCATAAAAGAATATTACGTCTACTATAAGACATGCCTTTATAGTTTTGCTCGATTGGTTTCGGTGTATCATAACCAATCCATGTACCAAATGTTACATTAGGGTTCGTGGCAACAAACCATGCATCTCCATAATCTTGAGTGGTCCCTGTTTTACCAGCCCAATCAGCACTAAAAGAAAGGTACCCATTTAAAGATGCTGCTGTTCCACTTCTAATAACGTCACGCATCATATCGATTGTTAAATAAGCAGTTTGAGCAGAGAATACATCAGTTTCTGTTTTTTCATGCTGATAGACAATATCTCCGTCATTTGTCTCTATTTTTTCAATCATGTACGAATCAATAAATTTACCTTTATTTGCAAAAGTTGTGTATGCATTTACGTTTTCCTCAACTGTAACACCTGATGTTCCTAAGCTTAGCGAAGGATATTCACCTTTAGGTAAGTTAGTAATACCAAGCTTTTCCAAATAAGATAATGGTTGATTGTTAATTATTGTCATAAACGTTTTAACAGCTGGGATATTATAAGAATGCTTTAATGCGGTTCTTGCACTGGTTAAACCATGGTATCCACCACCGCTGTTTTTGGGGCTGTAGTTTTTATAGGATTTAAGTGTATAAGGTACATCAGCAATAACCGACCCTGGTTGAACTTTACCTAATTCCATAGCAGGAGCATATACAAGCAAAGGTTTCATTGTTGATCCATTTTGGCGAATGGCCTTTGTTGCATGGTTAAGATTTTGGCGTTGAAAGTCTCGGCCGCCAACAAAACTAATAATTTTCCCTGTGCTATTTTCAATTAAAACTCCGCCGACTTCAACTGGCTCTTGAATAATAATCGTTTCACCTGTATCAGGGTCTTTTTCTTTTTCAGGTTTATCACTACCATAATATTCGTACTGTTTAACGACTTCTTGCATTTTGTCGTAAATATCTTTATTGATGGTAGTGTGAATTCTATATCCCTTATGCCTGATATCATTATCTGCTAATGCGATGTACTGATTATAAAGATCATCGTCTTTATTCAATTCTTCTTCCGTATAACCATCCTCTTTAGCAAGTTGGACCATAATAATTTTCTTCGCACGATCCTCAACTTCAAATGTTAAATAAGGATATTGGTCAATTGAAGAAGGTTTTTTAGCTATTAAGTTTGCACGAATATCATAAGCGAGTGCGTCCTGATATTCATCGTTGGAAATGTATCCTCCTGAATACATACGACTTAATACTGTTTTCATACGATTAATCCCAGGATCAAGTTTTTCTTTTACAGCCCCGCCATCATTAGAAAATGGCGTATAGCCGAAAGGGCTTTGGGGCAAACCTGCAATAAATGCAGATTGTGCGATGTTTAGATCATGAGCACTAACACCAAATATACCTTTTGCAGCGGCTTGGACACCAGCAATATTATGACCATTTGAATTACGACCAAAATCAGTAACATTTAAATAGGCTTCGATAATTTCATCTTTTTCAAAGAATTTTTCTAAACGTAATGCAAGAAGAATTTCTTTTGCCTTCCGATCAAATGAAACTTCATTTGTTAATATTTGGTTTTTTATTAATTGTTGTGTAAGCGTACTACCACCTGTTTGGACTGAAGCATTTGTGAACTCTTGAAATATAGCACGCATGATTGCTTTCGGTACAACACCATTATGCTCATAAAAAAGCTCATCCTCAGTTGCAATGACAGCCTTTACTAAATGCTCTGATACATCTTCTAATTTTACTTCTTCACGTTCAATGTCAGCGTTTAATTTTCCCAAGTATACATTGCTTGCGAAATATACCTGTGATGTTTCCTCATAGTTGTATATATCGTTTTTCATAACTTTGTATGAACGAATTGGTTCGTCCTTTACCAATGAGGCAAAATATCCGGCACCAACACCTCCGGCAAAGCATATACCAATGAGGCCAATGACCAAAAATAATAAAAGAAGATTTCCAATAACGTTATATGATATTAGAAGACCCCTGGCAAAATCTTTGTTAAAAGGTGAGAAGCGCCTATGTTTTTCATCCTTTTTATTCATTATGCAATCCCCCCAAATCTAAACTATTATACCACAGAAAAACGCAAAATTTGTATGTTTTTGTAACAAAGGAAATGGGGACTGTGTTACGTTTACTTATAAAAATAACTAACCTAATACATAAATAGACCCTTTAGCTTACGTGAATTTATATAGAGCTTGCTTGTTCGCCCATCATAACGGAGTTGGTGTAGAAGGACAAAATCGTCTAGTTTTTCATACTAAATGGTGACGTGATCGCGTGATATTTTTTGTTACCATTCAATCCTACTATTGACATTCTTTCATGTTTATGGTTAAAATTCTTGTATTAAAACTATATATCAAATTGCTAAGATTGGGTTCAGTAGTGGATGTCTCCCTGATATAGAGAGCTGATGGTCGGTGGAAATCAGCATACAGATACTCCGTGAATTACGTCCATGAGCTTCTTTTTTGAAAAGATCAAACTGATTCTGATTAGAAAAAGACGGTTTAACCGTTAAATTACCGAGTGAGGATTGTAAGCTATATAATCCTAAGTAGGGTGGTACCGCGTATATTACGCCCCTTCAGTGATGAAGGGGCTTTTTGGTGTCCATTTATCCTCACTACACGATTTGTAGAGTGAAAGAAAATAAATTAACAAAGGAGAACCAATTATGAGTGAATTATTAAATGATTTGCAATTTAGAGGGTTAGTAAGCCAAGTAACAGATGAAGAGGGATTAGCTAAGGTACTTGATGAAGATAAAATAAAACTTTATTCTGGCTTTGATCCAACTGCTGATAGTCTTCACATCGGTCACTTACTCCCAGTATTAACGTTAAAACGTTTCCAGCTAAATGGACATCATCCAATCGCTCTTGTTGGAGGTGCTACAGGATTAATTGGTGACCCAAGTGGTAAAAAGGCTGAGCGTACGTTGAACACTGCTGATATCGTACAGGATTGGTCTGATCGAATTAAAGGACAATTATCGAGATTCCTCGACTTTGAAGCAGAAGGGAATCCAGCAATCATCGTGAATAACTACGATTGGATTGGCAGTCTTGATGTCATTTCTTTCCTTCGCGATGTTGGAAAAAACTTCGGTATCAATTACATGCTTGCAAAGGATTCAGTCCAGTCACGTATTGAATCCGGTATTTCTTTCACTGAGTTTAGTTACATGATTCTGCAATCATTTGATTTCCTTAAGCTATACCAGAACAATGATTGTAAACTACAAATAGGTGGTAGTGATCAGTGGGGAAATATTACAGCAGGCATGGAATTAATTCGTAAATCTGAAGAAAATTCAAAGGCTTACGGATTGACAATTCCTCTAGTTACAAAAGCAGATGGTACGAAGTTTGGTAAAACAGAGGGTGGAGCAATTTGGTTAGATCGTGAAAAAACATCACCGTATGAGTTCTACCAATTTTGGATTAATACAGATGACCGTGATGTTGTAAAATATTTAAAATACTTTACTTTCTTGTCACAGCAGGAAATTGAACAATTTGAACAAGAGATAAAGGATGCACCAGAAAAACGATTAGCACAAAAAGCATTAGCTGAAGAAGTCACCAAACTAGTACATGGTGAAGATTCTTTACAACAAGCAATCAAGATTTCCGCTGCACTATTTAGTGGGGATATTAAAGAGTTATCAGCAAATGAAATTTTAGAAGGGTTCAAAGATGTTCCTTCCACTAAAATTGATGAAGCAGAAATTGGCTTAGTAGATTTATTAATACAAGCAAACATTTCACCGTCGAAACGTCAAGCACGTGAAGATATTACAAATGGTGCCATTTATATCAATGGAGAACGAAGCCAAGATTTATCAAAAGTTATTTCAACCGAAGATAAAATTGGTGGCCAGTTTACCGTTATCCGCAGAGGGAAAAAGAAGTATTTCCTTATTCGTTATGCTTAATAGATAATGGATCTAAAAAGGTGTAGAATTTGAAAATTAAGCCGTTCTCCTTTTAGGTACTCTCATAAGAAGTAATTAAAAATGAAGCTGACTCAAAGCAAAGTGTATGAGTCAGCCTTTTTTGTAAGTTTTTATACTTATTAGTGTCAGTACTCTGTACTAGAGTGGTCTGGATAAATGTTGAAAGTGTGTCGTTATTTATCGACGGTCGATATCTTTGTTTTTTCGGCTGATATACTACTGATTCCGGACCATAAAGTAAGAAAAGAAGTGGAAAATAAAATGAGCTAGCCCGACAATAAAACGTAATTTGCGCACAAAAAGTCATTTTTACGTTTAGTAGGATGCTTGAATCTCACGCCAATGTTATAAAGCTGTTATTAATAAAAAGAACGGCTTCAAAATACTGCCGTTCCTTACTATTTAGTCTTCATTTTTTTTCCTTCGTTATAGAACTCTTTGGGCAGGCTAACTTTCCGTTTGGAAACTTTTGGTCTATTAATCTTTACAAATGTAAGCGCTATCAGTTATAATGAAAATGGGTTGGATGGCATGTGTGGCCGTCATAGTATTTGGCGTAGGTGGGGTCGATACTAGGAAAAGCTTAGGAATATATTAACTTTTTTTATGAAGCTTGAGAGGCTCTTACGAAATGAAAAAGTTTGCGATCGTTTGTCCAATTTTGCCTTGAGCCTTAATCTTCTACAAAACTAATATATGAATAGACTAATATTTTTAGTGCGATAGAAAAAAGATAGAGGAGCTGTTTTCCCTATGGAAAAGTTTTTACTTAATGCACCGCAACAACCTGAAATAAAAATCCTGAATTCTATATATGCTAAAATGGTGTTAGACAAAGCCCTTCGTGATTTCCGAATAGAACAAATTCTTACGTCAATCGACCAGTCGTTAAAGTTTAGAAACAAGGAAGAATTCCTACGTTTAACAGAGGAATTAAAGATTATCTCTTAAAATGGTTAGATCAAAATAAAATAAAAAAATCCTGGACCATCTGGCCAGGATTTTTCTTATTAACGAGAGTAGAACTCAACGATAAGAGCTTCGTTAATTTCAGCAGGTAATTCAGAACGTTCAGGTAAACGAGTGAATGTACCTTCTAATTTGTCTGCGTCGAAAGTTAGGTAATCAGGAACGAAGTTACTTACTTCGATTGCTTCCTTAACGATGTCAAGGTTGCGAGATTTTTCACGTAAAGTGATTGTTTGGCCTGGTTTAACTTGGTAAGATGGGATATCAACACGTCCACCCTCTACTACGATATGACCATGGTTAACTAATTGACGAGCTTGACGGCGAGTACGTGCTAAACCTAAACGGTAAACAACGTTATCAAGACGAGAATCAAGAAGAATCATGAAGTTCTCACCATGTTTACCAGCCATTTTGCCAGCGCGATCAAATAAGTTACGGAATTGGCGCTCATTTACACCATACATATGACGAAGCTTTTGCTTCTCTTGTAATTGTAAACCATATTCAGAGATTTTTTTGCGTTGTCCTGGACCATGTTGTCCTGGAGCGTATGGACGCTTTTCTAATTCTTTACCTGAACCACTTAATGAAATACCTAAACGACGAGAGAGTTTCCAGCTTGAGCCTGTATAACGAGCCATGCTAACTCCTCCTTTATGTTTTTATTTTTGCATAAAATAAAAACCAGACTGATTGGACAATTATGCACATTTTGTTTTCATGTATCCTCGCTCCAGCAGCATAGAGTTACTCGATACACCTCCTTGCAATAAGGGGAACAAAATGAAATCAAAACTGCTACATCAATAGGCTGCATATTTTATACACAACGAACATTATATGATGATAAATGTATAAAGTCAAGAAGCTTTACATAACAATATAAAACTTATTTTGAGTAGTAAAGAAGTGATGTTCAGATTACACATTAAAACTAGAGATTTTTACATTAGTACCTACCGATATAAATAAGATTATTAGTACAAATGATCAGAATAGTGATAAATACTTCGTTCAATGTGATTAAAAGATATAAAAATGCTAGAGCTCTATTTGGGAAAAACTTTTTACGGCTACTATTTATAAGAAGGTTTTATGATATAATGAAAATGAGAAAATATTGAGTACGGCATACTCAATATCTTCTTCATTTTAGCTTGTTGGCGTGTATATGCCATAGCCGTTTTGTAACTTGATAGTGTGGGTGATTTATATGGGTGATCAATCAGTTGTAATGGAAATTAAGAGTGCTTTTTTCGATTTTTCAAGTAACCGTAACCAATATTCAATAAATGAAATAATAGAAAAGCTTATTAGTGTATTAAAAAGAGAGCTATGTATTAGTCATGCAGTTTTTTACTCTTACAACGAACAGTTAAATTACCTTACACCACTTATGAACACCGATGGTTATTCGATAAAATCTGTGCCGCACGACCTTCAATATGGAAGGCTGTATCAATTTGAAGAACAATCTTTCATTCCAATCAGTCAAAATGATACATTTTATGGTTTAATAGAGCTAAAAGGATTAGATATAAGTCGATTTTCTAGCACTTCATTAGATGAAATAGCGAAATCTTGTTCATCATTTTACGCTCACAGTATCAATTTAGTTCAAGTAACTCACAATGAGCAGAAATATGAAAAATTATATCATTTAACCGAAAAAATACATTCTTTTATGAATAAAGATGATGTGCTTGCAGAGTTAATCACAACATTGCAATGTATGTATTCTGAATATATATTTTATTTGTTTTTATCACATGACAATGAAAATAACCGAGATTTACCAATTAAAGACTTAGGTTTTGATCATCAAGAAGGAAATGAGATGGCAATGGAAGCCTTTGTTACTGGGAAGGTCCAATTATCAATTAATAAAAAGTTTAAGCAAACGGTGTTGTATACTCCTCTAAAGGGAAAACAAGGGGTTTATGGTGTTCTTCAAGTAGTTGCTAATCACGGGTTAGAGCTTGAAGATGACAATAAAAACTTTATCACAATGCTAGCAAATGCAGCTGGTACAGCATTAGAAAATGCTCAATTGTATGAACATTCTAAAAAACTAATAAAAGACTTGCAACTTATTAACGAAACTTCTCATCGATTAAATAAGAACTTAAGACTAACAGATACAATGACGTATATGTCATCGAGGATAATGGAATCTTTTGATGCAAATGAAGTTGGATTCTTCTATATCAATCAAAATGGATCCATTCAAATCTTTCCAGGAAGTACGAGCTTCTTTAATTCAGAAAAAGTTGATGTATATATTCAGTATATACGTGAGAAAATCGAAAAGGATTTAGAAGGGCTATTTATAGGAGATATTACTGCATATTTACAGGATGCACCTTATTCATCAGTAATGGCTGTTCCGATGGTTCAAAGCGACAGTCTAAAAGGATGTGCTTTAGTACTTCATAAAAATGTCTATCATTTTTCCTTCGATATGTTTAAATTGCTTCAATCATTAATTCATCATTCTACGCTTGCCCTAACAAATTCTTTGCTAAGAGAAGAGCTTGAAACTTTAGTTAAAACAGATCATTTAACACAGTTATTTTCTCGTAACTACTTTAATCATAGTATTGAGAACTCGATGCAAATGGACCGTCAAGGAACCTTTGTGCTTATTGATATTGATAATTTCAAGAAGATCAATGATACATATGGCCACCAAACCGGTGATGAAGTTCTCGTCCAAGTAGCGAATATTATTAAAAGCAATATTCGTGAGAATGATGTTGGTGCACGATGGGGTGGAGAAGAACTTGCAGTTTATCTACCACAAGTAGATCTTGAAGCTGGTATTGCAGTAGCTGAGAGAATAGTTAAGCGAGTTAGAGAGAATACAAGCCCAATGATTACAATTTCCTGTGGGGTTTCATATTGGAATGCTGAAACCGATAAAAACTTTAATCAGTTATTTAGTAGAGCTGATAAAGCGCTATACTCTGCTAAAAACAAGGGGAAAAATCAAGTAATTATTCAGGAAGCAGTTTTTTAAAAAGAACTTTTGTAAAACACCAAGTTAGCATTGTTCTTACAAACTATATGATGTACGTGAAATTAAAAAAGTAAGCTGGAATGTTAATAACGGGTTCCGTTATTGGGTGCAAAACGGAAAAATAAAGGTTAAATAATACGGTAAATCACACAATAATCAGCTTGATTTCACACTACAATTAACATCTAAAAGAGCTTGGAGAATATTCTATTCCAAGCTCTTTAACATTTTCCATTCGTTTTTTTGTATCTATCGCTTTCCGTTATTTTTATTATTCTTTTCGTATGTTTATATTAGGTTTAATCTTAGAAACAATGCTTAAAACATTTGATGTGTTAACAAAAGGGTAAGTGGAATTTTGGGAACGTATAGCTAATGGATAATCCATGATGAATGCTATAACCTAGAGATTGTATTCCATTACTATTCTCAAGCGTAAAATGGAATAGCTCCTTACTTAAATAACCTACTTAGATAGTAACTATACCCATCCATTTGAAGCTATAATGTTTGAACGAACTTGTTTGAAGACTTTCCGATAAAGCATCGACTTTATACATCAGTTCAAATATGCATAACTTCTTCTATATCATCAATATTTCCCGAATGTCCTCTTCGGTAAGAGAGGAAGACACTTTCTTCTCAGAATCGATGATTTCTTCAATCAGATATCTCTTTTTCTCTTGCAGTTCATTCATTTTTTCTTCGATTGTGCCGCGAGCAACAAGCTTGATGACCTGTACAACATTTTTCTGACCAATGCGATGGGCACGATCAGCTGCTTGCTCCTCGACTGCAGGATTCCACCAAATGTCGTATAGGATAACGGTATCGGCACCTGTCAGATTGAGGCCTGTACCCCCTGCTTTCAAGGAAATGAGGAATAAATCACGTTCGCCTGCATTAAATCGATTGCAGATTTCCACTCGTTCTTCTGATGGGGTTTGTCCATCAAGGTAGAAAAAAGGGAGCCCTTGAATCGCTAAATCTCTACCTATGAGCTCAAGCATTTTCGTAAACTGGGAGAAAATCAATACCCTTCTTCCAGAAAGCTTTGATTCCTCTACAATCTGCATTAGCTGTTCAAATTTCGCCGAGTTTCCTTTATAGCCGTCCACAAACAAGGCTGGGTGACAACAAATCTGTCGTAACCGCGTCAAACCAGCGAGGATTTTGATACGGTTTTTCCGGAGTGTATCCTTGTCCAGATGCTTCATCGTATCGTGTCGTAGCTTCGCCAAATAGGCAGCGTACAGCTTCTTCTGATCAGGAAGCAACTCCACTGATTCCATCGACTCGATTTTTTCAGGAAGCTCTGGAAGTACATCCTCTTTCAACCTACGAAGCATAAATGGCTGGATCCTCCGGGCAATCGTTTTCCTTGAGAGGTTACTGTATTCCTTTAACCCCAGAAATAATTCAGGAAAAACAACGTGAAAAATTGACCACAGCTCCTGTAATGAATTCTCCACCGGTGTACCAGTGAGGGCGAAGCGATAATCTGCCTGTATCCTCTTCACAGCTCGTGCTGTTTGTGTCATAGGATTTTTAAATACTTGAGCCTCATCAAAAAACACAGTGTGAAAGGATTGTTTTTCAAACCACTTTATATCCCTGCGTAACAACGGATAGGAGGTAATGACAACATCCATATCCGTTACATCCTTCTGTATCTTGAATCTTTCTGTTTTAGTGCCATCAACGATAACGGCTTTTATATCCGGTGCAAATTTCATGATTTCACTAAGCCAGTTATACGTCAAAGATGATGGGGAAACAATAAGAACCGGGAGCTTTTTTTTACGGATGTCAGGAAGTTCAGATAGAATGAACGCAATGCTTTGCAGTGTTTTACCCAGTCCCATATCATCTGCAAGAATCCCTCCAAATCCATAGCTGGCAAGTGTTTTCATCCATTTATAGCCGCGTTTTTGATAGTCTCGCAATATCGACTCTAAACTCTTCGGCACTTCGAACTCCAGACTGCCCGGATTGCGGATGTTTTCCAAGAACTGACGGAACGATTCCTCTAACGTGAATGCATGACTATCATCAACAGAATCAAGAAGCTGAAGACCCTGGAGAATTGGTACTTTCAAGCCACTCTCCAGATCTTCATTTTGGACCGGTAGTGCATTCAGAAAACGATTAATTTCTTCAAATTCCCTTGTCGTAAGCGGGAGTAACGACCCGTTCCGCAATCGATAATACTTCCGTTTTTCTTCTAGAGCTAATAAAACCTCACGTATATGTTTTTCAGAAATGCCATCCATTTCAAATTTGAATTCCAGCCAATTTGTCCGTTCTTTTTTGACATTGACCCTAACCTGCGGACGAGCATTCCCTCTGAAAATCCGGTTTCTCACTGCCGTAGTTGCATATAGTTGGACAAGCTTTTGAAGTTTCGGAACGACATGGTACAAAAACTCATACTCCAATTCTTCATTATGCAAATAATATCCGCCGTCTGTCTTGGCAAACAAGCTATCCTCCATCAGCTGCAGGATCGCATCCTCCTTCTCCAGATCCCTTATAAGCATGGAGTCTACACGGAGTTCCCGACTTTCCAATGGATTAATCATATTATTTTCATAGTGGAACTCCAGCCCAACAAGCAAGCGATTTTTCACACGATCCAAGTATAGCTTGGCAATCAACGGTGTCTTCACAAACTGCTTGGAAAAAGCTCCAGATAGTTGGACATCGCCTAGTCTTTTCAAACCTGGAACCACTTTTTCTAGAAAAAAATCTATTTGCTCCTGAGGTATCGGAATTTGATTCGTTCTTGAAGCATCTAGCATCTGTTTAAGATCTGAAAGACGTTTACAATCTTCACTTTTCAACTGGGTCAATTTTCCATCATATAGAATAGACCTATATGAATCCAACACAATCATCCGGTTCAACCCTTTGATCTTCAGTTGATAGCCTTTGCCTTCATTTTCTGTAAAGTCAAACTGTAATGGAAGTGGTTCGTCCGATAACTGAAGACCGTCAAATGTATTCCCGTCATACGCAAGCTTCACCAACGGTACTCTAGTAAGTGAAGGGATAAGCCGTTCCCATGAAGATGGTGGAATGAGTAACATGTGATTGCTGAGTGTATAGTCAGATTTGTCCGGTAGTGTGTCAACATTCACTTTTTCATCACGGATTACTTGGATAAGCTGCTGAATAACATTATCTGTTTCTTTTTGAAAGCAGTGAAGGCTTGGGTCATACGTGAATGAAATAGAAAGCATGCTAGGATTACCTTCTTTCACTTGCTCCAAAAAATCTCGGATATTTTGCACACTGGTCGGACCAACCTTAACTTCTATTCCGAAAATGTATCGTCCCTTGCCTGTAGCGACGGGTTTACACGTAAACTCTACATCAAGAACTTGCCTGTTTTCAAAGTGAAGCTGATAGCCGCTTGATCGTATAGGCTGATCATTGAAAAGGGTTAGCAACCCTTCTGTCAGTGCTTGATTTGTTGAAGAGTCAGACTGACGTTCGCTTGGACCAATGGGGACTGTTCCTTGACGCTGATGTTCATAAATCGAGAGTAAAACGGCCGCAATATGCTGACAATCCCTTTTAAAGGAAGTTAACGTAGGGCAGCTGCATTTCGTGCGAAAGCCTCCGCCCTCATCCTTTTCAATGGTGACATGGAAATCTTCCATTCCTGTAACCATTGCTTCACAATGATCGGGACTGTAATTTTTAAATGTCACTTTATTAGCGCGATAAAAAGAGTCTCCTCTTTTGAAGGAGACTGTACCGCACATTTCATTAATGATTTTTTGATTTAATTTTATATTCAAATGCCTTGCTCCTTCCTGAGGATATTTCGCCTTTGTTATCAAGGCTTGTTTATGTGAAATTGGTGTTTTGAATAAATGACAATACACGTATGGAATTTTGTGTGCAGGCAGTAATTACCAAGATAGATATAAATCTAATGATCAAGATTTTTATTGAACGATCTTGCCTCGATAGTTTAAGTAGAAACCTTCGCAATCTTAATACTTATTTTAACATAAATAGGATTAACAATACTTTTAACAGTATTATTATTAACGAATTTAACGTAGTGATTAAGTTGCTATTTTCATGTAATTTTAGATATAAACATTGATTATCAATAAAAATTAAAGGACGAAACCTTTATGATTTCGCCCTTTAAATATACTGCTATTTGTATTGGTTGCACTTCGAAACGGAACCCTTTTGAATTTAACAGCGCACATTAATGCCTTCTATTCATAAGCGTCTTATTTGCCTGGGGCTGAGCAAGGCGATTGAGGTTTGGTGAATACATTAAATATATTGAATAAGCACATCAACAAACTCTTCTAAAAACGCCTCGTCAATCTCATCAAATCTATTTTTAAGAGGACTATCAATGTCTAAGACACCAATGACTTTATCATTCATGATAAGAGGAACAACGATTTCAGAATGAGAAGCTGCATCACAGGCAATATGCCCTGGGAATTGATGAACATCTGCTACCCGTTCTGTTTTTTTGTTCGCAGCAGCTGTGCCGCACACACCTCTTCCTAATGGTATTCGTACACAAGCTGGTAAACCCTGGAATGGCCCTAGGACAAGTTGATTATCTTTTAAAAGATAAAAACCTACCCAGTTAATATCCTCTAAAAATTGATTTAATAATGCTGAAGCATTCGATAAATTAGCAACGCAATCTTCTTCACCATCTAATAACGCTTTTAGTTGACTAATAACTAACGGATAGCGTTCTTCCTTACTACCTTTGTATTTTTCGACATGAAACAATGATATTACCTACCTTTAGCTAAGATTTAACAAAGCTCAAAGAACTTTGTCGAGCGAATGATAAAGGAAACTTCCTAAATTAATTGAATGTATATATAAAAGGGAATAGGAGGTGTATCAAATGACGCAGCAACCCTTACGTGACACGAAACAACAAATACTTAACGCTGCAATGTATTTGTTTAACTCAAAGGGTTTTACAGGTACATCCGTGAGAGAAATTGCAAGTCGAGCTAAAGTAAATGTTGCTCATATTTCTTATTATTTTAAGGGAAAGGGTGGTTTGCTTGAATACCTTGTTTCTCATTATTACGAAGGATATATTCAAGTAATTGAAGAAAATTATTCCCAAATCAAGTACGGTAATGCTCACGTTGTTTTAAGTAAAGTCATTTTAGATATATTAAATTATCAGCATGAAAATCGTCAACTTTCAAGATTAGTATACCGGGAAGTCACTTTGGATTCTATCCTAATACGTGAAGTCATGACAACTTATTTAACAAAAGAAAAATACTATATCAAGTCAATCATCGAGCAAGGGATTGAGGAAGGGTATTACCGAAATGGTCTTGTATCACTTATGATTATACAATTAAGAAGCCTTTTGCATATGCCGTATTTACAGCCACAATATATGAGTGAAGTGCTTCATATTCAACCATACGAAGCGTATTTTGTTCATCAATATTATAAAGAGTTAAAAATTTGGCTGAACTCACTGCTTTTAGAGAATCAGTCTCTAGATAAAAAGCTACTTGCCATTCGTTAATCGATCATAATGTGTGTAATTCTTCCCAACATCCCTTGCACTGTGGGCGTCCGAACCATAGATAAGAGGGATTTTTTGTCTTTGTGCCATTTTTGCGACCCATTCTCCTGGATAGGTTTCACCACAATACTCTTTTCTTAAGCCAGCTACATTATAATCAATTTCCAAATCTTGTTCTTTTATCGCTTGTAGCACGTTTAAGATAGGTTCTTCTGTTGAAAATGTGATCGGATATTGTTTTTGAAATTTATTTACTAGAGTAAAGTGGCCAATCCGCTTTGGCTTATATTTTCCCAAGTCACTATGAATAGAATGTAACACTTCATGATAATAAGCATGATGGAGATTTTGTAATGATCCAGCTATGTCAATCATCTGGCCAAATGTTTTCTCGTCAAAATCCATACAGAAGTATGTTTCATCTAATTTCAAAAAATGGACAGAGAGAATACTATCATCAAGACACTTCCCGTATAGGTTTAAAAATGATTTTGTTTCATTTTCGTATTCCTTGATATAATCAACTTCTAATCCGAGGTTAATAGTGATACGGTTTCGGTATTTATCTTTTAAGGTCAGAATCTTAGATATATAAGCATCCATGTCCTGTAATTTCATCGCACTATCTTCCATAGGGGTTGGATCCTTAAAGCCTATTGGAAGTGGTGCATGTTCAGTGAAAGTTAAGCTATCAAAATCTTCCTTGATCGCCTGCTCTATATATGCTTCTAGTTCATCATTTGTCCCATGGGGACAAAAAGGTGTATGAACATGTCCATCTTTTTTTATCAACATGATCTTCCTTTCGAAAAAAATAAGAAATATGGAGGTAACCACTGCAAGGATCTTATTAAGCTTTTGCCACCAATTAGCCATATTTGAAGAGCTAATCTATACTTTGGCTTCTATAAAAAAACAACCTTTTGAATGAGGAACATTACTACTCCTCTATGCAGGACAAATAATGTAAAAAATTTAAAATTTCTGGTCAAAAATTGTCGTTTACATGGTATCATAAATACATTGAAAAAACATTAAAAAAGTTACTTCCATCAGTGGATACATTCTTCCCAAATGGATGGTTATTTAGTTCAAAAGGATGTGCTCCTTATATTGGCTAACTTGTAGTATTGATTAATTTAAATTATTTGTTTTATACATATTTATTTCGAACCAAAACGCTTATCAGCATGATATTGTGAAACTTTCATCAGTGGGGAGTTATCTTCCCTGTCATGAGGATTTTGTGTAACAACGAGGGGGCTCATTATGGAAGTTATAATTGGACTAATCCTTCTTGTATGTATTCTATTTGGTGCTGGATACATGTTAAGAAGAAAAATTTATAAAGATGTTGATCGTTTAGAGGCATGGAAAATAGAAATCATGAATCGATCTATTATAGATGAATTATCAAGAGTAAAAGATTTAAAAATGGTAGGGCAGGCAGAAGAACTGTTTGAGCAATGGAGAAACGAGTGGGATGAGATTATTACAACCCAGCTTCCAGAAGTAGAGGAGCTTCTCTTTGATGCGGAGGATTTATCAGATAAATATCGATTTACGAAATCTAAAAGTGTTCTTCAACATATTGAAAAGGTCCTAAAAACAGTTGATGAAAATATTGACAAAATCATTGAAGAAATAAATGAACTAATTTCTAGTGAAGAAAAAAATACGATTGAGAGCGAAGAGATAAAACAACAATTCAAAAAAGTGAAAAAGACGCTATTAGCTCATAGTCATCAGTTTGGCAAAGCACATAGCAAATTAGAGGGGAAATTAGCTGAAATCTCAGATTCGCTTAAACAATTTGATTCTGAAACAGATGAAGGTAACTATTTAGCTGCTCGAAAAATATTAATAAAGCTAAAAAAAGAACTTGATTTCCTTCAAGACAAAATAAATGATATTCCAAAATTACTTACAGAATGCAATATTACGTTACCTAACCTTTTGAATGAATTAGAAGAGGGTTATAAAGAAATGATTGGCAATGGATATTATTTAGAGCATATTCAAGTGGAAGTAGAAATTGAAAAAATAAATAAACAACTAGCAATGTGTCGAAAACAACTTGAAGTAGCAGAAATTGACGATATTCAAGAAAGCCTACAAGAAACACAAGAATCGATTGATACAGTCTATGATTTATTAGAGAAAGAAGTAGAAGCACATCAATTTGTTAAGCAAGCAAAAGAAACAATTAATAATAAGTTAGTTGAACTGACTGAACACAAAACAGCTACCTTAGTAGAAACAGACCTAGTAAAGCAAAGCTACCAATTGTCTGAAACAGAGCTTTATAAGCAAAGGCTAATTGAAAAACAATTAGCACAAATTGAAAAGAAATTTGCTCATATTCAACAAAATTTACAAAACGAGCATGTAGCACATTCAATAATAAAAGAAGAATTAGAAGACATTGAAAAGCAGATCGTGCAGCTGTTTGACGATCATAACCAATATCGTGATATGCTTCAAACTCTAAGAAAAGATGAGCTACAAGCACGAGAGAAATTAAATCAGTTGAAGCGGGTATTACTAGAAACAAGTAGAGCAGTCCATCAAAGTAATATCCCAGGATTACCTGTTGACTTCGTTGAGCTAATCGACAAAGCGAAAAAGGAAGTTCAAAATGTTACTTTAAAATTAGATGAAATTCCACTAAATATGTTGGTCGTTAATCAATTATTAGAGGATGCAGTTCTATCTGTAGAATCGTTAAAGGACTTTGCTGAAGAATTGATAGAACAAGTATACTTAGTTGAACAGGTCATTCAATATGGCAATAGATATCGTAGTCGTAATTCTCATCTTGCCACACGATTTGTTGAAGCAGAAGAACTGTTCAGAGAATATGAATACAGCAAATCTTTAGAAGCTGCAGCTGCAGCCCTTGAACAAATTGAGCCTGGATCATTAACGAAAATACAAGAAATTATTAGCAAACAACAACGTAAATAGGACAATTAATACAGGGATGACTAATGAAATGAAGCTTTCATATTGTAACTAGTCTATGGGCTATGTGCATGATTCATTTCATACAGTCAATCCTGTTTTTTATTGCTTAGGAATTTATAAAAATACTAGTAAGCTTTCGGCATTCAGCTTCAGCGCCGTGGGCTTCAGACCGCACAGGAGCAAGTGCAGGTAAGAGATGAGGCAGTCTTATTTGCCCGAGGCTAATCAAGGCGCTTGCGCTTTTGTTCATTTAACGATTTTTTTGAACTTTATCATTTTGATATGTTATTATTACAGCTTAATAATGTATGTAAGCAATGAAACTTTCCTTACACTTTTACCAAATTGAAATATGTAAATAGTAAGTAAGTGACCTATTTTAATTTTGACATATAAATCGAATCGCTGTTTGGAGGAAACAGGATGTTGTATTTAGACAATAGTGCGACAACAAAACCGTATCCAGAGGTTATAGCCACGTATATAAAGGTAACAGAAGCTTACTTTGCGAATCCATCTTCATTACATAAGCTCGGCAGTGAAGCGGAAACGCTTCTGAATCAGGCTAGAAAACAGGTGGCTACTATTTTAGGTGTGCAGCATCAGGAGGTTATATTTACTTCAGGAGGTACAGAAGGTAACAACCTAGCGATTAAAGGCGCGGCACTTGCTAATAAACATAAAGGAAGGCACATCATCACATCAGTAGTTGAACACCCATCTGTGTTGGAATCATTTAAACAGCTTGAGAAAACTCACGATTTTACAGTGACATATCTCCCAGTAGATGGCGATGGAATTGTTTCACTTGAACGCATGAAAAGAGAATTGCGCGACGATACTATTCTCGTATCAATTATGCATGTAAATAATGAAGTGGGAACAATTCAACCAATTACAGAGATTGGAAAAATCATAAAAAAATATCCAAACGTGCTGTTTCATGTTGACAATGTACAAGGAATAACAAAAGTCCCACTTGATATAAATAAAGCAAATATTGATTTATGTACAATTTCAGGCCACAAATTTCATGGCTTAAATGGAACTGGTTCGTTATTTGTGAGGACAGGAATTGATCTTCTTCCTCTTTTTTCCGGTGGACCGCAAGAACTCCAGATGAGATCGGGAACAGAAAGTCTAGCAGGCAATGTTGCATTTGCGAAGGCTCTTAGAATGGCAACTGAAAAAGCTGAAAAAAACCAATCTTCCTTGAAAAATATACATAAAAAATTAAGAGTTGAGTTAATGAACATTGATGGAGTGATCGTTAACACCCCGGTAAAAAATGCAGCACCACACATCATTAATTTTTCAGTGCCAACAGTGAAATCAGAAGTATTGATTCATTTTCTAGGTGAGCACAACATATTTGTATCAACTACATCTGCTTGTTCATCTAGAAATAAAACAATCAGTAACACCTTACTTGAGATGAATAGAAACCAGGATATTGCGAAAAGTGCAATAAGAGTAAGTTTGTCACATGAAGATAATGAAGAAGTAATTACTCCTTTTATCAGTACTCTTTCAAAGGGGATTGAAAAATTAACGAAGGTTATGAGGTAGAAATATGAATTTTGATTACATATTAATTCGATTTGGGGAAATATCTACAAAGGGACGAAATCGCAGAAAATTTATTGATAGGTTACGAAATAATATTAGAGATGTGCTAACAGATTATCCCAACCTAATTTATCAAGGGACACGCGACAGACTTTATATCCATTTAAATGAAGAGGATCATGAAGTAATTGTTGAAAGATTAAAGCCTATATTTGGAATTCAATCTTTTAGTTTAGCGATTAAATGTGATAGCGATATAGTGAAAATTAAAGAAATGGCATTAAAGGCTATTAAGAGCCTCTATCATGCAAATGATACATTTAAGGTGACAACAAAACGAGCAGATAAAAAATTTCCACTTGATACAAACGAACTTAATTATCAAATTGGAAGTCATGTCCTTATAAATACAGAAGACTTAACAGTAGATGTGAAAAATCCAACAATAAACCTTCGAGTTGAGGTTCGAAGTGAGGCTACATATATTACATGCTTTGATTATAAAGGAGCTGGGGGTCTACCTGTTGGTTCTGGTGGTAAAGCTATGCTATTATTATCAGGTGGTATTGATAGTCCAGTTGCTGGATATCTTTCATTAAAAAGAGGAGTTGAACTTGAAGTTATTCACTTTTTTAGTCCTCCTTATACAAGTGAGCGTGCAAAACAAAAGGTCATTGATTTATCGCGAGAACTTACTGCTTACGGAGGGAAAATTAACCTTCACGTTGTACCCTTTACTGCCATTCAAGAAAAAATTCAAGAACAAGTTCCGGAAAATTACACAATGACATCTACTCGAAGAATGATGCTTAAAATTGCAGATGAATTAAGAGAAAAACAGGAAGCATTAGCATTAATTACAGGTGAGAGCCTAGGGCAAGTTGCAAGTCAAACACTAGAAAGTATGGTTGCAATTAATGACGTTACTAGCACACCAATACTAAGACCACTCATTACGATGGACAAAACAGAAATTATAGAAATTTCTAAAAAAATTGGTACTCATGATATATCGATACGACCTTTTGAGGATTGCTGTACGGTCTTTACTCCTGCTAATCCGAAAACTAAACCAAAGCTTGAAAAGGTATCACGTTTTGAAAGCTTCGTCGATTTTGATGAGCTTGTCATAGAAGCAGTAAACAAAGTAGAAACAATCGTAGTAACGAAAGAGCAAAAAGACGAATTCAATAGCTTATTATAAGAAATTAAATGTGAATATTTACCAAAAGTAAATATGAATGAAGCCATGTGTATTTACACATTCTATACTCACAAGGAGGTGATACACATGGCACAAAGCAACAACTCAAACCAACTTGTTGTACCTGGTGCACAACAAGCTATCGATCAAATGAAATATGAAATTGCTTCTGAGTTCGGTGTTAACTTAGGACCAGAAACTACTTCACGCGCTAACGGTTCAGTTGGTGGTGAGATCACTAAACGTCTAGTATCTTTTGCTCAACAACAAATGGGCGGTTCTTTCAAATAACATTAATTTAATAAATAATGGCTACTAAGGGTGGGGATAAAACCCCGCTCTTTTCTTCGTTTAGAATAATAAAATTCTTGTACTGTGGATAAACACATGACATCCAGCTCCAGCGCCCAGCGACTAGTGTACTTCGCTAAACGGGCGCTTGCGCTTTTGGTCTTAGGAGGCAAAATGCTATGGAAAAAGGACAAGATGATTTTCGAGCAGAAATAGCAGAGGAATATGATGGTGAAAAAGAGCAAGATCAAAAGCTTCAACAAAGTAGAAAACAACAAAGAAAAAGAAGAAATGAACCGAAAAAAGCTCAACAAGCAAATGAGCAAAGCTAATGATACAAACAGGCCTTTAGTGGGTCTGTTTTTTTATGAACTTCTTTTAGTATGATTTAAAAAATGTAAACTATTAGGTATACTATTATTGTACAAACATGAAGGAGGGGGAAATATGGTAAGAGAAGAACTACTTGCACCATTAAGCTATAATCTTGTTGAAGAGATTGAAAAGTATTCGACAGATTCAACAAGAATCGCATTAAAATGGGAAAATGAGCAAGGTGAGAAAAGTGAGATTACTTACCGATCATTAGTAGACAAGGTAAATCAAATTGGAAACGCTTTAATTAGCCAAGGGTTAAAAATAGGCGATAAAGTTCTTATTGTTATACCTAGGGTTATAGAGGCATATGCTGTTTATCTTGGTGCTTTAAAAGCAGGTTTAGTAGTGATTCCTAGCTCTGAAATGTTACGAACAAAAGATCTACAGTATCGTGTAACACATGGAGATGTTAAAGCTGTAATAAGCTATGGATTATATACAAGTGAATTTAGAGAAATTAGAGAATTAGATAACCTAATAAAAATTGTTGTAAATGGAAACGATTCAAATTGGCTCTCTTTAGAAGAGCTTATGACAAAACAAAGTACATCAATGGACATAGCGGAAACGAAATCTGATAGTATAGCATTCTTATCCTATACATCAGGTACAACAGGAAATCCAAAAGGTGTTATACATACACATGGGTGGGCTTTTGCTCACTTAAGAACAACAGCGAAAAATTGGTTAAGTATTGAAGAAAACGATATGGTATGGGCAACAGCTGGACCTGGATGGCAAAAATGGATTTGGAGTCCGTTTTTATCTGTGTTAGGTTCAGGTGCTTCAGGACTTATTTATCAGGGAAAATTTGAGCCAGAGAAATATTTACAGCTTTTAGATGATTACAAAGTAAATGTATTATGCTGTACACCGACAGAATATCGACTGATGGCAAAGGTTGAGCAACTTGAGAACTATTCACTCTCTAATCTACATAGTGCAGTCTCTGCTGGTGAGCCGTTGAACCGAGAAGTCATCGATACATTCCAGCATTATTTTAACGTGAAGGTTCGTGATGGTTATGGCCAAACGGAAAATACACTTCTTGTTGGTGTAATGAAAGGAATGGTGATCAAAGCTGGTTCAATGGGTAAACCAACACCAGGTAATGATGTGAAAATTATTAATAATGAAGGTGAACCTTGTTCAGTTAATGAAGTAGGAGACATTGCTGTCCATAAGGACACACCAGCTTTGTTTAAAGAATACTATAAAGATTTTGAGCGCACTGCTATTGCATTTAGAGGAGATTATTATATTACTGGTGACAGAGCAAAAATGGATGAAGAGGGCTACTTTTGGTTTGAGGGTAGAGACGATGATATTATCATTAGCTCTGGCTACACAATCGGCCCATTTGAGGTTGAGGATGCACTTGTTAAACATCCTTTCGTGAAGGAGTGTGCGGTTGTAGCAAGCCCTGATGAAATTAGAGGACATATCGTAAAAGCTTATATTGTGTTAAGAGATCCTTCAAATAACGATAACGAGGAGCTAATTCCGGTACTTCAGGAGCATGTGAAAAAGCTAACCGCTCCTTATAAATATCCGCGTGAAATTGAGTTTATTGAGGAGTTACCTAAAACGACGTCAGGTAAAATTCGTAGAATAGAATTAAGGCAACGTGAGCTTGAACAAAAACAAGCATAAACATTGAAAAATCAGGTGTACATCACCTGGTTTTTTATTTTGGGAAAGTAAATCGATGTGGTACGATTCTAGTAGAAACGAAATCTTGGAGGAATGGTGCTTGGGTACATTATGGTTTGGTGGGAAGATCTACACATTAGAAAAAGAAGGTAGCAACGTTGAAGCTGTATATGTTAAAAATGGCTACATTGTTGAAATTGGGAGTTATCAGCATTTAGCTGAAAAATATAAAGCGGAAATAAAAGATCAGCATGATTTAAAAGGAAAAACAATGATACCAGGCCTTGTAGATAGCCATTTACATTTAATAGGACATGGAGAAAAACTAACGAGATTAGATTTTTCCCATACAACAACTTCAAAAGAAATTTTAGAAAGTGTAAAAAAGCGAGCAAATGAAATGAAGCCAGGAAGCTGGATTATTGGTGAGGGTTGGAATGAAAATCTACTAGAAGATCAAAAAATCCTTCATAAAACAGAATTAGATGAAGTTGCACCACACCACCCAGTATTGCTAAAAAGAATATGTAGACATGCGGTAATAGCAAATACAAAAGCATTAGAGCTTGCAAATATTACAGGCGATACACCTGATCCATTTGGTGGGGTTATTGTAAGAGATGATAAAAATGATCCAACTGGATATTTACTAGATCAAGCACAGGAGCTTATGTTTGAAATTGCTCCTTCTCCAACTCAAGAAGAACTAGAGTATGCGCTAGAGACTTCAATAAAGGATTGCTATCAAAAAGGGCTAGTGGGTGCACATTCAGAGGATTTGTCCTACTATGGAAGTTTAGACAACACATTAGGCGCATTTCATTACGTTCTAAACAAAGGAATGAAATTTCGTACGCATCTTCTTGTTCATCATCAAATAGTTGATCAATTCTATCAGAAAGAAAGAGATTTAGGAGATTACGGTGAATTTGGGGCGATGAAGGTCTTTGCGGACGGTGCTCTTGGAGGAAGAACCGCTTTATTAAGTTTTCCATATAAAGATGATCCAACTACTTCAGGGGTCGCTATTCATTCGAAATCAGAATTAGCAGAACTTATTATGAAAGCAAGATGCTTCAAAATGGAAGTAGCCGTACACGTAATTGGAGATTTAGCATTCGAATGGACACTTGATGTGATTCGAGATTATCCACCACAGGAAGGGCAACATGATCGCCTAATTCATGCGCAAATTTTAAGAAAAGATTTAATAGAAAAAGCGAAGCGGCTTCCAATCATTTTAGATATACAGCCACGTTTTGTGGCAAGTGATTTCCCATGGGTAATTGAGAGAATTGGTGAAGAACATATGGCAACATGCTTTGCGTGGAAAACACTCCTTCAAGAAGGAATCCATTGTGCTGGAGGATCTGATGCACCTATAGAACCGGTTGATCCCCTTTTAGGTATATATGCAGCAGTAACAAGGACTAGTCTTTATGAAGATTCAGGGAAAAGCTATTACCCAGAGCAAAGGCTGTCAGTTTATGAAGCGGTTGAGCTATTTACAAAAGGAAGTGCTTATGCGATTCACCATTCACATGATCGGGGGATGATCAAACAAGGCTATACAGCAGATTTTACCGTGTTTGATCAAGATATATTTGAACTGCCACAAGAGGAACTGTTAAATGCAAATGTCGTGTTGACTATAGTAGATAATCAAATAATGTATAAAAGTTACTAGCTAAGAAAAATAGTAAAAAGTAAAAAGGAAGCTTAATTAGGCATCCTTTTTCACGTTTTTATAAGAATGTTCTCTTAACTTTCTCCCAGTACGAATTATCCTTAAGCTTTACCGTTTTAATTGGAAATTCGCTTAGACCATATTCTAGCTGTTTTACATTGCGGATACTTAATGCTTCATTATCCATTCCGATAACCGGGTAGTCGTTGCCATCTTGTACGATTTTTAAAGTTAATTTTCTTTTGTCACTTAAAATAAATGAAGAACCGAGCGTTCGATAAAGGTTGTTATTTAAGGAAGCTAGTTCACTTACTTGTAAGCACGGAAGCATTGGATCTACAACTGCTCCATTCACTGATTTGTTGTATGCTGTGCTACCTGTAGGGGTTGCAATAAGCATCCCATCGCCTCTGAATGTTTCAAAATGAAGTTCATCTATAAAAACATCTATTACAAAGGTTTTAATGATACTAGAGCGGATAGAACATTCGTTTAGGCATTTAAACGTAGTAGTATCATCTAACTTTACTTCTAAGACTGGATAGCGCCTAACCTCTATTTTGGATTCATTCATTGCCTGAATCATTTTATCTTTATCATCAAGATGGAAATCACAATATAAGCTTAACGTATCATCAATGCCAATACCTGCGTATAGACAGTCTGAACGGAAATTTGTTTTTCGAACTGCCTGTAAAAATGCTCCATCCCCACCTATACTTACGATCACATTAGCTTGAGTATGGTCTTCCACTACATTAAATTCATTTTCCTTTGCAAATTCGATTAGGGAATTGATTTTCTCTATTAAGTCATCCTCTTTTTTGTAGAAAAAATAAACATTACGACGATCTGACACGATAATTCCTCCTCAAGAATAGGTGAATTCTCCACTTTCTTCCTTGAAAATGGTACAATACTTTATGTTGTTTAGTTTACCACTTTTACATGATTAAATGTTTTAATTAGTTACGTAAATCATATAATAACAATTTTAGATCAAGGAGGAGGCATATTTAATGAATGGCAAACGATGGGGAGCAATTGCAATAGCAGCTGTTTTGTTCGTCTTTTCGATTATTATTAGCTCTACAATGATGTTTATTAATCAAAGTGATATGTTTAAAGAAGCATTCGCAACTACTACCGATTTCTCGGAGGAGATTATTGAAGAAGGCTCTTCTTTTAATAAAATCCTCGTCTTAAACGTAAATGGTGTTATTCAAGATACTGGAGAAGATGTGACCTCCTTTTTTAGTACTGCAGGCTATCAGCATCAAACCTTTTTAGATATGGTTGAGGCAGCAGGTGATGATGAAAATGTAAAAGGTGTCATACTTAGAGTAAACTCACCTGGTGGTGGTGTTGTAGAAAGTGCAGAAATACATAAAAAGCTGATTGAATTAAAAGAAAAAAGTAAAAAACCTCTTTATGTATCTATGGGTACAACAGCAGCATCAGGTGGTTATTACATAGCTACAGCAGCTGACAAAATTTTTGCAGCACCAGATACGCTTACAGGTTCTCTTGGTGTCATTATGCAGTCTATTAATTATGGAGAATTAGCTGAAAAATATGGTGTGAAATTTGAAACGATTAAGAGTGGACCATATAAGGATATTTTCTCTCCAACTCGTGAGATGACTGAGGAAGAAAGAAACATACTTCAATCAATGGTAGACAATGCATATAAAGGGTTTGTTCATGTGATAACGGAAGGTCGTCGATTATCAGAGCAAGAGGTTCGCAAAGTAGCGGACGGTCGTATTTATGATGGAAGACAGGCAAAGGAAAAGAAGCTCATTGATGAGTTAGGTTATTTTGATGATACAGTAGAAGCCATGAAAAAAGATTTAAATCTAGAGGATGCACAAGTAGTTGAGTATGGTGATTCATTAGGTCTAGATTCATTCCTATCCATGAGTGCTAGTAAAGTATTTAAAGAGGATGTTGAATTATCTAGTCTTTACCAGCTGATGTCTCAACCAAGCTCTCCAAGACTTATGTACTTATATTCTGAATAAGGGGGGATATACGTGGATGCTACTTTAGAAGGTGCAGAGAATACAGAGGTATCCTATGATCCTTTAGAAAAGAAAAAGGCGATTGATTACAATTATTTACAAGCAGGATTTTGGATTCGCTTATGGGCCTATTTAATAGATATATTAGTTGTAGGTAGTGTTAATCGAATCCTTATTTATCCGCTCTTTGAACTCATAGGATTAAATAAGAATAACTCGTTTATTTTTTCACCAGTTTCAATTGCAACTGCTGTGATCTTTTTTGCCTATTTTGTCTTCATGACAAAGTATTTTCATCAAACATTAGGGAAAATGATTTTTGGTCTAAAAGTGACTTCGTTAAAGGAAGAGACCTTAAATTGGGGGACCGTTTTATTTAGAGAATTAATAGGGCGCTACATATCTAAAACCATTTGGATTGGCTACATCATTGTCGCGTTTACTCCAAAAAAACAAGGACTCCATGATATTTTTGCTGACACACAGGTTATTCATGAGAAGTTATTTACAAAGGAAATAGAAGATAAGGCTGCTGAATAGTTTAGCAGCTTTTTTTTTGTTTTCTGAAAAATAAGCCTACTTAATAAATCAGTAGGTTTATTTTATTTTTAGAGAGGTGATAATGAAAGATTGAAAGGGTGTGAAGAACGTGTTTTGGTTTATTGTCATTTTACTGCTTTTATTTTTACTCCTCTTACTCATCATTTTCACAAAATTGACCGTTACTCTTGACTTAAATCATGTCGGTGATAATGACCGATTTAAAATAAAATTCCGAGCATGGTTTGGATTACTCCGGTACACCATAGATATTCCTTTAGTTAAGGTTGATGATGACGGACCTAACCTTATCGTAAAGCAAGAGCAAAAAGCAGGTAGTGAAAAAGCAGATAATAAGGGAAATGAGAAAGAAGAAAAGGTAACTCCTGAGGACTTACTTAACAGCTTAAACGATATAAAGGAGATTGCACAGCATATTGTTGGTTTAAAAAAAATCATTCGTCGGTTTTTAAAGAAAATAAGAATAAAAAAGCTCGATTGGCATTCTCAATTAGGTATTGGTGATGCTGCACATACTGGAATTTTAACAGGTGCTGCATGGACAATTAAGGGAAGTGTCATTGGTTTGATGAGCCAGTATATGAAGCTTGAAACTAGACCTGTTGTTACAATTACACCAGAATTTAACCAGTTCTGTTCAAGAACGAAATTACAATGTATTTTTCATTTTCGAATCGGGCAAGCTATGTTTGCAGGTATACGATTCATTAAATATTGGAAAGGCGGACGTCCGAAATTGAAAAATAAACCATTTTCATTTTTTGCAAACTAACAGTGCGAGTATGAATTTGACGTCACCTTTTTAGTATGAATGAAAGAATAAGTATGCACTTAGTGTCAGTGTCTAGCTCCAGCTCCTAGCCCCTCGAGGTCATAAGCCACTCATGAATCGAAGGTAAAGAACACCTTCTATTCATAAGCATCTTATGCTTGTCGGGGCTGATCAAGGCGCTTGCGCTTTCCGGGTATGACCGGTTAAACAAATATTGAAGGAGGCTACATAACATGAGTGATCATCCAATTCAAGGACTAATGAAAACAGCAATGGAAAATCTAAAACAAATGATTGATGTTAATACAATCATAGGCGATCCAGTTGAGACGCCTGATGGTAGCGTCATTTTAACAGTATCAAAGGTTGGGTTTGGATTCGCAGCAGGAGGTAGTGAATTTAATTCAACAGGTGCTGGAGAAGGTGACCCTCAAAAAACACCAAAACTCCCATTCGGTGGAGGAAGCGGTGGTGGAGTTTCCATTACACCAATTGCATTTTTAATCGTCTCTTCAACTGGCGTGAAAATGCTTCATTTAGATGAAAGTACACATTTATATGAAAAAATATTAGAAGCAGCACCACAAACTGTTGAGAAAATCCAAGGTATGTTCAAAAAAAATAAAGATAAAAGTAATCCAGACAGTGAAGATGTTCAAAATCAACAAAAGATGGATTTAAATATTTAACTGCCTTTTGGGCAGTTAAATTTTTTTGCGATCTAAAATCATTACAATTGAAAAATCTGGATAGCTAGGCTATATTTACACTGTACATATATTAATAAAGGAGGAATTTGGTATGGCTTCTATTACGTTTAAAAACAACCCTGTTACATTGTTAGGAAATGAAGTAAGTGTTGGGGACACTGCACCTGATTTTACAGTGCTTGCAAATGATTTATCTCAAGTTTCACTTGCAGATTCAAAAGGGAAGGTTCGCTTAATTTCTGTAGTACCTTCAATTGATACTGGGGTTTGTGATGCACAAACACGTCGATTTAATGAAGATGCTTCTAAATTAGGTAATGTTGAAGTTTTAACAATTAGTATGGATCTACCAATGGCACAAAAAAGATGGTGTGCTTCAAATGGACTTGAAAATGTTAAAACACTTTCTGACCACCGTGACCTTTCATTTGGTGAAGCATATGGCGTTCATATTAAAGAATTACGTTTATTAGCACGTGCTGTATTTGTTGTTGATGCTAATGATAAAGTAACGTATGTAGAGTATGTAAGTGAAGCAACAAATCATCCTAACTACGAGGCAGCAATTGAAGCTGCTAAGGCTGCACAATAAGAATTTACTTATTTAAGGAATAGTAAAGATGGAAGAGACTGTCATTTTGGCAGTCCTTTTTTTGTACTATCAGAAATGATATTCTAAGGAGGATCGTATAAGAAAAACTAAGGCTTTCGTCATTATTACTTGGCGAAAAGCTTTATTTTTTCTAATCGTTGTAAAGGTCGAGGTTGATCAAGGCTCTTGCGCATTTCTTAGGCTATGTCTAAAATGATAAGAGGTATAACGGCGAGGAGGAAAAATGAATGAAAACAATTTCAAAGATAGAGAATTTGTTCGCAGTAATAAATGAAACAGCAGATCTCATTGCAAAGGAATGTCAATTGACATACATAGAAGCAGTTGCAGAAACCGGTGAAAATATTTTTCATGGTTCCATTCTTCAAGAAGATCTAAGCGAAATCACAGAAAAAAGTTTAAAACGCAAATACGAATCAATAAATATTGATTCTTTTGATAAAGAAGAGCTTCGCAAAGCTTATCAATTGTCAATTCTAAAGGGATTGAAAGAAGGTGCACATCCTAATCACCAAATGACACCAGACACAATTGGTTTGTTTTTAGGTTATTTAGTAAGCAAATTTGTAGGAAATCAAAAAGACATCTCTGTATTAGATCCAGCAGTTGGGACTGGAAATTTACTAACAACTATTTTGAATTACTTAACGATAGAACGTGTTGATAGCTACGGTATAGATGTTGATGAATTACTTATAAAATTAGCCTATATTAATGCGAATCTTCAGGAGCATCCTGTACAATTTTTTAATCAAGATAGTTTAGAGCGTTTGTTAATTGATCCTGTTGATATTGTCGTTTGCGATTTACCTATAGGCTATTATCCGAACGAAATAGAGGCTTCAAAGTATGAGCTAAAGGCAGAGGAAGGGCATTCATATTCTCATCATCTCTTCATTGAGCAGAGTATGAAGCATACAAAAGAAAATGGTTATTTGTTTTTTATTGTTCCTAATTCATTATTTGATACAAAAGAAGCACCAAAGCTTAATCAATATTTAAAAGTGGTTGCTATTATTCAAGGATTTATTAAATTGCCATTATCCCTATTTAAAGATGAAAAGCATGGGAAAAGCATCTTGATTTTACAAAAGAAGGGCGGAAACAGCATACCACCAAAGCAAGCAATGCTTGCAGAATTACCGAAGTTCTCAAATAAAGAGGCAATGAATTCAATTATGAAGCAGATAGATCAATGGTTTAGAGATAACAAATAATAAAATAGATAGTTAAAAAGGAGGCACTCAATGTTTATATTTGAAATGCCTTCTTTTCGTTTAATTGTGAGAATTGTTAGACTTTTTGTTGTAAACGATTGCACTTTAATCAAGTTCTTGAATTGTTGAAATGTCAGTGTTTAAATGGAAAAGGTAGATTATAATCGGGAGCATTTTGCAGAGAATAAGGATGATCGTATTTCGGTAGTAAGGTTTTAGTTTTGGTTAATCGAAAGATTCGGGTTCTTTCTGTTTGTTATGCATGCTCTTCAAGTGTATGAACAACAGTAATCACGGAATAAAAAGGAGAGTAACATAATGGCAAAAATTATTGCAATTAATGCAGGTAGTTCATCGTTGAAATTTCAACTTTTTGATATGCCAAGTGAGACAGTTTTAACGAAAGGTTTAGTAGAAAGAATCGGTATAAATGATTCTGTATTTAGCATTACTGTAAATGGCGAAAAGCAAACAGAAGTGTCTGATATAGCTGATCATGCTGTCGCCGTGAAAATTCTATTATCAAAATTAACTGACTTAGAAATTATTCAATCTCTAGATGAAATCGAAGGAATTGGTCATCGTGTAGTTCATGGTGGAGAAATATTTAATGACTCAGCAATCATTACTGAAGAAACGTTAAATAAGATTGAAGAACTATCGGAGTTAGCGCCACTTCATAACCCAGCAAATATAGTGGGGATTAAGGCGTTTAAAGAGGTTTTACCAAATGTAGTAGCTGTAGCTGTATTTGATACAGCGTTCCATCAAACAATGCCAGAGCAATCATTTTTATATAGCTTACCTTATGAATATTATGAGAACTACGGAATTCGTAAATATGGTTTCCACGGAACGTCACATAAATATGTTTCAGAACGTGCTGCAGAAATTTTAGGCAGACCGGTTGAACACCTTCGTTTGATTTCTTGCCATTTAGGTAACGGAGCGAGTATTGCAGCAATTGAAGGTGGAAAATCAATCGATACATCGATGGGCTTTACTCCTTTGGCAGGGGTTGCGATGGGTACACGCTCAGGAAATATTGACCCTGCACTTATTCCGTTTATTATGGAGAAAACAGGAAAATCTGCAGACGAAGTATTAGATATTTTAAACAAAAAAAGCGGAATCTTAGGTGTGTCCGGTCTTTCTAGTGATCTACGTGATATTGAGCAAGCAACTAAAGAAGGAAATGAAAGAGCTAAAACAGCTCTTGAAGTATTTGCAAGTCGTATTCACAAATACATCGGATCATATGCTGCAAGAATGTCTGGTGTTGATGCCATTATCTTCACTGCAGGAATAGGTGAAAATAGTATAGAAATTCGTGCTCGTGTATTAAGAGGTTTAGAATTTATGGGTATTTATTGGGATCCAGCACTTAATAAAGTACGTGGAGAGGAAGCATATATCAGCTACCCACATTCACCAGTAAAAGTTTTAGTTATCCCTACAAATGAAGAAGTTATGATTGCTCGCGATGTTGTGAGGATAGGGAGATAACAGGCTTTTCGTTTTCCAACAGTATAATTAGGTTAGTTCTAACTAACACCTAATATTAAGGCAACCTTTTTCATGGTAATTATTATCATGAAAAAGGTTGTCTTTTTTCATGTCTGTAAATCCTGTTTATCGAAAAACAAAACGATATACAAATCAATTAGCAGAAAAAATATTCACAATCGATATGCACAAAACATTGTAATTAAAATTAAACAGCTTAAGGGATTAACAAAAAACTCTATTGATAATTACGAAAAATTATTCAATGACTTTGATCGATTCTTTGGTGAAAAAGAGATATTGCTTCAATAACTTCAGATGATGCAAGAAACTTCATCTATTGGTAGCTTAAAGAAAGGCTGTTTTCGCAAAGATTGTTGCTTTTCGTAAATAACTATACTTTACGGATATAGCCTATCTTCGTGCACTTTTCGCTTATTTACTATGTGGTACTCTCTTGAAATTGCGTATAGTTTCTCCGATAAAAATCCAAAAGCCGATTTTTATAAGTCTAAAAGCAACAAACTTTTAGAAAAGAGCCTAACGAAAAGATTTAATTTAAGAATCACAAATACCGGAAAACGAAAAAGAAAGGCGATTCAGTCAGTAGTGTGAATGCTTACCTCTCAATTGCTAAATCTAGTTTTAATGTGTTGGTAAACGAGGAGGTTGTTGAAGAGAATATATTCCTTATCGTAAACAACATCAAAGAGAGACAAGATTGATACTTTATCCATTGATGAAATTCATAACCTTCAATAAGGGCTCATACTGTGAATTTAAAGCTTACGTAATCATTCACACCTTAATAGACTCTTTTGGTCGTATAGACGAGGTTTTATCAATCAGACAGAGTGATATTGACTTTGAATCAAAATCAGTTATCTTTTCTAAAACTAAAAGTGGGAAAATACGTATTATACCAATGTCAATGAAAACATTACAATTGATCGAGGAGTTAATCAAGGTAGGCAACTAAGTCCAGGGACATTTAAATCACTTTGCAGAGATTGTTAAACGTTCAGGAGTTAATCGTAGGGTGAATTTACATCTATGGAGACATACAAAGCATCTGAAATGTTTTTACGAGGTGGAGGCTCTATACGTGTCTTTCAGGAGCTGTTAGGCCATGCTGATATACAAAAACTCATCTATCTATGCACACGTCTTAGATATCACTATAATGGATCAGCATACACAGTTTTCAGAATTTAGCTTCAACAAACTAATAAAAGCTTGCTCCGTTCGCGCCGCCATATTGGAGAGGGGCTTGTAGGAATACTCCATTTTTCCTTGATTTTTAATGGTGACCCGAATACGTGATATTCGTTTTATGTTATGATAACTATAATCAGATTTCACCCGATTAATTACCTACTTATTACGCTGGAATAAGGAGACAATAGGATGAATGATTTAGTACGTCAAAAGGCAATTTTAGATGAGATAACGTTGTGGGAAAGTGAATTGCAGAATGATGTTCGTACGGATATCCAACGTACATTTGATAGTTGGCTGAATCGTAAAATTGATGAAATTCCCAACCCCATGAAGCGATTATTTTTTAATAAGTTTGATGCGAGTCTTTTTAATTTACATTCTTTTATTCAAAGTTCGTTTGTTCAACAAGATGCAAAAAAACATATCCTATTATCAGCAAAGACATTGAATAAAGACATTTTGCAAATTAATGATTTACATATGCTTTCTATCGATCAATTACACTATTTAGCTGACCTACAAACATCAAAGCACCGTCTTTATTCTTTTTTACAAGGTGGTATAACAGGAACAGGTGGAATTCTTTTAACTGGTGTTGATATACCAGCACAAACGATCCTAAATTTACGATCGATTCAAATGGTATCGATGTGCTATGGATATGAAATTAATAACCCATATGAAATGATGACATCATTAAAGGTTTATCATGCTTCACTAATGCCAAAACATCTTAAATATCAGCAATGGCTTGAACTGAAAAAAGATATAGAGTCAGAAGATAGCATGTACTATTTTTATGCAGGAAATGATGATCTAGCTAATTCAAACAGCTTGGAATTCTTAGTAAAACAAGTTGCCAAGCTTTCGGTTTTGTCTCTTTTTAAAAGAAAGCTTGTTTCTGGACTGCCTCTTATAAGCATTATGATTGGTGCAGGAGCTAATTACCAGCTCACTCGCCATGTAACGGAATTTGCTAATAAATTTTATCAGTACAGATTAATTAACAAAAAACACAATGATCTCTAGGAGGGTGTTATGAGTAGTATTGAACATAAGCTTGAAGCTCCTCATTCTGTGAATTGCAAAGTGATTACGATTAGTGATACGAGAAATGAAGAAACGGATAAAAGTGGAAAGCTAATCAAAATGTTGTTAGAAGAGAGCGGACACAATGTTGTTGAGTATGAAATTGTAAGGGATGAAAAAACACTTATTCGTAGTTCTGTTTTAAAAGGATGTGAAACACGAGAGATTGATGTTGTCCTTACAAATGGAGGTACTGGAATTGCGAAACGGGATGTTACAATAGAAGCCGTTCACTCGGTGATTGAAAAAGAAATTCCTGGCTTTGGTGAACTTTTCCGCATGCTAAGTTATCAAGAAGATATTGGCTCTGCAGCAATTTTAAGTAGAGCTATCGCAGGGGTTTCAATGGATACAGCTGTATTTGCAATGCCGGGATCATCTGGTGCTGTTAAATTAGCAATGGAAAAGCTAATTCTTCCTGAACTAGGTCATGTGGCGAGGGAAATAAGGAAGGATTTATAGACGAACAAAAAAAGAAGGCTATTTGTTGGCCTTCTTTAAAAGGTAAGAAAGTATATGTTTTTTATACTTAATGTTTGTGTCTAGCTCCAGGCAAAGAACGCCTTCTATTATTGAGCGTCTTATGCTTGTCGGTACTGAACAAGGCGCATGCGCTTTTGTTCTTACGCATGAATTTTCTCGGTTGAAACATTTTGTGTCATTCGAAACCATATCCACAGCTCGTTAATAATGGAAGCAAGATCAGAAATCTCTTCGTTTAATTGACAAGATCGCTTGAAATTTTCTTCATGATTAAGAGCATCTTGTTTATGATTAATTTTATCCTCAAGTTCTGCAATCCGGTCTGGTATACTTCCGCGAATTTTTTCCCATTCGGCTAAAATACTGTTCTGAGTATGAACACTATACAAATCCCACTCTTTGTTTATTTTGGGTAAGTTTATCTTTAGTCTAGGATCATAGGTAAAGTATTCGTTCAATTCCCATTCCTCCAAATTTATTATCTTTTCACATTTTACAACAGATTTTACAAAACGGCTATGGTGTAATCTCGCCACTATCTAAAATGAAGGTAACACTGAGTATTCCTACAAGCCCCACTCCAATATGGTGGCGCAAACGAAGCAAGTTCTATTAAAATTTATGAAATAGCCGAGAACACTCGTCTTTTGTCTTTAAGTCCAAAAAGAACAGAATCCAATCTTACACAACAAAACAAACAAATGGGAATATTGTAGTAGTAGATAAGCATATCAAGCTACCGAAACTTGGTCTTGTCAAGTTTGCTAAAAGTCGTGAAGTCATTGGACGAACTCTCAATGCCACAATAAGACGTAACCCAAGCGGGAAATACTTCATCTCTATTTTAACTGAAACCGCCGTCCAAGCATTGCCTAAAACGAAAAGAAGTAGGAATTGACGTTGGATTAAAGGACTTTGCCACTCTTTCCAATGGAGAAGTATTCGAGAACCCAAAATTCCTACGAAAATTTGAACAATAACTTAAACGCGCGCAACGGATCTTGTCAAGAAGAAAAATAGGCTCTACTAATGGAAAAAACAAAGAATCAAAGTAGCACGACTCCATGAACGGATTGTTAATGCAAGAAAAGATTACTTGGATAAGATTTCAACCTACATCATCAAAAACCACGATGTTGTAGCGATTGAAGATTTACAAGTAGCCAACATGATAAAGAATCACAAATTAGCAAAAGCTATTAACGAAATATCTTGGTATCAATTTAGAACGATGTTAGAGTACAAGGCGAAATGGTATGTTCGTACTGTAATTGTAGTAGGTAAAACATTTGCTTCCTCTCAACTTTGTTCTGTTTGTAGATACCAACACGCGACTTTAGTCGTGAGAGGTTCAATGAATCAATATTCGTCTATTTTCTGAATAGGGTGATTATTGAAATAAAATAGCATAATTCCGTCCCCATTTCCCACAATCTAAAACGGTATCAATCAACTTGATTTAGATTCTTGCAGTCAAATTAATTTTTATACAAACATTCTGTGAAAATATGCAATTTTCTATTGACGAAATGGGGATACAGTTGGTAAAGTGTTACTTATAGAAAATGTATTTTTATAAACATATATTCATTTTTATACAACCAAGGAGGAACAAATAGATGAAAAAAGTTGTGTTAGCATACTCTGGAGGATTAGATACCTCTGTTGCAATTAAATGGTTACAAGAACAAGGTTATTCAGTTGTTGCGTGTTGTCTTGATGTAGGTGAAGGAAAGGATACAGCGTTCGTTCAACAAAAGGCTCTTCAAGTTGGTGCAATTGAATCATATATGATTGATGCAAAAGAAGAATATGCAAAAGATTTTGCTTTAGTTGCATTACAAGCACATGCATTATACGAAGGGAAATATCCACTAGTTTCTGCATTATCACGTCCATTGATTGCAAAGAAGCTTGTAGAAATTGCTGAAAAAGAAAATGCTGTAGCAATTGCTCATGGCTGTACAGGTAAAGGAAACGATCAGGTTCGTTTCGAAGTATCGATTAAAGCTTTAAATCCGGACCTTGAAGTTCTTGCTCCAGTAAGAGAATGGGGCTGGTCACGTGAAGAAGAAATCGAATATGCAATTAAAAACGATATTCCAATTCCAATCAATTTAGACAGCCCATATTCAATTGACCAAAACCTATGGGGAAGAAGTAATGAATGTGGTGTACTTGAAGATCCGTGGGCTGCGCCACCAGAAGGTGCATACGATTTAACAGTACCATTAGAAAAAACACCCGATGTAGCGGAAGTAATCGAAATTCATTTCGAACAAGGTGTTCCAGTAAAAATAAATGACAAAGCATATCCTCTTCATGAGCTAATCTTAATGCTAAATGAAGTTGCTGGTAAGCATGGTGTTGGACGTATTGACCATGTAGAAAATCGTTTAGTTGGAATTAAATCACGTGAAGTTTATGAGTGTCCTGGTGCAATGACTCTTATTAAAGCACATAAAGAACTTGAAGATTTAACATTAGTTAAAGAAGTTGCTCATTTCAAACCTGTGATCGAGCAAAAGTTAACAGAACTTATTTATAACGGCCTTTGGTTCTCACCATTAAAGAATGCGTTACATGCATTCTTACAAGAAACGCAAAAATATGTTACAGGTACAGTTCGAGTGAAACTATTTAAAGGTCATGCTATTGTTGAAGGAAGAAAATCTGAATACTCTTTATATGACGAGAAGCTTGCAACATACACAAAAGATGACGCATTTGATCACAATGCTGCAATCGGCTTTATTGAATTATGGGGACTACCAACGAAAGTGAACAGCATGGTGAAAAACAAGAAGGTGGAAGTATGAAAAAACTTTGGGGTGGACGCTTCCAAAAAACCCCTGAACAATGGGTGGATGAGTTCGGTGCATCCATCCTTTTTGATCAGGAGCTAGTTGAGGAAGACATCACTGGTAGTCTTGCACATGTTGATATGCTAGGCAAGTGTGGGATTATCACGAAAGAAGAGGCAGAACAAATTTCAAATGGTTTAACGACACTCTTAGAAAAGGCAAAAAAGAATGAGCTTTCTTTTTCAGTGAACTATGAAGATATTCACCTAAACATTGAAAAAATGTTAATAGATGAAATTGGTCCTGTTGGAGGAAAGCTACATACAGGAAGAAGTCGGAACGATCAGGTAGCGACTGATATGCACCTATATTTGCGTAAGCATGTAGCGATGGTTGTTGAATTAATTGAAGGGCTTCAAAAATCACTTGTCGAAAAGGCTGAAGAGCATGTAGAGACAATTTTACCAGGCTATACACATCTTCAACGCGCACAGCCAATTTCGTTTGCCCATCACTTAATGGCTTATTTCTGGATGCTTGATCGTGATAAACAAAGATTCACAGAATCCTTTAAACGAATTAATATCTCTCCACTCGGAAGTGCTGCACTTGCAGGTACAACCTTTCCGATTGACCGTGCATATACAGCGGAAAAGCTTGATTTTGACGGAATTTACGAAAATAGTCTTGATGGTGTAAGTGATCGTGACTTCATTATTGAGTTCTTAAGTAATAGCTCCCTAATGATGATGCATTTATCACGTTTCTGTGAAGAAATTATTCTATGGTGCTCACAGGAATTTCAATTTATTGAGCTTGATGACACATACGCAACAGGTAGCAGCATCATGCCTCAGAAAAAAAATCCTGACATGGCAGAGCTAATTAGAGGGAAAACAGGAAGAGTCTATGGGAATTTAATGTCCCTGCTAACAATATTAAAGGGGCTTCCATTGGCTTATAACAAAGATCTTCAAGAAGATAAAGAAGGTATGTTTGATACAGTAAAAACAATTGAGGGAAGCTTACAAATCTTTATTGGTATGATTGATACACTAAAAGTGAACAAAGAGAAGATGGAAAAAGCGACAAAAGAAGACTTCTCAAATGCAACTGAACTTGCTGATTATCTTTCTACTAAGGGAATGCCGTTCAGAGAAGCACATGAGGTTGTTGGTACACTAGTCTATGAGTGTATTCAGTCTGGAATATACCTAAAAGACTTGCCGTTCGAACACTACAAAAAATCTTCTGATCTTTTTGAAGAAGATCTATATGAGATCATTAATCCATATGAAGCAGTGAGAAAACGTATGAGCGCTGGTGGGACTGGCTTTGAAATGGTGAAAAAAGCAATTGAAAAAGCGAAAACTACGTTCAATTAATCTTCATAATTTTAACTGTATACGCTTCTTATTTTCAGAAACACTAAACGCGATAAAAAGAAAATAAGGAGCTGACAGTTTTGAAAGATAAAAGAGTTACGAGACAAACCTATTATTATGACCATATTGGTGAACAAGAAACGATGCAGCAAATATCGGATTCCTATTCAAGTGGTGTCGTTGAACAGCAATATGAACAAAACTTCCTTCAGGAGCATTTCCAAGTAAGGAAGGGCTAATATAAAAATGTATATTTCGTAAACAAAGGCTGGCTGACTATATTTAGTCAGCTTTTCTTTTTGTGCAATTTTCCTACTCCCGTGCAACTATTTAATTTAGAGTAACAAGAAGTTACAAGTTTCTAAACAAATTAGCACAATAGCGATATCGTAAAGCAACACCTTTAAATAAAATTTTCCAAATCTTCTTGGACTTGTCTGATTTCGTTATCATATAATGAATTACGGTAATACTGATAAGGACGTAAAAGTTTATAAGAAACGATAAGGAGGACTTATTATGAAAATTGGCATTCCTGCAGAGATTAAAAATAATGAAAATCGTGTAGCAATGACACCTGCAGGTGCTTTTCATCTCGTAAAATCAGGACACGAGGTATACATTGAAAAAAATGCAGGTGTAGGTTCAGGTTTTACGGATGAACAGTATATAGAAGCAGGTGCACAGATCGTTGATACTCCAGCGCAAGCATGGGCAATGGATATGGTTATGAAGGTAAAGGAACCTCTAAAAGAGGAATTTATTTATTTTCGAGAGGGATTAATATTATTTACGTATTTACATCTAGCACCAGAGCCTGAGTTAACTGTTGCTTTAATTGATCATAAAGTAGTAGCAATAGCTTATGAGACGGTTCAGCTCCCAAATGGCTCTCTGCCTCTCCTAACACCCATGAGCGAAGTTGCTGGTAGAATGGCCTCCCAAATAGGCGCGCAATTTTTAGAGAAACCTAAGGGTGGTAAGGGGATTTTGTTAGCTGGAGTACCAGGTACCAGGCGAGGAAAGGTTACAATTATCGGCGGTGGAGTTGCAGGTACAAACGCAGCAAAAATAGCAATTGGCCTAGGTGCTGAAGTAACTATTTTAGATGTTAATCCTGATCGATTAAGACAATTGGATGACATTTTTGATAAGGATATATCGACACTAATGTCTAACCCTCTTAACATCTCTGATGCTGTACGTGAATCTGATTTAGTTATTGGAGCTGTGTTAATTCCAGGTGCAAAAGCACCAAATCTTGTAACAGAAGATGTAGTTCAGTCAATGTCAGATGGATCTGTAATAGTTGATATTGCAATTGACCAAGGTGGGATTTTTGCTACAACTGACAGAATCACAACCCATGATAATCCAACGTATGAAAAGCATGGAGTTTTACATTATGCTGTAGCAAATATGCCAGGAGCTGTTCCACGTACTTCAACTTTCGCTTTAACAAACGTTACAGTACCATATGCTGTCCAAATCGCAACAAAGGGTTACAAAAAAGCATGCTTGGAAAATGAAGCTCTATTAAAAGGAATTAATACATTAGATGGGTTTGTGACATATGAGGCAGTAGCAGTAGCTCACGGATTATCATACTCAGATGCACGTGCTTTGCTGCTTGGAGTATAGATATACAATGCTAGTTATGTACAAAAAGTCTGATAGTATTTATTCTGTCAGTCCTTTTGATTATCTGTGTTTAATAACGTAGTGATAGGGTAAGCTTCTTTTAAAAGATAAGAAAATTAGTTTTTGTACTTAGTTAGGGTGTCTAGCGCCGTGCCCTTGGATAGCACAGGACGTGCAAGTGCATGCAAGAGATGAGGCCGTCACGTTTTTGACTGCCTCTAGGGTCTAGCCACTCATGAATTGAAGGCAAAGAACGCCTTTTATTCATGAGCGAATTATTTGCCCGAGGCATACCAAGGCGCTTACGCTTTTCTAAGTAAAATATGAGGAGAGCAGGTGAATTGAATGCAAGTTTCTTATCATGGTCATTCAGTCGTGAAAATCTTAACAGGAAATAAAAAGATTATGATTGATCCATTTATTAATGGTAATGAATTAACAGATTTACTTATAGATGATCTTGAAGTTGATGTGATTATCTTAACACATGGTCACAATGATCATGTTGGTGACACAGTGGAAATTGCTAAGAAAAACAATGCACTTGTCATTGCACCATATGAACTCGCAATCTACATAGGTAAAAACGATATTAACATTCATCCAATGAATATAGGAGGAGCTTATCAATTTGATTTTGGTACAATTAAGTTGACGCAGGCTTTTCACGGATCAAGCTATGAAGAACAAGATGGAACTGTAGTCTATACAGGTATGCCTTCAGGCGTTCTTTTTACAGCTGATGGCCAAACAATTTATCATGCAGGAGATACAGCTTTGTTTTCTGATATGAAAATGATTGGAGAACGACATTCTATTGATCTAGCATTTTTACCTATTGGAGATAATTTAACAATGGGTCCAAAGGATGCTGTGGATGCCGCAGCTTGGCTTAAAGCTAAAAAGGTTGTTCCAATCCATTACAATACGTTTCCAGCAATAAAACAGGATCCTGAGAAGTTTACAAACATGCTACCAATAGGGGTAGGCTACCCATTAAAAGTTGGAGAAAAGCTAGAGCTATAATTCCAAATTTGGAGTGAAGTAGTTTAACCACAAAAATCCGTATCACATTTCTAAAGATGATACCTTTTCAAACTTAGTAGTTCTTCATGAAACCATTCATAAGCTTGTACACTTAAAGGATAGTAAGAATATTAAGTCTTTAGTTAAGGCTTTTAAGTTAATCAAAAAGCAGAAAGAAAAGGTTAATGATTTACAAAAACAATGGAAAAAAGAAACAATCTGATTTCAAAACACAACTTTGTCTGCTTGAACACATAGAAAATTGAATGAATTAGATTAGTTGGAACGCCGTACGCAATGAAGAAAGTCGCACATACAGCGTGTAGTGAATGGGGGAAAAGGGAGCGATAACTTCAAACCCTAACCTATCCATATGAAGAAGATTAAGAAGGGATTATGCAGAATTTCGTCTAATTATTATGGTATATGTAAAGATGTGAAAATTAATATCAAGATTCGCGAGTGAAATTTCTGTCTCTATATGAAGTGGATATATCATATCAAATTGAGGTGTTTTCTGTTGTTAAATGAAGTGGAAATTGAAGAATTAAATTCGATTGGAGAACATATTAATCAGCTTTCGGAACTTTTAGTAACGGTGATTGAAGATGGAGCATCTATTGGTTTTCTACCACCAATGAAGCTAACAGAGACAAACAAATATTGGCAGACCCTTTTAAACTCTGAAGTAATTTTATTTATTGCTAAAATTAACAATGAGATAGTTGGATGCGTTCAGTTACATCTATGCACTAAGCAGAACGGTAGTCATAGAGCAGAAGTAGCAAAATTAATGACACATCCCAACTTTAGACGTAACGGTATTGGTCGTTCATTAATGGAAATAGTTGAAGAAAAAGCAAAGCAAGAAAGTAGGTCTCTTTTAGTTCTCGATACAAGAGAAGGAGACGCTTCAAATCACCTCTATAAATCAGTAGGTTTTGTGGAAGCTGGACGAATCCCAAATTACGCAAAGTCATCAAATGGTGAACTACATACAACTGTTTTTTATTATAAACCTTTAAATTTTTAAATGATAAAAGTGGACACTAAAAAAAATTAACGGAGTATTCACAATGTTATATCTTTAATCAATTTTCCGATCCAAACTGCTAGCAAAATCCAAATTAAAATAAAGAGAATGCCAACTAACCAATTTTTTGGTTTTCCATTCTTCTTCATCTCTTCAGCCATTATCCGATTTTCCTCTATTACATGAGGCGGTATCAATTTTAGGGCAAAGGAGATTCCTAGAGGAACGAGAATTAGGTCATCCAGATACCCTAAAACAGGGATAAAATCAGGGATTAAATCAATTGGACTAAAGGCGTATGCTACAACACAGATTGCTACAGCTTTGGCGTACCAAGGAGTTCTGTTGTCTTTGTAAGATAGGTAAAGAACGAATAAATCTTGTTTTAATTTTCTTGCATAGTTTTTTAATTTGGTTAATTTATTGTCTTTTTCCATTATTAAATAGACCCCCATCCACAACTATTATAAATTACTTAATAGGTTAGGTAAACAGATGAATGAATGAACAGTTCGCCTATTATCTGTAGAAGAAAAGCTGCTTAATTCAACAACGGAGTGCAAAAGTTAAACAAGGGGTTGCTGTGTCAGCCAAGACTAGATGTTTAAAAAAGAAACTTAAATGATAGTAAAATGTAACATATGCTATCTTAGTTTATCTACGTGTAAATCATAGAGGCTTTATTTTAACTGAAACAAGTTGGGAACAAGTAGGGCAGTAGGAATACTCCGCTTTCCTTCATTTTTAATTATGACGTGAATACTCATATTCGTTTTGTACATGCATAAAATATATTAATGTATAATTTGAAAGGATGATACCATTGAAAAATTTACTGTATGCATTTGCGGCCCTAGCAATGCTTTATTTTGGACTACAGCAGATTACATTATCAGGTGATCACATGCAAACTGTATTTGCGATGAGTTGGTTGTGCTTAGCGATATTTGTTATTGGCGGTAATTTTGCACAGTATCTATATCGACCAAAGAAAGTAGTACAAGCAAAACAAGTAGAATCATACAAAAAAAATAGTCAAAGAAAAAAGCAGAGACAAACCATGCGTTGATATAAATAAGCACCACCCTTATAATAAAAGTGAATAAACTGTGCAATTTATAAAAAGGGTGATGCAGCTTGGCTACGAAGCACGAGCAAATTTTACAATATATTAATTCACTTCCTGTAGGTGAAAAAATTTCAGTTCGTCAAATTGCAAAAGATATTAACGTAAGTGAAGGAACTGCATACCGAGCTATTAAAGAAGCAGAAAATAAAGGGTATGTTAGTACGATTGAACGTGTTGGAACAATTAGGATCGAAACAAAAAAGAAGGAAAACTTCGAAAAATTAACATATGCAGAGGTTGTTAACATTGTTGATGGACACGTTTTGGGTGGACGCGCGGGGTTACATAAAACGTTAAATAAATTTGTTATTGGTGCAATGAAACTAGAGGCAATGATGCGCTATACAGGTGCAGGTAACTTATTAATCGTTGGAAATCGTACAAATGCACATCAATATGCCCTAGAGGCAGGTGCAGCGGTTTTAATAACAGGTGGTTTTGATACAGATGATAGTGTGAAAAAACTAGCGGATGAACTTGAAATGCCGATCATCTCAACTAGCTATGATACCTTTACTGTCGGTACAATGATTAATCGAGCAATTTATGATCAGTTAATCAAAAAAGAAATTGTACAAGTAGAGGACATTATAACACCTGTAGAAAAAACAATTTGTTTATATACAACAGATACGGTGGCAACATGGTATCAGCATAATTATGAAACCGGACATGGTCGCTTTCCTGTAATTGACCAAAATGTAAAGGTTCAAGGTATTGTAACATCAAAGGATATAATGGGATATGATCATTCAACAGTGATTGAAAAAGTAATGACGAAAAGCCCAATTACTATTATTGGAAAAACGTCAGTAGCATCTGCTGCTCAAATGATGGTTTGGGAAGGGATTGAAGTGCTTCCAGTAGTTGATCAACAAAATCGATTGCAAGGGATGATTAGTCGTCAGGATGTCTTAAAGGCGCTACAAATGATACAACGACAGCCTCAAATAGGGGAAAAACTTGACGATATTGTCACAAATCAGTTTGTAACAATTGATGATGAATCAAAGCGGACAAGTATTTTCCGTTGTGAAGTAAGCCCGCAAATGACAAACCATCTTGGAACGATTTCTTATGGGGTGTTTACCACACTCGTTACAGAAGCAGTTAACCGATTTTTAAGAGCGCAAAAAAAAGGAGATATCATTGTAGAAAACATTACAATATACTTTATTAAGCCTGTTCAAATGGAAACGATGCTCGAAATCCATCCGAAGGTATTAGAGGTAGGGCGAAAGTTTGGAAAGATTGATATTGAAGCATATAGTGATGGAATGGTAGTAGGTAAAGCTATGATGATGGTTCAATTAATTGAAAGATAAAGGAAAGAGGGTGGCTCACAAGAGTCTGACCCCATATGTAGATCTTTTTACTTCGATAAAGCTCTATATACGGGGTCAGACCCTTTGCTTTTGAGTCAGCCTCTTATTTTTGTTGTTGAGCTTCCTTTACTACTTTGGGTAAATAATTTTTATAAGCACGGTATCCTGCCCAACTGCTTCCAAGACCGATAAGTAGAAAAATAATCCCAACGATTAATGATAAGCTAGATCGATATAGAAATAATTGATTAACACCGAAAAATGCCACAAATAATCCTAACGAAATACTAGATTTTGATGATATCCATTGTTTTTCTATCGGCTTTGAAGATCTATACGCTTTTGCCTTATAGTAGACATAAAAGGCTAGAGTAATGATAATGAGTACAACCAACACTGGCATATTTAGTAACCTCCACCTAAAAATTCAAGTCTTTTCACCTTCACAGGCAAATAATTCTATTATTCATCAGAGAAGGAAAACCTCCAACTGAAAAATGATCTATTTTATTTTATCATGTCTTATTAGAAAATGTATTCATTTCGTATTTGCTGATTATTCTTTCTTTTTAAATACTCTTTTTTATGATTTAATATGGTATAAAGAACCTTAAAGGAGAAACAAATGAAACAACAAATTTTAGATGAAATACGTCAAAATGAAACAATTATTATCCATCGTCACGTTCGTCCAGATCCTGACGCTTATGGGTCACAATGTGGCTTAGCAGAAATATTAAAAGCATCTTATCCAAATAAAAAAATTCTTGTCGTTGGTGAAAGTGAGCCTTCATTGGAATTTCTTTATAAAATGGATCTTGTATCAGATGATATTTATCAGAATGCACTTGTTATTGTTTGTGATACCGCAAACCAGGCTCGTGTAAGTGATCAACGCTATAAAAATGGTAAAAAACTTATTAAAATTGATCATCATCCAAATGAAGACAAATATGGGGACCTTCTTTGGGTTGATACAACTGCAAGCGCAACGAGTGAAATGATCTATGAGATATTTTTAGAAGGCAAAGAGCAAGGACTAATACTTTCTAAGAAAGCTGCACAGCTACTATATGCAGGAATTGTTGGCGATACTGGGCGCTTCTTATTCCCTAGTACAACAGAAAAGACATTTCGTTATGCAAGTGCACTTATTTCTGAAGGAATTCAGTTTACTCCGTTGTACGATGAACTTTACAAAACAAAACGAAATGTGGCTAAGCTAAGTGGGTATGTGCTCCAAAACTTTACATTAACTTCATCTGGATCAGCATCTATGACAATGTCTAAGGAAATATTAAGAGATTATGAGGTAACACCTTCTGAAGCATCTCAGCTAGTTGGAATTCTCGGAAATATTGAGGGAGTAAAAGCCTGGGTGTTTTTTGTTGAAGAGGAAAATCAAATACGAGTGAGATTAAGATCGAAGGGTCTAATCATTAATGAATTGGCAAAGAAATACAATGGAGGGGGACATCCATTAGCATCAGGTGCATCTGTATATAGCTGGGAAGAGGCTGATCAAGTTCTTAAAGATCTAGAAGAGCTATGTCAGGACGATCAGTAAGGGCTTTTTAATTCGGAATATGTAATAAAATTGTATGTAATGGTTCGGAATTCATAATTACGATTCCGAACCATTTTGTTTTATAGTCAATAAGTAGACGTTGTGGATTTTTTAAGATTTTGTAGTAGATGATTATTCTTACCTTTGATGTTAACCGAGCTTCATATGCAATGGAGTGTTTTAAAAAATGAGAAGATTTATGCGGAAGTTATGATAGCGTTTTCTTTTCTCTGTTTGGAATAAACCAGAATCCAAACTCTGTATTATCCTCGTATACATCGAGTTTTAACACTTGGATTTCTTTTTTTATTAAATTTGCTAGTTCGGGAGATTCAACATAAGCCGAAAAACCGTTTTTAATATGCTCTAATTTTTCTTGTGCAAGTTTTCTAGAGTTAAAAATATACATTTTAATCCCTCCAATTTTTTAAATGTAAGTAGGAAATCAACATTTTACTAAGGCTATCACTATGTGCAAAAGCGCCGAGATTAACGATAAGGCCACTCTTTAATTTGAGAAGGTAATAAACTTAAAAATTAAAGAGTGCCAGAACAGAATAAGAAGTACAGGATGTAAAGACCTTAGCCAGCAAAACAAAGATTTTGCTATTTGCCCTCATTACCATATATTACGTTACATTTGACTCTAAATAGGTCATTATATATGAGACAGTCCTTTTTTAATGCATTTGTTAAAAATGTAGTCAGGAATTGATAAGTCAATTATTTCCTCTTGAGGTGAGTAGTGAGGGGCGATCGTTGAAGTTAGCTTGTTTAAACAACAGCATTTCCTTGTTTTTCCTAATTCTATTTTATCCGAAATTAGCTTCAATTGCGATTCATTTTTGCTTATTATCATGGAAAATTCATTTATTTATTTTACAAATGAGATTTCCACCTCTATGGAAATGGTTGTAAATAACATAAATTTTGTCATTTCAAGCTTATATTCTTTTTCATCGATCTTAAAAATTTTGTTTTCGATCGTTCTTTCAATTAGTATATGATTCGAGTACACACTTTCCATATCCTTTGCAATTAAATCTGATAAATCCTTTTTAACTTTTTCTTCTATATTTTTAATCATAAAGTCTTTAAAAAGATATTTGTCACCGTTTGTTAGATGTACTTCGATATTTTGAATAGTGACTTTTTGTTGAGCTTCCTTATTTAATTTTGTATATTCTTCTTGGTAAATTTCTATGTTTCTTTCTAACTTTTGAATATCTAGCTGCTGCTTATCGATTTTCGTCTTATGCTCTTCTTGAATCACACCGAAAATAAATAAAAAAACGCCCCAGCTTATAATGGCTCCAATGGCAGCACCTGCAAAAAAACGCTGCCAAGTTGGTTGTTGATAATGTGGAGGAATTCTCATGATAAATGCTCCTGAGTTAACCATGTAATAAGGAGCCAGCCAGTTTGTGCTCCACCCATAGCAGATACAATTAATAATACCTGTTTAATAATGTCCCTTGTTTCACCTTGGAAGATCCCTCGTTCAAAGCTGTAAAAAGCATCAAAGGTTCCGCCTATTGCAGCAACAAGTGCCCATATTTTTAAACTGTTTGCAAACTCAAACATTTTTGTTAAGGGCGGTTCACCAGCCAAAAATGCTCCAATAGCACCAATAAGTGTACCACCCAAAATGACTCCTAATGCAATAAAGTAGCTATGAATAAAAGCCGGCATAAAGGCTTCTTTGTCCATACACATCAACCTCCTACTTTTATGTATATGGACGACCTTTTTTAAGTATGTTTTGTTTTATAAAATAGTTTTTTATTTAATACACTTACACTTTCTTAGAATCTCTTATTTGTGTCGATAAAAATCTCGGAATATAATGAAGGATATATGTGAGCAAGAGCTACCTATATATAACGATTTAATAACCAAGATTGAAACAGTTTTTTAATCATGTCATATAAAATATTTAAAGATAAAACTTAGTGTTAGTGTCTAGCTCCAGCAGTCCGACTTTGTGAAAAGTCGGATGCCGCGGCCTTAGATCGCACAGGACGTGCAAGTGCTGATACAGCGATTAACGTCGCGTTCGTAACTGCCTCGAGTCATAAGCCTCTCATGAAATAAAGGGAAAGAACACCTTCTATTCATGAGCGTCTTTGCCCGAGGCTGAACAAGGCGCTTGCGCTTTTTTTATTAGGCTCTTAAAAGTTTGTTGTTCTAATACTTAGAAAAAATCGGCTTTAGGATTTTTCCAGTGAGACCTCAATCATTATTCAGAGAAAATTTTAAAATAATTTATGGAAAAGAGCACAACACATAACTAAATAAGTAAATAGTACATTATACGAAAAACAAAAATCTTTACGTAAACAGCCTTTTATTAAGAAAGGAGGGAATTTGTTTGCCTTTCGTTCACCTTCAAGTAAAAAGTGCATACAGTCTGTTAACGAGCGCCGTAAAGCTGGACAGGCTTGTTAGTAAAGCGAAAACTCTTCAATTTAACTCGTTAGCATTAACTGACTTTCAAGTCATGTATGGTACTGTTGCTTTTTATAAGCTATGCAGACAACATGGCATTAAGCCAATTATTGGTTTGACCATAAATGTAATTGACGAACAAGAGAACGGGGTGGCTACCCCATTCGTTCTTTTGGCTGAAAATAATCATGGCTATCAAAATTTAGTAAAGATTAGCAGTGCATTGCAAACGAAAACACCTGAGGGGCTACCTGAAAGATGGCTTAAAAGCTATAGTCATGGCCTAATTGCAATAACCCCTGGTCGTGATGGAATCATTGAGAAAAGCTTATTAGAAGGAAATCGAGATAAAGCAAAAGCGCTAACTAAGAAATATGAAACTATTTTTGGACAAAATTCTTTTTATCTAGGTATCCAAAATCACTTTTCTAAACAAGATGAACATCTTCTTACTGAATTGATTACAATAAGCGAAGATACGAAAGTACCTGTTGTTGTAACAAATAATGTATCTTATTTAGAAAAAGAAGACTTTTTCGCACATAAATGTCTATTGGCAATCAAAAACGGTGATAAACTATCAGATGAGCATATTAATTTACACACACCTAATGAATACTATTTAAAATCACCAAAGGAAATGGTCTCGATTTTTGATCAATACCCCGAGGCACTTGAAAATACATTAGTGATTGCTGATCGTTGTCATGTTGATCTTGAACTAGGAATTACACATTTACCCAAATTCCCTACTCCAAACCAAGAAAGTGCCAATGACTATTTAGAACAGCTTTGCCTAAAAGGGTTGTATGACCGATTTGAGGAACCTGATAAGGCTTATAATGATAGACTGACATATGAACTAAGTGTAATAAAGAGAATGAATTTCAGTGATTATTTTTTAATCGTTTGGGATTTTATGAAGTATGCACATGAGAATTCCATTCTTACTGGTCCAGGGCGTGGATCGGCAGCAGGTTCTCTTGTTTCATATGTGTTAAAGATTACCGACGTAGATCCAATTAAACATCGCCTCCTTTTCGAACGATTTTTAAATCCTGAACGAATCAGTATGCCTGATATAGATATTGATTTTCCGGATACGAGAAGAGACGAGGTCATTAACTATGTCGCGAACAAATATGGAAAAATTCATGTAGCACAAATAATAACGTTCGGTACATTGGCAGCTAAAGCAGCAATCCGTGATGTTGGGAGAGTATTGGGAGCTTCTCCAAAGGAAACAGATAGTATCTCTAAACAGATTCCATCGCGACCGGGTATTACCCTTACAGAAGCAATAAAAGAATCTCCGACATTACATAAAACGATTAATGAAAATGAGTTATATAAAAAAATATTTGATGCGGCCTTAAAAATAGAGGGACTTCCAAGACACACTTCAACACATGCAGCAGGTGTTGTTCTGAGTGATCAGCCTTTAACAAATATTGTCCCTATTCAAGAAGGACAACAGGATGTTTATTTAACTCAATTTTCAATGGACTATTTAGAGGATTTAGGATTATTAAAAATGGACTTTTTAGGTCTAAGAAATTTATCTTTGATAGAAAATATAACAAAATTAATCCAGCGTGGAGAAGGATATTCAATTAACTTCTCGAAAATATCTTATCAAGATGAAAAAACATTTGCCCTCCTTTCAAGCGGCGATACAACTGGGGTTTTTCAATTAGAGTCTGAAGGAATGAGAAGTGTATTAAAACGTCTTATACCAACGAGCCTTGAAGATATCGTTGCAGTAAATGCATTGTATCGTCCCGGTCCAATGGAGAATATCCCTCTGTATATTGAAAGAAAACATAAGCAAAGCCCTGTACAATACTTGCACCCAGCTCTTGAGCCCATCTTACATACAACCTTTGGTGTAATTGTGTACCAAGAACAAATCATGGAAATTGCTTCAACAATTGCTGGCTTTTCCTTAGGTGAAGCTGATTTGTTAAGAAGAGCAGTTGGTAAGAAAAAGAAAGAAGTACTTGATGAAGAACGGGAGCATTTTGTAAAAGGCTGTAAAGCAAATGGTTACAATGAACAAATAGCGAATAATATGTACGATTTAATTGTGAAATTCGCTAATTATGGCTTTAATAGAAGTCATGCTGTGGCATACAGTATGATTGCTTACCAATTGGCCTACCTAAAGGCTAATTTTCCACTCTATTTTATGACAGCACTTTTAACAAGCGTTAGTGGAAATGATGAAAAGGTTTCACAGTATATACGTGAAGCAAAACAGAAGGGAATATCAATCTTACCTCCTTCAGTAAATAACAGTGCATTCCCATTTTTGGTAGAAAATGGAAGTATTCGTTATGGTTTAGCGGCAATAAAAAATGTAGGGATTGCAGCTATCAGGGAAATTTATCATGCCCGTAAGAAGAAACGATTTACTGACTTATTTGATTTTTGCATACGGGTGTCAATGAAAGTTATGAATCGCCGGACAATGGAACACCTCATCTTTTCTGGTGCAATGGATGAATTTGGGATGGATCGAGCAACCCTACTTGCTAGCTTAGATGTAGCGATTGAGCACGCTGAGCTACTAACACCGTCTGATGAAAATCAATTTGACTTATTTATAGAAGAAGAGTTTACCCTTAAGCCTAAATACATCGAGGTAGAGCAGTGCAAAATTGAGGAAAAATTAAAGTTCGAAAAAGAATCACTTGGTTTTTATTTTTCTAGTCATCCGGTGGAACTGAATCGTAGAAAATTCCAAATGGCTGGTGCAATTACCATTTCAGATTCAAGTTCTAGATTAGAAAAAAAAGCTTCAATTGGTGCAATGATCGTGAGCATACGAACGATCCGTACAAAAAAAGGTGAGGTTATGGCATTCTTAGGACTAGGTGATGAAACCGGAGATATTGATGCTGTCATCTTTCCACAAATATATGCTAAATTCAGCGAAATGATGACAATCGGTAATGTTTCCCTGTTTGAAGGAAAAGTAGAAAAACGTCAAGATAAAATACAGTTTATTATACAACGAGTCCTATCGCCTGAGGATCTACCTAGTAGTGATGAACAAGCTAAACTTTTTATAAAGATTGATAAACGATCCGTCGAACAGCATCTTCTCTTGGACATGAAGAAGATTCTTAAAGATTTTCATGGAGAAACACCTGTATTTCTTTATTATGAAAATGAAAAAAGAACGGTCCAGCTTCCTAAAGAGTACTTTATTACACCAACTAAAGAATGTAAGGATGTATTAATTAACTTACTAGGAAAAGATAATGTTGTACTAAGTAATCGGTACTAAAACGTTACTGAGTGAACTTAATAAACTCAGAATATGTCGATTAGTACTCTTGAAGACTTAAGGAAGAAAAGTAATTGAATAGAATGTAATATGTGTTACTTAATAACTAACGTAAGTGCTACTTTACAAACCAATGAATTATGTTATCATTTATTAATGATTATAGGTGGTCTGACCACTATGTTGAGGGACTTTACAAGGGGGATGTTTATAATGTCATTACGAGAAGAAGCATTACATATTCACCGTGTTAATAAAGGAAAGCTAGAGTTAAAATCAAAGGTACCTGTTAAAAATGCTTACGATTTAAGTCTGGCCTATTCACCTGGAGTGGCTGAACCTTGTAAAGATATTTATGATGATGTAAACAAAGTATATGATTATACGATGAAAGGAAATATGGTCGCAGTTGTTTCCGATGGAACCGCAGTATTAGGTCTAGGAAACATTGGACCAGAAGCTGCTTTGCCTGTAATGGAGGGAAAAGCTGTTCTTTTTAAAAGCTTCGCAGGGGTGGATGCATTTCCAATTTGTTTAAATACAACAGATGTAGATCAAATCGTTAATACCGTTAAACTTCTTGAACCAACCTTTGGTGGAGTAAACCTAGAGGATATTGCTGCACCGAACTGCTTTGTTATTGAAGAACGTCTAAAAAAGGAGACGAATATTCCTATTTTCCATGATGATCAGCATGGCACGGCAATTGTTACAGTTGCAGGTTTAGTAAATGCATTAAAATTAGTTGGGAAGAATATGTCTAATATTCGTGTAGTAGCTAATGGTGCTGGTGCAGCCGGGATAGCGATTATTAAGTTGCTATATACTTATGGTGTTAGAGATATTATTATGTGTGATACGAAAGGTGCTATCTTCGAAAATCGTTTATATGGAATGAACGATGTAAAATCAGAGGTAGCAAAGTTTACGAATCGTGATCAAATGGAAGGCTCACTTGCAGATGTCATAAAAGAGGCAGATGTGTTTATCGGAGTTTCTGCTGAAGGTGCATTAACAAAAGGCATGGTTCAGTCAATGAACGCGAACCCAATCATTTTTGCGATGGCAAATCCTGTGCCTGAAATTATGCCAGAGGATGCAAAAGAAGCTGGTGCAATGGTTATTGGAACAGGTCGTTCTGATTTTCCAAACCAAGTTAATAATGTACTAGCGTTTCCTGGAATTTTCCGAGGAGCCTTAGATGTTAGAGCAACTCACATTAATGAAAAAATGAAAATAGCTGCAGTTGAGGCTATTGCATCACTTGTTTCAGAAAGTGAATTAAGCTCAGAATATGTTATTCCTGCTCCATTTGATTCTCGAGTAGCCCCTGCAGTTGCATCAGCAGTTGCAAAAGCTGCAATGGAAACGGGTGTGGCAAGAATAAAGGTTGATCCAGAGGAAGTTGCAGAAAAAACGAGACAGCTTGCTATTATTGAGTAGAAGTGAGTGATTCGTTTTTGACAACCACAAAATCAAAAGTTTATATAGAAATTCTTCGTCATATTAGAGCGTATATTGCAGAAAAACAGCTTTCATATGGAGATAAGATCCCTTCAGAAAGAGAATTTGCAGAAAAGCTTAAGGTTGGTAGATCTTCGGTAAGAGAAGCTTTACGTGCCCTTGAGCTTTTAGGGTTGATCGAAACGCGAAGAGGAGAAGGGACATTTATCAAGGATTTTCGAGAGCATAATCTTATAGAAGTGCTAGGAACTTTTATTTTAGATGATTCAAAAACAATTGATGACATCATAGAAATGAATTCTCTTCTGGAATATAATGCATTGCAATTAATTTTACAAAACGATCATGAAGAACAACTTAAATTGTTGGAAGATAAACTAAACAAAAATTCAATAACGAGATATGAATTTATGAAAGAACTTGTACAACTAGCAAACAACAACCTGCTTTATCGAATCTGGAATGTGTTAAATGAGTACGTTACCTTTATTTGCAAAAGCGGTCAAGAGAAGGTTTTTTCGAATGAAAAATTAGAAATACTAGTAACTGCCTTATTAAAGAAGGAACAAAATGAAGTATTTGCTGCATATAAAGCGGTATCCCTTAAGGAAAATGTCGAATAGATACTGACAAGCTTCTACAACATGCTTGTCTATCATTCGTTAAAGTATTAGTATAAATGACACATAATGAAGCGATCCTTATTCGTTTTTTAAGATGAACGTAACGAGAAACATAGTTAGTTAACAAATTCAAAAAAGATTTGTAGAGAAGCAGCTTTAAAAAAGGGGAGGTACCGTTTTGTTAAAAGATTTGTTTACGAAGCCTACGAAGCCGAAGAAAAAGAAATATGCCTCAATTCCGTCAGAGCAAGCAAAGCAGGATGTTCCTGAAGGAATTGTTATTAAATGTCCAAGTTGCAAAAAAATCATGTACACAAAAGAACTAAATAAAAACAGCAAGGTATGTATGAATTGTGGCTATCATCATCAGATGAACGCAAAGGAACGTATTAAGAGCTTATTTGATGAGCATAGCTTTATTGAATACGATATAGACATGATCTCCAAAAATCCCTTACAATTTCCAGGCTATGAAGAGAAATTAGAAAAAGACCGTCAAAAAACAAAGCAAAATGAAGCAGTTGTTACTGGTGAAGGTATGATAAACGGCTTTAAAACAATAGTAGCTATCATGGATGCTAGCTTTATAATGGGAAGTATGGGTTCTGTTGTTGGAGAAAAGATTACTCGTGCAATTGAAAAGGCAAATGAAAATGACTTACCTTTTATTATTTTAACTGCCTCTGGTGGAGCAAGGATGCAAGAGGGTGTATTGAGTTTAATGCAAATGGCAAAAACAAGCTCTGCGCTCAAGCTGTATAGTGAAAACGGAGGCTTATTTATTTCGGTTATGACACACCCTACAACAGGTGGAGTATCAGCAAGCTTCGCCTCATTAGGTGATTATAATTTTGCAGAACCAGGTGCACTTATTGGTTTTGCAGGTAGAAGAATTATCGAGCAAACAATTAGAGAAGAGCTACCTGAAGACTTTCAAACTGCAGAATTTTTATTAAAGCATGGTCAGTTAGATGCTGTTATTGACCGTCAGGAGCTAAAGGAAACACTTAGTAATATTCTTGACATTCATCAATCAGGAGGTGGATTAACATGGTAGGTGAATTAGAATTTGAAAAGCCCGTAATCGAGCTCAGAAAAAAAATCAGTGAATTAAAAGAATTTACAAGTCAATCAGATGTTGATCTATCCTCCGAAATTGAGAAGCTAGAAGTTAGATTAGAAAAGCTAGAAAGTGACATTTATACAAATATAAAACCATGGGACAGGGTTCAAATTGCAAGGCATCCAAATAGACCTACTACATTGGATTATATCGAACATATTTTTACTAATTTCTTTGAATGTCATGGTGACCGTTATTATGGTGACGATGATGCCATCGTAAGTGGTATAGCAAAGTTTAAAGGTCTTCCTGTTACCGTTATTGGACATCAACGTGGTAAGGATACGAAAGAAAACATTCGAAGAAATTTCGGAATGCCACATCCAGAAGGGTATCGTAAGGCATTGAGAATGATGAAACAAGCAGATAAATTTAACCGCCCAATTGTTTGTTTTATTGATACGAAAGGTGCTTACCCAGGAAAAGCTGCGGAAGAACGTGGTCAAAGCGAAGCAATTGCTAAAAATTTGTTTGAAATGGCTGGTTTGTCAGTACCAGTTATTTGTGTTGTCATTGGTGAAGGTGGTAGTGGAGGAGCCCTAGCTCTTGGAGTAGGTAACTACATTCATATGTTAGAAAACTCTACTTATTCCGTCATTTCACCAGAAGGAGCTGCAGCTTTATTATGGAAGGATGCCGCTTTAGCAAAAAAGGCAGCAGAAACAATGAAAATTACAGCTCCAGACCTAAAAGAACTTGGTGTTGTAGATGAAATTATCCCTGAAGTAAAGGGTGGAGCACATAAAGATATAGCAATGCAAGCGGGGTATATTGAAGAGGTATTAATGGATTCTTTAAAAAGTCTAACAGCAATGAATAGTGAAGAACTTATTCAGCACCGTTATGAAAAATATAAAAGAATTGGACAAGTGACGTTTGCAAATGACTTACTTGGGGTAAAATAAAAAAACGTGTGGCCATAAAGGTCCACGTTTTCTTTTTTTATTAGAAAAATTAAATAATTCATTAAACAATAAAGGATAATTTATAGTATAATGATAAAGTCTCATAAAAAAGTTATTCGACAAAAGTTGAGCTTTCCACCTTTGTTGTTTTGACTTTACTTTCGTGTTAGTTTTAAATTAAATCAATATTGCTATTTTTTATAGTGGGGTGAAGAAGTTTGAAAAAAATTGGTGTCCTAACTAGTGGTGGAGACGCTCCTGGTATGAATGCTGCTGTTCGAGCAGTAGTGCGAAAAGCAATTTTTCATAATGTTGAAATTTATGGTATTTATAATGGTTATACTGGATTAATTGAGGGTAGGATTGAAAAATTAGAATTAGGATCTGTTGGAGATATCATTCATCGTGGCGGTACGAAGTTATATTCTGCTAGATGTCCCGAATTTAAGACGATTGAAGGACAAAAGAAGGGTATTGAACAACTAAAGAAGCATGGAATTGAAGGGTTAGTTGTTATTGGTGGAGATGGCTCTTATATGGGTGCTAAAAAGCTAACAGAGCATGGCTTTCCATGTGTTGGCGTACCTGGCACCATAGACAATGACATACCTGGAACAGATTTTACAATTGGATTTGATACTGCTCTTAACACAGTAATTGATGCAATTGATAAAATTCGTGATACAGCTACATCACATGAACGTACATATGTAATCGAAGTAATGGGAAGACATGCTGGTGATCTCGCATTATGGTCTGGTTTAGCTGGTGGAGCAGAAACAATTTTAATTCCAGAAGCTGATTATGACATGGATAATATTGTTGCACGTTTAAAGCGTGGTCACGAGAGAGGCAAAAAACACAGTATAATCATTGTGGCAGAAGGTGTAGGAAGCGGAGTAGAATTCGCTAAACAAATTGAAGCAGCTACTTCATTTGAAACACGTGTATCTGTTTTAGGTCATGTTCAACGTGGGGGATCACCATCTGCATCTGACCGTGTATTAGCAAGCAGATTAGGAGCATTTGCTGTAGAATTACTTCTAGAAGGAAAAGGCGGCCGTTGTGTTGGTATTCAAAAGAATGAGCTTGTTCATCATGACATTCTAGAGATATTAGATCGACCACATACAATTGACAATGATATGTACCGCTTATCAAAAGAGTTATCAATATAAGGCAATGGTTGGGATCGTTTTCATACACAAACATGACTAGTTATTGAACGTGACTAACCTGATAGGGAAAACGAGGGGAATTAGCAAGTTTTCAGGATAAAAAAAAACCATAGGATATGTGGAATTAGGGTACAACTAACTTTTTTTAATGGAGTTATGTCCCTTTTTCCACAAAAATGGTAGGAGGAAACGTAAATGCGTAAAACTAAGATTGTATGTACTATAGGACCAGCTAGTGAATCAATTGAAAAATTAACAGAGTTAATGGAAGCAGGAATGAATGTTTCTCGCTTGAATTTTTCTCATGGGGATTTTGAGGAACATGGTGCGAGAATTAAAAATATTAGAGAAGCATCTGCAAAATTAAATAAAAATGTTGCAATCCTGTTGGATACGAAAGGTCCTGAAATTCGTACCAATACAATGGAAAATGGCGCGATTGAGCTTGAAGCGGGAAATGAAATTATCATTTCTATGACAGAAGTTGTTGGTACATTGGAAAAATTCTCTGTAACATATGAAGGCTTAATTGACGATGTACATATCGGTTCAACCATCTTATTAGATGATGGCCTTATTGAGCTTGAAGTAATCGGTTTAGACCATTCAAAAGCTGAAATTAAAACTAAAATTAAAAATAGTGGTACCTTGAAAAATAAAAAGGGCGTAAACGTACCTGGTGTAAGCGTTAAGCTTCCTGGTATTACGGAAAAAGATGCGAAAGATATCGTATTTGGTATTGAGCAAGATGTTGACTTTATTGCTGCTTCATTTGTTCGACGCGCATCAGATGTTCTTGAAATTCGTGAATTACTTGAAGAACACAAGGCTAGTCACATTCAAATCATCCCTAAAATTGAGAACCAAGAAGGCGTGGACAATATCGACGAAATTCTTGAAGTTTCCGATGGATTGATGGTTGCTCGTGGTGACTTAGGAGTTGAAATTCCTGCTGAAGAGGTACCATTAGTTCAAAAGGATTTAATAAGAAAATGTAATGCATTAGGAAAGCCTGTTATTACAGCAACACAAATGCTTGATAGCATGCAACGTAATCCAAGACCAACACGCGCAGAAGCAAGTGACGTAGCAAATGCAATTTTTGATGGTACAGATGCAATCATGCTTTCTGGTGAAACGGCTGCTGGTATATATCCAGTTGAAGCGGTTAAAACGATGCATAACATAGCTTCAAGAGCTGAACAAGCTTTAGATTTCAAGAAAATTCTTTCAGAGCGCAGTGCTCAAGTAGGTACTACAATTACCGATGCAATTGGTCAATCTACTGCATATACTGCATTGAATTTAGGGGTAAAAGCAATTGTTACGCCAACTGAGAGTGGACATACTGCAAGAATGATTTCAAAATATCGTCCTAAAGCTCCGATTGTGGCTGTGACAATATCTGATTCTTTTTCACGTAAGTTAGCTCTTGTTTGGGGAGTGTATCCAAGAAGTGGTAACCATTCAACTTCTACGGATGAAATGCTTGATAATTCAGTGATTGAAGCGATAAACAGTGGACTAGTAACACATGGTGACTTAGTTGTTATAACAGCAGGTGTGCCAGTTGGTGAAGCTGGAACAACTAACTTAATGAAAGTACATGTAATTGGTGATGTACTTGCGAAAGGACAAGGAATTGGACGAAGATCCGCTTTCGGTAAAGTCGTTGTTGCAAGCACAGCTAAAGACGCTCAAGCAAAAATGACTAAAGGAGCTATCCTTGTTGCTCAAGGTACAGACCGCGATATGATGCCTGCACTTGAGCAAGCTTCTGCCCTTATCACAGAAGAAGGTGGATTAACTAGTCATGCAGCAGTTGTTGGATTGAGCCTGGGAATTCCTGTTATTGTAGGAGTAGAAGGTGCAACAACCCTATTAAAGGATGGTCAAGATATTACAGTTGATGCTGTCCGTGGAGTTATTTACCAAGGTCATGCAAGCGTCCTTTAATAAATAAAAGTTTATGTTCTTATATATTCAGAGAAGGGGCAATCCCTTCTCTTTTTTATCGTTTACAAGGAAATTATAAAATTCTAGGACTGTGGATAAGTGCACTTCATCAAGCGCCGTGGTCTCAGAAGCACAGGACGTGAAAGTGCAGGCAAGAGATGAGGCCGTCGCTTTATTGACTGCCTCTAGGGCACGCTCAAGAATTGAAGGTAAAGAAAACCTTTTATTCTTGAGCGTCTTATTTGCCCGAGGCTGATCAAGGCGCTTGCGCTTTTGTTCCTTTTTCGCATAAAATAGTAGTTAGTTTATACTAGAATTTAATGAAGCTACTTTAGCTTTTTGAGCATTGGATTTTTTGAAGGGGTGCAAGCATGAGGTTATTATTGATTTTGATTATTGTCATACCGGCATTAGAAATTGGAGTTTTACTCTTTTCTGGAAAGACAATTGGAGTAATACCAACAGTTTTAATGATCATTTTAACTGGTGTTGTTGGAGCTTGGCTTGCAAAAAAACAGGGAATAGAAACGTTGAAAAAAGCACAGCAACAAATGCAATATGGACAAATTCCCGGTGAAGCGATTATTGATGGACTATGTATTTTAGTTGGAGGCTTACTTTTGCTATCACCTGGATTTATAACTGATCTAACAGGTATTTTATTGTTATTTCCGAAAAGTAGAAACTTAATAAAGCCAATACTTTTAAGGATTATTCGTAAAATGATCGATAGAAATCAAATAACAATTATTCGGTAAATGACATTGGCTGACTCACAAACTAGTCAGCCGGACTTTATTTGAGTACAATTTTATAGTGATCTATTTTCCTTTACCAACAATAAACTTCCACAAATCCTCGTACACGCCTGCGCTATGCAAAGTTCTTAAAATAACTAAAGCAATTGGCCCAGCGACAAGGCCTAAAAACCCTATTAACTTGTATCCGATAAAAAGAGAGACGAGTGTGGCAAGCGGATCTAATCCTATACTTGAAGAAAGTACTTTCGGCTCCATGACCTGTCGTTGAATTAAAACAATGAGATAAAGAACTCCAAGTCCTATTGCAAGCGGAAGACTGCCGCTAAACGCTAAATAAATAATCCAAGGCACAAACACCAAGCCTGTACCTAGATAGGGAAGGATATCAACTAACCCAATTAACAAGGCGATTGTGATTGCATAATCAACTCGAAGAATAAGTAAGCCAATTAGCACAATTGTCGTCGTAATCGATATTAGTGTTGCTTGTGCACATATAAATCCAATTAGTGCTCTTTTTAGCTCTTCAAAAATAGTTCTTCCACTTTTTTTTGCTTTTTGAGGTAGGATCGTTTTAAGAGTGGTTTTAAACTTATACCAATCTTTGCTGATAAAAAAAGTGGCTAATAATGAAAAAATAATAACTGTAGCCGCATTTGGGAGCCAACTAATCATGACAGGGATATTTTCTAAAAAGCTTTTAATGAAATTTCCAACACTTGAGGCAACCTGCTCACCTATATTTTGAATATTTACGATAATAGATTGTTGTTGATTTGATTCAAGAGTATTAAATAGATAAGTTAACTGATTATATAGGGGGATAATTTTATTCACAAAAAATGTTTCAATGTAAACTGCTAGTAGGTTTAAATGTCCCGGTACAACTTTTGCTAAATACGTTGTGCCTGTTACAATTTCTGCTACTAAAAGGATAAGGATGCCAGCAATTATACAAATTAAAAGAATGATGGCGATAATAACGGCAATTCCTCTAGGGATTTTGCCTTTTCTCTCCATAACATTAACGATTGGATTAATAAGCAGAGCGATGAAAACCGCAATAATAAATGGGTAGGTCAAAGTAGATAGATAATAAAAAATATAAATGCCTAGGATTAATAAACCAACAATTAATAAAAGTCTTAGCATGCTATATACATAGTGCAAACTCAACTTGACTTCCTCCCAAAGTTTCACGTCATATAGCATGTTTATTACTAAGTAAGCCTGTTTATACTATCAGAATTTAGATCTAAGGATGATAGTATAAGAAAAACTAAGGCTATCGGCCATTAGGACTTGGCGACAAGTCAAGTTTTTCTAATGTAAGGAAACTCACAATTATCGTATTTAATATATATGAGAAGCATTAAGGATTAGTTTAAAAAGAATATGTATGTTTGGAGGTTTACAACATGTTCAGTCAACCAATGTTATTTTTAATCATATTGCTAGGTATCGGGTTGCTTGCGAAAAATCAATCATTAATCATCGCTGTTTCATGTCTAATTATCATTAAACTAATCGGTTTAGACTTAAAGTTACTACCAACGATCGGATCTAAAGGAATTAACTGGGGAGTAACTATTATCACAATTGCAGTACTCGTTCCAATAGCAACAGGTGATATTGGATTTAAGCAGCTTTTAGATGCAGTAAAATCTGCATATGCATGGATTGCTTTAGGTGCTGGTATTGCCGTGGCATTAATTGCTAAGAATGGTTTAACTCTTTTAACTGAAGATCCCCATATTACAACGGCCCTTGTTTTTGGAACGATTTTAGCAGTATCTCTGTTTAATGGAGTTGCTGTTGGTCCTCTAATAGGAGCAGGTATAGCTTATATTGCAATGCAGATTGTGAAGCTCTTTAGTACTTAATTTTAGAACGATAAATGAAATGGAAGGGTTGTTTTTCCATCCTTACTACATAAAAATCAGCAAATAAATTCATTAGAAATGTACACTACTATAACAATATTATGTTATGGTTATAGTAGTAAGGTAGTATGAAATGACAAAATTCCTAAAAAAACATTTTTCTAACAAATTTTTAGTTGATTGAGTCGTTTTCATTCACAAAAGTCTGATAATTGTTTATAATAGGGATAGGTTCATTTATAATGCCTACATAAAAAGGTCACTAACGAAAATAAGATCAAATTGACTATTCTCTAAATTTAAAATGTAAGCATTTTCTTTTTTTCTATGCTTGCATGTGAGCAAACGCTCAATCGTCTAAAAGTTTAAAAGAAAGATCATTTGGTTACTAGCACTCGAATAAAAATCTAAGATTTTTATCGTATTCTTTGCTTAAACTATAAAGAAGTATCTGTTTCCATGGATATCTTTCTTACATATTTAAACTTTTTTATGATGAATTATGGGAATAAAAGGTAAAGGAGAGGTTTTTATGACAGCAACACGCGGTCTTGAAGGAATCGTAGCGACTACTTCATCTGTAAGTTCGATTATTGATGACACATTAACATATGCGGGCTTTAACATTGATGACTTAGCAGATAACGCTAGCTTTGAGGAAGTGGTATATTTACTATGGCACCGAAAGCTACCAAATGCAGAACAGCTAAATGAAATTAAGAAACAACTTGCGGAAAATGCAAAAATTCCACAGCAAGTCATTGCCCACTTCAAAACATATCCTATCAACAATGTGCACCCAATGGCAGCTCTTCGAACAGCTGTATCATTACTTGGCTTATTTGATGAAGAAGCAGATGTGATGGATACAGAAGCTAATTATAGAAAAGCAATCCGTCTACAAGCACAGCTTCCAATAGTCGTAACAACTTTTGCACGCATCCGTAAAGGATTAGAGCCAGTCGAACCTAGAACTGACTTATCTATGGCTGCTAACTTCCTGTATACATTATCGGGAGAAGAACCAAACGAAGTAGCAGTTGAGGCGGTTAACAAAGCACTAGTTTTACATGCCGATCATGAATTAAATGCATCAACGTTTACTGCACGTGTATGTGTTGCAACACTATCTGATGTTTATTCAGGTGTAACAGCAGCAATTGGCGCTTTAAAAGGACCTTTACATGGCGGAGCAAATGAAGCTGTAATGAAAATGCTTTCTGAAATTGGAGAAGTAGAAAATGCGGAAAGCTACATTAATGAAAAATTAGCTAACAAAGAAAAGATCATGGGCTTTGGACACCGTGTATATCGTCAAGGAGACCCAAGAGCTAAACACTTAAAGAAGATGTCTGAAAAGCTTTCGATATTAACTGGTGAGCCAAAATGGTATGAAATATCTTTAAAGGTTGAAGAACTAGTTACATCCCAAAAGCCATTACCACCAAATGTTGATTTCTATTCAGCATCTATGTACCACAGTTTAGGTATTGATCATGACTTGTTCACACCAATTTTTGCAGTAAGCCGTGTATCAGGATGGTTAGCACATATTTTAGAGCAATATGACAACAACCGTTTAATCCGTCCACGTGCTGAATATATTGGACCTGACATGCAAACTTATGTACCACTAGAGCAACGTGGTTAATAATTCATAAATTGGAAATGGTATAAATAGATCTCTATTCCATCGCATGTGATCCTCCCTGCAAGATCGGGAGGATTGCTGTGTGGAATTGTGATCTTTCAAGATTAGAAAGTTATATTTATTTTGTGACGTGCAAGTGCAGTTACAGCGACAGACGTCGCGTTCGTAACTGCCTTTAGGGTCTAGCCACTTATGAAGGTAAAGAACACCTTCTATTCACAAGCGTCTGATTTGCCATAGGCTGACAAAGGCGCTTACGCTTTTCTTAATAAAAAAGTAAAAATAACATGTAATTCTCTGCAAAAAAGTTTAAAAACTACTATACTTAATATTGTGCATATTTATCCTTAGGATAGATAAAAGATATTACATAATCTGGGAGGTTATTTTTTTGACACAAGGTGAAAAAATTACAGTTACTAATGGAGTATTAAACGTACCAAACAATCCAGTTATCCCATTTATTGAAGGAGACGGAATTGGTCCAGATATTTGGGCTTCTTCATCACGTGTTTTAGAAGCAGCTGTTGAAAAAGCATACAATGGTGAAAAAGGAATCGTTTGGAAAGAAGTGCTAGCTGGTGAAAAAGCATTTAACCAAACTGGTGAATGGTTACCAACTGAAACACTTGATGTAATTCGTGAATACTTAATTGCTATTAAAGGACCTTTAACAACACCTATTGGTGGTGGAATTCGTTCACTAAATGTTGCTCTTCGTCAAGAATTAGATTTGTTTACTTGCTTACGTCCTGTACGTTATTTCCAAGGTGTACCTTCACCGGTTAAGCGTCCAGAAGACACAGACATGGTTATCTTCCGTGAAAACACTGAAGATATTTATGCTGGTATTGAGTATGCACAAGGTTCTGAAGAAGTAGAAAAATTAATCAACTTCTTGAAAAATGAATTAGGTGTTAATAAAATCCGTTTCCCAGAGACATCTGGTATTGGTATCAAACCAGTTTCTGAAGAGGGTACAAGCCGTCTTGTAAGAGCTGCAATCAATTATGCAATTGAGCATGGCCGTAAGTCAGTTACACTTGTTCATAAAGGTAACATCATGAAATTCACTGAAGGTGCCTTCAAAAGCTGGGGTTATGAGCTTGCAGAAAAAGAATTCGGTGATAAAGTATTTACTTGGGCAGAATATGATCGTCTAGTAGAAAATGAAGGAAAAGAAGCTGCAAACAAAGCACAAGCTGATGCAGAAGCAGCAGGTAAAATTATTGTAAAAGATTCTATTGCTGATATCTTCTTACAACAAATCTTAACTCGTCCTCGTGAGTTTGACGTTGTTGCAACGATGAACTTAAACGGAGATTATATTTCTGATGCACTTGCTGCACAAGTTGGCGGAATCGGTATTGCTCCAGGAGCAAACATTAACTATGAAACAGGACATGCAATCTTTGAAGCTACTCACGGTACTGCACCAAAATATGCTGGTCTTGACAAAGTAAATCCATCTTCAGTACTTCTTTCTGGTGTCCTAATGCTTGAACATTTAGGATGGACTGAAGCAGCAGAACTAATTATGAATTCAGTTGAAAAAACAATTGCTTCTAAAGTTGTAACATATGACTTTGCCCGTTTAATGGATGGAGCTACAGAAGTAAAATGCTCTGAATTCGGTGATGAGCTTATTAAAAACATGGGTTAATTAGAAAAGAGTAAGCGCCTTGATCAGCTCCGACAAGCATAAGACGCTCATGAATAGCAGGTATTCTTTACCTTCAATTCATGAGTGGCTTATGACTCGAGGCAGTCAAAAGCGCGACGTCCTGTCGCATTGTCTGCACTTGCACATCCTGTGCTTCGGAGCAACGGCGCTGGAGCTAGACAAGAAAACTGAGTATAAAACTTATACTATTTTTTTTCTTAAAAATATAACCTATAGTCTTTTTATTGATAACAGCTTATTTTAGGCTAGTTGAATTGGAGTCTGTTCTATTGGGAAAGCATGAAAGGTACTATATTAAATGATGTGCTTTCGGCTTGCCGTTAATAAACAGACCCCAATTCCAAACCTATACATATTAAGGGGATGGTATAAATGGCAATTAAGCGTAAAAAGGTTTCTGTTATTGGTAGTGGTTTTACTGGAGCAACAACAGCTTTTCTATTGGGGCAAAAAGAACTTTCGGATGTAGTATTAGTAGATATTCCTCAAATGGAAAATCCTACTAAAGGTAAAGCTTTAGATATGTTAGAAGCAAGTCCTGTACAAGGGTTTGATGCAAATATTATTGGTACATCAAACTATGAAGATACAGCAAATTCAGATATCGTAGTAATTACTGCTGGTATTGCTAGAAAGCCTGGTATGAGCCGTGATGACCTAGTAGCTACAAATGCTGGTATTATGAAAAGTGTTACACAGGAAATTGTTAAATATTCTCCTGAGTGTACAATTATTGTTTTAACAAACCCTGTTGATGCAATGACATACACAGTATTCAAAGAGTCTGGTTTCCCTAAGAATCGTGTCATTGGACAATCAGGTGTGCTTGATTCAGCTCGTTTCCGTACATTTGTTGCACAAGAGCTAAATCTTTCTGTTAAAGATGTAACAGGATTTGTTTTAGGTGGACATGGTGATGACATGGTACCTCTTGTACGTTATTCATATGCAGGTGGTATTCCGTTAGAAACGTTAATTCCGAAGGATCGTTTAGATGCAATTGTTGAAAGAACTCGTAAGGGTGGCGGAGAGATCGTTAACCTACTTGGAAACGGAAGTGCATACTATGCACCAGCTGCTTCTTTAGTAGAAATGGTTGAGGCAATCTTAAAAGACCAACGTCGTGTGCTACCAACGATTGTATACTTAGAGGGCGAATATGGTTTTGACGGCATTTATTTAGGTGTTCCAACTGTTCTTGGCGGCAATGGCTTAGAGAAAATCATTGAGCTTGACCTAACAGAAGATGAAAAAGCAGCTCTTCAAAAATCTGCGGATTCAGTTAAAAATGTAATGAAGGTATTAGCGTAAGGGTAATTTCCCTATCGGTATTACGTGATTAATATGATGATAAAAAGAAAGTTGGGGATTTCCTCAATTTTCTTTTTTTAAAAGTAAAGAAAGTATAAGTTTTATACTTAGTTTTGGTGTCTAACTCCAGTAGTCCGACTTTGTGAAAAGTCGGACTGCTAGCCCCAAAGCACAGGACGTGCAAGTGCGGTTACAGCGATTAACGTCGCTTTCGTAACTACCTAGAAGGTGATAAGCCACTAATGAATTAAAAGCAAAGAACGCCTTCTATTCTTGAGCGTCTTATTTGCTCGAGGCTGACCAATACGTTTCTTATACGAATAATCGCTTCAATTTAAAAAAGGTGGTGCAAAGATGCTCCTTGGTAAAAAGCGAAAACTTGGTAGGCATATTGAAGAAATTACTATTGGAGAAAAATTATCATTAACGGAAAAAATTGAGGATAAAGATTTATTGCTTTATCTTGGATTAACAAATGACGCAAATCCACTCTACATACAGCATGATTATGCATCCCAAACTCCATATGAAAAACCGCTTGTTCCTAGTTTATTGCTAACTGGAATTATTACTTCTGCAGTTTCAAAATATTTACCTGGACCTGGTAGTCATATTGTTAAACAGGAATTGACTTTCCTTAAGCCACTTTATCATTATAGTATCGTACAATTCCTATTCGAAGTCAGTGATATATTAGTTTCTGAAAATAAAATCGTGGTTGATGTTCACGCAGTTAATGCAGAAGAGGAAGTTGTTTTGGAAGGCAAGGTAACTGTTTGCCCACCATGTAAATTAACGCCAATAGAAGGTAAAGCTTTAGATAATTTCTGATCATCATATAGCCAGTTTGAAAATTAAATATAAATTAAACTGACTCAATTTGAGCCAGTTTTTTTAATGCTTTACGAAATCAAAGTATTAACCCAAAAACAGATTTTATTTTTATTTAAGCAAATGTTACCCTTTTTCACTAGTTTTCGCTAGAATAGATATAATAAGACAGAGATAATTTTATTTATAATAAAATAATGAAAAAGAGATTGGGTCCATTTGAAGGGGAATACGATCTTGGAGGTTTATATGAGTAAGAAAATATTAGTAGTAGATGACGAGCAATCTATATCAACGTTGCTACAGTATAATTTAGAACAAGCAGGTTTTAGTGTAACAACAGCAATGGACGGAGAAGAGGGATTTCAGAGCTGTATCAATAAAGAACCAGATTTACTTGTACTTGATCTTATGTTGCCTAAAATGGATGGTATTGAAGTGTGTAAGCAGCTTCGTCAAAGAAAAATTATGGTGCCTATTTTAATGCTTACTGCAAAAGATGATGAATTCGACAAAGTGTTAGGGCTTGAACTTGGTGCTGATGATTATATGACTAAACCATTTAGTCCAAGAGAGGTAGTAGCAAGAGTAAAGGCCATTCTTAGAAGAACACAATCACATTTAGAATCTGAGATTAAGGATCCGGATGAATCAGAACAAGTTATGATTGGTGACTTGAAAGTGTTACCTGAACACTATGAAGCTTACTATGGCAAAGAACGTTTAGACTTAACGCCTAAAGAATTTGAGCTACTCGTTTATTTAGCTAAACATAAAGGGCGCGTACTCACACGTGATCAGCTTCTTAGTGCTGTTTGGAATTATGACTTTGCGGGAGATACAAGAATCGTTGATGTTCATATTAGTCATTTACGTGAAAAGATTGAAAGAAACACCAAAAAACCTCTCTACATTAAAACCATAAGAGGATTAGGGTATAAGCTTGAGGAGCCAAAGATGAATGAATAGATTTCGTTCACGATTACTTTTTGCGTTAATTACCTTAATAACAACTGTCCTTGTTGGTTTAGGGTTAATGCTTGGACAAATTTTTAATAGCTATTATATTAATTCGTTTATAGAGAGTATGGAACGAGAAGCTAGTTTAACCAAATCATTAATAGTTGAGAAAGGTCTAACCAACAAAGATGTGTCAAGTCTTGTCCTTGATATAAGCAAGTCCTTTAAATCACATATTACGATTTTGAATGAAGACGATCAGGTTATTTATGATGCAGGCGAAGTGACGAATAAGCATAATCATAACCATATGATTGAAAACGTGCTTCCGATAATGAAAGACAAGAAAGATGGTTACTATATTACTGATCAAAAAGAAAAACTAGCATACTATGGGTTACCAATTATAGAGGGTAAATCTTATAAAGGAATCATCCTTGTTTACACATCAGTTGATTTATTAAATAAAGTGAATCAACAAATGTGGGGTATTTTAGTTGTTAGTTTGGGTTTAGCATTTATCATTATCTTATTATTAGGGATTAGAATTATCGGGCAATATACTCGACCTATTGAATCAGCTACAAAGGTAGCGATGGAGCTTGCAAAGGGGAATTATAAGGCTCGTACATATGAAGATCATTTAGATGAAACTGGAATGCTTAGTCAGTCTATTAATATCCTTGCAAGAAATCTTCAGGATATGACAAGAGCACAGGAAATGCAGCAGGATCGCCTCCAAACATTAATTGAAAACATGGGAAGTGGATTAATCTTAATCGATGGACGCGGATATATTAATTTAGTCAATCGTGCGTATAAAGAGCTTTTTGAGGTAGACTCTGCTAAATTTCTTTATCAATTATATTATGATGCATTCACACATCAAGAGATTATTGAAATTGTAGAAGAAATTTTTATGACTGAGGTAAAGGTTCGAAAACAGCTGCACTTACCGCTGAAAATAGAACGTAGGCACTTTGAGGTGTATGGTGCTCCGATTATTGGAACAAATGATGAGTGGAAAGGTATTGTACTTGTTTTTCATGATATAACTGAATTAAAAAAGCTGGAGCAAATGAGAAAAGATTTTGTTGCAAATGTATCTCATGAATTAAAAACACCAATTACTTCGATAAAGGGATTTAGTGAAACGCTTTTAGATGGAGCTCTTAGTGACCAACAAACAGCAGAGTATTTTTTATCAATTATCCTTAAGGAAAGTGATCGTTTACAGTCATTAATACAAGATTTGCTCGATTTATCTAAAATTGAACAGCAAGGCTTTCAATTGTCAATACAGGCATGTGATATAAGAGAAATTTTAGAGGATATTGAGATCATACTTCAAGGAAAATCAAAGGAGAAGGAAGTGGAATTATCGGTTGCCCTTCCTGATGGATTATTATTTATAGAAGGTGACTTATATCGCCTAAAGCAAATCTTCATTAACTTAATAAATAATGCATTAACCTATACTCCAAAGGGTGGAACTGTACTTGTTAAAGTAGAAAGGCATGATCAATACGTCCTCGTAACTGTGTCAGACACAGGAATTGGTATTAAGACAGAAGAGATACCGAGAATCTTTGAACGCTTTTACCGAGTTGATCGAGCAAGAAGTCGAAACTCTGGTGGAACTGGGTTAGGATTGGCAATCGTAAAACATTTAGTTGAAGCACATAAGGGTCAAATAAATGTTTCAAGTAAAATCGGAGAAGGGACTACTTTTACTGTAAAGCTATATAAAAAGTATCAAGCGGGTCCCCATTAACACGAAAAAGAAAAATTTAGTGTGATTTGACATACTTTACAATTAATTTACATCAAGTTTATTCTTCCTTAATATAAAGTTGATATGATACTAAGTGAAAACCCCTTCATCCAAGGAGCCAATCTTTTGGACGAGAGCGTAAAGCTCTCGTCCCTTTTTTTATTTTTGTAAGAAAACCATATTCATCCTCACTAACTCCAATAATCATCCTTCCGTTTCACATAAAAGAGGTTATATCCGAATATAAAGAGAAGAATTCTATAATTATGAAATGAAGCTGAAACCTTTTTGTAACACATCCGTATTATAGGTAGAAAAAAAATTGAACAATTACATAATAAGTGTGTAGAGTTCAATAGAAGGTAGGGGATTTGATGTTAAGCATGAAAAAAGTTTTTACCATCATCGGTTTTACTTTTATAATTGCTATTTTAGCCATTGTTGCTTTTACTTCGTGGTTTACCGTTGATGAGTCTGAGCAAGCCGTAATGATTACCCTTGGAGAGGTAGAGGAAGGCATTAGTGAACCAGGACTTCATTTTAAATATCCATGGCCGATTCAGTCCGTAGAGGTTCTTTCTAAGGAAACATTCAGCTTACAGTTTGGATATAAAGAATCTGAAGATGGTGACGTAAAGGATTTTCCTAAAGAAACAAAAATGATTACAGGTGATGAAAATATTGTATTAGCTGATATGGTCGTACAGTGGAAAATCACAGAGCCTGATAAATACTTATTTAATGCAGAAAATCCTAGAGAAATGTTAGAGGATGCAACAAGTGCAAGCTTAAGAAGCATCATTGGTAGTTCAACAATTGATAATGCTTTAACATCTGGTAAGGTTGAAATTGAAAAACAAGTACAAGAACTATTATCAACACTTGTAGGAGATTATGATATTGGGATTACAATTTTAGCAGTTAAATTACAGGATGTTGATCTTCCTAATGAAGAGGTTAGAAAAGCATTTACCAATGTTACGGATGCTCGCGAAACGATGAATACTAGAAAAAACGAAGCGAATAAATATCGAAACAAACGTACAGAGGAAGCACAGGGGGAGAAGGACGCCATCATGTCTGCAGCAGAAGGAGATAAAGCAGCACGGATGGAGGAAGCTCGTGGTGATGTAGCACAGTTCAACGCAATCTATAATGAATACAAAAATGCTAAAGACATTACGCAAAATCGTCTAGTATTAGAAACGATCGATCAAGTCCTCCCTAATGCAGAGATTTATATTATGGAGGATAATGGAAATACAATGAAGTATTTACCGATCAAGGATGCCGCAACAAAGCCTGTAGCACCAGTGGAACCGGAAGGAAGTGAAACAAATGGGCAATGATAACGTAGTGAACATGGAAGAAAAAAAGCCAGCATTTTCATTTAAAGGTTACCTGCGCGGCGGGATCATTCTTATTGTCACGATCTTATTACTTGTACTTGTATTAACAAATTTGTTTATTGTAAAGGAAAATGAGTATAAAGTTGTTCGTCAATTTGGTGAGATTGTTCGAATTATTGAAGAACCCGGTTTAAATTATAAAATTCCTTTCATACAATCTGTTACAACGCTACCGAAATATCAAATGACATATAATGTTCAAGAGGCTGAAATTAATACAAAGGATAAAAAGCGATTAATTATTGATAATTACACGGTATGGAGAATAGAAGATCCAAAAAAGATGATTTCAAGTGCACGGACGATTGTAAACGCTGAAACCAAAATGGCTGAGTTTGTCTTTTCAACTGTTCGTTCTGAACTAGGTCAGTTAAATTACGATGAAATTATCAATGATGAGAAATCATCAAGAGGAAGTATAAATGACAAGGTCACAGATATCGTGAATGATTTATTAGCAAAAGACGGCTACGGTATTGTCGTGACAGATGTTCGAATGAAACGAACTGATTTACCATCAGAAAATGAACTGTCTGTTTTTACGAGAATGATCTCAGAACGTGAATCAACAGCTCAAGGATATTTATCGAAAGGTGATGCAGAAAAAAATAGAATTATTGCTAATACAGACAGAGAAGTAAAAGAGATGCTAGCAAAAGCTAAAGCTGACGCAGAGGTTATCCGAAGTGAAGGTGAAAAGGAAGCAGCTAAATTATATAACACTGCCTATTCGAAGGATCCTGAATTTTATGAGCTGTATCGAACTCTGCAATCCTATAAACAAACAATTGACGAAGAAACAGTTATCATTATTCCGTTTGATTCTCCATATGCTAGCTTACTTAAGGGAGCACAATAGAATCTAACAAAACGAATATGACGTTATTTCGTCACCATTTAAAATGAAGGAAAGATAGAGTTTTACGAAAAGCCCACTCAAGTATAGAGGCGCGAACGAAGCAAGCTAAGCAATTAGTTATTGATGCTAACTTCGTTTATTTTTGAAATGGATGGTTATTACAATAAATTAGCGTAGTTCCGTCCCCATAAATGCTAGTCTATAAAAGGACCACGGTTTTCCTTTCTATTTAGAGTCGTGATAGAATAGAAGGGAAATTGCGGTTCTTTTTTCGATGTCTAGCTCCAGCACCGCTGCCTAAAATCGCACAGGATGTGCAAGTGCAGTTACAGCGACAGGACGTCGCGTTTGTAACTGCCTCTAGGGTCTAGCCACTTATGAATGAAGGTAAAGAACACCTTCTATTCATGAGCGTCTTATTTGCCCGAGGCTGAACAAGGCGTTTGCGCCTTTCTTATTTGAAAGTGAAGAATTCTTAGGCTGTATTTAGGCCTATATTAATAGATGTGGAGGAAGAAATATTGACAAAGAAGATCGTCTTAATTGATGGAAATAGTATTGCCTATCGGGCGTTTTTTGCTCTTCCGTTATTAAATAATGATAAAGGTGTACATACAAATGCGATTTATGGCTTCACAATGATCCTAATGAAAATAGTAGAAGATGAAAAGCCATCACATATTCTTGTCGCGTTCGATGCAGGGAAAACAACATTTAGACATGAAACATTTCAGGAGTATAAAGGTGGACGTCAAAAAACACCACCAGAATTATCAGAGCAATTCCCTTTCATTAGAGAGCTTCTAGATGCCTATCAGGTTTCACGTTATGAGCTTGAAAATTATGAAGCGGATGATATTATTGGAACACTTTCTAAACAGGCTGAACAGGACGGCTATGAAGTGAAGGTAATCTCTGGGGATAAAGATTTAACACAGTTAGTAACAGACAAAATAACAGTTGATATCACACGAAAGGGAATTACGGATGTAGATTCCTACACCCCGGACTTTGTGAATGAAAAATACGGCTTAACCCCAGATCAAATTATTGATATGAAGGGTCTAATGGGTGATACGTCAGACAATATCCCAGGTGTACCTGGGGTAGGAGAGAAAACAGCAATTAAGCTTTTGAAAGAATTTACTACATTAGAAAATGTCTTAGATTCCGTAGATAAAGTGAGCGGGAAAAAGCTTAAAGAAAAGCTTGAAGAAAATCGAGAACAAGCGATTATGAGTAAAAAGCTTGCAACAATTGACTGCAATGCACCATTAACAATAACAGTGAACGATGCTCATTATGAAGGGTTTGATGTGAAAAAGGTTACTACCATCTTTAAAGAGCTCGGCTTTAACACGTTATTAGAAAAGCTTGGAGAAGAGGTTGTGCAAGAAGAAGAGGTTATTGAAGACATTAGCTTTGAAAAAGTTAAAGAACTAACAAGTGATGTTTTAACAGACGAATCAGCATTATATGTAGAGGTTTTGGATGAAAGTTATCACAATGCAGAAATCACCGGCTTCGCAATAAAAAATGAGAACGGTCAATATTACATACCTGTGGAAGTGGCATTATCATCAGAAGCATTTAAAAAATGGGCTGAGGATGAGACGAAGCATAAGATTGTTTATGATGGGAAGAAATCTAGTGTTGCACTTAACTGGAAAGGAATCTCTTTAAAAGGCGTTACATTTGATGTCTTAATAGCTGCATATCTTTTAAATCCTTCTGAAACTTTCGATGATGTCGCAAGTGTAGCGAAAGCAAATGGATTAACAGTCGTTCAATCTGATGAATTAGTGTACGGAAAGGGAGCTAAACGTGCTATACCTAACGCGGAAAAGCTTAGTGAGCATCTTGTTCGAAAAGGACAAGCAATCTTCGCTTTAAAAGAAAAGCTTGATGAGCTACTAGAACAAAATGATCAAACATCATTATTTTATGATTTAGAGCTACCACTCTCTGTTATACTTGCTGAAATGGAAGCAACGGGTGTTAAAGTTGATGTTGATCGATTAAAAGATATGGGTAAAAATTTAGCTGAACAATTAAAAATCCTCGAAGAGAAAATTTATGACCATGCTGGAGAGTCATTCAATATTAATTCTCCGAAACAGCTAGGAGTCATTTTATTTGAAAAACTGAAATTACCAGCTGTTAAAAAGACAAAGACAGGTTATTCAACATCAGCAGACGTGTTAGAGAAGCTTGAAGACAAGCATGAAATAGTAAGAGAAATTCTTCATTATCGTCAGCTTGGGAAACTGCAATCTACCTATATAGAAGGCTTATTAAAGGTTGTTCATAACGATACACATAAAATCCATACACGTTTTAATCAGGTGTTAACAACAACGGGACGACTTAGCTCGATTGATCCTAACCTACAAAATATACCAATTAGACTTGAGGAAGGTCGAAAAATTCGCCAGGCCTTTGTTCCATCAGAAAAAGATTGGGTTATTTTTGCAGCTGATTATTCACAAATAGAGCTAAGGGTTTTGGCACATATTGCAAATGATAAAAATTTAGTAGATGCATTCCGTAATGATTTAGATATTCATACGAAAACGGCAATGGATGTTTTTCATGTTGCAGAAGAAGATGTTACATCTAATATGAGAAGACAAGCAAAGGCTGTTAACTTCGGAATTGTCTACGGCATTAGTGATTATGGTCTTTCACAAAACCTAGGAATTACCCGTAAGGAAGCAGGAGAATTTATAAAACGATATTTGGAAAGCTTTGTAGGTGTTCAAGAATATATGGATGATATCGTCGTGGATGCGAGAGAAAAAGGTTATGTGAAAACACTTCTTCATAGGAGAAGATATATTCCAGAAATCACTAGCAGAAATTTCAATTTACGTAGCTTTGCAGAAAGAACTGCAATGAATACTCCAATTCAAGGTAGTGCAGCAGATATTATTAAAAAGGCTATGATTGATATGGCAGAGCGTTTAAAGCAAGAAAAAGTTCAAACTAAATTATTATTACAGGTACACGATGAATTAATCTTTGAAGCACCTAAAGATGAAATTGCAATCCTCGAAAAAATCGTACCCGAGGTAATGGAGAATGCTGTAGAGTTAAATGTACCATTAAAGGTCGACTACTCTTATGGTGAATCTTGGTATGACGCAAAATAAATAAAAGAAGCTATATGCATGATTATAAGGAAGTGATGGTATGCCAGAACTACCAGAGGTCGAAACGGTACGTCGAACGTTGCTTCAGCTTGTTATGGAAAAAGAGATTCAAAAAGTAACGATTCATTGGCCGAAAATAATTAAAAAACCAGATGATAGTCAACAATTTAAAGATGCGTTAATTGGACAAACCATTCATAACGTAAAAAGACGCGGAAAGTTTTTAAAATTTATCCTCGACGATTATGTCCTTGTCTCCCATTTACGAATGGAAGGGCGATACGGCTTGTTTCAGCTTGAAGAGGAATATGACCGTCATACACATATTATTTTTTCCTTCACAGATGGAACTGAATTACGTTACAGAGATGTACGAAAGTTTGGTACGATGCACTTATTTAAAAAAGGGGAAGAAGAAAACGAGCTTCCATTATCACATCTTGGACCAGAGCCATTTTCTAAAGAATTTACTGTAGCATATTTACGTGAACGTTTAAATAAAACAACACGAAAAATTAAAGCTGCGTTATTAGATCAAACAGTTGTAGTTGGCCTTGGAAATATATATGTAGATGAAACATTATTTCGAGCAGGCATAAAACCTGAGCGCATTGCCAGTCAATTAACATCAGAAGAATATGAACGATTGCATAAAGAAATTATTGCAACTCTTGAAGAAGCTGTAGCAAAAGGAGGAAGCACTGTTCGTTCATATGTGAATACACAAGGTGAAATCGGAATGTTCCAACTCCAATTATTTGTATATGGAAGAACAAGTGAACCATGTAAAATATGTGGAACCATCTTAACAAAATCTGTTGTTGGCGGGCGAGGAACGCATTTTTGTGAGAATTGTCAGAAGTAACAACTGTAATCTAAGTGGGAGAGGTAAAAAGCACTTCATGTGTTTTTTGCCTTTTTTTTGTAGGATTAGATAGGAAAAGGTTTTTGTACTTAGTATTTATGTCTAGCTCCAGCAGTCCGACTTTGTGAAAAGTCGGATGCCTAGCCTCAGATCGCGCAGGACGTGCAAGTGCAGTTACAGCGATTAACGTCACGTTCGTAACTGCCTCTAGAGTCTAACCACACATGAATTGAAGGCAATGAACGCCTTCTATTCATGAGGCTGAACAAGGTGCTTTCGCTTTTCTTAAAGTGCCCGATAAAATTTTTCATCCTTCTTTAACACTATATAGGCGAATATCATACACTATGTTAGCAATCAGAAGGAAGGGGCTAGGCTTTATGTTTCAATATGCATCACTACTATTATTAGCGTTCGCAGTAAGCTTAGATAGCTTTTCAGTAGGCTTTACGTATGGGATGAGAAAAATGAGCATTCCATTAAAGTCAATTTTTATTATTGCTTGCTGTTCTGCTGTAACACTGTTAGTTGCTATGTTAGTTGGCGATTTTATGACAAGAATTTTCCCAATCTATATTACAGAAAGACTTGGTGGATTCATTCTGGTACTAATAGGTGCATGGGTGTTATATCAATTTTTCAGACCTGCAAAAGAATTGTCAGAGGAAGAAACAGAAAAAACATTGATTAATTTTGAAATAAAAACACTTGGGATTGTCATCAATATTCTTAGGAAACCTATGTCCGCAGATATTGATAAGTCAGGGACTATAACTGGAATTGAAGCATTTTTACTTGGTGTCGCTTTATCTTTAGATGCCTTTGGGGCTGGAATAGGTGCAGCTCTATTAGGTTACTCTCCTGTCATCATGAGTATCTTAGTAGCGTGTATGAGCTCATTGTTTGTTGCTGTTGGAATCAAATCTGGTTATGTTTTTTCAAAATTTGACTGGATGGATAAATTTTCTTGCCTACCTGGGATCATTCTAATTATGATAGGATTATGGAAACTATAAAGTGAGACTTCCATCAGTGGGGTTTTTCTTCATCCCCCACTGATGGTTAGCGAAACTTATCGGATCTTTATGGGCAGTTATCCCCTACGTCTCTTCTTTATTTTTCTTGAATCTTGAGGTGGGGTTTTACTGCCCGTTAAGATTGGGATAAACAATGGGGGCAAGTCACTGTGACAGTCGTAATTGGTTTAACAGGTGGAATAGCAAGTGGGAAAAGTACAGTATCTAATATGTTTCGCAAACAAGGAATTCGAGTGATTGACGCAGACCAAATTGCCAGAGAGGTAGTTGAAGTGGGAAAGCCTGCGTATCAACAAATTGTGAATACATTTGGAGACGAGATTTTACATGATGACCAAACAATTAACCGTGAAAAGCTAGGAACACTTATTTTTGCTGATGAAAAAAAACGGGAGCAACTAAATCACATTGTCCATCCAGCTGTACGGAAGGAAATGCTTACACAAACACAAGAAGAAAAAGAACAACATGCAAAGTCAGTTGTGTTAGACATCCCTTTATTATTTGAGAGCAAATTAACCTATATGGTGGATAAAACAATACTCGTTTACGTTGATGAAGAGACACAATTGAAACGTTTAATGGAGAGAAATGGCTTTAGTGAAGTTGATGCAAAGATGAGAATCCGTTCACAGCTGCCTTTAAAGGAAAAAATAAAGCTTTCGGATGAAATCATTAATAATAATGGTTCAATTGAAGAAACTGAAGCACAATTACATGAGTTGTTAAGAAAATTGGTTTGAAGTAAAGGGACTAGTATAGTCTCTTTTTTTTTGTACTATCAGAATATATATCTAATGAAGATAGTATAAGAAAAACTAAGGCTTTCGCGATTAGGACTTGGCGATGAGCAAGTTTTTCTAATGAAAAATTAGAACCTTAAATAAAAATATACAATAATATATATCGCTTTTTATATCATATATGTTATACTAAAAACATAAAAATGTTAATTAGTATAACACATATAACAAGGGGGAAATATGATGAGAGCCAATATCGCAATAAATGGTTTTGGTCGTATAGGAAGAATGGTATTTCGTAATGCAATCAATGAAGAAATTAATATAATGGCAATAAACGCAAGTTATCCAGCTGAAACACTGGCGCACTTAATAAAATATGATACAAATCACGGCAAGTTCGATGGTGAAGTGATTGCTTATGATGATCATTTAATTGTAAACGGTAACAAGGTTTTGCTTATTAATGAGCGTGATCCTAAAAAATTACCTTGGGGAAGCTTAGGTATTGATATTGTCATTGAGGCGACTGGGAAATTTAATCATAAAGACAATGCGATGCTTCATGTTGAAGCAGGAGCTAAGAAGGTGATTTTAACAGCACCTGGAAAAAATGAAGATATTACAATAGTAATGGGTGTTAATGAGAAAGAATATGATCCTGAAAATCATACGATTATTTCAAATGCCTCATGTACAACTAACTGTTTAGCTCCTGTTGTTAAAGTTCTAGATGAATCATTTCAGATAAAAAATGGCTTAATGACAACTGTTCATGCATACACAAATGATCAAAAAAATATTGATAACCCACATAAGGATTTACGAAGAGCTAGAGCTTGTGGACAGTCGATTATTCCAACAACAACAGGTGCTGCGAAGGCTCTTTCACTGGTATTGCCACACCTTAAAGGGAAGCTTCACGGCATGGCATTACGAGTTCCAACACCAAATGTATCGTTAGTCGATTTAGTTGTAGATGTTGAGAAGAAAGTGACAGTTGAAGAAATAAACGAAACTTTTAAAGAAGCAGCTAAAGGACCATTAAAAGGCATTCTCGATTATTCGAATGAACCATTAGTATCAATTGATTATAATACAAATCCTTACTCAGCAATTATTGATGGACTCTCTACAATCGTAATTGAAGGTCATAAAGTGAAAGTGTTAGCATGGTATGACAATGAATGGGGTTATTCGTGTAGAGTTACAGAACTGACAAAATACGTAGCTGAAAAAATGACAAATTTACTAGAGGTTTAAATGGTTCGATATGTTACTCAAGAGTTTAGTGGATAATAGAAGAGGAATAGGAAAAAGTAAATAGCGTATTACCCAATCATGGCAAAATAAATACCCACCCTTTAACTCGCAACAAACTTTTTTTGAAAAAGTTTGTTGCAAAACAAATACAAACAAAGTATACTATTTTTCGTGAACTTCTTATCAAAGCCAAGGTTGTTACGGCTACTTAAAGGGTTAGGACCTCTTTGGACTAACTTTCCCCCGTGGTAGTTACACATATACCATTAAGCGAAGAATTCATGTGAAAAAATAGTTAAAGGGGGATCCATGAATATGGAAACAATGGGTAGACACGTAATCTCAGAATTATGGGGTTGCGATTTTGATAAGCTAAATGATATGGATTACATTGAAAAAACATTTGTTAATGCAGCGTTAAAATCTGGTGCAGAAATTAGAGAGGTTGCTTTTCACAAGTTTGCTCCTCAAGGAGTTAGTGGTGTAGTAATCATTTCTGAATCACATTTAACGATTCATAGCTTTCCAGAGCATGGTTATGCAAGTATTGATGTTTACACGTGCGGTGATTTAAATCCAAATATTGCTGCAGATCACATTGCAGAATCATTAGGTGCTCAAACTCGTGAAAACATAGAAATCCCAAGAGGAATGGGACCAGTACAAGTAAAACAAGCTCAGGCTAAAGCTCTTTAATTTTAATCGAAATTGAACAAAACGTTCAGAGGTGCTGATTATTTAATCCGCACCTCTTTTTATTATCGGAAAATTTCAGTATGATAGTATTAGAATAACTTTGGACACTTCCGAAAAAATATCAATTAAAAGGGGAAAAGAGATCATGAGTTTTTTTACTAAATTAAAAGATTTTTTTAGTACACACCAAGAGACAAGAGAAAAACATTATAATCCTGATTTGAAAAGTCATTATTATAAAACTACATATAAAAATGCATTGCAATCAGTAAAATCAATCATTGAAGAAACACCTGGAATGACAGTAACTTCTATTTCAGAAGAACGTGGTGAAATAAGCGTAAACATTGATCGTCCAAGAAAAGCTTTTTTAGTCGTAACGGTTATATCCGTCCGTCCGTATGAAACAGCCGTTGATTTTACTGCAACATCGAATACGTTTTTACCAACAGATTTTGGATATAGTAGAAAAGTTATCATGCAGCTTTATAAAATGCTTGATAAAAAAGAAACGTTAGTTGGAACAGGAAAAAGTGGAAGATAAAATCACCCTTATTCATATAAATTTGACGTTTTGATTGGAGCTGGTTATATGAAATGTCCTTCGTGTCAACATAATGGTACAAGAGTTCTCGACTCAAGACCTGTAGATGAGGGCAGGTCGATTAGACGCCGCCGTGAATGTGAAGAATGTCAATATCGGTTTACGACGTTTGAAAAAGTAGAGGAATTTCCTTTAATTGTTGTGAAAAAAGATGGGACAAGGGAAGAGTTTAGCCGTGATAAAATATTGAGAGGGCTAATAAAGGCTTGTGAAAAAAGACCTGTTCCCTTACAGCAATTAGAGGATATTGTTCATGAAATAGAAAAAGAGTTAAGAAATCAAGGGGTTTCGGAAGTGAATAGTGAGCTTGTAGGGGAAATGGTTATGGACAGGCTTGCAAGAATTGACGAGGTAGCATATGTCCGTTTTGCATCTGTCTATCGACAATTCAAAGATATCAACGTATTTATTGAAGAGTTAACAGACCTCATAAAGAAAGTAAGATAAGTAAGCTAAGAGAGCTAGTGAAGGAACGCATCTTCAAGCTCTTTTTTCAGTCTGAAAATAAAATAAATCTAGAGAGCGACTCGAAAATAGGATGAACAAGGCGCTTGCGCATTTTATTAAGATTATAAAGTATAAGTTTTTTGTACTATGTGTTTGTGTCTAGCTCCAGCAGTCCGACTTTGTGAAAAGTCGGATGCCTGGCCTCAGACCGCACAGGACGTGCAAGTGTAGTCAAGAGATGAGGACGTCGCGGTATTGACTGCCTCTAGGGTCTAGCTACTCAATAATTGAAGGCAAAGAACGCCTTCTATTATTGAGTGTCTTATTTGCCCGAGGCTGACCAAGGCGCTTGCGCATTTCTAAAAAAACTCGATATGGAAGGTTTGAAAGGGATGGATCAGCATTGGAAGGAATTACTTGCCATCGATCGTTATACGGTAAAAAGCAGCTCGGTCCTTCAGGACTTAGATAGAAAGATCTTAACATTACTTTATCAGCCGTTAATCGGTACAAAAAGCTTTAGCCTTTATATGACATTGTGGGGGGAACTAGAACAGAATCGTTTATGGGGAGAGGAAACGACTCACCACAGCTTAATGACGATCATGCAAAGCAATTTACGTGATATTTACAGTGAAAGATTAAAGCTAGAAGGATTAGGTTTATTAAAAACATATGTAAATGAAACAGACGAGTTTAAGCGATATGTATATGAACTATATTCACCTTTAAGACCTAATGAATTTTTTCAAGATGGTGTATTAAATGTTTACCTCTACAATCGAGTTGGAAAAAATAAATTTCTATTTTTAAAACGATTTTTCTCCGATCAACAAATGGATGAGGGCATGCGAGATATCACGAGATCTTTTAATGATATCTTTGGCTCAGGTCAGTCCGCTAATATGATTGCAAGAGTAAATAGCGAAACACTAGAAGATTTATCGTTAACAAGTGAAAGAGAATATGTGCAAACAAATAAACGTGCAGCTATGGAGATATCTGACGATGCCTTTGACTTCGAGTTATTCTTCTCAGGTCTTTCTGATGCGATCATACCAACTAAAGCCATTACGCCTTCTGTGAAGGAAGTTATTAAGAAACTTTCTTACTTGTATGGAATTAATGCAGTGGACATGAAAAATGTAATAATGAATAGTATTGATCAAGATGATAATATTGATATAGAGTTGCTTCGCAAGTCTGCGCGAGATTGGTATCAATTTCACCATGGAGATGAGCTTCCAGGGTTACTTGATAAGAGCCAGCCGCAACATTTACGAACTTTAACAGAGAAAAAACAACTCACACAGGAAGAAGAACTTATTTATCAGTTAGAAACCATTTCACCTAGACAGTTTTTAACAGATGTTTCAGGCGGGGTTGCCCCTAGTGCTGGCGATTTACAAATCATTGAAGAAGTGATGCTCGGTCAGAAACTTGAGGCGGGGGTAGTAAATGTACTTATTTATTACGTTATGCTGAAAACGGATATGAAGTTAACAAAAGGATATGTACAAAAGATAGCGAGTCACTGGACAAGGAAACAAATCACGACTGTAAAAGCTGCTATGGATCTTGCTAAGCACGAACACCGTCAATATCAACAATGGGCTGAAGAAAAGACAACGAAAAAAACGCCTAGCTATAAAAAGGCTCCTATTCGTAAAGAAATGCTGCCTTCTTGGTTGAATGAAGATCAAACAATTGATCAAAACAAGGATGACCAAAAACAACCAGCTGTCCAAACGAAACTAGAACGTGAACAATTTGAGATGGAAAAGAAGAAATTATTTGATCGAATAAAAAATTACAAGGATAATAAAAACAATGAGTAATTTTGAAAAGTGAGGTGAGTAAGAATGGAGCACATGAGTAATTCTTTTAAAAATGTAACGAGTAGACCTGACTTTAAAGATCGATATAATGGGTTGAAAAAGCAGGTATTAAACAACCCAGAAGTACAGGCTTTTTTAACGAAACACGCAACAGAAATTGAAGAAGGGATGATTGATAGGGGTCTTATAAAACTTTTTGAATTTATCAACCAGAGCAAAAATTGTAATCAATGCCCGTCCTTATCAGAATGTAAAAATATTTTGCAAGGCTATCATCCGCGATTAGTGATTCAAGGACGAATCATAGATCTACAATATGACAAATGTCCAAAGAAGGAAGTTTATGATGAGCGTAAAAAACATGAGTCGCTCATTAAAAGCATGTATATTCCAAAGGATATTCTGGAGGCGCAATTTGATCAGATTGAGGTTGAAATGGATGAAACGAGTCGATTTAAGGCGATTAGCCAAGCGCAAGATTTTGTTGAGCAATACAATAGCGGAAAGCGTCCGAAGGGCTTATATTTATACGGATCCTTTGGTGTCGGGAAAACCTATATTTTAGGTGCGATTGCCAATGAACTGGCTTCACATAAAGTATCATCTATGCTTGTCTATGTGCCTGAATTTATGAGAGAGCTAAAAGGTTCATTTCAAAATTCTTCATTAGATGCAAAATTAGATGTTGTAAAGAAAATTCCAGTTCTTATGCTTGATGACTTAGGTGCTGAATCAATGTCGAGTTGGATGAGGGATGAAATCCTTGGAACGATTTTGCAATATAGAATGCTTGAAAACCTACCAACGTTCATTTCATCAAACTTTGACCTAAAGCAGCTCCAGCATCATTTAGCTTTTTCTCAACGTGGTGAAGAAGAGCCTGTTAAAGCTGCTAGAATTATGGAGCGGATTAAGCACATGGCAATTCCGATTGAGTTAATTGGTAGAAATCGACGAGGCTAGATTCAGTTTTTAGAAAGTATCTGTACCTAATTATAGGACAGGTACTTTTTTTACTTGTAAAAAATATATTTTTCAAAAGTATTACATTTCATTTTATTGTTTTTCATTACTTCTAATTAAGAATGTTTCCCCATATACATAGAACCAGGTGTTGGTAAATAGGGGGGACAAACATGCTTGAGATTTTATTTGGGTCTCCGAAAGAGGCAAAAACGATTTATTCCATTTTTCATTCAATGTGTAAGGGATTTGAATCAGAGCTACAAATTCGAAATCAACAATGTATAAAAATCAGCCCAAAAACTTGGGATATCTCATTAGAACAATTGGTTATACCGGGGCTTGTTCAATTTATTATTGATCATAAAGAGCACCAGATCATGTTAACGATCATAGAAGAAAATTATTATTTCTTAGAGGAAGAAGAACAACAACAAATTATACATATTGCCCAATCGATCATTGAGGGTGAACGCACGGAGATACCTAGAGTTCAAAAATTTTCACCACGTGACGATATATTGAGAGAGGCACTTGAGCAGTTTTTACGACCGGATTTATATTTTTCTTTTACCTCTTTTCAGAAATTTCGTCTGCACGAATATACTGCTAGGTTGCGAGAGTATGTCGAGGTAGCAATCGAGGAATATAAGCTCGAACAAGAGTATCAAAATTTTATTCAAAGCTTGCGAGACTATCTCACAGAGCGGGATAGTATGATGGAAATCATTTCAATTGTACATGATAATGGCTATTTTGTTTATAATGCTAACAGACAAGAATTAACCGATACAGAGCTAAAAACATATATTGATCAGACCTTTGTTTATAAACATCCCATGTATATTGATTCACAGCTATTAGCACCTATAGTTTCCATGGCGCCAGATTGGATCTCACTTTATACGAATGATCCATTTGATGGTATGGTCCAAACCATTCAGAATATTTTTCAAGAAAGAGTGAACATACATAGCCTTAATGACTTCCGATCATCAACATATCCATGACTTAAATTGTACGAAAACCCTGCTTGATTTTCAGGAAAAAAAACTTTATAATACGAGGTAATTGCAAAAGTATCAGTAATGATAAGGACATGAGCTTGTTTTTTACGGTTTCCAGAGAGGGAAGGAAATGCTGAAACCTTCCTAACACGATTAACAATCTTACCACCTTTAAACTTCAGTTGTGAACAGTGATCTTAGTAATAACTGACGGACTTCCCGTTATCGATGTTAAGCCATACCTACAGTCTTTCACACAGGTACATAATGAATAGTGTGAAGGAGTAACTTTTCGTGCTATTATTTTTATTTGAAATAACTGATATGTAGGTATTGGGAATAAGGGTGGAACCACGATCCATTGACTAAGTTATTTAACTCGTCCCTTTTTTAGGGGCGAGTTTTATTTATTTTGGAGCAGAATATATTGACAATAAGCGACGGACTTAGTGCCGTGTCTAGCTCCAGTGCCTAGGTCCTCGAGGCATAAGCCACTCATGAATTGAAGGTAAAGAACACCTTCTATTCATGAGCGTCTTATGCTTGTCGGACCTGAACGAGGCGCTTCCGCTTTTAAATAAGGAGTGAACAAGGATGTCAGACGTTATAAAAATTGCGTTTCCAGACGGAGCTGTGAAGGAGTTTGCAAAAGGTACCACAACTGAAGATATTGCGGCATCCATTAGCCCTGGTTTAAAAAAGAAATCACTTGCAGGGAAACTAGATGGACAATTAATAGATTTGTGCACACCTATTCAAGAAGATGGCGCAATTGAAATTGTAACTCAGGATAGTAATGAAGCTTTAGAAATTATGCGCCATTCAACAGCGCATTTAATGGCCCAAGCAATAAAGCGCCTATATAAAGATCAATCAATAAAACTTGGAATTGGGCCAGTTATTGAAAATGGTTTTTATTATGATATCGATATGGAGCAGGCAATCACACCTGAAGATTTACCAGCAATAGAAAAAGAAATGAAAAAAATTGTGAACGAAAACCTTGAGATTGTTCGCAGGGAAGTAAGTCGTGAAGAAGCTAAGCGCCGTTATGAAGAATTACAGGATCCGTTAAAGCTTGAGCTACTGGAAGTCATTCCAGAGGGTGAAGCTGTTTCGATTTATGAACAAGGCGAATTTTTTGATTTATGCCGTGGTGTGCATTTACCATCAACTGGAAAAATTAAAGAATTCAAGCTTCTAAGTGTCGCTGGGGCTTACTGGCGTGGTGATAGTAACAACAAGATGCTTCAACGTATATATGGAACAGCTTTCTTTAAGAAAAGCGATTTAGATGAGCATCTAAGAATTTTAGAAGAAGCGAAGGAACGCGACCATCGTAAACTAGGGAAGGAATTAGGTTTATTTACTTCTTCTCAAAAGGTTGGTCAAGGTTTACCTCTATGGCTTCCAAAAGGTGCGACCATTCGTCGAATCGTTGAGCGCTACATTGTCGATAAAGAAGAGCGTTTAGGCTATCAGCATGTCTATACTCCTGTTTTAGGAAGTGTAGAGCTTTATAAAACATCTGGACACTGGGAGCACTACCAAGAGGATATGTTCCCAAAAATGGAAATGGATAATGAAGATTTAGTTCTTCGTCCAATGAACTGTCCCCACCATATGATGGTTTACAAAAATGATATTCACAGCTATCGAGAACTTCCTATTCGTATCGCAGAGCTTGGAATGATGCACCGTTATGAAATGTCTGGAGCGTTAACTGGCTTACAGCGTGTTCGTGGAATGACATTAAATGATGCACATATTTTTGTACGTCCGGATCAAATCAAGGATGAATTCATTCGAGTGGTACGTCTAGTTGAAGCTGTTTATAAAGACTTTGGAATCGATAAGTATTCCTTTAGGTTGTCTTATCGTGACCCAGAAGATAAAGAAAAGTATTTTGATGACGATAGCATGTGGGAAAAAGCACAAAGCATGTTAAAAGGTGCAATGGATGAATTAGGCCATGACTACTATGAAGCTGAAGGAGAAGCGGCGTTTTATGGCCCAAAGCTTGATGTCCAAGTAAGAACAGCACTTGGAAAAGATGAAACACTTTCAACTGTTCAATTGGATTTCTTACTTCCAGAACGTTTCGATTTAACATATGTAGGTGAAGATGGTAAGCAGCATCGTCCAGTCGTTATTCACCGTGGTGTCGTATCGACAATGGAACGCTTTGTTGCCTTCTTAATTGAAGAATATAAAGGAGCATTCCCTACATGGCTCGCGCCAATTCAGGTTCAAGTCATTCCTGTTTCACCTGCGATTCATCTTGATTATGCAAAAAAAATACAAGAAGAGTTACAAGAGGCTGGTATACGTGTAGAACTAGATGCTCGTGATGAGAAAATTGGTTATAAAATTCGTGAGTCACAAATGCAAAAAATTCCATACATGCTCGTTGTAGGGGATAATGAGATCACAGAAAAAGCAGTTAATGTTCGTAAATATGGTGAACAAAAATCAGAAACAGTTGTGTTTGATCAGTTTTTACAAGGTATAAAGCAAGAAGTAAAAAGATAAGTTTTTTAACTAGGCTGCTCCATCAGTGTCCAACACAAACGGAGCACCTTTTTTGTATCCTAAAAAAATAGTTGCAACAAACTAAAGCATTTGATAGAATAACATATGTTGTTAAAACATATATAACTTACTTGCAATATCTTTGTTATGATGTTATAATGTTCAAGGTAATTGAATAGTTTCAAATATTTACAAGTAGAAGCACCCGCTTCTCACCTGATTGACACATCCGTTTGTAGTTGGCAGGTTACGATGAATTTTTTATGTATACAATCGTAGTGTGGGTGTTTCATGCATCCACACTTTTTTATTTTTCAAAAAATAAAAAAACCAGGATCTACAAAATTCGGATTTGAAAAACTACTATTCAGTTTTTAAAAAACCTTGGAGGTGGCTAATTATTAGCAAAGATATGATGGTTAATGACGGAATCCGTGCACGTGAGGTTCGTCTGATCGGTGCAAATGGAGATCAGCTTGGAATTCAATCTCGTCAAGAGGCTTTAGAAATTGCTGCAAGAGCTAACCTAGATTTAGTTCTAGTAGCACCAACTGCAAAGCCTCCTGTATGCCGCATCATGGATTACGGAAAATTCCGTTTTGAACAGCAAAAGAAAGACAAAGAGGCGCGTAAAAATCAAAAGATTATCAATTTGAAAGAGGTTCGTCTGAGCCCAACAATTGATGAACATGACTTTAATACAAAGCTTCGAAATGCACGTAAGTTCTTAGAAAAAGGCGATAAAGTAAAAGCTTCTATTCGTTTCAAAGGCCGTGCAATTACACATAAAGGAATTGGTCAAAAGGTGCTCGATCGATTCTCTACAGAATGTGCTGACTTAAGTACGATTGAATCCCATCCAAAAATGGATGGACGTAGCATGTTCTTAGTTTTAGCACCAAAAAATGAAAAGCAATAATACTTAAGGAGGAATACCTTATGCCAAAAATGAAAACTCACCGTGGAGCAGCAAAGCGTTTCAAAAAGACCGGATCTGGTAAACTAAAACGTTCTCACGCTTACACAAGTCACTTATTCGCTAACAAATCTACAAAAGCTAAACGTAAATTACGTAAATCAACTGTAGTAAGTAAAGGCGATTTCAAACGTATTCGTCATTTATTAGATAACATCAAATAATCGGAAACACCGTAATATAGGAGGGAATTTATATGCCAAGAGTAAAAGGCGGTATCGTTTCACGTAAACGTCGTAAAAAAGTATTAAAATTAGCTAAAGGTTATTTCGGATCAAAACATACATTATACAAAGTTGCAAACCAACAAGTAATGAAATCATTAATGTATGCTTATCGTGACCGTCGTCAGAAAAAACGCGACTTCCGTAAGCTTTGGATTACTCGTATCAACGCAGCTGCACGCGTAAATGGTCTTTCTTATAGCCGTTTAATGCATGGCTTAAAGCTTGCTGGTATTGAAGTAAACCGTAAAATGCTTGCTGATTTAGCTGTAGCTGATGAAAAAGCATTTTCTCAATTAGCAGACTCTGCTAAAGCTCAACTTAACAAATAATTGAACGTTTAAAAAGAGCTGACTCAAGTGATGAGTCAGCTCTTTTTTATGTGATGTGTGTGAATATCAAAAGTGTGTCATATTTGTCTAACGATCGATATCTTGTTTGTTTTCGGATGATATAATAATGTTCTGGACAAGAAAGTAGGAAAGTAGACAATAAAATAGCTAACCCGACAATAAAAAAATGATATTAGAACAATCAGTCACTGCAAGTTAGTAGGTAGTCTTAAAAGTAAAAGGGGAGTTGAAATGTGAACTACATAATGATTTATTACCTCTTAATAAATGGGATAAGTTTTATTTTTATGGGTGTTGATAAAAATCGAGCAAAACGTGGAGAATGGAGAATTAAAGAAGCGACATTGTGGTGGCTTGCGATAGCAGGTGGTGCATTAGGTGGTTTTATCGGGATGAGAGTATATCGTCACAAAACAAAGCATACTTCATTTAGAATCGGATTCCCAGCAATAACCATGATACATCTATTTCTTTTTGTACTATCAAAATTTATATATTAATGGATGATAGTATAAGAAAAACTAAGGCCTTCGCCATAGGACTGGGCGTAAGCCTTAGTTTTTCTAATCTATTTAGTTAATCAATTGGCATAAAATAAAGAAATTCTCGTAAAATGGAATCGAACACTACAAACCTCTTAAGATTGCTAACAAGAAAGTGGTGATGACGATTGAACTCGCAACATCATCTGTATTAACTGCTATACAAACTACTGGGTTCTTTGCACCTCTTGTATTTATTTTGTTTCATATTATTAGACAGTTTCTTTTGATTCCAGTAGCTGTTGTGTGTGTCGCTGGTGGTGTATTATTTGGAGCTGAATTAGGCTCAATGTATTCGGTGATTGGCCTCACAGGTGCGAGTATTACATTTTATTTATTCTCGAAAGTGTTTCCAACATTAATACAGCGATTTGTTAAAATGAAGGTGAAATGGTTAGGGACGTATACGAATTTATCCATTAGTCAAATCATTATACTTCGTATGATTCCTTTTATTAATTTTTCACTTATCTCTTTATGTATTCTAGAAAAAGCAAAAACGTTTAAACGTTACGCGAAGCTATCATTTTTGACGCATATTCCTTCAGCCCTTTGTTTTACGTTTTTAGGTGCTTCTATTCAAACCTTGTCCCCAGCGTATAGTATAGCTATATTATTCATATTAGTTTTTCTTGTTTATTTTTTCAGAGAAAAGCAAGTGATGATAAAATGGAATGATTTTTTTGATGCTTCACAAGAGAAAAGTAAAGATTCCTAAGAAATATAAGAAGGTACAGCAACTCGCTGTACCTTTAATACGTAACTATTTTATTGTTCGCGCTGTTTAACTAATAGTTCTTTAATCGGACTTTTCCAATCAACCTTAGCATAGGGATAACGATTTTTTACTTGGACTTCAATATGTGAAAAATCCTCTAGTGTTAATCCTTGTAATTTGCTTAAGGACTTTGCCCAGATGAATATAGAAACAACTTCAAAAGCATTTGTGGTAGTGCCTAAATATTTTTCTCCTTCAAATAAAACTCCCTTATAGGTTAGCATAAAGTTTTTACGGACATTTTCTTTATCATCCAAGATGTAAAATTGTTTTTGTTCAAGTGCTAACTCAAGCTTACGTTTTGGATTAAATAAATATTTAAATCCGGAGTAGATAAGGAATAGAATAAGGGTAATTAATAGTAATCGTAATAACAACACAATCATGGCAAACCCCTCCTGAGGGCAATTTTCCTTATATACGATCTAGTATAGAAAAAGGTTTCAAGTTTTTTTCAATTTGATATAATTTTATAAAGGAAATGGGTCGGAACTACGCTAATTTATTATCATAACTATCCTATTTTGAAATAAAATGAGGTTAGTTTCAATAAACTAAAGTAGTGCTTGCTCCGTTCACACTGAGTAACTCATGTTAGATGGTGGCAGAAATACGTCATAGCCGCTTTGTAAACAAGCTTTATTATAAAGAATGGAGGAACATTTACATGGTAAACGTATCAACATTATTCAATATGCAACAAGAATTAGATACAAAAATAGAAACACAGCACCAGCTACAAAATGAACCGCTAATAGAGCGTAAAATTTTAGCTCTATTAGTCGAGGTAGGGGAGCTTGCAAACGAAACAAGATGCTTTAAATTCTGGAGTTTGAAGCCACCTGCACCGATTGATGTCATATTAGAAGAATATGTAGACGGGGTTCACTTTATCCTTTCATTAGGATTAGAGATAAATGTAGACCCAACATTAAACATAGTAGACATACAAGCTGAACGCAGTGTAACCGAGCAATTTTTACATGTGTATGAGTTGATATCAGCATTTAAAGAGGAACAATCCATCACAATATACAAAAAAATGTTCGAGGAGTATTTGTTTTTAGGTAAGTTATTAGGGTTTTCAAATGAGCAAGTAGAGAAAGCGTATGTCTCAAAAAACGAAGTTAATCATGTTAGACAGCAACAAGGATATTAAGCCCCTATTACGGGAATATTTCGTTTAAGAAAGTCTTTATTGTATACTATAAATGAGATCGTTAATTGAAGGAGGCATACATAATGACAAAGCTAGATGAAACATTAACAATGCTTAAAGATTTAACGGATGCAAAGGGAATTCCTGGTAACGAACGTGAAGTTCGTGACGTTATGAAAAAATACATAACAAATTATTCTGATGAAGTGGTTACTGACAATTTAGGTAGCTTAGTCGCAAAAAAAATCGGTCAAGAAAACGGACCTAAAATTATGATTGCAGGACATTTAGATGAAGTTGGCTTTATGGTCACGCAAATTGATGATAAAGGGTTTATCCGCTTCCAAACAGTAGGAGGCTGGTGGTCACAGGTTATGCTAGCTCAACGCGTAACAATTGTGACGAATAAAGGCGATGTAACAGGTATCATTGGCTCTAAGCCACCACATATTCTTCCAGCAGAAGCACGTAAAAAACCGGTAGAGATAAAGGATATGTTTATTGATATCGGTGCATCAAGCCGTGAAGAGGCAAAGGAATTCGGTGTGACGCCAGGTGATCAAGTTGTCCCTTATTTCGAATTTACAGTGATGCAAAATGAAAAAATGCTTTTGGCAAAAGCATGGGATAATCGAATTGGCTGTGCTATTGCGATTGATGTTCTTAAAAATTTAAAAGGTTCAGATCATCCGAATGTAGTGTACGGTGTAGGAACTGTTCAAGAGGAAGTGGGTTTACGTGGAGCACGTACATCTGCAAACCTTATCCAGCCTGATATTGCGTTTGGTGTTGATGTAGGAATTGCAGGGGATACTCCTGGGATTTCTGAAAAAGAAGCAGCAAGTAAAATGGGTGATGGTCCACAAATTGTCTTATATGACGCATCGATGGTCTCACATAAAGGATTACGAGATTTAGTGACAAATACAGCAGATGAATTAGATATTCCATATCAATTCGAAGCAATGCCTGGTGGAGGAACAGATTCAGGTGCCATTCATATTTCTGCAAATGGTGTGCCGGCACTGTCTATTACAATTGCTACTCGTTACATTCATTCACATGCAGCAATGCTTCATCGTGATGACTATGAAAATACAGTTAAACTCATTACAGAGGTTGTAAAGCGTTTAGACCGTGAAACGGTTGATAAGCTAACTTTTGATTGAGTCAATAATAAGAAAAACTAAGGCTTTCGCTATTAGGACTTTGCGAAAGCCTTAGTTTTTCTTATGCGTACATCCTTAGAATGTAAATTCTGATAGTATAAAAAAAATGCTGGGTAATGGCTACCCAGCATTTTTTTATTGCTTTTTTAACCCTTGCTCTAAAGTTGTTAGCATCTCTTGTTTATCCTGTTCATCTGCATTTTGCCAAATGACTTCAAATAACACGCCTAAGCCAGGAAGCATTTTTTCTTCACCGCTTTGAATCGCATCAACAATTGTATCTTGTAATTGATCCTGGTTATTTCCTGAAACATTTGCAATGACTGCATGACGTAAATTTAAATTCAATCTACACACACTCCTTTGTAAATTCTTACTGCCTATACGTAGAGTTTGTTAAACAAACAAGAATTATGTATGATTGGTAAGAGATAATTGAAAGGTAAGCAAAAGGAGTTTTATTGTGGAACGTATAGAATCAGTTAAAAATCAAAAAGTAAAGCAATGGCGAAAGCTACATACAAAAAAAGAACGTGAAGCAACTGGCACGTTTATCATTGAAGGCTTGCATTTAGTTGAGGAAGCTTTAAAAACAAAAGAAATGATTAAAGATCTTATCATATCTGAAGAAGTAACACTCCCTACACATTGGAATGTAGACCAATTGAATATTACGTTAGTTACGAAAGAAATAATGAAAGCGATAAGTGATACTGAAACCCCACAAGGTGTTGCAGCCATTTGCGAATTCCAACCTAAGCATTCAGCAGATACTTGGGAAAAAATACTATTAGTTGATAGTGTCCAAGATCCTGGCAACCTAGGGACGATCATTCGCACAGCAGATGCTGCTGGCATTGAGGGAATCATTCTAGGTGAAGGCACAGTAGACCATTACAATTCAAAGGTTATTCGTTCAAGTCAAGGATCAATTTTTCATTTACCAATTGTAAAAGGGAATTTACTTGAGTGGCTGCAAGTCTACACCGGAAAACAGATTCCTACATATGGAACCTCCCTGCAAAATGGAGTGAGCTATCGTGAAGCTGCACCTTCTGAACAATTCTGTTTAATTATTGGAAATGAAGGCAGTGGCGTAAATAGCGAATTGTTACAAAATACGGTTAAGAATTTGTATATCCCTATATATGGAGGAGCAGAATCATTAAATGTTGCGATTGCAACAGGAATTCTTCTATATCATTTAAGAGGGTAGCTTGCGGGAACAAAATGTTTTGATTATAATAAGATAGGAATTACATATGAAAGAAAACGATGACAGAGACAAGTACTTTACAGGTTCATCCATTCAGGGAAAAAATGCCTTAGACTGAAAGCATTTTTTGGATTGAAGTAAACGAATTCACCTCTCGAGTTGGCACTTGGACCATGCATTTAAACATGTAAAGGTGTTCCGGTTTTTACCGTTATGGAAATGAAGTGAGCTGTGCGAGGACTATTTGTGTACAGCTAACAAGGGTGGTAACGCGAATTCAACTCGTCCCTTTTTGGGGCGAGTTTTTTATTTTGCAAAAAAAGCCGCTTTTAGCTTTTAAAATAAAGGAGGAAATGCAAATGCAGGAGCAATTAAAACAGCTTCAAAAAGAGGCGCTGGAAAAGGTTGAGCAAGCGCAAGATTTAAAAGCGTTGAATGACATTCGAGTAGCATATTTAGGTAAAAAGGGCCCAATTACTGAGGTTTTACGTGGAATGGGTAAGCTTTCAGCTGAAGAACGACCAGTAATGGGGGCACTTGCAAATGAAGTGCGTGAAGCGATCGCTACATCGATTTCAAGCAAGCAGGAGCATTTAGAACAGGTAGCTGTTGAACAAAAGCTAGCAAAAGAAACAATTGATGTTACATTACCGGGGAGACCGATCAGAGTTGGTAATCATCATCCGATTACAGCTGTTGTAGAGGAAATTGAAGATCTATTCCTTGGAATGGGTTACCAAATTGCTGAAGGGCCAGAAGTAGAAACAGATTATTATAACTTTGAAGCATTAAACCTTCCTAAAGGACATCCAGCCCGCGATATGCAGGATTCTTTCTATATAACAGAAGAGTTGCTTTTACGTACACATACATCTCCAGTGCAAGCAAGAACGATGCAAAAGCATAAAGGTCAGGGACCTGTAAAAATTATTTGCCCTGGTAAAGTGTATCGTCGTGATAATGACGATGCAACACACTCACATCAATTTACTCAAATAGAGGGTCTTGTTGTTGATGAGAACATTAGCATGAGTGACCTCAAGGGTACACTTGAAGTATTTGCGAAAAAAATGTTCGGTGAAGAGCGTGAAATCCGCTTACGTCCAAGTTTCTTCCCATTCACAGAGCCATCTGTAGAGGTTGATGTATCTTGTTTCTCATGTGGTGGTAAAGGCTGTAACGTTTGTAAGGGTACTGGCTGGATCGAGATTTTAGGAGCTGGTATGGTTCATCCAAACGTACTTGAAATGGCTGGCTTTGATTCAAAGAAATATAGCGGCTTTGCCTTTGGTATGGGACCAGAGCGAATTGCGATGTTAAAATACGGTATAGATGATATCCGTCACTTTTATACAGATGATTTACGTTTCTTAAAACAATTTAAACGAGCTTAAAAGGGAGGTTTTTAGCATGTTTGTTTCATATAAATGGTTAGCAGAATACGTTGATTTATCAGGTATTACTCCAGATGAATTAGCAGAAAAAATCACACGTAGTGGCATAGAAGTAGAAGGTGTTGACGTTTTAAACGAGGGCATGAAGGGTGTAGTCATTGGTCATGTTGTTGAAAAGGAACAGCATCCAGATGCGGATAAGCTGAATAAATGTCAAGTGGACCTTGGAAATGATGAAATCGTTCAAATTATTTGCGGAGCAAAAAATGTTGATAAGGGACAGAAGGTTGCTGTTGCAACAGTTGGAGCTGTTTTACCAGGGAATTTTAAAATTAAAAAAGCAAAACTACGTGGTGAAGTTTCAAATGGGATGATTTGTTCATTACAGGAATTAGGCATTGAAGCAAAGCTAGTAGCGAAAGAATACTCTGAAGGTATTTTTGTATTCCCTAGTGATGTTGAAGTTGGAGCTGATGCGCTTCAACAATTAAACCTGGACGATGCTGTTCTTGAATTAGGCCTAACACCAAACCGGGCAGATGCATTAAGTATGTTAGGTGTTGCACATGAAGTAGCTGCGATTTTAAATCGTGATGTAAAATACCCAGAGATTTCTTATGAAAGCATCGAAGAAAAAGCTTTGAATGCTATTGCAGTAAAGGTTGAAGCAACAGAAGATAATCCTTTGTACATAGCAAAGGTGATTAAAAATGTAACAATTGCACCATCACCACTATGGATGCAAACTCAACTAATGGCTGCTGGTATCCGCCCTCATAATAATGTCGTGGATATTACAAACTTTGTGCTATTAGAATATGGTCAGCCATTACATGCATTTGATTATGACCGTTTAGGTTCTAAGGAAATTCTTGTCCGTCGTGCAAAAGATGGTGAGAAGATTGTTACGCTAGATGATCAAGAGCGTACACTAACTGCAGATCATTTAGTTATTACAAATGGTACTGAGCCAGTTGCACTCGCTGGTGTTATGGGTGGAGCAAATTCTGAAGTTCAGGCAGATACGAAAACGATTTTGTTAGAATCTGCATTATTTAACGGACAAAGAATCCGTACAGCTTCTAAGGATCATGGCTTAAGAAGTGAAGCAAGTGCTCGCTATGAAAAAGGTGTTGATCCAAATCGCGTTCATGCAGCAGCAGAGCGTGCCACACAATTAATCTCTATATATGCAGGTGGAGAGGTACTAGAAGGTTCTGTTGAAGTTCAATCTACTACATTCAAACCAGCAGTTGTTACAACAACAGCAGAAAAAGTAAATCGAGTTCTCGGGATGAATATTTCAGCTGGAGAAATGAAGACAATTTTTGAACGTCTTCAATTCGGCGTAGTTGTTGACAATTCAACAATCACAGTCACGGTTCCAACTCGTCGTGGAGATATAACAATTGAAGAGGACTTGGTAGAAGAAGTTGCGAGGCTTTATGGATACGATAACATTCCAACAACATTACCAGTGGGGCAAGCAATTCCAGGTAAGCTAACAGACTATCAGGAAAAACGTCGTAAAGTCCGTCGTTATTTAGAAGGATCTGGCTTATATCAAGCGATAACGTATTCATTAACTAGTGAAGAAAAGGCTGCTAAGTATGCGCTTGTTGGTTCAGAGCTAACTAGACTTTCTTTACCAATGAGCGAAGAACGTAGTGTATTACGCTTAAGTTTACTTCCACATTTATTAGATGCATTAAAATACAACTTAGCAAGACAAATGGATCAAGTTTCACTTTATGAAATTGGTTCAGTCTTTCTTTCACAAGGTAAGGATAGTCAGCCACTAGAGAAAGAACGTTTATCAGCAGCGGTTACAGGATTATGGTATTCTCATTCATGGCAATCAGAAAAGAAACCTGTTGATTTCTATGTTGTAAAAGGAATTGTTGATGGATTAGTAGAACTACTTGGGTTAACTAACCAGATTAAATATAAACAAGCAAGCCGTGAAGGTATGCATCCAGGCCGAACAGCAGAATTATTCCTTGGTGAAAAACTTGTTGGTTTCATCGGTCAGGTACATCCTACTGTTCAGAAAGAATTGGATTTAGCTGAAACATATGTGTTTGAGCTATCATTAGCTGATCTTTTAACAGCTGAAGTAGAAGAAACTCGCTTTGAAACAATCCCTCGTTATCCATCTATTTCAAGAGACATCGCACTTGTTGTAGAGAAGGATGTCGTTGCTGGAGATATTGAGGAGACGATAACAGAAGCAGGTGGTAAAATGCTGAAAGGTGTTTCTGTTTTTGACCTTTATGAAGGTGATCGTCTTGAAGAAGGTAAGAAATCTGTTGCATTCTCCCTACGTTACTTCGATCCTGAGCGCACGTTAACAGATGAGGACGTGACAAAGGCACATGAAAAAGTACTTAAGGCAGTTGAAGAGAAGTTTGGGGCAACATTACGTGGATAAATGAATAGATAAAAAGGGTAAGCATGGAACTGGTGCTTACCCTTTTGTTTTATAGGATATGAATTTATTACTTAGTGTTAGTGTCTAACTCCAGAATCCGAATTTGTGAAATTCGGATGCCTAGTCCCTCGAGGGGAAAAAACAAAACCCTTTTTTCCTAGGCGCTTCCGCTTTTCCTTATTTTCTCGCTAACTTCATTGCCTTTTCAGTATTAGCAAAATGCTTTTTCGTTATAGTGGCTAAATACTGACTTCCTCTTTTTTGAATAATTTTTGCTGCAGCAATATCCACCTGTGCTCCCGCACCTTTTGGTATGGTAACTCCTGCTTTTTCAGATAATTGTTCAAATTCTTTTACGAAGGAATATCTTGCAATAATTGAAGCGGCAGCAACTGCTAAGTGTACACCTTCAGCTTTTGTTGAAAAAAAGATGTTTTCTTTTACGACGTTTTTTCCTTGCAGATGTTTAAAATAAATGAGTGGATCAACAAATTGATCGATTAATAATCCATCAGGCTTTTCTGGTGCGATTTTGCTTAGTAAATGATTGATTGCTTGATTATGTAATAAAGCCTTCATTTTCCCCTGTGACATTCCTTGCTGTTGAAGGTCATTGTATTTCTCGTTGTGTAGCACTAATAAGCTGTATGGAATTATGTGAATTAAGTCTTTGGCAATGGCCATGATTTGTGGATCTTTCAGGTTTTTAGAATCTTTCACTCCGAGTTCTTGTAGTAAAGGGATTTGCTCTTTTTTTACATAGGCTGCTACAACTGTAATCGGACCAAAAAAGTCACCAGTCCCAACCTCATCAGATCCAATAATAGACAAGCTTGAGATATTTGTCGGTGGTTGGAAACCTGTTGGAGTTTTTTTCGCTGAAACTTGTGCAGACTTTTTATCTGGTTGAGTTTGAGTACCCCATTTTACAGCTTCAACCTCTGCTGTGCCCCCTTGAAATAAAACCTTTCCAGACTTATATGCTGTAATTGTACAGCCGTTCGCTTTTGCAGAAAAAACTGCACCTTGTGGCGTTTTGTCACTTTTATTTACTGCATAGTGAGCTTCCATTTGTTTAATTATAGATGTATTTACTTTAATAACTGAGTTTGCCACGGATGACATCCTTTCATATACGAATATTATAGTAGAAAGCTATCCTACCTATCATGGGGACGGAACTACGCAAATTTATTATGATAACCCTTCTATTTTAAATATAGACTAGGTTAGCTTCAATAAATTTTTGTCCCACATTAACTGACAGTAAAATCCAACTTCGAGACTGAGAGTAATAGAAGAAGTATGAGTGGAAAAAACTGTCAGTAAATGTCTGGTAGTTCAACTAACGATCATCAGGCGATGAAAAAAACTCCTAATGATAGAAGTTTCACTTATAGAGCTTGCTCCTTTCACACCGGCATATTGGAGTGGGGATTGTAGTGTAACTTAATTTTCCCTTCATTTTAAAAAAATACGTGAATACATTATGTGTGTTTTTGAGAAAATTGATCTTCTTCCCATATACTAAAGCTTCATGTTATGATAAGGAATAGGATTTTCAGGAAATGGAGGATTTATCGTTGTCAAATCGCCCAAAATCGAAAACGACAGTAGATATATATGGTCAACGATTTTCAATTATTGGTACAGAAAGCACAAGTCATATTCGTGCTGTAGCTTCAATTGTTGATGATAAAATGCGAGAGATTAATAGTAAAAGTCCATCTCTTGATATAAATAAACTTGCTGTATTAACAGCGGTAAATGTTGTTCATGAATATTTAAAGTTAAAAGAAGATTATGAAAAACTAGAGAAACAACTAATAGAAAAGGATTGAAGCTAAAAAATGCTAGATTTAGTACTATTTATTATTCTATTATTCGGGATACTAGTCGGTTTAAAACGCGGTTTTATCCTTCAATTTGTTCATTTAACCGGATTTATTGTTGCATATATTGTAGCATACCAATATTTTGATGATCTTGCACCGAAATTAAAGCTATGGGTACCATATCCTGTGACAAGTGAAGGTCCAGCCATACTTACATTATTAAATGGTGATGATTTAGAAGGATCGTATTATCGTGCAGTTGCGTTCGTTATATTATTTATAGGTACGAAGATTGTTATGCAAATAATTGGTTCAATGTTAGATTTTGTTGCTTTATTACCAATCTTAAAACAATTAAATAGATGGGCTGGTTCAATTTTAGGTTTTTTGGAATCATATCTCGTGTTATTCATTTTACTTTTTATAGGTGCGCTAATTCCAATGGAACAACTACAATTAGCATTAGATCAATCAATGCTTGCTGATCTTATCGTGAATCATACTCCGTATTTCTCTGTTAAAGTAAATGAGCTTTGGATTCAGTACATGTCTTAACTTCTCTACCTACTTAGAGAAGTTTTTTCTGTTATCTTAATTAATTTCAGTAACATTGTACTTTTTCCTTAATTATTTGTATCATTTCTATAGATCATGTTATTCAAACATAGAGGTGAGAGAATGGATATTCATAAAAAGGACGTTATTCGATTATTAGAAAAGATTGCAGTATTAATGGAACTTAAGGGAGATAATCCTTTTAAAATATCGGCGTTTAGAAAAGCAGCAAACGCACTAGAGACAGACGACCGAAGTCTAGCCTTAATTGATGATTTCACTAAGATTGCAGGAATCGGTAAAGGGACTTCTGCTGTCATAAAGGAATATGTTGAAACAGGTAAATCACAAGTGCTAGATGAATTACAGGAAGAAGTACCAGCCGGGTTACTACCATTATTAAAGCTACCAGGATTAGGAGGCAAAAAAATAGCAAAGCTCTATAAAGAGTTACAGATAGATAGTGTCGAAGCTTTAAAACAAGCCTGTGAGGAAAATAAAATTCAAGGGCTAGCAGGCTTTGGGAAAAAATCAGAAGAAAAAATCCTTGCTGCCATTGAAGAAATGGGCAGTCGTCCTGAACGTCTTCCACTATCATTTATGCTTCCGATAGCCGAAGAGATTGAAGCATACCTTGAACAATGTGGAGGCATTGAAAAGTTTTCAAGAGCTGGTAGTCTTCGCCGTATGAAAGAAACAATCAAGGATTTAGATTTCATTATATCAACGAATGAGCCAGAGAAGGTTCGAGATCAGCTATTGGCGATACCTACTCTTTCAGATGTTATTGCTAGTGGAGACACAAAGGTTTCTGTACAATTACGCTATGAATATGAAGTGGGCGTTGATTTCCGATTAGTAACGCCTGCAGAATTTGCAACAACTCTCCATCATTTTACAGGTTCTAAGGATCATAATGTAAGAATGAGACAGCTTGCTAAAGAGCGTGGAGAAAAAATAAGTGAATATGGTGTTGAAAACATTGAAACAAACGAAATCAAAACCTTTGAAACAGAAGCTGAATTTTATGAGTATTTTAATCTTCCACATTATGCACCAGAAATTAGGGAGGATGGTACAGAGGTAGATTCGTTTCATAAAGATATGAAGCTAATTCGATTAGAGGATATAAAAGGTGATTTACATATGCACTCAACTTGGAGTGATGGTGCATATACGATTAGAGAAATGGTTGATGCTTGTCGCAAAAAAGGGTATAGCTATATTGCGATAACAGACCACTCTCAATATTTAAAGGTAGCAAACGGATTAACACCAGAGCGGTTAAGGGCGCAACGTGAAGAAATTCATGCATTAAATGAAGAATATGATGATATTACAATCCTTGCTGGAGTAGAGATGGATATTTTGCCTGATGCTTCTTTAGATTATGATGATGAGCTTATGCGTGAGATGGATCTTGTCATTGCATCCATCCATTCGAGCTTTTCGGGGTCACAAGAAGTGATAATGAACCGTTTAAAAACAGCATTGGAAAATCACCATGTTGATATTATTGCCCATCCAACGGGTCGAATTATTGGAAAGCGAAAAGGTTATGATGTGGATGTTGAAATGCTAATACAATTAGCAAAAGAAACGGATACAGCCTTAGAGTTGAATGCCAATCCTAATCGACTTGATTTAAGTGCAGAACATATAAGAAAAGCACAAGAAGCTGGAGTGAAGCTCGTCATCAATACTGATGCACATAATACAGAAATGCTTGAACATATGTCAATTGGGGTATCAACTGCTAAAAAAGGATGGATTGAAAGCGGCAATGTGATCAATACATGGGATATCGACCGGCTACGAGCATTTCTAAATAGACATCATAAAGATTGATGTAGATAGAAAATAAGATATCAATTATAGTGTTTTGCTTGAAAGTAAATAAATTAGTATTCGTGTCTAGCTCCAGGCGCCATCGACGAAGCACTGGAAGTAGAAGTGCATTCATGGCGATTTACGTCGCGTTTTTGACTGCCTTGAGTCATAAGTCAATCCGTCCAGAAGGTTGAAAATGCCTTCCAGTCGGCTCGTCTTATACTTGTCGCCGAAAGATGAGCGCCTTGTGCATTTCTAGTGTATAGGAAATAATAAAATTCAAGAACTGTGGCTAAGCGCTCGGCATCCAGCTACAGCGTCTAGCCCCTCGAGTCATAAGCCACTCATGAATTGAAGATAAAGAACATCTTCTATTCATGAGCGTCTTATTTGCCCGAGGCTGAGCAAGGCGCTTCCGCTTTAGCCCTTAGGAGGTTTACGGTTTTGCAGCAAAAAGTATTACATGTTTTAGAATTTGAAAAAGTTAAAGAACAGCTTGTTAAGCATGCTTCATCCTCATTAGGGAAAGAAAAGGCAAAAGCGTTAATTCCTTCAAGTAATTTTATAGATGTCCAAATCTCTCAGGAGCAAACGGATGAGGCTGCAAAGGTAATTCGTTTAAAAGGGAATGTACCACTAGGAGGCCTTGTGGATGTTAGAGCAATAGTTAAGCGGGCAAAAATTGGTGGAATGCTTAGTGCTCCTGAATTAATAGAAGTAGCAGGAACACTGTATGCTGGACGAAATATGAAACGGTTTATCGAAAAAATGATAGAAGAAGAAATAGAATTACATCACCTACCAGAGCTAGCAGAGAAAATAGTTCTTTTATTGGTACTAGAGAAAAATATCTCACAATGTATTGATGATAATGGCTATGTGTTAGACAGTGCAAGTGACACATTAAAAAGTATTCGCCAGCAACTTCGAACAACAGAGGCAAGAGTAAGAGATAAGTTGGAATCAATGATTCGATCATCATCTGCGACTAAAATGCTTTCTGATGCAATTATTACGATAAGAAACGATCGCTTTGTATTACCCGTTAAACAGGAATATCGGGCATCATATGGTGGGATTGTTCATGATCAATCAAGCTCAGGAGCTACTCTATTTATTGAACCACAAGTGATTGTTGATCTAAACAACACTCTCCAACAAGCAAAAGTTAAGGAAAAGGTTGAAGTTGAACGGATTTTAAGGCTTTTATCAGACGAGGTTGCGGAAAATAGTAATGAAATTTTACAAAATGTTTATTGTTTAGCAGAAATGGATTTTATGTTTACAAAAGCGAAGTATGCAAAACAAATAAAGGGAATAAAGCCTGCTGTCAATAATGATGGGGTTGTGAGGATGTTTAAGGCACGCCATCCACTTTTACCTGAAGATGAGGTTGTGCCAAATGATATTGAGCTAGGAACTGACTTTACAACAATCGTAATAACTGGACCAAATACAGGTGGTAAGACGGTTGCATTAAAAACACTAGGATTATGTACATTAATGGCGCAAGCTGGTTTGCAAATCCCCGCTCTTGATGGTTCTGAGCTCGCTGTGTTTGATGCAGTTTATGCTGATATTGGTGACGAACAATCAATTGAGCAGAGTTTGAGTACTTTTTCCTCGCACATGGTAAATATTGTGGATATTCTTGATAAAGTTGATGAAAAAAGCTTGGTGCTGTTTGATGAGCTTGGGGCAGGTACAGATCCACAAGAGGGAGCTGCACTGGCTATTTCAATATTAGATGAAGTGTATAGCCGAGGTGCAAGAGTTGTTGCAACAACTCATTATCCTGAACTTAAAGCATATGGCTACAACCGAAGTGGTGTTATCAATGCTAGCGTAGAATTTGATATCGCAACATTAAGTCCTACTTATAAGCTTTTAATCGGTGTTCCTGGAAGAAGTAATGCGTTTGAAATTTCAAAGAGATTGGGCTTACAGGAGCATGTCATTAATATGGCAAGGGCTCAAATGAGTGACGATCGTAATGAAGTAGATACAATGATTGCTTCTTTGGAAAAAAGTAAAAAAACGGCTGAGCATGAGATGATGGAAGCTGAAAAAATACGCAAGGAAGCGGAACAGCTTCATAAAGAGCTTCAACAACAAATTATTGAGTTTAATCAGCAACGTGATACATTATACGAAAAAGCAGAACGTAAAGCAGAGGTAAAGGTTGAAGAAGCACGTCAAGAAGCTGAAAAAATCATTCATGAATTAAGAAAGATGAGAAAAGAACACCATGTACAAGTAAAAGAGCATGAGCTTATTGATGCAAGAAAACGCTTAGAGGATGCAGTACCAACGTTTGAGAAAAGTAAAAAGGAAGAAAAGAAAGAAGCTGCCAAGCAAACCTTTTTACCTGGTGATGAAGTGAAAGTCATTACCTTTGACCAAAAAGGTCATTTAATTGAAAAAGTAAGTGACAATGAATGGCAGGTTCAAATGGGCATCATGAAAATGAAAGTGAAAGAAAAAGATCTACAGTATATTAAAAGAGCAAAACAAGAAGTGCATGAAAAGCCGTTAGCAATAGTGAAAGGAAAGGACTACCACGTATCACTTGAATTAGATTTACGTGGTGAACGCTTTGAAAATGCGCTACTTAAGGTTGAGAAATATTTAGATGATGCTGTATTAGCTGGTTATCCAAGAGTGTCGATTATTCATGGTAAGGGAACGGGTGCACTAAGAACAGGTGTTAAGGAACTATTAAAGAACCATCGAAGTGTTAAAAATACCCGTTTTGGAGAATCTGGTGAAGGCGGGACAGGAGTAACCATTGTCGAACTCAAATAGCGGGGGAGAAGGTAAGATGAATGTATTTTGGGAAAACGAATTAGTTCAAATTGCTGCCTACTATAGTGTTGTCGTTCTTTGCATCATTGTCTTTTTAACGATCTTTGAGCTTGTTACGAAATATAAAAATTGGGAAGAAATTCAGAACGGAAATATGGCTGTAGCCATGGCAACTGGTGGGAAAATATTTGGTATTGCTAATATTTTTCGATTTTCAATCAACCAGCATGACAGCTTATTAGAGATGATGGGTTCAGGGCTTTTTGGCTTTATCCTTTTACTCTTAGGATACTTTATATATGAATTTATGACGCCAAAATTTAGAATTGATGAAGAAATACAAAAGGACAATCGTGCGGTTGGATTTATTTCACTAGTCATCTCGGTGGGATTATCGTTTGTCATTGGAGCAGGGATTTGAGGAGAGAGTGAATTGGAAACTTTAGCTAAAGTAATGTTTGGATTATGTGGTTTGTTTATATTGATTGGAATTATTTATTTAGTGTTTTTTTAAGATGACATTGACAGTTTTCTTGAGAAAACGAATGAAAAATTATTTGAGGCTGACCATTTAGGGTCAGCCTCTTTTATATTTCAAAACAGCTTGGACAATACTTTTTGAAAATATTTTATATTTCTGAAAATAGGAAAATCTGCTATACTTTCTATATGAAGGAAAAGAGGATGGAGAACTCCGATTTAATATAACTTCCTATCTATCATGCATCTAAATAATAATAAATAAACCAGTCTCCCCTCCGCCAACTAAATTGGTATTTAGTTTGATCATAAAAATGATGTGCTATTCCACATTGTTGGTTGTTTATAAGATTTCGTAAGCTTCAAAGGAGGAGAAGAAAGTGGACATTCAAAAACCTTGGTTAAATCATTACCCAAAAGAAATCCCTCATGAAGTAAACATTGAAGAAAAACCGCTATACGAATACTTAGAACAGGCCGCAACTGAATTCCCAACAAAAACAGCCATCCATTTCCTAGGAAAAGAACTTTCTTATTCAGAGTTATACAATCAATCACTTAAGCTAGGAAACTACTTTCAATCACTTGGTTTACAAAAGGATGATCGAGTTTCCATTATGTTGCCTAACTGCCCACAAGCCGTAATTGCTTATTATGGTGTGTTATTAGCAGGTGGAATCGTAGTCCAAACAAATCCACTTTACATGGAGAGGGAGCTTGAATACCAGCTAAAAGACAGTGAGTCTACATTTATTGTAACCCTTGATTTACTTTATCCGAGGGTTTCTAAAATGAAAGCGTTAACAAATTTAAAACATATTGTTGTTACAAGTATTAAAGATTATTTACCATTTCCTAAGAATCTGCTCTACCCTTTTGTTCAAAAAAAACAAAATCAACTAGTTGTTAAACTTGAGCATCAAGGCGATACTCACTTGTTTAAAAAGATCATGGAATTAGCACATCCGAATGTTGACATACCAGATTTCAATCCTTCCGAGGATATCGCACTTCTTCAATATACCGGTGGAACAACTGGTTTTCCAAAGGGAGTTATGCTCTCACATGGAAACATCGTCGCGAATACGAAAATGTGTGCAACATGGATGTATAAATGTAGAAGAGGTGAAGAATCTGTATTAGCAATCATTCCATTTTTCCATGTATATGGGATGACAACCATTATGAACTTATCTGTGATGCAAGCATTTAAGATGATTCTTCTACCTAAATTTGATGCAACAAATACATTAAAAACGATAGAAAAATTAAAACCGACACTATTTCCTGGTGCACCGACAATTTATATTGCTTTACTGAATCATCCTGACATTAAAAAATATGATCTTTCATCAATTGATTGTTGTATTAGTGGTTCAGCACCACTACCTGTTGAAATTCAAGAACAATTTGAGAAAGTGACGGGTGGACGTCTTGTCGAGGGATATGGATTATCAGAAGCGTCACCGGTTACACATTCAAACTTTTTATGGGATAAAAGAAAAACAGGAAGTATAGGTGTCCCATGGCCAAATACTGATGCAGCTATTTTTTCGTATGAAAGTGGAGGTATAGCTGAGCCAAATGAGCTAGGAGAAATTGTCGTTCGGGGACCTCAAGTTATGAAAGGATATTGGAATAAGAAGGAAGAGACAGAAGCTACCATAAAAGATGGTTGGTTACTTACTGGCGATGTCGGCTATATGGATGAAGAAGGATATTTCTACATTATTGATCGTAAAAAGGATATGATAATTGCAGGTGGATATAACATATACCCTCGAGAAATAGAAGAAGTTCTTTACGAGCATGAAAAAGTGCAAGAGGTGGTTGTTGCAGGAGTGCCAGATCCGTATCGAGGTGAAACTGTTAAGGCGTATATCGTGTTAAAAGAAGACCAGCTTGCGACAACAGAGGAATTTAATGAATTTGCTCGTCAGCACCTGGCAGCATATAAGGTACCACGTATTTATGAGTTTAGAGAAGAGTTACCGAAAACAGCTGTTGGTAAAATCTTAAGACGTGCTTTAATAGAGGAAGAAAAAGAAAAATTTAAAAATGCTAATTGAATTTTGGATTTAATCATCTAAACCTACATTAACTGTAAATACACTAGATTGGCTTATCACATGAGGAGAGGGGACTCCAACAAGAGTCAGCCTCTTCCCTACATAGAGGATTGAGAAATAAAATAATGAAATAGGCTTGACAGAATGGAAAGGGAAAATTAAGATTAAATCATGAATGATTATTCATTCATTTTTAGAAAGGGAGACGACAATTTGAAACAGAAAAAACCAAAATATAAACAAATAATAGATGCGGCAGTTATTGTAATTGCTGAAAATGGCTATCACCAAGCACAAGTTTCAAAAATTGCAAAACAAGCAGGTGTCGCTGATGGGACCATCTATTTATACTTCAAAAACAAAGAAGACATCCTTGTCTCGCTATTTCAAGAAAAAATGGGAATCTTCATTGAAAAAATAGAAGAAGAAATTAGGTTTGAGCAAACAGCTGCAAAGAAGCTTTATACTCTCATTGAGAAGCATTTCTCATTGCTCGCAGAAGATCATCACTTAGCTATTGTTACACAGCTTGAACTTAGACAATCAAATAAGGAATTACGTCTTCGCATTAACGAGGTGTTAAAGGGTTATTTCAATGTTGTGGATAAAATCATAACTTCAGGTCAAGAAGCTGGAGAATTTAGAGAAGACTTAGATCTCCGTCTAATAAGACAAATGATTTTCGGCACGATTGATGAAACTGTTACAACATGGGTAATGAATGAACAAAAATATAATTTAACGAAACAGGCAAAACAAGTTCACGAATTAATCGTATATGGTTTTGTGAAATCTTAATCAAATAACCTAGCAGTAAGTCCTACTTACCGATTAGTAGAGGTTAAAGTACTCATCACTAATCGGAGGTTGTCTAATAAAAAGTACTTTTCCTACTATAGATAAACATACATTATAGTAAATGATGAAAGAAATAGGAGGATACTAAATGGAGTTTTTAAAGCTTAATAAGCAAAATTTCATTGCTGATGTGACAATCAATCATGCGCCAGCAAACGCATTATCTACAAATGTTTTGAAAGAGCTTACAACAGTGCTTAATCAACTTGAAAATGATCAAGATGTAAGAGTCATCATTTTACATGGTGAGGGTAGATTTTTCTCAGCAGGTGCAGATATTAAGGAATTTGTTGGTGTTCCATCTAGTCAAGAATTTATTGCTCTAGCTGAGAAAGGCCAGCAATTGTTTGAGCGTATTGAAACATTTCATAAGCCAATTATTGCTGCAATTCATGGTGCTGCATTAGGTGGTGGCTTAGAACTAGCGATGTCTTGTCATCTTCGACTAGTTACAGAGGATGCAAAGCTTGGTTTACCTGAATTACAGCTTGGCATTATTCCTGGATTTGGGGGCACGCAAAGATTACCAAAGTATGTTGGGCCAGGGCGTGCTTTAGAAATGATGCTAACAAGTGAACCGATTTCAGGAACAGAAGCTGTAAAACTTGGACTTGCTAATCATGCATATACTCAAGAAACTCTAATAGATGAAGCGAAAAAGCTAGCAGCTAAGTTTGCTCATAAAAGTCCACTTTCTGTTAAGGCAGTAATTTCACTACTTAATTCTGCAAAGACACCATCTTATCAAGAAGGTATAAAGAAGGAGGCTATGTGGTTTGGTGATATTTTTGAAAGTGCTGATGCAAAAGAGGGGATTTCAGCCTTTATTGAGAAAAGAAAACCAAATTTCACAGGCAAATAACTTACGAATACAGTTAATTAAACAAACTTAATGAAAACATGGGGGAATGTGAAATGAATATCTTCGTAATTATGAAAAGAACGTTTGACACGGAAGAAAAAATTGCTGTTCAAAATGGAAGAATTAGTGAGGATGGAGCAGAATTTATTATTAATCCTTATGATGAATATGCGATTGAAGAGGCGATCCAATTACGCGATGCGAATGGTGGAGAAGTTACGGTTGTAACTATTGGTGGGGAAGAGTCTCATAAAGAATTACGTACCGCATTAGCAATGGGCTGTGATAAAGCAGTTTTAATTAATACGGAAGACGATCTAGAAGAAGGAGATCAATTTACTACTTCTAGAATTTTGGCAGAATATTTTAAGGATCAAGATGTAGACATCATCCTAGGGGGAAATGTAGCAATTGATGGTGGATCTGGTCAGGTAGGACCTCGTTTAGCGGAATTACTAGATATCGCTTATGTAACAACAATTACAAAGCTTGAAATTGATGGTGATAAAGCAACAGTTGTTCGTGATGTTGAAGGTGATTCAGAAGTTATTGAAACAACTTTACCATTATTAGTTACTGCTCAACAAGGATTGAATGAACCTCGTTATCCATCATTACCAGGTATTATGAAGGCGAAGAAAAAACCACTTAATGAGATTGAATTAGATGACCTTGATTTAGATGAAAATGATGTAGAACCAAAAACAAAAACAATTGAAATCTACTTACCACCGAAAAAAGAAGCAGGGAAAGTTTTAGAAGGAGAACTGGAAAAACAAGTAAAAGAACTAGTATTACTTCTTCGAAACGAAGCAAAGGTTATATAACAGGGAGACGTATCAAATAATTGAACAGGGGGAAGTAATCATGGCGAGAAAAGTACTTGTATTAGGTGAGGTTCGTGATCAAGCATTACGTAATGTTTCATTTGAAGCAATTGCAGCTGGGAAAACGATTTCTGAAGGGGGAGAAATTGTTGCAGTATTAGTGGGTGAAAACGTGTCATCTCTTTCTTCAGAATTAATTCAATACGGAGCAGATCGTGTTGTTACAGTTGAAGATGCAATGCTTAACACCTATACACCTGATGGATATTCTCAAGCGGTTTTAGCAGTGATTCAAAATGAAAATCCTGAGGGAATCGTATTTGGTCACACAGCATTAGGTAAGGATTTATCACCTAAAATTGCAGCGAAATTAAACTCTGGATTAATTTCTGATGCAACAGCAATCGAAGTAACTGGTGGAAATGTAGTCTTCACAAGACCAATTTATTCAGGAAAAGCATTTGAAAAGAAAATTGTAACGGATGGTATCATTTTTGCAACGATCCGACCTAATAACATTAATCCACTACAAAAAGATGAAGCAAGAAGCGGAGATGCAAGCTCTTTATCTGTTGATATTAAAAATTTACGAACAATTGTTAAAGAAGTCGTCCGTAAGGCTTCTGAAGGGGTAGATTTATCAGAAGCGAAAGTAGTAATCGCTGGTGGTCGTGGTGTGAAAAGCGAAGATGGCTTCGAGCCACTAAAAGAATTAGCAAACGTTTTAGGTGGTGCAGTCGGTGCATCTCGTGGAGCATGTGATGCCGAATACTGTGATTATTCCTTGCAAATCGGTCAAACAGGTAAGGTTGTAACACCTGATTTATATATTGCATGTGGGATCTCAGGAGCGATCCAACATTTAGCGGGGATGTCTAACTCGAAAGTTATTGTTGCGATTAATAAAGATCCTGAAGCGAATATTTTTAAAGTTGCAGACTACGGCATCGTAGGGGACCTATTTGAAGTAGTACCACTTCTGACAGAAGAATTTAAAAAGCTTAAAATCCATGCATAATGATTTAAATTGAGGCTGAACCTTTGCTTTTGAATCAGCCTCTTCCCTTTTATCATTTACATAGAAGAAAAAGATTAGTCTTAAAAAAACTATGTTTTGATAAAGAAACATAGGGAAAAGTATTAGTGAAGCAAATTGTTAGCTAACTTCGCAAGCGAGTGCTATACTTTAAACATATTTTACCCTACAATTTAGGAGGAATTACAATGGCAATAACAAATGTAACAGATCAAACATTTTCAAATGAAACAAACGAAGGTGTCGTACTTGTAGACTTCTGGGCACCATGGTGCGGACCTTGTAAAATGATAGCTCCAGTTCTAGAAGAACTTGATACAGATATGGGAGACAAAGTTAAAATCGTAAAGGTTGACGTAGATGAAAACCAAGAAACAGCAGGTAAATTCGGCGTTATGAGTATCCCAACTTTACTAGTATTAAAAGATGGTGAAGTTGTTGATAAAGCTGTAGGTTATCAACCAAAAGAAGCACTTGCTGAAGTATTAAATAAACATGTTTAATACACGAGGATTGACTTTTGTCAGTCCTTTTTTTATTGCAACCATTTCCGACAATGTCCTACAAGTATTGCTCAGGAAATGATTGTATACATTAAGATTATTTAACATATGATGAAAGATTAAGGACATGGTAAAATGTCTTTAACCTCATTACGGGCAGTAATCCGCCTTTTTAATGTTTGCCTAATTAAAATGGCGGATTACTGTCTGTTAGAGAATATGTTATCCATCTGAAATTAAATAGGTGATATTAATACTAAACTCAAGATAATCTAAATTCGTTAGGAGTGTTTGCTATAATAGATCTTATAAAGGAAAAGCTTGCACTTCTTCCTGATCAGCCTGGCTGTTATATAATGAAGGACCGTCAAGGGACCGTGATTTATGTCGGTAAGGCGAAGGTATTAAAGAATCGAGTTCGCTCATATTTTTCAGGTTCACATGATGGGAAAACGTTACGGTTAGTAAATGAAATTGTTGACTTTGAATATATTATCACGTCTTCTAACTTAGAAGCGCTAATACTTGAGTTAAATCTTATCAAAAAGTATGATCCGAAATATAACGTAATGTTAAAGGATGATAAGACATATCCATTTATTAAAATCACGAATGAGCGTCATCCGCGTTTACTTGCTACGAGAAAAGTAAAAAAGGACAAGGGGAAATATTTTGGACCGTACCCGAATGTTCAATCTGCTCGAGAGACAATTAAGCTACTCGATCGATTATATCCACTTAGAAAATGCGCTACATTACCTGATAGAGTGTGTCTTTATTATCACATGGGACAATGCTTAGCTCCATGTGTAAAAGACGTATCAGAAGAAACGAATCGACAAATGGTAGAGGAAATTACAAAGTTTTTAAATGGTGGCTATAAAAAGATTAAAGAAGAACTATCTGAGAAAATGGGTAAAGCTTCTGAGAAGTTAGAATTTGAGCGTGCGAAAGAATATAGAGACCAGATTCTTCACATTGAAGCTATCATGGAAAAGCAGAAAATGACGCTAAATGATTTTGTTGATCGTGATGTATTTGGCTATGCATACGATAAAGGTTGGATGTGTGTACAGGTCTTTTTTATTCGCCAAGGTAAGTTAATAGAAAGAGATGTATCAATGTTCCCTATATACGGTAGTCCTGAGGAAGAGTTTTTAACGTTTCTCGGACAATTTTATTCAAAAGTAAGTCACTTTGTACCAAAGGAAATTTTATTACCAGACAGCGTTGAATTTGATTTAGTTGAAGAGCTATTAGATGTAACAACCCTTCAACCTAAACGTGGAAAAAAGAAGGATTTAATATTATTAGCACATAAAAATGCAAAGATTGCTTTAAAAGAAAAGTTTTTACTAATCGAGAGAGATGAAGAGAGAACAATTAAAGCTGTGGAAAACCTAGGTGAAAAACTTGGAATTCATACGCCACATCGCATTGAAGCATTTGATAACTCAAATATACAAGGGACAGATCCAGTATCAGCAATGGTTGTGTTTGAAGATGGAAAACCTGCAAAAAAACACTACCGTAAATATAAAATAAAAGGTGTTCAAGGCCCAGATGACTATGAATCGATGAGAGAAGTTGTGAGAAGACGTTATAGTCGTGCTCTAAAAGAAGAGCTTCCGTTACCTGATCTAGTGATCATTGATGGAGGAAAAGGTCATTTAGCAGCCGCTCAAGATGTGCTAGAAAATGAATTGGCACTCGATATTCCAGTTGCAGGGCTTGTCAAAGATGATAAACATCGAACCTCTGAGCTAATTATCGGATCTCCGCCAGCGTTTATCCAACTAGAGAGGAATAGTCAGGAATTCTATCTTCTCCAAAGAATTCAAGATGAGGTTCATCGTTTCGCCATCACGTTTCATCGTCAGCTTCGTGGTAAAAATGCGCTTCAATCAATTTTAGACGATATTCCTGGTGTAGGAGCACAAAGAAAAAAAATACTTTTAAAGCACTTCGGATCTTTAAAAAAAATGAAAGAAGCAAGCGTCGAACAGCTTAAGGATGCAGGCATGCCTGAAAACATAGCAAAGCAAGTCTTCGACCATTTAAAAGAGTAGGTAATGTTATTTTTATTGCATTACTTTTTATGAGCGTCTTATTTGCCATGGCTGACCGAGACGCTTGCGATTTTCTTAAAAGTTTGGTATTCTTTTAAGTAATTTCATACTTTGATCGTTAGTTTGTTAAATGATGGTAGAGGTGCGAACTTCAAGAGTAGCCAGTTAGAGGAGAATGGTCTCCAATGACAGCTGGTAAAAGGGGTGTTCGCCGAAGTGATTAAAGCACCAATTGCTTTAGTTGCTGGTTTTACATTTAAGAGATGTAAAATTGTCAAGAAACATGTTTCTTGGAGAGCTATCTCATTGTAATAAACGAATTTATTTTCGTTTAGTAAGCAATGGGATGTTTTTCGTCTCATTGCTTTTTTTATTTGCATTCGAAACTAAACAATCAAAACAGTGGATGGGTTATTCTTTTTTTAGCTCAAGAAACGACTGTTATTGGTTGATAGTGGCTCTAACCTTTTATCAGACAAGTCAGATCATTGAATTATAAACTGAAGGGTGAGGTTTTTTTTGGCTATTATTATTCAAAAATTCGGTGGAACGTCAGTGGGCTCTGTTGAGAGCATCCTTAATGTAGCTAATCGTGTTATTCAAGAAAAAGAAAATGGAAATGAAGTTGTTGTCATTGTTTCGGCAATGGGAAAATCAACAGATCAACTTGTGAATCTAGCAGGACAAATAACTTCTAAACCAAGTAAAAGGGAAATGGATATGCTCCTAACAACTGGTGAACAAGTGACGATCTCTCTATTATCAATGGCTTTAAGGGAAAAGGGGCATGATGCCATTTCATTTACAGGGTGGCAAGCAGGAATTAAAACGGAAGCAAGACATGGAAATGCAAGAATTACGAATATTAATCCTGACAAAATAAAGAAGGAATTAGCGGATGGAAAGATCGTTGTAGTTGCTGGTTTCCAAGGTGTTTCAGACGATCATCAAATGACAACATTAGGTAGAGGAGGCTCTGACACGACCGCGGTAGCACTGGCAGCTGCCTTAAAAGCTAGGAAATGTGATATTTATACTGACGTAACTGGTGTATTCACAACAGATCCAAGGTTTATAAAAGGTGCCCGTAAACTAGAAGCTATTTCTTATGATGAAATGCTCGAGTTAGCTAATTTAGGGGCTGGTGTATTACACCCACGCGCAGTTGAGTTTGCAAAAAACTACAACGTACTGTTAGAGGTGCGTTCTAGTATGGAGAATGAACGAGGTACTATCATTAAGGAGGAAACAAAAATGGAGCAAAACTTAGTCGTAAGAGGGATAGCATTTGAAGATCAGGTTACTAGAGTATCTGTGTTAGGTTTACCGAATGAGCTGACAACACTATCGACTATTTTCACAACATTAGCTAATCATGGATTAAATGTTGATATCATCATTCAAAGCACAACGAGTGATAATAAAACTTCTATCTCATTTTCTGTTAAAACAAGTGATCTTGAGGATACATTTTCAATTCTTGAGCAACATAAATCTGTCTTGAATTATGAAAAAATCGAATCAGAATCAGGCCTTTCAAAGGTTTCAATAGTAGGTTCTGGAATGGTTTCAAACCCAGGTGTTGCAGCAGAAATGTTTGAAGTGCTAGCTATTCATGGCATTGAGGTAAAGATGGTTAGTACGTCGGAAATTAAAGTTTCAACAGTTATTTCCGGGGAGCATATGGTCACAGCTGTTGATGTTCTTCACAGCGCTTTTGAACTATCAAAAGAAACAGCTAGGGTATAAAAGAGTAATAAATTAGGTTGACCCCTTTAACAACTGAGGGGTCAGAACCTATACTTTAAAGTTTTCGCTCACTACGTTTACCTATTGACGGTTCATCTAGTACATCTTTATGGTCCCATTTGACTGTAAAAACAACTTTATTGGCACGTTTTTTAACTTGCTCGTATGTTTCGGTTATTTGATTGTTCATCGTTTGAAGCTGTTCAGCAATAAAGCCAGCTTCTATCTGAAAGGTAAATTCATTTGATTTTTTAAATCGGATTGAAATGAGCTCTCCACTTAGCTCAAATTCCATCTCGTTTTTTTTGTTATGTAGTAAAGTAAGGCAACCCCAGCCAGCGGTTTCAAAAAAAACAGAAAGCTCTTCAATTGAATTTACTGGGTATTTACGGGCTAAACCTTTTCCGGCCCAATACAGCATTTGAGGATGATCAGACCCAAGAATATCTGGGAGCAAGACTTCTCTTAGTAATTCCAAACCGAATGCAGGAGCCTGGATATCCTTTAATTCTTCCATATTAACAAGTACAGATTGTTTATTCACGGTATTCCCCTCTTTCTATGTTTTATTATATAACAAGATCCATGTTGAAAAACATGTAATATTAAGTAAAAAACAAATAAGTGTTTTGTTCTTTTCGGTATATTGATAAAATAAAATTCGTAGAAAAAAGATTTGTCGAAAAATTGTAATTTATGAACGCGTTTTCTTGACGCTCATTCTTTATGGGAGTAAAATGTATTTGTCACATTTTATTCGAATACACTAGCAGATTTTAAGTTAAAGTCTGCCTGTTATAGCCCATTATGTTTTACATACGATTTTTAGTGAGACAATTGATTAAAGTTTAACTTTATCAGGAAAAGATTAGTGGGTGAAGAGTAAGGAATTTGAGTCGAAAACGTGAGCGCATTATTGACACTAGGGGGTAAGTTTAATGGCTGGAAACAGAGAGTTTGTTAATCGTAGACTGCACTCATTACTAGGAGTAATTCCTGTAGGTCTCTTTTTAATTCAGCATCTTGTTGTTAATAACTTTGCAACAAGAGGTGCAGAGGCTTTTAATGAGGCAGCACATTTTATGGAGATGCTTCCTTTTCGGTATGTTTTAGAAACGGTAGTTATTTTCCTACCACTTTTATACCATGCTATTTACGGGGTTTACATTGCTTTTACAGCTAAAAACAATGTAAGTAATTATGGTTATCTTCGCAACTGGCTATTTATGTTACAACGTGTTACAGGTATTATTACATTCATTTTTGTTGCTTGGCACGTATGGGAAACGAGAATAGCTGCTGCACTA
>JBNJJO010000003.1:0-431856 GCA_051750265.1 Bacillota bacterium | reverse complement strand
ACACTCTCAAGCTGATTCAACCTTAAAAAAGGAAAATGCCATCTAAAACTAAAGATGTTCAGACACATTATGGTCTGAACATCTTTAGAATTTTCTTTTGTATCAAACCTGTAACGACCGATCGATTTCTCAATCGTCTAAAATTTAATGAATTCCAAAGCCTGTTTACTATATATAAACCTAGTTGTCACTTTTATTATGTACACCTTTTTTATTGGTGTTGCTTTAAATGATAATAATCGCAATTAGCGCAGCGAATAGAGCCGGTTACATAAATTATTACATATGGTCTTTCTTTATCGCATTGAGGGCAAAATTTTAAATTCGTTTGTGCTGTTTTTTCAATTGTTTCATTCATGTAAAAACCTCCTTTACACATAGAAATTAATTCGTTGAAAAATCAACTCTTCAAATCTTTTTTCTATCACACTAATTATCAGACCATGTAAATATTAGTTTAAGGTTCTAAATGTAAAATTGGATCCAACTAATCAATTAGAATAGCATTTCAGAAAAGAAGAATGACCTATAATAAAAAATATTGAACTACCCTTTGTATCGGCCCAAATACTATGATGGCCACGAGTACCATCCATACCACTATCATTATAAAAGAAAACGCTTACATTTGTAAAGGTTAATAGAACCAAAGCAACTCAACGGATTGAGGTAGCTGCGACAGCTGAACAGAATTAAGAACATTAATTTTTTAATAAATTAAATGTATGTTTCCATACAAATAAAATGTTTGATAATATATTCCTCTTATGAAAAAGAAACATCTGCTTTAGTAAAAGAGCACTACCCTTATTCAAGGATAGCGCCCGATTGTGGAAGATTATGAGTTTCTATTAGCTGGTTTAGCACAAAAAAGGGGTACCACCAATTTTTTTATCCTGTGTGAACAGAGATGGAAACTTCATTGTGATGCATTCATATTTTTTTAAGTTGCCCTTTTAATTCAATTAACTTGTTCTTAATAAAAGGATCTGTCTCTTCAGGCAATTGATCAAATTTAAAAAATTGAGCTTCAATTGCTTGATTCTCATCAGGCGTTATTTCTCCTTCATAATCAGTACATAAATATCCTATTGCGACAATGTGATACTCATCACCACCGTCCTCTGGCTTCGTATATAATTCCATACCAGAATACACACCAAATAATATTAATGTATTTAAAATTATTCCTATATCTTCTTTTACATTTCTTTTAATACATTCCTCAACTGACTCAGTTAACTGCAATATTCCACCTGGAACAACCCAAGTTCCACCTGAGTATCGATATAGTAAGATTTCACCTTGATTATTAAGGATAGCTACACTAGGTCGTACTACTATTAGTGGGGAATTTCCAATCATTTCTCTGATATCTTCACAATAACCCATAATACCTCCTATGATAAGGTTCCTTTATTTATAGAAACGCACCCTTTAATAGAACAATTTATTAAACACGATTTAAATGCGTAACTTTAAAATGCGTTGGATATTTTCGCTCTCCGTTCCAAGTTTTTCATTTATATGGCCATTTTTGGACTTATCCCAAAATGACATTAAAGGAGACATGCCTTTGTGAACATGTCCCCTGATGTTGAGAAACGCAATTATCTTCAGTTTTATCGCCACACAACAATTTCATCGAGATTTTGTCTTGTTTTTGGACGTTTGGGATCCTCTTTCCGATATCCGAAAGCGACCATACAAGCTACACCGAAATCGTTGCCATCAATGATACCCTCATTTTGCAAAATAGCTGTCACCTGCTTTTTATCAAAACCTTCCATCGGACAGGAATCAATACCGATTTGAGCCGCAGCTGTCATCATGTTTCCTAATGCTATATATGTTTGTTTGCTTGCCCAATCAAAAATAAGACGGTCATTATTTTCGAGTTTTGTTTCGACGAACGATTTGTAGGAACCGGAAAGACCTTTCACAACCTCTTCAGGCATATCATGAATGTCTTTCATCATTTTGATTACGTATGCCGAATCGTGCCTTAAAGCTTCTTCTCTTCTGGCCAATATAACTACAAAATGGCTGGCAGTGGGCAGTTGTCCCTGGGCACCGCCGGATACAGTTTTTAATTTTTCGCGAAGCGCTTCATCCTGGATCACGACAAACTTCCACGGCTCAAAGCCGTATGAACTTGGAGACAATCTTCCTGTCTCTAAAATAAAGTGAAAATCTTCATCCGAAATCTTTTTGTTAACATCAAATGCCTTGCAAGCATGTCTGAACTTGTAAGCTTTTAAAATTTCCTGTTTTTTACTCTCCGTTCCTGTCATGTGGAATCAACCTTCCTTTTTAGTAATACTTTAATAAACCATATTTATCCAAAAGTATTTTATTATCCTGCTAGTCAGCTTAATAAGCTTTATTTCATTATCTGGCCCAATTCAAAAAGACACACTTACTCAAGAAGTGCGCCCTATTCTGGAATAGTCCATTACTAATATTACCTCGTGAAGCCCTTTTTACCTTTTCACTTTTCTTATGCTTTTTTCTCCAGAATAGTAGTTGAATACCGAACAGTTAGGGTAAGCATAACATAAATCGAGACAGCCACTGCACAAATAATTGCTACGCCCCACAGTGCTACTTTCCAAGCCTCGGTGAACTGTGAATGCCTACGGCTAGGGTCACGCTTTTCTAGTCGAACCCAGAACCTCCAAATAGTGCTGATTGTACATAATGCCTAGGATGTTCCCAAAGGGATCGACCACGGAAGCAGTGATGAACCCCTCGCCACGCTCTGTGGGTGCCTCGTACTCTTTCGCTCCCATAGATAGCAACTTCTTGAAAGTTGCTGTTACATCGTCGACGTGCCTCAGGCCCAGTTCGTGCTGGTAATCGCCGAGGCGAAACTCGGCATATCCTGGACGTTCGAAGTATGGTTCGATGCCCAATAGTTCGGCGTACCACTTCTTTGCTGCTGCTAGATCATCCGTCCAAAAACTAACTGTGGTGAGTCCTCGTAATGTCTGTGTGTCGTTCATAATCGATTTCCTCCTTAAGGTTGAGTAGTATGTCTTGATAATCAACTAAATAACATCTTCTGATTAACTTCGATTTACTTACGATTAATCCCTTCTCTTATTCAAGAAAATAGCCCAATTCAAAAAGACGCACTTACTCAAGAAGTGCGCCCGATTATGGAAGATTAAGTTGTCAAAATTTCAAACCATGTTTAGCCGAGTTTCCACCTATAATTGTATAAGGTTCCTCCTTCTTTGAAACTGTAAAAAGGTTCTCCGAGATATGGGATACGTTCTTTTGAAATCCCACACCCTTGATCGATAAAACGAATACTTACTTGATGATCATCGGGTTTATCAATTTGAACCAAAATGTCTCCTCCCGTTGGCATCGCTTGATACTGTATTAGAGTTAGAAAGTTTGTTTTGAACATAACTTATTGTTGTCCAAAATATTGACTCAGATCCAACCTACCAGCATCTTTAGCTGCTTTTCAATCAATTAAAGAGCAAATTACTGCATTTACAAATATCGAAAAACAAGTTCATACAAAGCACTTTGGGATGGAGTGTCACAATTAGATTGACAAACTGTCATATAAAAATAAAAAGCATTGGGAGATTTCCCCCCAATGCTAAGCGATCGCATATTAAACTAAACAAGAAGTGGTATGATCAGACCTGACAGGAGTAAAATCAAAGCTCCACCTAATCGAGAAGAGATTTGGGCAAATGGCATTAATTCCATTCTTTTAGCTGCAGATAAAACAGCGACATCACCAGTTCCTCCCATGTTAGCCATACATAATCCTGCTGTAATCGCAGCTTCAATTGGGTAAAAGCCTACTAGTTTGCCTAAAAGGCCTGCTCCAATGATTGCACCTAATACGACACCAAATACTGTTAGAACATATTGAAATGTCAACGCTTCTATCACAGTATTTAAATCTGTATAAGCAACACCAATTCCAAACAATAGTGCAAATGTCCAGTTACTTGCTACAAACTGATACCATTGACTAGCACCATCAAGTACAATACTTGGAATCAAATTTGTTATCTTCGCAACAGCGACAACAATTATCATAATGGCATATGGATGTAATGGGACAAAGTCTCCTAAAACATTTCCGATTGTGAAAAAAGTCAATGCGGCTAATAATCCCACACCCATCTTCTCAATATTATATTTTTGTTCACTTTTTTCATACTTGAACCCTTTAATTAATTGTCCATTCCCTGTTAGTGAAGGGAATCTTTTTCCAATCATGTCTAATACACTCGCAAGAACAATTGCAAATACATTACCTAAGGCCAATGCTGGCACTAACATTGAAATATAATAGCTTGGTTCGTTTCCTAATAACTCTGAATATATTTGACTCATCGGCACAGCACCTGCACCCATTCCACCACCCATAATCGGAAGTGTCATAACTAAAATAGCGTCCTGAAGTGAAAAACCTACTAATGTGCCAATAATACCTGCTATTACAATTGCTCCAATGATTGCACCAAAGATTGGGATAAAGTAACGCAATCCAACTTTTACTAATATTTTTGAATTCATCCCTAAAATACTACCTGTAATTAACGCTGCTATATAAAAGTCTAGGAATCCACCAGTTTTCATAAAGTCTGTAACAGATGTTGTGATGTTTCCTGGGAGTAAACCACTGTAAACCATGAAAGCGGACCCAAATATTGCTACAATAGCCCCTCCACCTAAGAATGTTTTAACAATCGGTGTACGATCTCCTATCCATCCAAAAGCTTCCCCTAACACAATCATAACAAGTAAACTACCTATCATCCCGCCTGGAAGGCTCCTTGTATACATACTAATTAACGTAATTACTGCAAAAATCCCAAACCATACAATAGGTGTATTAAAAACTTTTAGTTGTGGATTTGAATCTAAATGACTCAATTTTTTTTCAATAGATAATTTTTTTGCTGTCTGTTCCATAATAAAACCCCTCTCTTAGATACGATCTATTCTCTATGAAACCGAGTATTTTACATTTTTTCCATTTATCGCTGCTTTTTCAACTGCCATAGCCACTGCTTCTGCTACTCTTTCATCAAGTGCGTTAGGAATGATATAATCAGCAGATAACTCATTTTCAGTAACAATTTCAGCAATTGCATAAGAAGCAGCTACCTTCATATTCATCGTGATATCTTTTGCTTTAGCATCCAATGAACCTCTGAAAACCCCTGGAAATGCCATCAAGTTATTTACTTGATTTGGGTAATCAGATCTTCCTGTCCCAACTACTGCGGCACCTGCTGCTATTGCTTCCTCTGGATAAATTTCCGGGATTGGATTTGCCATCGCTAATATGATTGGATCTCTCCTCATCTTTTTAATATAATTTGCTTTTAATGCACCAGGTCCAGAAACTCCGATAAACACATCAGCCCCTTTAATCGCATCTTCAAGGGTACCTTTTGTGTGATTTAGGTTTGTCCGGTTAGCAATCTTTTCTTGAATTATATTTAGCCATTTTTCACCGAGACATACGACGCCTTCCAAGCTTACAAGAGTGATATCTTTAAAACCTGCAAATAGTAATAAATCAGCAATTGCAATTCCTGCTGCACCTGCTCCGTTAATGACAATTTTTGTGTTATGCGTGTGTTTATTAACAACCTTTAAACCATTTAGTAATGCTGCAAGAACTACGATTGCAGTTCCATGCTGATCATCATGAAAAACTGGTATATCAAGCTCCCTTTTCAATCTCGCTTCAATTTCAAAGCAGCGTGGAGATGAAATATCCTCCAAGTTAATTCCACCAAAGGTTGGTTGAAGCGCTTTAATAATAAGGACAATTTCATCTACACTTTTTGTATCAAGACATATTGGAAAAGCATCAATATTAGCAAACTTCTTAAATAATAAGCTTTTCCCTTCCATTACTGGCAATGCTGCCTTCGGTCCTATATCTCCAAGGCCTAGCACCGCTGTTCCGTCTGAAACAATAGCAACCATATTGCCTCTAGTAGTTAATGAATCAACTTCATTAGGATTATCTGCAATTGCTTTGCACACATCTGCTACACCTGGTGTATAAACAAGGCTTAAGTCAGCTTCTGTGTTTACATCAATTTTACTAACAATTTCTATTTTGCCTGATTGTTGACGATGAAGATTTATCGCTTGTTCTTTTAGGTTTTTTACAGACATATTTTATCGACCCCTCTCGAGTAACCGCTTTCAACTTCTGTACCCATCATAATCGAGTAGTCGATCGATTTATATATTTTGTAATTATTGATATCTTTTTGTAATTAAAAAAAGCAACATAAGCTGCTTTTTAGTTATTCATATTTATCAAGTGCAGATCGGTTCGACTCATTATACATATAGGAGTAAAGAGGTCTACCTATTCCATATGTTAATGTTTCATCAATTACATGAATATCATTTAAGAATTTTAAATACTTTCTAATTGAAACTCTCGATATATCTGTTACTTCTGTAATTTCATCTGTAGAAAACGGGGTATTCCCTTGCCTTTTAACAGCATCAAAAACTGTATTTAAAGTCTTTCTTGATAATCCTTTTGGCAGAGGCTTTAATGGTTCAGCTACAGCGTATTCATCTTGTTTGACTAGTAAGAGATCGTCTAAATCCTTCTGGTTCATTTTACTTTGTTGATTTAGATATAGGTGTTTACCTTGGTAAGATTTGAGTGCCTGATGAAATCTCTCAAATTCAAATGGTTTAATTAAATAATCCACTGCTCCATATCTTAGTGCTGTCTGAATTTTATCTACGTCAGAGGCCGCTGTAATTAGTATGACGTCTAATTCCCTTTTTTCTTCTCTAATTTTACTTAATAGAGTTAACCCATTTTCTCCTGGCATATATACATCTAAAAGCATTAAATCAACCTTTTTGCTATTGATGATTTTTGTCGCTTCATTTACAGAATGTGCTAGACCAACTAAAAAGAAACCATCTATTTCCTTCAGATATCGTTTATTAAACTCTGCTACCATCGGGTCATCCTCTACTATTAGAACGTTTATCATTCGTCTCCCTCCTCTACCTCGTAAGGAACTTGAATTATAAATTCTGTCCCGTTTTCAACGCTTAAATTTAGCTGAATTGATCCTCCTAAGCTTTCTACGCTTTTACTCACTAGATATAATCCGTAACCACGATTTGATCCTTTTGTTGAGTACCCTTTTTTAAATATTTTAGTAAACTGCACCTTTTTAAGACCTGGACCTGAATCTCGAACTTTAATTTGAAGTTGATGTTTATCATAGTTTAATTTTAACTGTAGTTTCTTTTCCTTCATATCATTCATAGCTTCTATCGCATTATCTATTACATTTCCCACAATTGTAATTAATTCATGGGTAACATTAACCTCTTTAGGTTCTGGAATGACTGTCTCATTATCTATCACTATTTCCACCTGATTTTCTCTAGCAAAGCTAAGCTTCCCCATAATAAATCCTGCAAGAGCAGGATCTTTAATATTTTTCGTAACATAACCCAATTCATGTACGCGATGATCAACAACTTCATTTATAAAATTCGTTAACTCATCATAAAATCCCATTTTAACCATCCCAAGAATAACATGAAGCCGATTCATAAACTCATGTGACTGGGCACGTAAAGCTTCAGCATACATCCGAACACCTGTTAATTGTTCTGCTAATTGATGGACCTCAGTTTTGTCCCTAAATGTTGAGATTGCTCCGACTATTTCTTTGTTTACGATCAGAGGAACTCGATTAACTAATATTGATACTCCATTGAAAGTTAACTCTTCATCTTGTTCGGACTTACCTGTCTTTAACACCCGATCCAATTTTGAAGATGGCATATACTCTGTTAATTTCATACCAACAGGATTGTCTAGCAAGCCAGAATTCATAAAGATTCGTAAAGCTGACTTATTTACAAGTGTTATCGTTGAATCTTTATCAACTGCAATAATCCCTTCGTGTACAGATTGCAGCATTGTATTTCTTTCTTCATGAATTTTTGCAATCGCAAACGGTTCTAATCCAAATAATATCTTTTTTATGTACCTTGCTAGAATAACCGCTCCTAATACACCAACTAAAATACCTATGATTGAACCAATGATAATATTATGATGCCCCTTTTCTAGAGCTTGTTCAACATTATTAAGAGATATCCCTACTGCAACAGCTCCAATCTGTTCATTATCAGTACCGTAGATAGGAGTGAATGCACGTAATGATTGTCCTAGTGTCCCTTTAGATAGCGAGATATGTTCTTCCCCATTTAATACGGCCTTTTCATCTCCACCAACAAAGCTTTTTCCTATCATTTCTGGATTAGGATGAGATTTTCTAATTCCGTTCATATCCATAACCACGACAAAAAGAACTTCAGTAGCTTGTTGAATTTCGACAGTATATTGTTGGATCGCTCCTGCATCCTGTACTCCATTCTCTAATCCATTTTTAACGATAACAGATTTAGCAACTGTTCTTGATACAATCTTTGCTTTTTCTTCTTGGTTGTTACGAATTGTATCGCTTACTGTATGACTAATTAATAAATCAGTAGAAAGCAATGATAGAAGAACAACTAAGCATACAAAGAAAATGATAATTGTACTTAACTTATACTTTTGTTTTGACAAGTGATCCACTCCTATAAACTAATGAATAGGTTGCACGCTTTATTTTAAATGACATACCTTTTTAATATTAGCAGCTGTTCGACACACTTCAAGTTCTTAGCTAATTCATCTAATAAACACATCGATTCTTTCTTTATCTTCAAGTCATTCTGTGTCGGTTCTTAGATACATTGGTGGTTAGCCATTCTCTTTGCCCCCTATATTTTGAAAATTCGAGACGAAGAGAATCTTCTTCTTTTGGATACTCAACCTTTTGCGAATAATATTTTCTTTTAAAAATAGCCTTTACCGGAGCTCAATTTTTTTGTCATCATAGAATCTAAGGCTTTTCCAATTCAACATAATATCCATTAGGTTTGTCTTTCTTAAGACCTTTCTAAAATTTTCTAAAACATGTAAAACTTGTAGAAAAAGAGAGAAAGAAAGAGGAAAACACCGAAAACTACCAAAAATCTAAATATTTTGAATATTTACAATAAAAAGATTATTACATATAATAAGGACAAGCAATCCACGATACACAAAAAGTTGATAGCTGATTAGACTAATAAGAAAGAAGGTGATTCCAATGAAATAAGTTAGGCGAAAGCGTGATATACATAACGCTGGGTCAACATGATCACATTTTCTCTAAGAGAAACCATCTTCTTTTCCTGAAACAATCCGTTAAACTGCTCTTAATTAAGATAAAAAACTGTTTTTTGTATGATAAGTACAAGCTATAGTAATTTATATAGAAAAGAGGGCGATGCCACTGAACTAGCGAAAGATGAAGGCGTATTTATGCATACGCTGGGTATAAGTTTGGTTTTAAACTCTTGTATGAGTTCATTATTATGCCCCTTTAAAACAAGTTTTTATAACGAAAGGATTAGTAAAAAATAATGAGTGAGGAAATAATATAAGCGACCATGTCATTCTGATTAGGATGAACAAGGTCGCTTATTGTCGTTATAACCTCTTTTTCTATTTCGCAGTTATCAATAACCTCTAGTTTTTGTATATGATATACAATTTCAGTTTAAATAAAGCTAATACCAACCAGGGCTTGTATCCAGGGGGTTAATATAAAAGGTGAATATGTTGGTGAATACTTCATCGTATCTATAATAATTAGGGTAAATATCGCTGTTATTATTAATACATTTGGAATAAATATTGTATATATTCTATTTTTAAATGGATTTTCAAATTTCATAGCTCATATCCTCTATTTTTTGCAATTTTAAAACATCCTTAAAAATATACATTCTACATATATCTCTAATTTTTTCTACTTTATATAATTATTGTAGATAAGCGCCCGATTGCTGAAGATGCTTATTTAAGTAAAGCCTCCGTTCGTTAATAAGTCATTTTACTTTTTCTTTCCTATCTTATTTTCAGTTCCACTTATAATTCTTTTGATATTTTGCCTATGCAAAATTATTACGAATAAACTAATAAATAACGAAAGGGCTATAATGACTTTATCCTCAAATATTAAACTGTAAATAAATATTGCTATTCCAGCTAACATTGAACTTAGTGAAACATACTTAGAAATTATCAAAGTTAATATAAATTAGGAAAAACTATTTCTATTTTGTAGACAACGTCTGTTATTTTAGGCAGATTTCTCTGAAAGTACACCTAAATATTGGAACTTACTTGTAATCCTCTACAATTCCCCATATACTTTAAAAGAAAGCATCTACCGTAACAACTGTAGATGCTTCCAAATTTTCATGAGTTAACTAAACAATAGTCATTAAAGTAAATCACTTCGGTAAGAATTTTATTACCTTGAATTCTCTCAAAAGCTTCTTTTGCTTCTTTTTTAGTGTCAAATTCAAACATTTTAATGTTGTTCTTTAAATGGGCAGTGATTATCCACACGAGAAAAATTCCTCCAACTAATTATTCTTCAACCTTTTTTCCATAGATTGATAAAGAATTTTGCATTTATACCCAGCCCCGGTAACGAGAAGCTTCAGCCGGTTTTCTTATACCAACCATATATGCCGCTAAACGCATATCAACTTGATGGGTCTGTGATGTTTGATAAATAGTTTCAAAGGAATCGACCATTACTTTTCGCAGTTTTTCAGCAACCTCATCCTCTGACCAATAATATCCTTGATTATTTTGAACCCATTCAAAGTAAGAAACGGTGACACCACCTGCACTTGCCAGTATATCCGGCACGAGGAGGACTCCTCTTTTATCCAAAATTTTTGTCGCTTCAAGGGTCGTTGGTCCGTTTGCTGCCTCCACCACAATCTCTGCTTTAATACGATTAGCATTTTGTGCTGTAATTTGGTTTGAAATGGCGGCTGGTACAAGAATGTCACATTCTTTTTCAAGCAATTCTTGATTCGTAATCACATCTGTAAATAAATTCGTTACTGTACCAAAACTATCACGTCGATCAAGCAAATAATCAATATCAAGCCCTTCTGGATCATAAAGTGCACCATGTGCATCCGAAATACCAATCACCTTTGCTCCAGCATCATGCATGAATTTGGCCAGAAAGCTTCCTGCATTCCCAAAGCCTTGAATCACGATTCGTGCACCTTGTAATTCAATGTCTTTTTTCTTTACCGCTTCTTCAATACAAATTGTTACACCCCGAGCTGTTGCCGTTTCACGACCTTGTGATCCTCCTAAAACAAGTGGCTTGCCCGTAATAAAACCAGGAGAATCGAATTCACGAAGACGACTGTACTCATCCATCATCCATGCCATAATTTGCGAGTTTGTATACACATCAGGTGCCGGAATATCTTTTGTAGGGCCAACAATTTGACTGATTGCACGAACATAGCCACGACTTAATCTCTCTAGTTCCCCAAACGACATGTTTCTTGGGTCACAAATAATACCACCTTTTCCACCGCCGTAAGGCAGATTTGCAATCCCGCACTTTAGACTCATCCATATAGACAGTGCTTTAACCTCATCTTCATTGACTTCAGGATGAAAACGCACACCACCTTTAGTCGGACCTACTGCATCGTTATGTTGAGAACGGTAACCGGTAAAAATTTTAATGGAAGCGTCATCCATTCGTACTGGGATACGTACCGCGATTGTTCTAAGTGGTTCCTTTAGTAGCTCATACACATCATCGTTATAGCCTAACTTTTCCACCGCCTCTTTTATGATCAACTGAGTTGAACTTAATAAATCTAACGTTTCACTTTGCTTACTGCCTGACTTTTGAACTTGATCATCATTAACAAGGACTGTCGCTTTCATTCTTTGCACCTCTTATTTTATACGTGGTTTAATGTGGAAATATTTTGTTTTTATTGCAATCATCCAATCGATTTCTGCTTATGTAATAATTAAGGATGAACTAACCGTTTACTCAACTTCGACAATAGTTTTCCAATTTCATGTAATGCTAGATCTGCATCTTTGGGAAATCTCCCACCTCCTTAGACTCCTAAATAATAAAGCAGCAGGATAGTAAAAAAGTAGTATGAACCATTGTTTTCTTCACATACTTTTTTTGGTTAACTATAAACCAGAAATCTTAATTATTAAGCGCTTTCACATTTGCTTTAATAAATTGTAGCTTTAATTTATAATAGGCACTACATAATCATACGGAAAAATACAAAATGAGTTGAAATTTTAAATCTGTCAAGTAACCGGAAGACATCGTTTGGGCAGATATAGGAGAAGAGAATGAGTCATGAGAGATATTACTGGATTTATCGATGATTTGATGTGCATCAATTTTCATAAATTACTCTATACCTCTCTATCGCGGATTTGATAAAAAAGCTGTTTTCGCAAAGATTGTTGCTTTTCGTAAATAACTATACTTTACGGATATAGCCTATCTTCGTGCTCTTTTCGCTTATTTACTAAGTGGTACTCTCTTGAAATTGCTTATAGTTTCTACGATAAAAATCCAAAAGCCGATTTTTATAAGTCTAAAGCAACAAACTTTTAGAAAAGAGCCAATAAAAAAGACCACAAAATGGTAGATTTATGATTTGATATAATAATGGCTAACTCTTCAATTGAGTTAGCCACCTTTCACTCTTAAAGTTTTTTGATGATACTTTTGCTCGTTATAGATAGGATTATTTTGAACGAGCAACCTTCATGTAGAAACTACTTAATCTCTTGACTATTATTCCCTTGAATTTTCAATAGTTTTTGATAATATCCAGCAAATGAAATATAAGCAATTAAAGTGCCCATAAAAAACGGGATAAGAAATGTAAACATTGCAAGACTAACATATACGATTATTCCATTAACGACAACAATTAGTAAATTACTTAACGGATACACCATAGTTAAGAAAAACGAGTTTTTAATGCTGGTGAATAATTTTAAGTCAGCATGGACCGTATTCGCAAAAAAGAAAAGTGTAAATAAAAATAGAAATAAGAAAGCTACCAAAAATAAAGAACTCATGATGATGTTTACTTGTGAAAAATAGTAGAAATCCAATCCCCAAACGATCCAGATAAGAGTAAAGATTACTCCCCCACATAAACTTCTAACATAGTTTTCCTTATAATATGTCCAATATGATTTTACTAAAGGTACATCATGTTCACCCATAACCCACTTCCTTACAACTCCAAACATTGCTGTTGTTGCAGGGAAAAATAAAAACGGTGCCAAAATAATGATGGTGCCTAGTAACAAAAATAAAGCGGATTGATCATTTGCATATAGTAAAGAGAGCAGTAAATAACCGATCGGTAGATTAAATCCAATCCAAAGTAAGTTAATTACCGATAACCGCATGATCCATTCAAATATTCGATTTAGTCCCTCCATGAACATTCGTTTTCATCCTACCTTCTGTATTAGTCTTTTAGTATATTTAATATGAAACATAGTAGTAGTGCCATATCATTATAGCATTTATTTTCTACCTATTATAACCCTTCTACTTTTGTAAGAATTACTAAATGAATAGAAATGAAAAATAGTGCCCTTATCCATACCTAAGGTTTTACTGCTTTAGGTAAAAGATATAGGGCACTATTCATCATGTTTCATCGTAAAATTATTTCAATTCTTCCATCTTAACAGCATCCATATCAGTAAACGTATAGTTCTCTCCAGCCATCGCCCAAATGAATGTGTAGTTACTCGTTCCTACTCCTGAGTGGATCGACCATGGTGGTGAAAGCACAGCTTGTTCGTTTTGAACAACAAGGTGGCGAGTATCTTTCGGTTCACCCATGAAGTGGAATACTCTTGAATCTTGATCCATATCGAAATATAGGTAAACTTCCATACGGCGATCATGAAGATGTGCAGGCATTGTGTTCCACATGTTATTAGGTTCTAATAACGTCATACCCATCATTAATTGACAGCTTTGGATTCCATCAGCATGGATATATTTATAAATCGTACGTTTATTTGATTCACTATCAGATCCTAAGTGAGTTGGCTCAGCATATTCGATCGGAGCTTTTTTAGTAGGATATTGCTTGTGTGCTGGTGTTGACACGATATAAAATTTAGCAGGATCAGAAGCATTGTTGCTTTCAAATAACACTTCCTTGTTTCCTAATCCAACATAGAGACAATCTCTTTTATTTAGAGTATATGCCTGACCATCAATTAAAACAGTTCCTTCTGCACCGATATTAATGATGCCGACTTCACGTCTTTCTAAAAAGTATTCTGTTTTGAGCGTATCTTGATCTTCAAGCTTAAGAGCTTGTTTGGTTGGGATTGCTCCACCTGTAACAACACGATCATAGTGAGAATATGTCATGTTAATTTGTCCTTGTACAAATAAAGAATCGATTAAAAAGTCGCTTCTTAATCTTTCTGTCGTATATGATTTAAAATCTGCTGGATTTGTTGCATGTCTGATTTCCATTATTATTTCCCCTTTCGATTTAAAAGTGCAAGCGCCTTGGTCAGCCCCGACAAGCATAAGACGCTCATGAATAGAAAGTGTTTTTTACCTTCAATTCATGAGTGGCTTATGCCTCGAGGGGCTAGGCGCTGGAGCTAGATACTATGTCCTAAAGCAAAATTTTTGAACATTCATGAAATATCTCATTATTCAGATTTATCAACAGTTATGAACTCATCCATCCACCATCAACACATAAAATATGGCCATTCACATAGTTAGAAGCATTTGAGGCTAAGAACACAACTGCTCCTTTTAAATCTTCAGGTGTACCCCAACGGCCTTGTGGGATTCTTGATGTGATGTATTCATTTCGTTCAGAATTAGCACGAAGTTGAGCCGTATTATCTGTTTCCATATACCCTGGTGCTATAGCGTTTACATTTACACCTCTACTTGACCATTCATTTGCAAGTGATTTCGTAAATCCTACAACAGCATGTTTACTTGCTGTGTAAGCAGGGACTCTTAAACCACCTTGGAATGATAGCATTGACGCCACATTGACGATCTTTCCTGAACCATTTTCAAGCATATGTCTTCCAACTTCTCTACATAATTGAAACACGGCATGTTGATTCACTTGGATTACTTCATACCAATCTTCGTCTGTAAAGTTCTCCGCTTCTGCGCGACGAATAATTCCAGCATTGTTTACTAAAATATCAATCTTGTTCACTAGTGATAGAGCTTCAGAAACTAGTTGCTCGGCAGCTTTATCCTCAGATAAATCAATTTTCACCTCATGGAACGTACCACCAATTGCTTCAATTTTGTTTCGTGTTTCTGACATATCACTCATACCAGCACCAACAACTGTTGCTCCTGCTTCAGCAAGTCCTATAGCCATTCCTTGTCCTAAACCACGACTAGCACCAGTTAATAATGCTACCTTATCTTTTAATGAAAAAAGGGATTCCATTTCCTTGCCTCCTCTATTTATCGTATATAATTGTTCGTTTGTGTTCGTTATGGTTTGATTATAACACAAATAAAAAAGATGACAACGGTTAATTGTTCGTTTGTCATCTCTATTTTTTATTTATGAAAGGAAATCGGGTTAAATCTTTGCAAGATGTATAGTTATTCCCTTACTTTCTAGTTTAGCTTTTACGGTATCATCCAATTTTGAATCTGCAACAATCTCATTCACTTCTTCAAGTGAGGCAAATTGGATGAGGGCTACTTTTTCAAATTTTGTAGAATCTGCTAGTAGTGTTACATGGTCTGCACAAGTAATAATTTGCTTTTTCCAATCGGCATGAATGCTGTTTATGACCGTCAAACCATGTTCAGTAGAAACACCAGTTGTCCCGAAAAACAATCTATTCACCCTAATTCTTTGAAGCATTTCGGTTGCTTGTGCTCCCATTAAAGAAGAGGATTTATCAATTCTTGTACCACCTAAGACCATTAATTGAACGTTATTTTTATTAAGTAATACATTGGCTATTTTTAGATCGTTCGTGATGACCGTAATTGGAAACTCTCCAAGTAACTCTGCAATGGCAATCGTTGTACTTCCGCCATCCATTAATATTGTTTCATTTGGTTTAATTAATTTAACTGCTTCTTTTGCAATTGCAAGCTTTACTTCACTGTATCCAGATTGTCGCTCAGCAATCGGGAGCATTCTTCCTTCGTCTTCAGCTAAGACTGCTCCTCCGTGAATTCGTTTTAAAAGACCTTTTTGCTCTAACATCTCAAGGTCTCCTCTAATTGTTTTTTCTGTCACTTCTAACAGCTTACTAAGCTCTGATACTTTAATAATTTTACTTTTATCTAATTGATCTAATATTCTTTCATGCCGTTCAACTGAAAGCATTTATTAACCCCCGTTAAAATCTATTTCGAATCTATTATAGAACAATTTCAAACAAAAACAAACCACGATTTATTGTCATTTTATTTTGGTACAACCCAGGGAAAATCAATTGCCCATCTCCATTAGCGTTTTTCTGAAAATTCACTTTTCCTTTTATCAATTTGATATAATTTAACTTACTAACATTGCTAATTCTATATAACATAACTAAATGAACAGTAGTTCCACTTTTTCTTCACAGTTTTACAATTTTTAAATAAAATGTAAGCGTTAACCATTCAATGGAAATATAGTTTAGGAGGATGAGTTATGCCAATCAATGGATTCAGTATTTTAAGAATTCCTGAATGGATTCTAAGATTTGCTTATTTAAACTTGTTATGGGAATGTTCGGTTTACAGAATGAATCTTAATAAGTATAAGGTCTTAACTGTTACTTCTTAACTTAATACTAGTACATTTTAGCGCACACATCATGGTCTATTGCGTCATCTTTTTTAGATATTGATTTATACTTCTGATTTTTATACGGTAATCCATAAAATATAAATTCTGATCGTACAAAAAAGCAATCTACCATTATGATAGATTGCCTTTACACATATACTTATCCTCGTGCTTCTTTAACCGCTTGAATAAATCTTGATGCTGTTGCTGTGATTTCTATTAGATACGAATCTGTTAATTCCTTTTTCGTGTTTACTAAGGAGCTACCAACACCGACTCCTACTGCTCCAGCCTTAATATAATCTCCCACATTATCAACTGAAATTCCTCCAGTTGTGATAAGCGGAATTTGTGGCATCGGACCGTGAATGTCCTTTATGTAGCTTGGTCCAAACACATTTGCAGGGAAAACTTTGATTAAATCGCCACCACTTTCAAACGCGGTTAAAATCTCGGTTGGTGTTAATGCACCAGGTATGCTTACCACACCATATCTCTTAGCCATTTCAATTGTTTTTGTATTTGTTGTTGGAGAAAAAACAAATTTTGCCCCTGACATTATCGCTATCCTTGCCGTTTCGGGATCTAGTACTGTTCCTGCACCAACTAGCACATCGTCAAATTCAAGTGACGCTTTTTCAATTGCAGCACATGCACCAGGTGTTTCAACTGTAATTTCTAATACTTTTACTCCACCCTCTTTTAACGCTTGTGCAATCGCAACGATATTGTCTTTTGTTGCTCCTCTGATTACAGCAGCAACCCCAGTTTCTTTAATAATGTCAATATGACTCATCTTATTTCCTCCTTATCGTACAACATCTTCTCCACTTTTTGATAATAATTGCTCTAATTCGTCTCGTTCAGGTAATCCATCAACATCACCATTTACCATTGTTACAAGAGCACCGACTGCATTTGCACGTTCTACCGCTTTGCTCAATTCCAATCCATCAAGTAAACCTGATAGGAAGCCAGCTGCAAATCCGTCCCCTGCACCAACTGGATCGACTACCTGTTTAACAGGAAATCCAGGAATTAAAGCGCTCTCTTTTCTGGTAAAATAATAAGCACCTTCAGCACCCATTTTCATCACAACAACTGATGCTCCATGATTTAAAAATAATTGTCCAAGTTTGTGAGGATCGCTTTCACCGAATAAAAATTCACCCTCAGCCACTCCAGGTAAAATGATATCAGCCACAGCAGCAATTTCAAGCAATGTTGCTCTAGCTGTTTCCGCGTCCCAAAGCTTTGTACGAAGGTTTGGATCAAACACAATTGTGCTTTCATTGCTTTTTGCAAGTTTAATAGCTTCAAAGATTGTTTTCTTACAGCTTTCACTTAACGCTGGCGTGATTCCTGTAATATGTAAATATTTCGCTTTTGAAAGATATTCGTTATCAAGGTCATTAGGTGATAGCTTACTAGCTGCTGAACCCTTTCGATAATAATACACTCTCATATTATTTTGTCTTCGAGGTTCTTTAAAATAAATACCAGTAGGTGCTTCCTGATCAAATGTCACTTTGCTCACATCAACATTTTCACCTTTTAAGGATGCTAATATTGCTTTTCCGAACTCATCATCACCTAGTTTACTAATCCAACCAGTATGATGACCTAATCTTGCAAGGCCAATGGCCACATTTGATTCAGCTCCACCAATCTTCTTCGTGAATTGAGTAGCATTTCGCATGAATCCGTCACTAGTCGGTGTAAAAACTACCATTGATTCTCCAATTGTTACAACATCCATTTTTACTCCCCCCATCTAAGCTTGTTGTTAATCCATAACATTTCACAACAAAAATTTCTCATCAGGATTAGACATATGTTTTTTAAATATTCTTAATATGACTAGTATATCTTTGCACAAACAAATTCTCTACATTTTTTTACATTAGCTTAATCTTGAAATCTATCTTTACATACTTTCAGTTTGAAGCAAGTTCTCTTCAATAAAATAAATTTTAGGCTAACTCAATGAGAGTCAGCCTAAATAGTTAGAATGCATCTATTAATCTTCTGTTAAATCCCTGGCAATATTCCTGAGAATAAGCTTAAAATATACACAACACAAAGTGCTGTCACACCTGCAATAAAACCGCCAATCGTCCAAGCCTTTAACGTTTGAGTAACTGTAAGCTTTCCAAATCTGTTTACTACCCAGAAGCCGGAGTCATTTGGTAGTGATAACCCTACTGCACCAGCACAAATGGCAAGACCTAATAGAATAGGAGAAACTCCAAGATCACCTGCAAGCGGTCCCATTATACTAGACGTTGTAACAAGTGCAACAGTGGCAGAACCGAGAGATGCTCTTAAAATTTGTGAGAATATGAATACTAATAACAATATAGGAATACTCCAGCTTTGCATTGTTTCAATTAAATACTCACCGATACCACTCTTATTAATAACGGCACCGAATGCACCACCTGCACCAGTAATTAATATAATAATACCGGCCGAGTTGATTGCTTCTGAATAAAGTTTATCTTTTGATTCAGATATATATGGGGATAAAACAACAACCCCTACAATGACACTTATAAATAAAGCGATGTTTTTGTCACCGATAAAACCGAAAAACGTTGAGATATTTGTATCTGGAAAGACTAATTGTGATAATGTGTTAGCTAAAATTAAGATAATTGGCAACGCTAACATCCACAATGATAATGCCGTACTTATTTCCTTTTTCGGCCCCTTTTGAGTTGTGCTCGTTTCCTCATCTATTTCTCCAGAATGACTAACTCGCTTACCAATAAACATTCCATATAAATAGCCACCTACTAATGTTGCAGGAATTGCACAAATTAAACCGTATAAAATGAATAATCCTAAATCAGAACCCGTGTTTTCTGCTACAACTAATGGGCCTGGAGTTGGGGCAATCATACTGTGTGAAACAATTAAGCCGACACCAAGTGCTGTTACAAATGAGACAATTGAGATACCTGTTTTCTTTGATAAACTTTTAATTAGTCCACTTAAAATGACAAACGCCGCATCAAAAAATACTGGAATGGATACAACTGTTCCCGTCAATGCAAGACCTGCAGAAGATTTCTTTACACCAAATATTTTTAATACAGACTGTGCAATTTTTTCAACTGCACCTGATGCTGCTAAGAATTGTCCAAAAATAACACCAAAACCAATTAATAGACCAACACCTGTCAATGTATTCCCAAAACCTGTGGTGACAATACTAGGTATTTCTTTTAAAGGTATACCAATTGCAATTGCTGTTGCGAAAGCTACCCCAGTAAGGGCTAAATACGGTTCAAGCTTTAATTTTAAAATAAGAAAAAATAACGCGGCCAACGAAATAAGAAAAACTACAATTAACAAATTCCCTGAAACCATGAAAAATCTCCCCCTAAACTTGTTTTTCTATCTTCCTTCAAGTTCTAATACAACATCTTTCAATGTTGTTACTGCACCAACATTACCTGGAAAAATGACGTATGGAATGCCAGGAAACGTACTTTCTTCCCCTGTTTTCCAAACAGGAATACCTGGAGCTATTTGCCCTGCCACAGTTGCACGTTTTACACATAAGCCTTTTGTTCCCACATCACTAGATGTAATACCGCCTTTTGCAATAATGAAATTCGGTTTAATTGAGAAGTTACGAACAATACTTGTAACTGAATCTGAAATTTCAACTGATAGTCTTAACTCTTCTTCTTTCATTCCTTCTCCCAAGTCAAGACGCTCTCGTTTTGTATAAATAACAGTCGTTATTCCTTCAGCAACCTTTGTTTCTGCTTCTCTTAGGACACGCCCCGCTTCTTTATGAAATGCCATGCGATCAAGAACAAGATGACAGTCAAACTCAATAAAATGTAAGTTCGATAACGTTTTCAATTCATTTAATTGGTCCGTTGTCTTTTTTACATGTGAGCCGACAACAATTAATCCGCCGTTTTCCGATTGATGGTCAATCAATTCCTCTCTAGTTAATAACGGACGCGAAGAGATATTACCAATAACTTTTGTAAATGTAGCTGCTGTTCGGTACATGAAGTTTTTACCCTTTTCTAAAGCGCAGATTAGGGCTATTGTAAACACTCTCACATCTTCTTCTTCTAGGGCATTCACTACCACTTTTTTAAAATTAGTAACTTGTATTAGTTGATCGACAATTTTATCTATTTCTAGATTTCGAATCATCTCTAATGTAATGTAAATGGTTTCATTTACTGAATAAAATCCATTTGTTTTTTCTTCTACCCATTCACCCAGATGGCTAGATTGATAGCCAAATGTTCTATCTTTAGCAAACTCTGTTTCTCCAGCAGGGATAAGCAGATCATCAGTTTGAACGTAATGAATGTTATCTACTGTAAGACGACCTCCTTCTTTGAAGAAAGGTAAGATAACTTCTCCGTCTAATTTTCTAATACTTTGTTGTTCAATTGTATCTTTCATCACTAACGTTTCAAGAGGATAGTGCCCCCTTAATGTAGAGTCACCTCGACTAATGATGATGTACGGGCTATTATATTTTTGTGAAATACGCTCTACTCTCTCCGCAATTTCCACATGCACTTTTTCCGTTTCGTTCGCGCTAAAAGCTCTTGAGTTTGTTAAGATAAAGAAAATTTGTGACTCCTCACGAAATCCCTTTTCAATTGTCTGTTCTGACCAATCCGTATAAACAGATACACCATGAACTGTTTGTACGCCTGTTGGGTCATCATCAAGAACAATGATTTTATGCTGAAAGGATGGACGTATTTTATTCCATAAGTCCTTAACTGCTTCATTGTTAATTGGTGGATATGTTGCAACTACCTCGTCAACCTTTTTGTTTGTCATTCTGTACCACCTTTTTTCACTTCAACTTGTGCTAGTTTTTCATAGTATTGGACAACTCCACCGTGGTCATCTGCTTCTTTTCCATCTACCACTAGGGCATGAAATATTTCTAATACTTGACTTGATAATGGTAATGGAACACCAATTGCATGAGCTGTATCCATGACATTTGATAAATCCTTTAAGTTAATGTCAATTCTTCCACCAGCTTTAAAGTTGCGCTCTAAAATTAGCGGTACCTTTGCATCTAGTACAGCACTTCCAGCTAGACCGCCTTTTATTGCTTCATACATTTTCTCGATATTAATTCCAGCTTTTGCACCTAAAACAAGTGCTTCCGACATTGCAGCGATATTGACGTTTACGATAATCTGATTTGCCAGTTTCGCAGTCGTCCCACATCCATGGTCTCCTACAAGAATAATGTCTTTGCCCATACAAGCAAGAATTGGTTTTACCTTTTCAAATATTGCTTCTTTGCCGCCTACCATAATAGATAACGTACCGTCTATTGCCTTCGGTTCTCCGCCGCTAACAGGGGCATCTATCATATGCATGCCTTGTTTTTCAAGTGCATAGGCGATTTCTTTAGATACAACTGGTGTTATAGAACTCATATCTACAACAATTGCTCCTTCTTTTGCACCATGAATGATACCGCTCTCATTTAATACAACACTTTTTACATGTTCAGATTTAGGCAGCATTGTGAAAATAATCTCTTTATCTTGAGCCACTTCTTTAGGAGATATGGCAGCATTTGCACCTTCGTTTACTAATTCTTCTACTGCTGATTTGTTAATATCAAATACCGTAACATCAAAACCATTTTTCAGTAAGTTACGCGTCATAGGTTTTCCCATAATACCAAGACCAATAAAACCAATTTTCATCTTGTTTCCTCCTTATTCTTTAAAGCGTTTTCATTTCTCTATAACCAAATTGTACACATTAATTAACATTTTGTATACAATTACTTTAAAAATGTATACACTTTTTTCTGCTTTTAATTGTTTCTTAATCGTCTTATACTTTATACTAGGATTATTAATCATCCAAAAACATTGTTATGGTGTAAGAAAAGGAGGAAAGACTGCTTCATGGAAGACGAAAAATACCTTTTGACTTACTTTTTTGCAGCAGTCGATACAATTTGAAGCAACCGTCCCGATCTGCATATTTGCAGTCCTATGAATATATACGAGATAAAATATTAAATGGTGAACTTCCTCGTGGATCAAAACTGGTAGAAGAAAGACTTGCAGAGGAATTAGGTGTAAGCCGAACACCTATCCGTGAATCAATTCGTAAACTTGAACAAGAAGGACTAATAAAAGAAAAAAGAGTCGTGAATCCAACAGAAACAGATTTACGCAATATCTTTCAAGTTCGCATTTTACTTGAAGGTTTTGCTACTCGAAGTGCAGCTTCATTCATGAGTGAAGCTTCATTACAAAGATTACAAGCCTGCATTACAACTGCTCGTAATGGTACATTAGATGAAATTATGAACGCAAATAAAGAATTTCATGACATTATCGTACAAGCTAGTAATAACCCAGTGATGATTGATATGATTGATCGTATGCAATCAATCATTTATCTTTTTAGAAAAACAGTCGTCATTCATAAAAGACCTTTTCTAATTGATGAACATGAACAAATATACAAAGCTATATCCAGTCATAATGCTGATCAGGCTGAAAATCTCATGAAAGAGCATCTCCAGGCAGATTTAGATTTCTGTCTTCATTATATTAAATAGTAAAGTAATTGTTTTTAAGGAATTTTTACTATCTTATCACCTCGATACGTTAAACTAATCTTATAGACAAAAGAACGAAAGGGGAGGCTTAATTAATTGGACAAAAACAAAAAAAACGAAGTAATATCAGAGCTGAAAATGGAGTATATTCGAATTCAAGGGGATATAGAGAAGCTTGAATCTACTGGTCATTCCATTACTAAATTAGAAGAAAGATTACAGGTTATTGAGACAGAATTAAAGGCCCAATATTCTAAGCTTGGATAACTAGAATATGGACAGTTGTTTTAGATTAATCAGCAACTGTCCTTTTATTTTCATTGTTGTAGTTTTACTATCCAACTTTAGCAACTTACTGTCCAAATAAGGATTTTCACTGCCCAAACTTAGTGTTTCACTCGCCAAATTGTTGATTTACAATCCAAAGCTATATTTGAAAACAATACTTTCTAATAAAGGTGATCACGAATTACTATAAATGCCACATACAATGCTTGTGCAAAAAACAAAAACCCCCAAAAGAAAGCAGGTATCTTTGTAAAACGGGCTAAACTCGTTGCATCTCCTGCTGACTTTGCTCTAACAATACTTAACAGAAAGATCTGTAAGGCAGATGAAACAGACTGCGTTAAGAGAACAGAAGATAGAAAATAGGCTAGAAACGTTTGAAGGCCGATACTTCCACTATGGATCGTCCAACCACATAACGTAATAAAAGACGCCAGCCATAGTGCTCCATATATATTTCTTATCCATAGAATTAAATTCAATATCGCAATTGATAGTAATGCATATAAAATAAAATTCATATAACCCTTGTTGAGTAACATAAAACAGATATACGCTGTGATTGAAGAAAATGTATAACCAGCATAAGAAATAACCACGTTAGAAACCCAACCTCTTTGACCTGTTACCGCTTCACCTGCTGTATTTAAAAATAACTTAATTGAATACACTTTTCCATTTAGTAGTAAGGCTGCAATCGCATGACCATTTTCATGAACTAATGTATTGATCATTGACACATAACGACCAAGAATAGGGACAAATGAAATAACATAAGCGAATACCAAATAAACGAATAAATGATTAGTTATTAAACTTTCCAATCGAAATGTTACCCCTTTCTAGCTTCACATACGATAAGTCTTGGAAAAAATCAGAAAACCTAAACCTTGAGATACTTACACAAAAAGGGACAGACCCCGAGCAATTGCGGGGTCTGTCCTTTTGTTTAATTCTTAATTAAGTTTGGTGGAGTTTCCCCTTCCAAACCCTTTGCTAAATTTTCTGCTGCCAACATAGCCATCTTTTCCCTTGTTTCCTTTGTCGCAGATCCTATATGTGGTAGTGTAACAACGTTTGTTAGGTTTAATAGTGGATTGTCTTTATCTATTGGTTCTTTTTCATATACATCTAAACCAGCAGCAAATATCCACTGATTTTGCAGGGCTTTAATTAATGCTTCTTCATCAACGTTTTTGCCTCTTGATCCATTAATGAAGATAGCTGAGTCTTTCATCAATTTAAATTCTCTTTCTCCAATCATCTTGTCTGTTTCTGGTGTATGCGGTGTCATAATACATACAAAATCGGACTTACGAAGTAACTCGTCGAGTTCACAGTACTGAGCATTATACTCATGCTCTACTTGTTCATTTCGTGATCGATTATGATATAAAATGTTCATATCAAAACCTAAATGTGCTCTTTTGGCAATAGCTTTTCCAATACTCCCCATACCAATAATTCCAAGTACTTTATGGTGTACATCGACCCCAAACAAATCCTCATCCTTGGTTCCATTCCACTTACCAGACTTTACGTAGGAATCGAGCTCTGGCATTCTTCTTGCTGAAGCTAGTAATAAACCCAAAACAGTATCAGCTGTTGTATCAACTAATACCCCTGGAGTGTTTGTTGCGAGAATGTTTCTTTTCTTCAATTCCTCTAGATCAAGATTATCGTAACCCACCGAAATATTCGAAACAGTTTTCAAATTAGGTGCATGGTCTAGAAATTCCTTATCAACTTTCAGACTTGAACCGAGTATTCCATGAGCAGTATGTAACTCTTTAAGAAAATCAGAATAGTTCTCTGTTTCTAAATTTTTGTAATAGTTGACTTCGAATTTTCCACTTAAAAAATTCAATACATCTTCAGGCACTTTTCTGTATACAATTACCTTTTGTTTCAAATGCTCCACTCCTACTTCTTAGTTATCCTCTTATATGAAGCTGTTAATACTACTTCAAGTTAGATAACACAAAGTCCTGCTTTTTTCTGAACTAGTAAACTTATTATTTTAAAAAGTCGTATATGACTTAACACCTCCAACAATTCTTCTCACTACAAAAACCCTGCTTAACAATTGTATAAGCAAGGGCTTCTGTAACTCTTTTTCCTTATTTAGGAACAGGTGGGAAACTTAACGCCATATTTTGAAGTTTTGAAATATCTTCAAGTTGAGCATTTGTTTGAGCGTGATCGTCTACTCTCCGCTTTTCAAACTATTCTTGCTTCCCACCTAATTGACTAACTTCTAAAAGGAATTGTTTTAGATAATTATCTTCCCTCTCTTTATTTCCTTCTTCCATACTAAGTAGCGAATCAGCAATCTTTTCTAATTCATTATTTTGACTTTCTTCAAATGCAATTTGCATATTCTTTATTGCATGTAAGGAGGTTAGGAGATTTTTAAAATATTCCAAGTTTATATCGTAATGATCACCTTGTAACCCCTTCATATATTCGATCAATTCAATTAATTGTTTTAATTGATCATGTATACTTAGAACGTCCATTTTATTTTGATTAAATAAATTGCTTAGCCTTAAAAAAACATCGTCTATCCTCTCTTGCTGTATTTTTCCCGAATCAGTTAGTAATACGTTCAAATATTGTACTTCTTGCACGATTGATTTTTCATTAGCGTTTAACGTATCCTTTATCTCTCTTATATTAGTAGAAATCTTCTTATTTCCTTGTTGCATCTTCTGGTCAACTGCTTTCCGGGACATGTTTATTTCTTGTAAAACAGATTGCTCATTTGTTTTTAACATTTCCTTTATTTCACTTATATTAGTAGAAATCTGCTTATTTTCTTGTTGCATATTCTGGTCTACTGCTTTCCGGGACATGTTTATTTCTTGCAAAACAGATTGCTCATTCGTTTTTAACATTTCCTTTATTTCACTTATATTAGTAGAAATCTGCTTATTTTCTTGTTGTATTTTCTGGTCTACTGCTTGCCGGGAGATGTTTATTTCTTGCAAAACAGATTGCTCATTCGTTTTTAACATTTCCTTCATTTCACTTATATTAGTAGAAATCTGCTTATTTTCTTGTTGCATGTTCTGGTCTACTGCTTTCCCGGACATGTTTATTTCTTGCAAAACAGATTGCTCATTCGTTTTTAACATTTCCTTCATTTCACTTATATTAATTGAAATCTTCTTATTTCCTTGTTGCATTTTCTGGTCTACTGCTTTCCGGAACATGTTTATTTCTTGCAAAACAGATTGCTCATTCGTTTTTAACATTTCCTTCATTTTACTTATATTAGTAGAAATCTGCTTATTTTCTTGTTGTATTTTCTGGTCTACTGCTTGCCGGGACATGTTTATTTCTTGCAAAACAGATTGCTCATTCGTTTTTAACATTTCCTTCATTTCACTTATATTAGTAGAAATCTGCTTATTTTCGTGTTGTATTTTCTGGTCTACTGCTTGCCGGGACATGTTTATTTCTTGCAAAACAGATTGCTCATTCGTTTTTAACATTTCCTTCATTTTACTTATATTAGTAGAAATCTGCTTATTTTCTTGTTGTATTTTCTGATCTACTGCTTTCCGGGACATGTTTATTTCTTGCAAAACAGATTGCTCATTCGTTTTTAACATTTCCTTCATTTCACTTATATTAGTAGAAATCTGCTTATTTTCTTGTTGTATTTTCTGGTCTACTGCTTGCCGGGACATGTTTATTTCTTGCAAAACAGATTGCTCATTCGTTTTTAACATTTCCTTCATTTCACTTATTTTAGTAGAAATCTGCTTATTTTCTTGTTGCATTTTCTGGTCTACAGCTTTCATTATGTTGTTTATTTCTTGCAAAACAGATTGCTCATTCGTTATTAACAATTCCTTCATTTCACTTATATTAGTAGAAATCTGCTTATTTTCTTGTTGTATTTTCTGGTCTACTGCTTTCATTATGTTGTTTATTTCTTGCAAAACAGATTGCTCATTCGTTTTTAACATTTCCTTCATTTCACTTATTTTAGTAGAAATTTGCTTATTTTCTTGTTGCATTTTCTGGTCTACTGCTTTCCCGGACATGTTTATTTCTTGCAAAATTGAATGTTCATTAGCTTTTAACAGATCTTTCATATTGTTTATGTTTTTAAATATCTGCTTATTTTCGTGTTGTATTTGTTCTATAACTTTCCTAGACGTATTCAATTCTTTTAATAATAAGATAATTCGATCTTGAGCATTCTCATGTTCCAGACTCATTTGCATCTGATTTTGATTTATATCTTTAAATGCTTTTGAATTCCGTTGAATTTCTTTCATTTGTGACATCTTGATCTCATTTATTGTTTGTATGATCTTATTATTATTTTGTGTGATATGAATAGTTGAGTTATTTAACTTGAAAAGTTGTTCTAATGCTACTTTATTGACTTCTTCAAGTTTTTCAATATAATTCAATAATTTATTATGTTGATAAAAGCCTTGATTTTGAGTTTTTATATCCTTTTTATTGGAGAACATTATCGGTTCAGCTCGCTCGTTAAAATAAATCATTTCATTTTCATACCCCACTTTTTATTTTTTCAGTCAGTATCAACATATGTACCTAAAAGAAAAAGTGTTATCATTTTTGATTAAGTGAAACTTCCATAGAAGGATTTCACTTACAGTTGTTCTGAAAATACTTTTTCAACGAGAATTGAATAATGTTAGAACTATTAAAATAAGTGTCGAGGGAATCCCCTCGACACTTATCATCAATGTTTTTTTCATCTTGTATTCTACAGTATTCTCATCAAGAAGGTTTCTTACCTAGGCTAAACTAAAAGAAACATATTCTAATCGTGCATTTTCTTTCCACATCTATTTTTAACAATACTCTTTCTTCATCATCACTTCACGCCAGCCTCCTGATGCCGATATATCCTCTGCAGCTGGATGAAGATCACTTATCCACTTTCCTAGAATTTTATCATTTACGCTAGACGACAAAAAAGAGGCTGACTCAAAAGCAATGGGTCAGACCCCTCAAACCGAATATATAGTGCTTTAACGAAGTGAAAAGCTATATATTCGGTTTGAGGGGTCAGAACCTTTTGAGTCATCCTCTTAATTTGTATTTATTCTTAATCAACCTGTATTACGTAACCCTGCAGCAATACCACTAATTGTTAATAACACGTCATTTAACAACTCTTCATTAGGCTCTTCCTGTTCGCGAAGCTCTTTAATAAGCTCAACTTGTAGGAAGTTTAATGGATCTACATAAGGGTTTCTACGGTGAACTGATTCTTTAATATTAGGTGTATGATCTAACAGTTCCTCGTCACCAGTTATTTTGAGTAGAACGGCTTTAGTCGCTTCATATTCTTCAACAATACTACCAAAGATACGTTCTGCGATTTCTTTGTCATTGACAAGAGATGTGTACTCATTAGCTGTTGTGATATCAGCCTTCATTAGTGCCATTTGCAGATTATCAATTGTTGAACGGAAGAATGGCCATTCTTCGTACATACGTTGTAATAGCTTTAGGTTTTCCTCATCTTTTGAAGCAAAGCTTTCAAGGCCGGTACCTGCTGCATACCAGCCAGGTAATAGCTGGCGACTTTGTGTCCATGCAAAAACCCAAGGAATGGCACGTAAATCTTCAAAGCGATTACGATTTTTACGTTTCATAGGACGTGAACCGATATTCAATTCACTAAGCTCTGTTAATGGTGTTGCTTCTGTAAAATACGTTAAAAAGTCAGGGTCTTCAAACACAAGTGATTGATATTTTTTCAGAGAAACAGTTGAGATCTCTTCCATTGCTTCTTCCCATGCTTGTTCACGCAAGTGTTGCTGCTCTGATTCCTCTGATAAATTAACAGAAGCCTCAAGTAATGTTGATGTCGCTTGTTCAAGACTACGGTAAGCAATATCTTCAAGCAAATAACGTGAAGACAATACTTCCCCTTGTTCAGTGATCTTCACTCCAACTCCAAGTGTTTCAGCTGGTTGTGAAAGAATGCTACGATTTAATGGACCGCCTCCACGACCTAAAGAACCACCTCGACCATGGAAGAATTTCAATCCGATTTCATGACGTTTCGCCATGTCATGGATTTCAAGCTGTGCTTTATAAAGCTTCCAGTTTGCCGTTAATGTTCCACCATCTTTACTACCATCAGAATAGCCCAGCATGATTTCTTGAGAATCACCATGGATTTTCAAGTGATTACGGTAAAGATCCATTTTAAATAATTTTTCCATAATTTCTGGACCAGCAATCAAGTCGTCAATCGTTTCAAGCAGTGGAGCAACATTTAAATGACTTTCAACAGTACCGTCTGCATGAAGTCTGTAAATACCAGCTTCCTTTGCTAGCACCAATACTTCAAGTAAGTCACTTGCAGCTTGTGTCATACTAACAAGATAGACAAGAATTGATTTTTTACCGAATGTATCATGTGCTCTTTTAATCATCGTAAAGACCTTAATCATTTCTTGTGTTTCTTTTGAATAATCTTCATTTAATAATAAAACTGGGCGTGGATCTTTCAATACATTTTTCAACGTCTTAATTTTCTCTTCTTCAGAAAGTGCTGAATAATCATCTGTTACTTTCACTTTACGTAAAATTTCTGTAATAGCTGATTCATGTTCTCCACTATGATTACGAATATCAAGAGTAGCTAAGTGGAAACCAAAGAGCTGAACTTGACGGATTAACTTTTTCAACATTTTTAATTCACGCTGTGCAGGCTGATGATTGTTTACACTTCGTTGAATTAGATAGAGATCTTCTAACAATTCATCAGATGATTGATAACCAATTTCTGTTTTACCAACTGCATCAAGACGCGCTAAAATAATCGCGATTTTACGACGATAGACCTCTGTTTCAATCGGCCATTGTTTTTCGCTTGTTAAATAAGTATTTTCTTCGTTTTCAACATTTGCAAATAGCTCTTCACTTACCTCGACACGTGTTGTTGAATGACTAAAGCGTTTCATCACTTCAATTAATGACTCTTTATATTTTTTCAAAGCTAGCTCACGGTGGCTTACTAATGTCTCCCAAGTCACTTCAGGTGTAACATTTGGGTTTCCATCACGGTCTCCACCAATCCACGAACCAAAACGAAGGAAATTAGGAACTTCCCACTTATGTTCAGGGAATTGTTCAGTAAGACCTTCCTCAAGATCCTGGTGTATGTCTGGAAGTACATCAAAAAATGTTTGATCAAAATAATAAAGTCCATTACGTACTTCATCCATAACAGTTGGTTTACGATGACGTAACTCATCTGTTTGCCACAGGATTGTTACTTCATTTAATAAGCTATCCTCTAGCTTTTTACGTTCTTTTTTCGTCAGCATCGGGTTATCTAAGTTTTTTAAAATATTCGCGATCCGCTTTTGAATCTCGATCACCGAACGCTTTGTCGCTTCTGTTGGATGCGCCGTAATAATTAACTCCAGTGATAACGTGTTAAGTACATTTTGAATGGTAGCCTCATCAATTTCATTTTCTTTCAATGCTAAAATAGCACTTTCTATTGAAGCTGGTTGTACAACATGATCATCTTGGAGCTGATATTCGCGACGGCGACGAATGCGGTGATTTGACTCTGCGGCATTGATAAGATGGAAGTAAATTGAAAAGGCGCGAATAACTTGCTGTCGCATCGGTGTATCTAAATTCACAATTTCTTCTTTTAATTCGTTATATATATCTTTATCAAAACTACCTCGAAGAGTTTTCGCCATCACTCTTAATTTTTCTACTTTATCAAGAAGCTCCGTTCCCCCATGATGAACAAGGATTTCCCCAAGTATATGACCAAGAGATTTTACATCCCTACGTAATGGAAGACTGCTATCGTTCGTTTGTATTCTTGTTGTCATAGTGTCACCTTCCCTTTAATTTTGTTATTCTATTAAATTTTAGATAATTCTATCATATCACTTTTCTGAAAGAATTCCATCTTAAATCACCAATATTCATATCTATATGAGATTAATAATGTATATCCAATCTCATTAATATATCATTTTTTAAAAAACATACCCATCTCTCACTGTATATAAATTGAAAATAAAGGTATTTTGTAACCTACTAAACTTTCCTAATATATTGTTTCAGTCAATATTTGTCGACATAATACAATGTTCATTACTCGATAAGCAAAAAAGTTGGGGCTCTCTTACTAGGAAATCGTTTTTTCACAATCGTATTTGAGGGATATTTATGACAAAAAGTAGCATCACATTAAAAATGTTACCCATGTTTTCGGGAATTATCCTACTCTCTGGTTTTATAATAGGTTTTATTACCTATAATTCATCGTCATGTATCGTAGCATATGTTCAATCAAGGGAAGCAACAGAGAGTTGATTGGAATATTAGAGGGATATTGATGTTTTCATCAAAATTTAGATGAAGAAAAAAGAAATTCTTTGTTAATTATTACTGTGATCTCATCATAAGTATCATGAAAGCAGCAGTAAATATAAAAGCTCCTATTCAGTTCACAACTAGACAAAAAGTACTTATAACAGATGTTTCACTAGCAATTGAAAAAATCTCGATCATGTCTGCCGATCTAAAGGATTTAACACATAAATTTAAATTAAAAGTAGATTGAAAACTTAGCACATAACCTCGATATAGTGTATTTGCAATAAAACACACAATATCAAGGTGAAAATGTACTAATTCAGCATCCCTGCTTTTTCTCCTCTTAATCACTCATCATTTTTGCCACTAGTAAAATGTGATTTAAAAATTCTTCATACATTTCTCTAAACACAATAGGTCTAAACATATTTGCAGCATGACCTGCATGTTTGATTTCCTTATAAATAACATGGGGGATAACCGATTTTAAATCAGTTAATGTAGATTTATATAAACTATCATGATCACCCATCACCCAAAGAATTGGAATTGTTAATTTTCCCAGGTCCCTGCGCAGATCATATTGCAGACGATGATGTATAGCGTTTTTTAAGATGTTTTCATCTAATTCAAGAGCATATTTATAATAAATTTTGTTTGATATGATGGAATAAGGATCTAAGATACTTTCTTTTGGGTAAATATCGTGTGAGTATTTCTTTAACCATGTTGGGTAGTCTTCGTTCCGAATCTCCCAATAATGTTTGAAAACATCAAATAGTTGTGATGGTGAATTATAATGACCACCTATAAAGCAGAGACTTTTCACTTTCCTTTTCCACTTCTTCGCAAATATCGTACTAGGATAACATCCATAGCTAAGTGAACATATATGTGCATCCTTAAGTCCTCTCTGCTCAAAGAAATCCTCTAATTGTGAAACTAAATTCTCTAATGTAAAATCAACAACTTTTCCCCGATCTTCACCATGGCCTAGTAAATCGTAAGAATACGTGTTATACCGTTGCTCAAAGTATTCCATTTGCTTTCTAAACGCACCCTTTGTTCCAGTTAAACCGTGTATAAAAATGATATTTTCTTTCATTTCGCCTCCAGAATAGAGATTTTTCGTAATTAAAAAACCAATTTCTTTTATTTAATTTGAACTTATAAAAAATACTAATACCTTAATGTAAAGACAATATACCTTATTAGTTAAAATTTTGTAACATTAAAAATCACCCCGCGTCAAATGCGAGGTGATTTATCCTATTGATTATTTAATAACTTTAACACAATCGTTACTTTAAACAAGTCCCCATCTACATCTATATCCATAGCTCCTTCGTCAATCTTGGACAAATAAGACACTCATGAATGCATCCTGTTACTCTGAAAAATGACTTATTGTCCGACTATTACAATTTATTGTCGGGTTAGCCCGTTATATTGTCCATTTCTTAATTTATCGACCTGAATCAGTAGGATATAAGCCGAAAACACTAAGATATCGACCGTTCGACAAAAAACGCCATACTTCTCTGTAACCGAAAAAACCCCCATATTAACGATGATGGAAGTTCCTCAAGTTTTTTATATAGAAAGTATCAGGGGGGATACTGTCAAAATTGTTGACATTTTACTTATCTGGCACATTTACTGGGTGTTCTTTATCTACAACAAAAGAAGATAGTGGAATATCAAGTTTTTTGATCTCAGTAGACAGCAAGCGCGCCATTTGGATGGCTCCGTATTCTTTGAAATGAGTATTATCCCGTATACCATCTGGGAACGCTTTATAAATTCCTGGCTCTGAGTGTAAAAATATAGAAAGTGTTCCATCTGGACCAATAGAGTTATAGTAGGATACACTTAAAGAGCTTAGATCTACTAAAGCCACATTTAGTTCTTCAGCAACTTCCTTCATCCCTTGAACATATTCAGGGAAACTAACATTGAATATCCCTGTATCTGTATGAAAATCCCTGCGTCCCATGGGCGTTACTAAGATAGGTGTTGCACCTCGTTGACGTGCCCCATCCACATATTTTTTTATATATTTTTTATAATCTGGCACAGATGTATATAAATTTGGTCGATTTTTTTTTGCATCGTTGTGTCCAAATTGAATGAGAAAATAATCATTCGGTTTGATTTTTCTTAAAATACGATCTAGTCTTCCTTCATTTATAAATGATTTCGAACTTCTCCCTCTGATCGCATGATTTTCAAAGGTAATTTCTGAGCTGAAAAATTGTGGTATCATTTGTCCCCAACCTGCTTTTGGCTTCCATTTCTCGTCATAGGTCTGTACAGTTGAGTCCCCGGCAATGAACACTGTTAGATGCTCTCTAGCTGTTCGCTCTCGAAGCTGCGCAGGTACAACAGGCGCGGAAACTAATAGTAGAAATAAACTAAGAATGATAACAAAAAACTTACTCCTGATGTTCTTCCCCTTAGTGATCATTATGTTCCCATCCTATCTGATTTTATTTTGTCTTATTAGAATCTCCTAGGAAACGCTATTGAATGTATGTTGTCTTCTTGTTTCTTACAAGAAGACAACATACATTATAAAATAACATAAATAGGAACAGGAAAAACCTCCAAGATATGGAGGCTTCTCACGTTTTTCATATTGAACATATCAAGTTTGATGAAAGCACCATCGTGTAATTCCCTAACGTAAAGATTTCTGGGAGAGACCAAAGATCGGTCATAAAATTTAGTTGGATTTTAACCATTTTATTACACTAATTTTCCAAAAAAATATAAATATTATTACGTTTTTAATATTGACAATTCATAGAAAAATAGAGAGAATGAACGCGTGTACATAATTTCGTTTGGAGGTGAATATTTTAGCTAACAGAAAAGATGTTGCAAAATTAGCCGGAGTATCTGAAGCTACTGTTTCACGAGTATTTAATAATATCGGTCCCTTACGCGCGGAAACAAAACGTAAGGTCTTGAAAGCGGCCGAAGAGCTTAACTACCACCCTAATGCGATTGCTCAGAGCTTTGCACGGGGGAAAAGTAACAACATTGGCGTCATTGTTCCTTATTTACCAAAGGTTAACTTGATGTCCACACATTATTTTTCGGAACTATTAAGCGGTATTGGTGCAAAGCTTGGAGAGGCGGGTTATGGTTTGCTCCTGTTGTTTCAATCACCTGATGATCAAAAAGACTATGTTCAGCTTTTTCGCTCACAAAAGGTAGATGGATGCATCATCCTCGGTTCAAAGGATGTTCCTGGTGAAGTCGAAGCTCTAGAAAAGCTTCATCAATTGAACCTCCCGTACTGTCTTGTAAACCAAACCTTTTCTGGGAAATCCTTTCATTCAATCGATGCAGATCATTTTAATGGTAGTTTTCAAGCCGTGTCCTCACTGTTAAAGAAAGGCTTTGAACAAATAATCTTTTTAAATGGACCTCTTGAATATTCAAATAGTATCGAACGACTAAATGGATATAGAGATGCACTGCTAAATACTGGAATTGAACCAAATCCTAATTTGATCTTTCATGGTAACTATAGCCGTAAAAGTGGATTTCAATCTGCTGTACAAATAGCTCCTTTGCTGCCAGACATCAATGCTATTTATGTTGCTAATGATCGCATGGCTATTGGTCTCATGCAAGGTTTGAGTGAACAAGGCTATCAAGCAGGTCGGGATTACGCCATAATTGGTTATGATGACTCTGAAATTGCGAGAATGACATCTCCACCACTTAGTACAGTAAAGGTACCGCTTTTTGATATGGGACAAATGGCTGCTGAAAAGGTTCTCCAATTAATCTCACAAGATACAAGCAAAAAAATCAATGAACGATTGCCAGTTGCCTTTCTTGAACGGGCGTCTTCCTTAGGAAGTCACAAGAACCCTGAACAGCCTCAGGCATAGCAAATTTTAAAGTTTCGATTTGCTTATGACCTTGAGTGCTGAGGTCTTGTGCTCGAAATAATAAAACTAGTAAAATCTTATTCTAAAAGAAAAGGGGATAACCTATGGAAAAGATTAATGTCGGCATGATTGGTTACAAATTTATGGGCAAGGCACACAGCCATGCATATCGTGATCTTCCACTCTTTTTCCCAAAAAGCATTCATCCTGAAATGAAAGTTATCTGTGGACGTAATGCTATCGCAGTAGCTGAAGCAGCCAAACAATTCGGTTGGGAGGAATATACAACTGACTGGAGAATTCTTTTACAACGAGATGATATTGATTTAATTGATATTAATGCACCTAGTGATGTACATAAAGAAATTACAATTGCCGCTGCTAAAGCAGGCAAACACGTTTTTTGCGAAAAACCGTTAGCGCTTACATTGAAAGACTCAAGAGAAATGCTTGAAGTCGTTGAAGCTACTGGAGTTAAGCATATGGTCGGTTTTAATTATCGATTTGCTCCTGCTGTGATACTAGCGAAAAAACTTATTGACGAAGGAAAATTAGGAGATATCTATCATTTGCGTGCATGGTTTTTACAAGATTGGCTTGTCGATCCAAACTTCCCACTTGCATGGAGACTGCAAAAGGATATCGCAGGTTCAGGATCTCATGGAGATTTAGGAGCCCATCTAATAGATATGGCTCATTACCTAATTGGTGATATGACTGAGGTTATTGGGATGAACGATACGTTTATAAAAGAAAGACCTCTCCCTACTAATATGACTGGCTTATCTGCAACAGTTAGCGATAATGCAGAAAGAGGCGAAGTCACTGTTGATGATGCTACTTTATTTTTAGCTCGTTTTGCTAATGGTGCTTTAGGAAGCTTTGAAGCTACACGCTTTGCTTCAGGCCATCGCTGCACGAATTCCTTTGAAATTAATGGCAGTAAAGGTAGTGTGAAATTCGACTTTGAACGAATGAATGAATTGCAGGTCTATTTTACTGATGACCGTGATGATGTACAAGGCTTCCGTCGTGTATTAGCGACAGACCCTTCTCACGCTTTTGCTGAAAACTGGTGGCCACCAGGGCATACAATCGGTTATGAGCATACATTTATTCATGAAATGGTCGAGCTAATGGAAGCTTTCCGCGAAGACCGCCAACCTGTACCTAATTTCCGAGATGGTGTGAAATGCCAAGAAGTTTTGGAAGCGGTTGATTTATCAATTGAAAAACGTCGATGGATTACTATTTCAGAAGTATAAATGAAGAGGAGTGTTTTCAAAAATGAAAAAAAATGCACTGATCGTTTGGGGCGGATGGGATGGTCATGAACCAGAGCAAGTTGCACAGATATTTAAAGGAATCCTTGAAGAAGAAAACTTCAATGTAGAGGTTTCAAATTCACTAGATTCGTATGCAGATCCTCAGAAGTTGAAATCATTAGATTTAATCGTGCCCCACTGGACAATGGGTGAAATTGAAAAGAAATACGTTTTTAATATTTCCGAAGCTGTCACGAATGGTGTCGGGTTAGCTGGCTGTCATGGTGGGATGTGTGACTCGTTCCGAAACAATGTTGACTGGCAATTTATGACGGGCGGAAATTGGGTAGCACATCCTGGAAATGATGGTGTTGAATACATAGTTAACATCAAGCATTCCACTAGCCCACTTTTAGAAGGCTTCTCTGATTTTAAAGTTGTCAGTGAGCAATATTACCTTCATGTTGATCCAGCTGTTGAAGTGTTAGCAACAACTCGCTTCCCAGTAGTTGATGGTCCACATGCTACGAATAAAGCAGTTGATATGCCTGTTGTTTGGACAAAACGCTGGGGCCTTGGACATGTGTTTTATAATTCGTTAGGCCATCAAGCTAACATCGTTGCAATGCCTGAGGTTTCCCTCATTATGCGTCGCGGTTTTTTATGGGCTGCTGAAGGAAAGAAACGAGCTGTCGAACATGCATCGTCAACCTACGGAACTTCTGATAATAGTAATGCCCGTGTATATACTGGTATGGGCGATAGCCAATAAAAATAATAAGAAAAGCGCAAGCGCCTTGTTCAGCCTTGGGCAAATAAGATGCTCATGAATAAAAGACGTTCTTTGCCTTCAATTCATGAGTAGCTTATGACCTAGGAAAAAAGGGTTTTGTTTTTTCCCTCGAGGCAGTCAAAAACTAGGGCGGCCTCATCTCTTGCCTGCACTTGCATGTCCTGTGGGGTCTAAGGCCGTGGCGCTGGCGCTAGATACTAAAAATGGAGGAATCTAATATGAAAAAACTTAAAATTGGTATTATTGGGTGTGGGAATATTAGTTCCATTTACATGGAAAATTGCCAAAAGTTTGATCACATCGAACTGATTGCTTGTGCTGACTTAGATGTGCAACGCGCACAATCTCAAGCTACAAAATTCGGTGTTCCTAAAGCGTGTTCAGTGCAAGAACTGCTTACAGACCCTGACATTGAACTAGTGATAAATTTGACGATTCCAAAAGCACATGCAGATGTTTGCATTCAAGCACTTGAAGCAGGCAAGCATGTATATACGGAAAAGCCTCTTGCTGTTACACGTGAAGAAGGACAACAAATTTTAGAAATAGCTAAGAAAAGCAATCGCCTAGTTGGTAGTGCACCTGACACGTTTTTAGGTGCTGGGATTCAAACCGCTATTCATCTTATTGAACAAGGTGAAATTGGCGTTCCCATTGGTGCATCTGCATTTATGATCATTCGTGGACATGAACATTGGCATCCAGACCCTGCTTTCTATTATGATATCGGCGGTGGCCCAATGTTTGATATGGGTCCATATTATTTAACGGCATTAGTATCTTTATTAGGACCGATTGAACGAATTTCTGGATCTACTCGAATTAGTTATCCAGAACGAACAGTGACTAGTGAACCAAAAGCCGGTACAAAAATACAAGTTGCTACTCCAACTCATATTTCCGGTACCATCGATTTTGCATCCGGTGCAATCGGAACAATTACAACAAGCTTTGACGCCTTTGGCGGCACATCACTACCTCCTATTGAAATATACGGTAGTGAAGGTACATTACTAGTTCCTGATCCAAATACGTTTGGAGGGCCTGTCCGCATAAGAAAACGTGACGAAAAAGAATTTGTAGAAGTTCCTCTATCCTATGGATATGCACAAAACAGTCGTGGCCTTGGTGTAGCAGATATGGCCCAGGCCATCCTTGATGGAAGTAATCACCGTGCAAATGGAGAGTTAGCTTATCATGTTTTAGAAGCGATGCACGGTTTCCATGATTCATCAAATAATGGTACACATTATATAATGAAAAGTACATGCGATAAGCCTGAAAGTTTACCTGTTGAGCAAAAGTTTTCTACCCGCTAGTAACTACTAGTTTACAAAAGAGAGCCCATGACTTCCTTATGGAAATCATGGGCTTTTAAATGATAATTATATCGAGGATTAATCACGTATTTCCTCAACATTAATTACTTTAATATTCTATTTACTATTGAATATAGAACGAAAACATATTTCTAAACTTTTAATCTAAGATGCTTTTACTAACCAAATGACTCCAATCATAATGACAACAATACTACTGATCTTTTGTAACGTAAGGGGACGGGCTACACCAAATAGTCCGAAATGATCAATAAGGGCAGATGAAATAATTTGCCCTGTAATAATTAGCACGAATACAGAAAGAGTACCAATCGGAACTAATAGAGGAAGATACGCTAAACATCATGATTACACCTAAAGCACCAGCTACAACCATCCACGGTGAGGGAACAGATGCAAATGCATTCCATCCTCCTTTCATTAGAATCGAACTGGCTACAATTACCTGTATGAGGGAAACCCCAATTATCATTCCATATTGCCCTGATACTTTTCCAATTTGAGCATTAATAGACCCTTGTAAAGCACCCAGTATCCCGGCAAAAAATGCTAATAATACACTTGTTAAATATCCATTCATTAAATAACTCCTTAAAAATATAAAAATGGTATCCTATCGTTGACTTTTTTTCAATGATTGATACTTTTATCGCATGTCTAAATTTGCGTAAGAGGCATCGCTGTTTTTACGATTCGTTCAATCCTACCTCTCACTTCAATTAATGCATAGAATGACAATAATTTGTATCTATTGAAGTGAGTAGCATCCATTTAACATAAACCTTATTTATCTAAAGACTGAAAGAAACGATCAGGCCATTCCATTTTCGGGTGGAAATTATAGAGTAAAGATTCCGTAAAAATGACAGCATTTACCCACTCTGTTTTGTACATAAGCGGTTTTTTATTAAACCATTCTAATGGGTCGACAGATACTAAAAAATCAGTATATTCATCAAATGTTCCATCAAACCCCTTTGGCCAGAATCGCTTTAGTGGGTGTGAAGGTACACGACCTCCTCTTTTTACCTCGTCGTAAGTATCTTTTAACCATTGTGGTAATGAAATACCTGTTAGTGGTTCCTCCATATTCTCCCATCCACAAAGAAGGGAACCATGTTTTCCCCACTCGATCCTAATAATGGCTCTTTGTTGATTGCTTTGCGCCTCTTTTACAGCCTCTCCTGACTCAAGAACACGGGAGTGAAACCAACACATAACATTTGTAACAACTTCTGTTTTTGGATTATATTCGATCCAAACCTCTTCATGATCACACGGTTCATAATCATCAGGAAAATCATAGTCATCTTCCCAAAACAAATGATAACCGATAACGGGTTTTGAAGGGTGATGTATTGCCACAATGTCTTTGAGAGGAAAACACTCCTTTGGATTGGTCAGGAGGATTGGACAGAATTTCCAAATCAATTCCTTTTCCTTTTCAGTAAGAGGTATGAGTGGATCCATCTCCAAAACTTCACGGTACCTTTCTCCCGCTTTTCGTAAATAACCATCTAAATGATAAAACTCCGCTTGCTGTGATACATAGTTTACATTGTTAGGCTCTGCTTTTCTTAATAACTCAAGTTGAGAAATAGCGATTTGATAAAACTCAGCATTAGGAAATCTATCTTCCATTTTTAACTCTGCAATTTTATTATTTCTATTTCTCCATTCAAACAAAAACGTATCGATCAATTTCAATCCCTCCCAATTATCTAGACTTATATCTGATCCCTTAAATCCATAAGTATTCTTACTTCATTACTTGTAATTGAGTGAACTCCCGTCCTCAAAAACTTTTCCATAGCATCGGACGAGTCAATTGTCCAAACTAAGACAGGCAGACAGCGTAACATAGCATAATCTATTAATTCTTCACGGCATAAGTGATAATTGATGTTTATTCCACAACAAGAAGCAGCAATAGCATCATTGCAGGTTTCCTTAATAAAAGAATCATAATCCTCCTTACAAGTCTCTAATGATTTCAAACCTGTATTTAACAAAACTTGATAAGGACGGTAATGATTTTTTAGATAAAACGCTCTTTCCTTTTCACAACCACTTATGATTGAATAATCCCTCATGTTATATTTTTCAACGGTACGAATCATTGGATCAATGGCACTATCTTCTTTCACGTCTAAGTTAATGACTCGATGATTGTCCTTGATAAGCGGCAAAACCTCATCCAATCGAACGATTTCGTTGTTGTATTGAGTAAGAAAATATAGTTCCTCAAAAGACATATCTTGAACCCGACTCATCCCATCTGGAGTCCTAACATTTTCATCATGAAGAAGAACAACAACCCCATCCTTTGTAGAACGAACATCCACTTCAATGATATCTGCTCCTGACTTTAACCCTTCCAATACAGACTGAATAGAATTAGGCGGTGTATTCAAACAACCAGTATGTGCAGTAATTAATGGCTTTTTCAATGTTTTCACCTACTTTTTAAAGTTGTATCGTTTTCATAAATTCATCATGAATTTTAGTGTTAGAAGCAATCATTGATTCATGATATAGGTGATATGGTTTGCCATCATTATCCGTGACATGTCCCCCTGCTTCTGTTAGGATCAAGACCCCTGCTGCGGTATCCCAAGGATTGAGACCTTCATGCCAGAATCCAGTAATCTTCCCGGATGCAACCAAACATAAATCAACGCTTGCTGCACCGAACATACGAATATTACGACTCTTACCTGCTAACTTGTCCATTTGCTGTAACACCCGAGATCCGCCTTTATAATCACTTGCCTGAAATCCTGTGGCCACAACCGCTTCCTCTAATTTTTCTTCAAATCCTACTCGGATCGGTCGCCCATTAAGATGAGCTCCTAGAGACTTCCTTGCCGTATAAAGTTCGTCTGTGATCGGATTGAAAACAACCCCAATAACAGGTTCTCCGTCCTTTACAATCCCGATTGAAACAGAAAAATGAGGAATGCCGTGAATGAAATTGGTCGTCCCATCAATCGGATCAATGATCCAGCCATAGCCAGATTGATTATTTTTAAACGCCTTATAAGGATTTGCTTGACCACAATCCTCCTCAGATATAAGCCAATGTTCAGGATAGTCCGCTTGGATTTTTCCCCTAAGTAATTCTTCACTCAACTTATCAACCTCTGTTACAAGGTCTGAAGCATTTTTCTTTTGCTCAATTTTCCCTTTATTTTCTAGGCGATCCGCAATCAATCGACCAGCTTGTTTAGCATATTTAATGGCCGAGTCATACATCGCTTGTTCCAAATCCTGTTTTACTTCTATAGACATTTCTTTTTCACCCTTTTTTCCTAACAGTAGGCTAGTTCCTTGTTTTGTTCCTTATTTACATTTTCTTTTTTCAAACTTCTTCCTGTCTTTAGATCAAATAAATGAATGGTTGAAATGTCAGCTGATACTTCTATTTCATTTCCATACTCAATGACAGTACTTGGTTCAGCAAATAAACGAACCTGTTCATTACCTACTTTTACGTTAATCATTTTCGTGTGACCAATAGGCTCAATAAGATTTACAGTTCCTTTCATACAAATATTGCTCTTGTTTCCTAGTTTGATATCATAAGGTCGAATTCCTACATTTACTTCTATCTCTTCACCATCAAAGTCCAGTATTCCTCGATCACATTCAACAGTCATGTTCGGTAGTTGAAGTTGATTGTTAGACAGTTTTCCCTTGAGGAAATTCATCGGCGGTGTTCCAATAAACTGAGCAACAAAATAGTCCTTAGGCTGTTTATACAGCTCCATCGGGGTACTATATTGAATAATTTCTCCCTCTTTCATGACAGCAATGCGATCTGCCATAGTCATCGCTTCTTCCTGGTCATGTGTAACCAAAATAGTCGTAATGCCAAGTTCTTTTTGAATCCGAGAAATTTCCTCTCTCATTTCAATTTTCAATCTTGCATCAAGATTTGATAAAGGCTCATCTAGTAATAATACTTTCGGCTTTTTGACAATGGCACGTGCTAAAGCAACCCGTTGTTGCTGACCGCCAGATAATTGACTCGGCTTCCGTTCTAGTAAATGTCCTAGTCGGACCATTTCAGCAGCTTGTTTCGCTCGTTTGATCCGTTCTTCCTTAGAAACTTTTTGCTGCTTCAACGGGAATGCGATATTATCCAACACACTCATATGTGGGTATAACGCATAGCTTTGAAAAACCATTCCAATATTTCGGTCTTTCGGTTCTAACTCATTAACAAGCTGACCATCAAAATACAATTCTCCGCTGTTTGGTTTATAAATCCCGGAGACCATCAGCATCGTTGTTGACTTTCCGCAACCGCTCGGTCCAAGAAGCGCAACAAGCTCCCCATTTTCAATGTTTAAATTCATGTTATTAATCGTATTGGAATTTGTGTTAAATGATTTACAAACATTTTTCAGCTCGATTTTCATACGCGCTTTCCTCCTCCAGCACTTACTTGCATCAATGATTTTTGTGTAAAAATGAAAAACAGTAAGACAGGTAACATGTAAAATAGTGATACAGCACTTAATAGACCATAGTTAACCATATTTGGATCACTAATTAACTTTTGAAGATAAGATGATAATGTCACATTTTCATCGCTTAAAATAAATGTGTATATTAACAAGAATTCAGACCAACCTGACAAAAATGAGAAAATACTGACTGCTGCTATTCCTGGTTTAATTAATGGAAGAACAATTGAATACCAGACCTTAAAACGATTACAACCGTCAATCAATCCTGCCCATTCCAAATCCCATGGTACATCATCGAAAAAACCTTTAATAATCCATGCTGTCATCGGAATTTGTAAGGCTGTTTTAACTAACACAACGCCCCAGAGAGAATCATACAATCCCATAAAATTCAAAATATAGAAAACAGCAATCAGCAGCGCTACACTTGGAAAAGCGTGTAAAAGTAATGTCGTCTTCAAAATTGCCTGACGTCCCGGGAATTCAATTCGAGCTAACGCATAGCCCGCCATAACACCGATAATGACTTCAAGTATTGTTAATGTTCCAGAAAAAACAAACGAATTCCATGTAGCAGTCCAAATACTCGGAAGCGTACCTCCACCATGCTCAACGTTTGACCATAAAAACTGCCAATTTTCTAAGGTGAAATGAACAGGAATAAAGCCATACTTCATTTTTTCTGAAAAAGAACTTAATAAGAGCCATAAATACATTAAAATGATTGGAAGGGTAAAGAATCCTAATACTCCATACGCAATGATATAAGGCATTCTCTTTTTCCATTTGTAAACAGCCGATCCGACAGACATAGGTACTTTTTGTTCATTTGTTAACTCCATTCCAAAAGCTCCTTCCTACTCAATTCTTGAAGAACCGAGCATTTTTTTCATTCCGAAAAATTTCCACATAATAAACGTAAAAATTAAAGCAATGAGTACGAGAATAAGGGAAACAGCTGCTCCATAGCCAAATTCAAAACTTTGAAAGGCCTTATGATAGGAATATAAAGCCAATACTTCACTCTCAAATAATGGTCCACCCTTTGTAAGTAAAAGAATGTACTCATATGATGTGAGTAATGATAAAAACTGCCAAAGTGTTACGAACATAAGCGGCCAGCGTAATGCAGGGATGATAATATCCTGAATAATCGACCACTGTGAAGCCCCATCAACCTTTGCGGCTTGAAACAAATCTTGAGGAATAGATTTAATAGCAGATGAAAAAATAATCATTCCATAAGAAGCCCCAACCAATCCATTCGCTAATACCACTGCTGTCATCGGATGACTTGTTAACCACTCATCAGGGGGCATTTCAAAAAGAGCTCTTAGGCTGTTTAATACCCCATATGAACTTGGGTCAAAAAACCATAACCAAAGAAGTATATAGACAACTGGCGGGGAAATACGCGGCAGCATCCAAATTGTCCTAAAGACAAGACCGACGGATTCCTTTTGAACGAAGGAAGTTGTAAGAATGCCTAATGCAAGTCCAAATAACACATTTATTAACAAAGTCAAACCAACATACATGACTGTATTCTTAAGAATCAATAAGATATTTGGATCGGTAATGAATTTTTGAAAGTTCGCTAGACCATTAAAATCCCATCTCATAGCTGAATCCATATTGGTAAAGGCCAAGATAGCAATCAATAAAACAGGTAGAAAAAAGAAAAGCAAGATAAGAATGATAAATGGCCCTAACATAAGGGCTGGCAGCTTCCATTTACTTAATAAGGCTCCCATGAATTGTACCTCCTTTAAAGATAGATACCTGGTAGTAATCTACCAGGTACCACCGATTATTATTCAATTATTTGTAACTGATCTCCTAGATCATTCTTTAGTTGTGTTTCTAAATCCTTTAATGCAGCTTCTGGTGTTTTCTTGCCAAGTTCAACAGCTTGGATTGCTGTAAATAATGCATTAGAATACTTAGGGTATCCTTCATGATTAGGTAAGAAGGTTGTATATTCAGTCATGTACGCTACATTTCCAAGTGTTACATCTGCTTTAAAATCTGGATGTTCTGCTCCACCTTTTGTGATAGGAAGATGAGACGTTTTTACGTTATGTTCAGTTTGAAGTTCTGGATCAGCAACAAGTTCCAATAAACGTTTTACTAAATCAGGATGTTCTGTTTGTGAAGATACTGTATAAACAAATGGGTGAGATAGTGTCATAGGCTTACCGCCTTTTTCTGCAGCAGGAATCAGCATCATCCCAAAGTGTTCATTCACCCAGTTTGCATCAACTTTACCAAGTTCATCATGGAAATTGTCCTGAGTCCAGTTATATACGTTCCAAACACCACCGTAGTAGAAGAGAGTTTTACCATTAACAATCATTTTATGAACGTTATTCCATTCCGTGGCAGTCAGATTTTCTGGAAGTAACTTTTTCGTAGCAATTTCATTGTAATAGTTCAATTGTTTTAAAACAGCTTTTTTATCTAATACAATTTTATTGGTTTCAGGATCATATACTTGTCCACCATAGTTATTAGAAAGTGCTTGAAAATCAGGTCCAGCTACAGGACGGTGTACAATACCAAATTCCGCAGCTCCTTTAGCTGTTGCATCTTCAGCTACTTTCGTCATGTCATCAAGCGTAAATTCTCCATTCATTACCTTGTCTGGAAGACCATTTATTTGCTCGTCAGTCCAACCAATACTTTTCAAAATATCCTTATTAAAGAAGACAGGGCGAGCTTCAGTATCTTGCATTGCACCCCAAATTTGATCTTTGTATGTTACTGATTCCCATAAGCTTGGAAATGCATCGGCATATTCTTTAGATTCCTTAAGTTCATCTAAAGGAAGAATGTAATTCCCATCTGCTAGCCAACCAATGTTTTCATGTCCTGTTGCGTAAATATCAGGCTCTTTTTTAGCTTTGAATGAAAGCATATATTGTTTTGCATAATCTTCCCAGCTACCGTCAAATGAGCTAGTTTCAATTTTCACTTCTGTATTTTTTCCTGCTTCTTTTAATTCTTCATTTAATTTCTCAGACGCTTTTACTAGATTTTCAACACGAGTAAGCTCAGTACCCGCTGTTTGTGCTTGAATCGTTACTACTTTTGGTTCATTCGCATTACCAGATTCACTTGATGATTTCTCACCTTGGGCACATCCAGTCAGGATTCCCATTCCAAGAACTAATGTAGAAATAATACTTGCTGTTGTCTTTTTCATTTTTTTCACCTCAACTAGTTTTTTAGGGGAACGTTCCCACATTTAAGGGAATTACTCATTTAACTCTAGATCAAGAATTATAATTTTAAGAGTTCATATAGGAACGTTCCCATACAATATTTAATGTAGGAGGAATTACTCATTTAATTCTTGTTCTAGAATTATTGGGAACCTTGCAGGAACATTCCCTCTTAACAATAACTTGTCCCTGTTACATTTATAACTATAAGATAGAAATGTTTAGCGCTTATTATAATTTTTATAAGATAATGTAAAAGAATTATTAAGATGGATTAATATTTTAATAGCTTGTGTATTTTTATCCAAACTGAATCTAAAGAGACCCTAAAGCTTCATACCTTTTTATTCTTTAGGACCTTTCTTGGATGATTTTCGAATAATAAGCTTTGGCTCATAGTCGAAGCTAACCGCGTTGACATGATCGTTTTTTATTAGACGGTCCAGTAGGATAACAGCATCCTCTCCCATTTTCATCTTTTCAACATTAACTGTTGATAATGGCGGGTTAGACATCTTGGAATAATCAATATTATCAAATCCTATTACTGCAAAATCATCAGGTATATGAAATCCTTTTTCCATTAACACCTGCATGGCCCCTAAAGCTAGCATATCGTTCGTTGCAAAAATAGCTGTCGGATTCCCCCCATAAAATTCATCCCAATAACTAGTCAAAATTTTATAACCATCTTCAAATGTTGATGTTGGTGAAAAATAAATATTACTTTTCAAAACTTCTCCACCTAGTTCATTTATGCGCTCACAAAATCCTGTGAACCGTAAATTATGACTTCTATGGTCTTGTGGACCTGCAATAATAGAAATTCTGCGGTGTCCTAATTGATACAAGTGTTCAGCTACCAATCCACCACCTCTGTGATCATGATTGACTATTTGAATAACATCGTCCTTCTCAGTTGTACCATTCACAATTAAATAAGGAACATTAAATGTATCGATATAACCGATTACCTCTTGACTTAGACGGCTTATGAGAATTAATCCGTCAACCCTTTTTTCAAGCATGAAATCTGCAGACTTTAATGACATTTCCTTATCAGTTGTGACAAATACGGAGTAGCCTAGACTTTCCGATTTCATCAAAATGGCATCAAGGATTTTCCCATAAAAGGGATGTGAGGCAATAGGATGATGCTGTCGGTAAATAATAACCCCAATATTATTTGTACGCTGTGAAACCATCGCCCTAGCCACGCCATTTGGTTTATATTGCAGTTCATCAATCGCCTTTAAAACCTTATCTCGTGCTTCCTTGCTTGTATAACCATTTCCGGAAATCACTCTTGAAACCGTTGACTTTGATACCCCTGATCGTAATGCAATGTCAATTATTGTACGACTCAACGAAATACACCTCCATATGTTCTTGAAAAACTTGTATTTATTCATAATATCTAGTTTTTATTATATGAATTTTATTATATCATTAAGCTTTTATTAAACTTTAAGTATAAATGTAAATGAATTAAACAAACTATGTTTACATTTATCCTAGCGTATATAATCTTTTTCCCATTTTACCATTGAAAATGAGGTAATCTAAACTATTAAATTAGCAAATCATTACAAAAAGATGAGGTATTAATCTTCCATGTTTCGGTATCTACTCTATTAAGATTTACAATTTTAATTAAAAAATTACTATAGTAGACTTATTCAAAATGGATGAAATAGAAAAAACAAAAGAGGCTGCGATTACATAGAATTACGTATTCCATGTAATCGCAGCCTTATAGTACATAAAAATTATAAAATACGACTATAATCTTTTTTCGCTTGTAGCATAAATTCCTGCTGGAGAAGATTCACTTCGAACAATTTCAATGGATCATAAAAGACTTCAGGGTTTGCTTTCATATTGCTTAACCCTTCTTTACCGTCATGTATAGCTGTTTCAGTTTCAACAATTGTATCCTTGACTTCGTTAATAGGTCCATTATAGAAGGAGGAAATATCTTGATTTAACCCCTTTTCAAACAACTCAAAAGGTAAGAATAATTTCTTGGAAATGGATTCTGTAACTTCTTCATACGTTTCATTCTCAACGTATTTTTTATATTGATTAACTAGCATCATTTTATTTTGATTCATCGCACCGAATAGCTTTCCTGCGCTTTTTAAAAGGATTTGCGCTGGTTTATGTCTTAGCATGATGTTTTCTTTTTCATAATGAATTCTACCTGTCATCCGATTAATATCACGACGCCAGTCCTCTAATATTGTAAACTCACATTCTAATATGAGCTTTTCTTGTTGATAGATTTCATTAAAGGTTTCACTCATTTCCATTAAGTACGCTTGACTTTCAAGCAATTCATCATTAGATCCTGAAATCCAATCTTCGAGCTTCTCAAAAATAGAAGGAAGTAAGGTCTGTTCAAAATATTCCTGTACCTTGTTATTCATGCTGTTATTAAGCAGTATATGAATTTGCTTAAAATCACTGTCTTCTTTAATTAGCTCTGAGTTTTCTTGTAAAAGCTTTGGTATTGTAAATTTTAATTCAGTTTTACTTTCTTTAATTAATGCTCTGTATGCTGCTAAAATGGCTGCAACTTTTTCTTGTTGCAGATCCGTAAGTTTATTCGTAAAGCCTTTTAAACGTCCTAATATATCTTCATTCCATTGAATGGAATCAATTAATCCCTTTTCCATATCTACACGTTTTTGCAATAGATCAGCTAGCATTTTTCGAATAAGTGTAAGCACCTTAGCCGTTCTCTTCTCTTGCTTTTCCTTCATGCTATAAGGGAAATGCGTGTATAAAAATGAATTAAGCTGACTTAATTGTTGACTAAATGGATGGAGAGATGAGTATGGTAAGATCTCTGCCTCAGGATATATATTCGCTATCTGTGATTTAATTTCGGCAGAAAAAGCTTGAGTATCAGCATCACTCGCAATTAAATCAACTTTATTTAATAAAAAGTGTACCTTTAAGTTTGGAGCAAAGTTTTTCATTTGACACAATACATCATATTCTCTTTCCGACAACGATGATGTCCCATCAAGAACATACAGCAACCCGTCAACTAGTAGTAACGTATCAAATAGTTCGTTTCTCGATTCATTACTTCCATTGATAGGAGGAGTATCAATAATCGCACACTGATGTTCATGCAATAAAATACACGGTCTTTTCACTTGAAAAAGGGATGTCGATTCGCTTTGCATCAACTCATCTAATTCACGTTGATTTTGAACAGATCGTTGTTCAGAATTAGTGATGTGATTCATCTCTAGATCATCATCATCATGTAGGACAACAAAGGATGATGTTGATCCTTTGAAAAGCTTTTCTCCAATCAACGATTGAACAAATGTTGTTTTTCCACTTCCTGCTTTCCCTGCCAGTAGAAAATGATGTTTAATTTGTGGATTAATAAGCTCTTCCACCCACCAGTTTACTTTATAATCTACTTCGACTGAATGACTTTCTGCCCATCCACTAATCGTTTTATATAGTTGTAATGACTGTTCTAAACCAGTTTGTTGATTTTCAGCTTCAAAAATGATGGATTCAGCTTTATAAACGGCATCAGGAATGACTGCACCAGGAAAAATTTCATTCCAAGCTAAAACAGTTGCAGAAGGGAACAATCCATTTGCTCGTGTTGAAAGCTTTAACCAATTTGCCAATAAGTTTGGAATAACATCATGTAGCTCACCTAAGTAATAGGAACCATTCGTTAATTCAATAAAAGTCTCTTCAAAAAGGTGTACTGATTGATCCCATTGCTCATTTATTTCATTTTCTGCTGTTAAAAACATGTCATTTATCGTTCTTAACCAAGTAAGGTACAATTCCTCATTTTTGTAGCTATTCCATAAAGCCTCAGTAAATTGCTCAAATGAGATTTTACTTACCTCGTAAAATGTCAGGAGAGCTTCTGCAAAAAATTCAGGTTGAAATTGTTTTGTGTACCCAGCTTTGACATAAGTAATTAAGATGGAAAACCATTCTTCTCTCTCTGTTCTAATTGATTCATTGACTGCAAGCTTAACAGCATGGTCAAAATCATTATTTTCTTCATAAAAATCTCGGGCAATCTTTGTAACTTGTGGATAATCAGGGTTAATATGTAATGCTTTTTTTATTGTCTCATAAGCATTCTCTACCTTATTTTTTTCCTTATAAAGAGAAAACAACTTAAGTGCTACTTCAATACTTAAGGTTGTATCATCAGCTTCTATAGAGGTGTACATATCTTCTGCTGCTGAAAGCAATCCTAACTTGTAATAAGCATCACCAATATTCTTATTCGCCCATGGTTCGAGCTCATTTTTTATATTTTCCCATTTAAAAATCGCTGCTTCATAATCCTGATAAAGAAAATAAATTTCTCCTTGAGCAAAACGAATATAAGATAAATCATAACTTTCATCACTATTTTGTTCTTCAAAATAGGCTTGACCAAGTACTTGAGCAGGCAGCCTTTGATCACTCCCTGTTAAAAACGTCTCATAATATGCCTTATGAATTAGTTGTTTTTCCGTTGTCATATTTTCCTCCTGCAAAAAATTAAAAGTTATAATGAGCAAGTATAGAACTTGTATCGAGTGGTAAGAAAAGCGCAAGCGCCTTGGTCAGCCTCGGGCAAATAAGACCAATAATAGAAGGCGTTCTTTGCCTTCAATTATTGAGTGGCTTATCACTCGGCATCCTACTTTTCACAAAGTCGGACTGCTGAAGCTGGACAAAATCCCCTGAGGCCTTTTGGTTTATTTTAGCAGAAATACGTCTACGAGAAATATCATTTTGATTTTATTTATACTAATTTTTCTATCTTTATTTTCCCTATAATAAAAATCATATACAAAAACCAATACCTTCATATAACAATACGTTAAAAGGATTGGTTTTATTAGGGTGTATGAAGTTAACATATGTGAAAGGTACACTGAAGTTTCCAAGAAAATTATCTTGAAGAAAACATTTTTGTGAGATCATTCAGGATGATTTACACCTCTTTTCTTGTTCATCTTGACCCACTTTATTATTATCCATAGTAAATACCCAATAAGTAACCCTGGAATGAGTGAAAGCATCGGAAGCCATATTGGGCCTAATAGTATTCCATTTATCTTAAAAAATGGTGAGTACATAAGGCCAACTGTTACAGCATATGCACCAAATACAAATGGAAGAAACGAATAAGGAGCAACTTCTCCTTCTGCATCTTTAAATGCGTCCCACATCGCAAACATGTATAAACATGGATAAAACATGAGCCATTGAAAGTTTGTAACCTGAACGGCCTTGTCTATTTCTCCTAAAAAGCTAGCCATAATGGCTGAGTTAAAATTGCTATTCACATTAATAAGGAATTCTAAAAAGATAAAGACAAAGCCTTTGGCTAGTTTTTTATTCAGTATTTGTGCAAATCCCGGTAGTGCTATACTCCAAAATATTGCTTCTGTTTTTGACGTCATATTAAAGCTTCCTATTCATTATTTTTAAGAATTTATTACCTATTTGAAAACATAAAACTTTGGTTATTAACTTAAATACTGATTAACGTCTAAAACTTGTCATTAATTTGCCTATTTCCGTACTTATTATGTAATACATTTATTACTATTTACAATCTCTTCCAAATCTATTCTTACTATGCGAGATTTATAAATAAAAAAATTCAACTACGTTTATTTCAATATGAAACACACGAAGTTTAAAAAGCACAAACAACATGTTTCGATTACCCCATTGTTCGTGCTTCCATTTTATATTTTTCAACCATTTAATACGTCAACGACGCTGCAATAACCAAACCGATTGATATTGATAAAAATAATAAAAATAATCCAACAGCTTGATTATCGTCATCAATTGCTTTTGTAATATTAAATTTAGGTGTTAAAAGCTCTGCCAAATAAAATACGATAATCTGAATGACAATTGCTATACTTCCCCAAATCACCATATCTACTATGTTTACAGAGTTAGAAATAGACGAATATAGTACGATTGCTAAACCTAAAATTCGACCACCAAATGCATAAACAGCCGCTTTGTTTCCATTTTTTATTAACTCAAATTCCTTATTTTTTGTCGTTACTTCAAATAAGACAATCCCAATAAATAATAAAACAACAGCTAATCCAATATAAGACACTGTCGACAAAAACAAATCTAAAAATGACATATTCTCAGGTCCCTTCATTATCGTTTTAATCCTACTGGTAAGAAATAAGCATTGTTATCTGTAATTTGTTGTCCCGCTCTTAAACCGATTCCACAAGATTCACCATTAATTAAGAAGCTTCCAATTAATATTTTCCCGTCTTTTATCCCATTGATCGTCTTAATTTCCTGCGTTGGAAGATCAATATACTTCTGATAAACAGGTAACGATGTAGCGTACGTTTTATTACGGTCTTCATGTAGTTTTTCGGTACCTTGAAAAATTGAAACCGTATCTCCTTCTCTACCGAAGCTTGGTTTTTTTACATATTTCAACCCGCTTTTAAGGAATGGATCCTCTTCTAAATAAGTTGGCAAAAAGTATTGTGCAATCCATTGCTTTTCTTCATTTGAGAAGTATGGATGATCAAGCTCCATCATCCCCCAAATAACGGCTTGAACTGCTTTCGATTGCAAAAGAAACGCTGAAATAGGATTGATCATTAGCAGCTTGTTAGAAATCACGAGCTCAATTAGCTGCAATCCAACCTTTTCATTTGTTTTTTCATCAACATCGTCTATTAAGTGCTCTAACGGATATGTTTGCCGATAAAGAAGATCAATCTTTTTTCCTTCCTCATCAAACAAACCTTCATCTTTTTGAATTGTAAGCTTATGTAATGGAACATACTTTGCAGGGACATTTGCCATTTCCATTAAAAACAATGTTGTAAATTTGTCTTCTCCATTTGCTTCATGAGAGGTAAAGACAATATATGGATCATTTGTAAGCTGTGAGCGATGCAATGCTTCCGCTAATGCTTTTCGTATTTCTTTTCCAAGCATTTTAGCTAATCCTTTATTTGGGTCAAGAACCCCAAATTCTTCACACATTTTGCCATTTACATAAAATACTTCCTTCTCAAAAGTCGGGGTATCACTATTAAGCTCAAGCAGCTTTAATCCGTCAGTTGTTTGGACTAGATCCACTCTTGAAATGACCGTTTCAACAGGTAAAGCCCTATGTCGAATAAAGGGAAGGATTTTTCTTGGGATATCTAATTGCAACATTGTTTCGTCAGATGAGCTCCTAAGCAGATTACCCATCTTAAAGAAAATTTGACCAACTCTGTTTGTAACTAAACGAATTTCTTCAACCTCTTCTTTTGTCATAAGAGTGATGTCATACAACGCATATTCACTGTCATAAAGATTATGCCAAAATGAGTTTACTTTGTCGTAAGCTTCATCGCGTTTCTGCCGATGGTCTTCCATGTTAAATGAGTGTGACATTATCCACCATAGCCTCCGCTAGAGCCTGAGCCAAATCCAGAGCTTTTTCCACCCTTAAATGAGCTACTAGATTTATAGCTCTTATAAGCTGAATTAGCTTTTAAGCTACTTTTAGAGGAAAACAATTTTCCTCCATAATAAAAATAGCCAAAATGAGGGGAATCATAATCATCACATTCCCAAACACCTTCGTCCGCTTCCCATTCCCAATCACCACATTCTGTATCCTCAGGAACAGGTGGTAATTCCTCCGAACCACATCCAGTCGCAGTGATCATCGTTGCTGAAATAATTCCAGTTAAAAGTTTATTCGTCTTACTCATGCGACATATCCCTCCTTACATGCTCTCTTAACAATTCACCTAAAAAATAACAAATTAATTCATTCACGTTCTTCCTTTATATAGTATAGTAGAAATAATCACAACTTTGGAGGCAATTATGAAAAAAAGTTATAAATTGGAATATCGTTTAAATGATGAACGTAATAACTACCCTGCATTGTTTCATTATGAATTTGCAGAGCCATCAGAAATTTTCTGTCGAAGACTATGTGATTATTTTATAAAAGGAAAACAGGTGTATCAAAAAACGTCATCAAGTCTTGAAGAGGAATACTATGTCATTTATGTAGAAACAGATAATGAAGAACATATTTTTAATCAGGCTCTGAACTACTCACATGTGACACTTGAAGTACGTGACTTCAAAGAGAATGCCGAGTCACCGTTAATCTTTACATATGATTTATATTCACATGAGGAAGCATTATCCCTTATCGGAAATGATTATTTATGGATTGAAGATCAAGAATACGAAAAAATTTCAGCTGAAATTGATGAGGACCGCTCTACATATGTTCTTTACATGAGTAAGGCGTAGAAGAGGAGTTATTTCGTATGTTCATAAATGAAAAAATATCTAACTTAATAGTAGGAATCTTATTTTTAGTAGGTATTTTATTTATCTCCTATTCTGTGTTTTATGGTGTTCCTATTGTATTTTCGTTTATCATCATTCTTTTTCTTTTAAAAGGCAATAAACGTCTGATCATGACAATTACTGCCTTTTTAATAGGTTTTTCACTTTATAGGTATTCAGGTCTACTTATCGAACACACGATTAAAAGCAATGAAGGAAGAATCATTTTAAATCGACTATCACTGCTCTTTGTCATTGGGAGTTTAGTTGTAGTTTCTAGATTATATAAGCACCCATTCCGATACATGAACAAACCAGAATGGCACAACAAAATTTACTTTCCTTTTATATGGAGAGGTTTTCACTCACTTAAAATATCCACTTTTCTCATTGTAGCAATTTTGATAAATGCACTTGTATTTATGCCATTTATTTTTAGTCAAGATGGTGCATATCTCAGGGATCTGATCATGATTGCTATTTTCTTTACATTTATTAATGCCATTTTAGAAGAATTACTGTGGAGAGGTTTTTTATTATCCCATTTTAAAGAATGTGTAAATGATTATTATGCACTTATTTTTACGAGTATCGGTTTTGGTTTACAGCATATCTCTATCGGTATCCCGTTAGTACCCTCTTTCTTATTTTCCTTTGGAGGCATTTTTTTCGCAGGTGTCGTTATGCGTGCAAATAGCATTTATCCCTCTATTATCTGGCATATTGTCTTGAATTTTGGCATGGTATTTAGTGGATTCATCTTAAAATAAAGCTGTTTTCGCAAAGATTGTTGTTTTCGTAAATAACTATACTTTACGGATATAGCCTATCTTCGTGCTCTTTTCGCTTATTTACTAAGTGATACTCTCTTGAAATTGCTTATAGTTACTACTATAAAAATCCAAAAGCCGATTTTTATAAGTCTAAAAGCAACAAACTTTTAGAAAAGAGCCTAAAATAAAAAACCCCTGAAATTTCTGAGGTCATTCACTTACCCATATAGTAAAGTAGATACATATAAAACAACAGGTAATGTAATCACACTTAAGACAGTGCTGAACAATGTGGCAGTTGATACGAATTGTGGCTCTGTATCATATTGAAGTGCATACAATGTTGTATTCGCAGCCGTTGGCATTGCAGAAAGAACGATCATGATCTGTTTTAATAAATCATCGATTGGTAAGATTAACGTAAATCCAAATGCAATCACAGGTGATAGAAAGAGTCTTAGGCCTAAAGACAATGAGAGTGGCGCAAACTCTAATTTTTTCACTGAAATTTTTGCAAGTTGCATCCCTAATATGATCATAACCGTCGGGATAGACGCATTTGCTACCATCGCAATAGCCTCCATTAATGAACCTTCAACTGGAACATGAAAAAGATGGAACAAAATACCAAGCAAGGCCCCGTACACTATTGGCACTTTCACAATCGCTTTCAATGCCATTACTACTCCCCCACCATTTGACGAGCCCTTCGCAGCAAAGTAAATACCAACTGTACACATGAGCAGCTGCTGAATCACCATTAAGATAACGGCATAGCTTAAGCCAGCTTCCCCAAACGCAAAGAAAATGAGTGGCGTTCCATAATTTCCATTATTCATAAATGCAGATGCAAGAATCATCCCACATGTTTTCTTTAGTGAATACTTTCTGACATATGCAATGACATAAATGATCACAATTAAACAAAATGCGAGGCCAACGGTGTAAATCGTCATCATTGCATAATCAATCGTCAAATCTGTTGAGTAAAATGTCTGAAAGGCTAAAAAAGGAAGCATTAAATAAATGGCCATTACAGATATAGGCTTCGTATCAAACCCAATGATTTTCTGCCCGACAAAACCTATTCCAAAAATAAAAAAAATCGGAATTAATAACGTGAAAAATTCCATTTTATCACCTTACCTATCTGGATCTATGAGATGTAAATAATCGGCATAAAAAGTATACCATATGTAATTCGCTTGAACTGTCTTATCTACTTTAATACAATTCACGCCGATCATTTGAGATAAGGCTAACTCAATGCAAAGGTGCTAGACTCTTAAAAATCAAAACGCCATAACCTCCACCCCATGTTCATGAAGCGCTTTATTGATTTCTTTTGCAAATTCAACAGAATTTTCCCCATCTCCGTGGATACAAATCGTGTCAGCAGTAATCGCTATTTCTACCCCAGATGTTGCTAAAACCTTTTGCTCTTTTACCATTTTCAACACTTGTGCGATAGCTGTGTTTTCATTTTCAATGAGTGCGTTCTCTCTATTACGAGGTGTTAATGTTCCATCTTCCTGATATGTTCGATCTGCAAATACTTCACTTGCTGTTTTTAGACCAAACTTTTCCCCTGCTCTAATTAACTCACTTCCTGACAGGCCATATAAAATAAGCTCCGGGTTTATTTTATACACTGCTTCTGCAATAGCCTCTGCTAGTACTCCGTTTACTGCTGCCATATTATAAAGCGCTCCATGTGGCTTAACGTGGTTTAATACACAACCTTCTGCTAACACAAAGCCATGCAGTGCACCTACTTGATAAACAACGAGATCATAAACCTCCTGAGGAGAGACAGAGATATTTCTTCTACCAAATCCATTTAAATCATCTAAGCCTGGATGTGCTCCAATGCTAACGGAATGATCCATTGCAAGGCGAACAGTTTTCCTCATCGTTGAGGGATCACCCGCATGAAAGCCACATGCAATATTTGCGGATGTGATGGAAGAAATAATTTGGTCGTCAGCACCAATTGTATATCGACCAAAACTCTCTCCCATATCACAATTCAAATCAATTCGAACCATTCTTCATCCTCCTAAAAGCTAATGATATTCCGATTCTTATTTCTGATAACATCTGTTCCCTCTCGAAGAGCAGCCTCTGTGCATCATGAATGCTGATTTCTTTAAACGTCAGCTTTTCACCTGGCATTACCTGAGATAAAACTGAAAAATCAATACTTGCTACATAGCCTATTTTTGGGTATCCACCGATTGTTTGCCGATCTGCCATTAATATGATTGGTTGACCATCATTCGGAACTTGAATTGTCCCCATTGTTACTGCTTCTGATAAACGTTCAATATGGTTGCTTAATTCCAATGCTGTTGCAGACAGACGGTAGCCCATGCGATCTGAATTAGACGTAACCTGATAGTGTTCAGTTAAAAACTGCTCCCTAGATTTTTCTGTGAATTGATCATACTGTGGGCCCTTAATAAAGCGTATTTCTAGGTCTTTTTTATAAATTGGTTTTACTCGAGAACTTACTGACCAATTAACTGTTTTAAAATGGTCTGACCCTATTTGCCTACTAAGGACTTCCGCTAAATAGTTTGTATGATTGCTTTTAATAGGGTTATGGTTGAATACGTCACCCCTTTTCATCGCACGACCCTGATACCCACCAATGCCGCCTCTTACATATGTACTTCGACTTTCCATAACCAATGGGACATCAATTCCCCCTGCAAGTGCCAGATAAGCACGACAACCTTGTTGCGGACGTCCAAAACGTAGAATACTTCCCTCTCTCACGAAAATTGGTCTCCATAATGGTACAGGAACTTCATCAATTTTCGCAGACAAATCAGCACCGCAAATCGAAATAAGTGTATCGCTTTGAAACAACAATGTAGGCCCCATTAACGTCAGTTCAAGTACTGCATCATTTTCCATATTGCCAATGAGAGTGTTGGCAATTCTTGCGGCTACCTTATCCATTACACCTCCAACGACTACTCCATATTGCTGAAAGCCGATTCTGCCTAAATCTTGCACAGTAGTAGATAATCCTGGTTCAAGCACTTTTATTGTCATTACTCCCAAACCTCCCAACTTTCAAATTGTTGAGGTGTGATCGGTTCAAAACGAACAACATCTCCCGCTCTCAAAAGACTTGGTTGTTTGGCATATTGTTGAAATAGCTTTAGTGGGGTTCGGCCAATTAACTGCCAGCCTCCTGGACTTTCAATTGGGTATACACCTGTTTGTTCCCCGCCAATCCCTACACTCCCAATCGGAATCGTCAATCGAGGTGTAGCTTTCCGAGGTGTTGCAATTTCTTTTGACATCCCTCCAAGATAAGGAAAACCTGGAGCAAAACCAATCATATAAACTAAGTACTCTTGGTTTGAGTGGATGTTGATGACTTGCTGTTGTGTTAAATGATGGTAGTTTGCTACATCTTGTAGGTCTGGGCCATATTCTCCACCATAGCAAACTGGGATAGTAACTGTTTTTGATGGTCGATTATTAGATACTTGTTGGTTAGATAGTTTGGATTTTAGTATGTTAACAACTTCTTGATATGGTGCCTTGTTGGTTGTTGGTAACTCTACCTTTGTTGGTTCATAACTGATCGTGACAGATGTAAAGCTCGGTATTACCTCAAGCATCCCTGGAAATGGGTGTGTTTCTATGTATTCAGTGAAGGTAGTTATTTTCTGATGAGTGTCTTTACGTATTTCGTTACCAAAATTAATCGTGATCACACTGTCGCCTTGCGGATAAAAGGTGATTTTGTCCATTTTCTCCACCTCCTAATTTGATTGCGCTTTGAGATATTTTCTATTTATACAAATTATATATTTTTGTAGATATTTTTGATTGATTACATATATTTTACCATTAACTTGGGCTTCGCTTCTATTGGATGGATTTTTCCTCACTTAATTATGCAGACTTTTTTCGCCAAACTACAGGATTTCCACCATTGATCACACGATTTCCACCACTACTTTAGTTTTTTCCTCCATTTGCAAGAAAAGTTCCATTCCTCTCAATTAAAAAGGAGCTTAACCTAAAATTAGGTTAAGCTCCATATTAAATATTAACAGTCAATTATTCACGAATCTGTCCAGTTCCATAAACAAAAAACTTACTAGAGGTAAGTGCGTTTAACCCCATAGGCCCTCTTGCATGGAGCTTTTGTGTGCTTATGCCAATTTCTGCCCCATATCCGAATTCAGAGCCATCTGTAAAACGTGTTGATGCGTTATGATAGACAGCCGCAGCATCGACTTTATTTAGGAATTTGTTTGCATGTACTTCATTTGCCGTGATAATTGCTTCTGAATGGTTTGTACCATACTTATTAATATGATGGATTGCTTCATCAACATTGCTAATAACCTTTACACTTACGGATAAAGCTAAATACTCAGTGTACCAATCCTCTTCAGTGGCTAGCTTTGCAGCACCATACACACTATTTATTGCTTCATCACCATAAATTTCAACACCATTTTCATGTAACGTATCAAGTAAATCCTTACCGTATTGTGCAAACCATTTTTCTTCCACCAACACTGTTTCAATCGCATTGCATACGGAAGGACGTTGAGTTTTCCCATTAATCACAATGCTTTCAGCCATTTTATAGTCAGCAGTTTCATCAATATACACATGGCAATTGCCCGCACCTGTTTCTAGAACAGGAACTGTTGCCTCTCGAACGACAGTATCAATCAGGTTTTTTCCACCACGAGGAATTAACACATCCAAATATTCTTTTAAATGGAAAAGTTCTTTTGCTGTTTCTCTGCTTGTATCTTCAATCAACTGCACTGCATCTACAGGTAAATTGCTATTTTCGAGTGCTTTATGAATCGACTGAACAAGGGCTTTATTTGAAAAACTTGCAGATGAGCTTCCTCTTAAAATAACAGCATTTCCTGTTTTTAATGTAAGAGTCGCCGCGTCAATTGTAACATTCGGTCTTGCTTCATAGATCATTCCAATGACACCGAGTGGAACGCGATTCTTTTTAATAAGAAGACCATTGTCTTTCTGAATCGTTTCTAGCGTATCGCCGACAGGATCCTTTAGTTCAATTAATAAGCGAATCGCTTCAGCCATATCATGAATACGTTTTTCATTAAGCATGATACGATCTAATACACCCTCAGTTAATCCATTTTCTCTCCCAGATTCAAGATCCTTTTGATTTTCTTCTAAAATAAATGCTTGATCTAAAAGTAACTGATCAGCTATCTTCGCCAACGCTTTATTTTTTTCCTCAGTTGATATGTCTACCATCACAAAACTTGCTTCTTTCGCTGCTTTTCCCTTTTGTAAAACCTCACTCATATAATTCCCTCCCTATGCTTTTACCCATTTATTTCGATGGATGACAACAATAGATGATAAAACCTCATCTTTACTAAGCTCTTCACTTCGTTTGCCCATGAATTTTTTTAATTCAGCTGAGGAAAAGAGAACCTCTCCCTTGCCAAGCAAACCATTTGGTCCAACGACTTCAACAACATCACTTTTTTGAAACGTGCCTTTAATTTCATATACTCCTGCAGGAAGGAGACTCTTTCCATTATATAAAAGTGCATCCTCTGCACCTTTATCTACATAGATTGTTCCTGATACCTCAGAATGAAAAGCAATCCATTGTCTACTATTATTAATTGAAGCTAATCCTTCTGTTCCTATATACGTTCCATTTCCATTTCCTTGGGTGATTTCAATTAGTTTTTGACTCCCTTTACCTAAGCCAATAAATACCTGTACGCCTAACGAAATCGCAGTCTTAGCAGCCATTAATTTAGACTTCATTCCACCTGTCCCTACTTTTGAACCTGCCCCTCCTGCTGCTTGAAGCATGTCGTCTGTTACATTTGGCAGGTAGTCTATCTTTTGCGCTAATGGATTTGTCCGTGGATTTGAATCATATAAACCATTAATATCCGTTAAAATAATGAGCTGGTCAGCATGTACTAAACCACTAACAAGTGCAGAAAGCATATCATTATCACCAAACGTAAGCTCTTCAACTGAAACTGTGTCGTTTTCATTAATAATCGGTAAAATTCCACGCTCTAAAAGCTCAAGTATAGTCGCATAAGCATTTTTATATCGTTCCTGCTTTGAAAAGTCATTTCGAGTAAGGAGAATTTGAGCAGGTATGATATCAAATTGACTAAACTGTTCAATATATGATTGTACGAGGAGACTTTGACCTACAGCCGCAGCAGCTTGCTTTCCCTTTAATGTAATCGGTCGTGTTGGGTAGCCTAAACGAGCAAACCCCGCTGCGACTGCACCTGATGACACAAGTAGTACTTCATGACCCGCTTCACGTAGTGCTGCCACTGCATGAACATGATCTGAAAATTTCTCTTGATCGATTTGTCCCCGAGCGTTCGTTAACGAACTACTACCGATCTTGACAACAATCCGCTTTTTTTCCATGATCTCTTTCCTCCAATTATCTTTCTAAAACGCACACATTACTAATTCCTGCTCAATATTTTGAAGACTTTCATTTTATCGGCGGAAATTTTATTTATAAGCGAAGCTTTTGATTTTATCGGCGAAAAACTCATTTTATCAACAATCCTTATGCAATATCGGCGAAAATCTCATTTTATCAGCGATACTTATGCAATATCGGCGAAAATCCCATTTTATCAGCGATACTTATGCAATATCAGCGAAAATCTCATTTTATCAGCGATACTTATGCAATATCGGCGAAAATCCCATTTTATCAGCGATACTTATGCAATATCGGCGAAAATCTCATTGAATCTTATGATTTATCGGCGAAACTTTAGTACAACCATAAGTAAGTACTTCCTCTACTAATTATACTAAAAAAAGCCCCTTCCATCCCCTAAAAATAAGGACGAAAAGAGCTTTGCTTCCGTGGTACCACCTTGTTTGAATGTGAAAAAAAAATCACATCCCACTTTACCCTAATAACGTTAGGGACACGCCTATGTTTTCACAGGACTCGGGAGGTAGGTTCAGCGGCTTTTACGTTATGAAGTCTTCCAGCTAATAAACTTCACTCTCTGAAACTAAAAGGTTCGCGTACTAGTCCTCCGTAAACGTTCTTCGATTTTTTATTATTATGCCGAGTATTTAACATCCTGTCAAGACTACGGCACTATTATTTTTAGAAAATTTGCAAATGTACTTAAAGCTAAAGTTCTTATGATACCCTTTAGAGTCTCACCAATTTAAATCCCTATTTTCCAGATCCTTGCTCCGTCGACTGTATTTAGATCATGTTTACACTAAACTCCTTCAATTTAAAAAGGTAGTCTATAATCCTTGAAATCCTATGTGTTTATTTTAATTTTCGGATCATATAATCTGCCGTACGTATGGCTAAAGCGACGGTTGTTAGTGTAGGGTTGGCCGTTCCACTTGTCGGTATTACGCTGTTATCTGCTACGTAGAGGCCAAATATACCGTGGACTTGGCCGTACGGATCGGTTACCGATGTTTCAGGCTCAGTGCCCATCCTGCAGGTTCCTGCATCATGAATCGCCTCTATTAATTCACCCAATTCTTCTTCTACACTTGTAGCTCCCATAGCAGAAAACAACCTTCTTACACCTTCTTGCATGTAACGAATAACCTCCTGATCCCTTTCACTATAGGAAAAATGTACTCGAATGACCGGTACCCCGTATTCATCCACCACCGAGGGATCCAACTCAACTCGATTCTCGAAACGTGATTCTACCGTGCCAAATGCGCCCGCAACTACTCTTAGTTGTTCTTGCAAAGGTTTGGTTAGATACTGCTGATAAGCATTATACTCTTCCGGCGGACCACCAATCATTACCTCATAAGGGCGGTCTTCACTAGCTGGAATAAGGATGCCTAGAGCTCCTAAAACATCAGGAAATTGACTACGATCAAAATATCCTGTTAATCCTCTAAGGGAATGTGTAGTAAGATAATGGCCAATCGCCCGTCCCGGAATTCCAGAAGCAAGCAGCAATCGTGGGTTTTCAAACGTACTTGTTGAAAGCACGACAGTCTTTGCTTTAATAATATAAGACTTTTTATCTGGTGACATGACTCTGACGCCTGTAACTCGCTTATTATCAGTAATAATTTCAACTGCTCGTGAATTAACAGCCAAATCAAAAGGCCGCCAATTCAAGGCTTGTGCAAACAAATTTATTGAACTGAAAGCGGCATTGGAATGAATCTGTCCGTATTTTGTAGGTTCCCGATCAACCGCGATTGGCATAGGGAGTGCATCAGGAAAACCACGTTGATGAAGCCGTTCTAGTAGTACACTTGTATAATAAGATCCTTCTTGATAAAAGGGAGTAACCTTTATTGCCCGTTCGGCGACAGAGAAATAATATCGCAGTTCATCTGGGGGTACAGGCCACTCCTTGGTTTCAGATTCGGGCATCCTTGGTGACACTAATTGCCAAGCTATTGTCCTGCCACCAAATGCAATAAGCTCTCTAAAATACGTTTGCTCAACCTGTCTTGACACTTTATCGAAGTAGGTTCTGAAACGAGGAAGTGTATATGTTGGTATATTATAGAAATGAGTAGGGAGCAGCAGGTCTCCCGCTTCAACGACACCAATTTTTTTCCCGTTGTCACCCCATTGCTGGCATAATCTCCAAAGAACAGATCCACCCCCAGCTCCCGATCCGATAATAAGCACATCATACTCCTCTTGCTCCATTTCCCCCAACGTAGCAAGGGGAATCCATTCATTTTTGAAATTCGTTTTTAGAGGATCGGATGTTACTTGTTCCCAACCATTCATCCTCGATTGTGGAAATGGAGGGAGGTTAACATGACGTCCTGCAATATTTCCATATGGGCTCGACACATGCGGGTTAAGGGAAATGAGTTCTTCTATTTTAAAATTCTGAATGCAAGCGATATCCTTTAAAGTTTCGCCATCATCCGCAATATAAATCCTCATATTCCTCTTCCTTTCGCTACCTGATGAAGTTGCCTCAGTTTGCAAGAATTTCAGTATGAATATATGAAAAAGATGGTCGATTATGACATCCTGATGAGTTATCGAGCAGCCCAAACCATTCCACGCCTCATTATAGTCAGTACTTCAGGCATTAATAAGATTTCAGGTGAATGCCCAATCGAGTTATAAAACACGCGTCCCTTACCGTATTTTTTTGTCCATACTACCGGCATGTAAACAGGTTTTGTCACTTCAGGCGGATAGGGTTCGTAATAAGAAGTAGCCAAAACTTCGATTGCTGGGTCAATCAGCATGTAATAGTGTTCGTCGGTTACCTCGAAATCCTTAACCCCATGAGTAATAGGGTGATCTTTATTAATGATATGTACTTTAAAGCGATTTTCAGGATGTGCCACAAAATGTCCGCCCACCATCAACTGGTACATCAATTCATTGCGAAATGTATCTCCCATACCTCCGTGCATCCCCGCCACTCCTGACCCGTTGTTGACCGCTCCCAAAAAATTATCCAGTTGTTGTGGAGTAATTGTTCCCATTGTCCAATTGGGAACAATCAAATCCAGTTCCATCACTTTTTCCTTGTCATTAAACACCTCCCATGTGTTAGAAATTTCTACATCAAAATTCTCCTGTCTCAGTAAATCCGCTAGAATCTCTGAAATTTCCATCGGTTTATGTGGTGGATATCCGCCTGCAACAATTAACGCCTTTCTGATCCGTTGCCGAAAGTGATTACACAATGTATGGGTGTTAATTCGAACAGCAATTCCTTTTTGCATAACGGTTTTCCTTTCTTTCAAAGCTGAAAACAGATTTAAAACAAATATATGCGTCTCCCCAATTATTTATCCTTTTTGCGTGGGCTTTAAATGATTGAATGATAAGAATGGAGAATTATTTCCATAGTCAAAAAAGATCTCCTTTTTTAGGAGTTATCTAGAACCAATTTACTAAACAAGAGAAGATTGAGCATGAATATTCTTCCAACCTTTATTACATACTAAAAAAAATCAAAAAAAAAAAGAGGTTACTGTTATGTCTATTAACCAATCTGCAATAATCTCAAATAATCTATCTGAAAATCAGAAAAGGCTTGAGGAGGTTTTTTCTAACTGTCAAGATCTAAAGGTCTTTCATTGGCAATACGGGCCAGATCTGATGCATACTGCTATCTCTATTTATTTCGAAACACTGGTACAAGATAAATCAGTTAATTACATGAAAGAATCCATGCAGGATTTGGTTTCTCATGAACTTGGTCCAGCAACAATGATTAATCCGAATGACGTTATAAATTTTTTCAGTCGACACGGCATTTCTGCTCAAAACGCTACTCTTACAGATAGCTTTAAACAGGTTGTGGACAATATTTCACGAGGGCATATCGTGATCTTTATTGATGGTTGGAATAAAGTGCTGTCCTATCCCCAAGCACGACAAGTTAACATGAGAGAAGTTTCTGAACCTGTAACGGAATCTGTAGTTAAAGGACCCCGAGAAGGGACAGTCGAACAGCTTGTACGTAATATCGGGTTGTTGCGGGTTCGATTACCGAACCCTCAGTTTAAAATTGAGACATTTAAAGCTGGAGGTGCTACTAATACGGAGGTTGCCTTTGGTTATCTTGAGGGAGTGGTTGATACTGAAACATTAACTGAATTTAAAAAGAGGATCTATTCTGCTAAAGAAGGAGACGTTCTGGAAACTGCCTACATTGAAGAATTGATTGAAGACTCAACTTATTCACCTTTTCCTCAACATCGAACTACTGAACGTCCTGATGTAGCTGTTGCCAGTTTATTAGAAGGGAAAATTATTGTTATAGTTCAAGGTACAGGAAGCATATTAATCTGTCCCGGATTATTCACTGAATTCTTTCAAGCTAGTGAAGATTATTACCATCGTGTGGTGTTTTCATCATTTATCCGCCTATTAAGAATCGCAGGGTTTTTCATGGCGCTATCTTTACCAAGTACTTTTATTGCATTAACTACTTTTCATCCTGAACTAATACCAACAAACCTGTTAATGTCAATTCTTGATACTAGAGAAGGACTCCCTTTCCCAGCCTTTATTGAAGCTTTAATTATGATTTTTTTCTTTGAATTACTTCGAGAAGCAGGAATTCGCTTACCTAGGCCAGTTGGCTCAGCTGTAAGTATCGTCGGAGCATTGATTATTGGTGATGCCGCTATAACTGCAAACATCGCTTCTCCTGTCATTGTCATTTTAGTGGCATTAACAGGAATTGCTTCTTTTTCTATGCCTCAATACAGTGTGTCTATCTCTATTAGACTCCTTCAATTCCCATTGATGGTCTTATCTGCTGTACTAGGTGGATTTGGGATGATGATCGGTTTCCTGCTTATTATGTTACATCTAACATATTTAAGGTCTTTGGGCCAGCCTTACTTTAGTCCACTGACTCCATTTAGACCAAGACAATTATTAGATGTTTTGATTCGGGCTCCACTGAAAACTTTGTGGAAGTCTCCCAAAAAACGGGATATGCAAAAAATCTAAATCTCCAAAGAAAGTATGGTTGACGATGAATAACTCTATCACCATGAAAACTTTGACTTTTTTTATATTATTAATATGTTTAACAGGATGTTGGAACAGTAAGGAATTAACAGAAGTTGGATTTATAATGGGTGTGAGCTTAGATCAAGCAGAAGATGGGGGCATTGAATTAAACGCACAAGTATATTCACCTTCAGAAACTGTTGGTGGGGCAGGTGCTGGGGGGGATAAACCTCCATATACTAATATCAAAACGGTAAATAGGAGCATCTTTGACGCAGCCCGTGAATTAACCCTCTATTTGGGGCGTCAGGCCCAATGGAGTCATATGCGGGTCATTTTAATCGGAGAACAGTTTGCAAAGGAAAACGATATAGGAGAGGTTCTTGACTATTTTTATCGAGATCATGAAACACGCCTTACTATGCTCGTTATTATTACCGAAGGGAAAGCTGCTGACTATATGGAATACAAGCCGTTTATCGAGAGAACAATGAGTCAGCAATTAAGGACTATTATCGAAAGAGGTTCTACTTTATCAGGGAAGTCAAAAAGTGCTCTGCTTTTAGATATAGCGTTGCAATTAAATAGTAAGGTGAAAACGGCAATGATTCCGTATATTAAAACTACAGATGAACAAAAAAAATCCCCATATAGTAGTGGTGTTGCTATTATTAGTAATGGGAAAATGGTAGATAGACTAACATCAGATGATGTTCAGAAAACTCTTATGTTAACAAATGAATTTAAACAAGGAATAATTGAGTTTCCCTGTATGGATGAAGAGAGTGAAAAGAAGGCGCTAAAGGAAACGTTAGAGAGTTCCTCCATTAAAACAAAAGTATCTCCCAATTTCACCAATAATCCACCCACTGTTTACATGTTGACCAAAGTAAAGGGAATAGTTAGTGAACTCCAATGTTCTTCTATAACTACTAATGAAGAAGTGAAAAAATTAGAAGATCACATTGGAAATATGCTTAAAGAACAGATAGAAGCGTTGATCGAACATTCTCAAGATAAAAAGGTGGATGTGTTTGGCATTGGGAATGAAATCTATAAAAAAGACCCTGCATTGTGGAAAAAGTGGGAAAAGGATTGGGACAACATTTATGCTGATATCCAATTTGTAAATGATGTTAAAGTGAGTATTGTAAGTACCGGTATGAGCAAGGGAGAAAAGGTAAAGGAGGATTAGACATTGATCGAAAAAATCCTTTTTTTACTCATTGTATATGTGGGATTTTTAGGATACGACATTCCGAAGTTAAAACAAAAGAAACGCCGAGAACGCATTGTTTATGGAATACTGATGATCCCGATTATTTACCTAAGTCTCGTGTATGTCATGGAATTAACATGGCCAACACTTGACGAGTTCTTTAACTTCTTTTTTTTAAAACCGGCACAGCAAATTGTCGATTCAATAAAAGTCACGAATTAAAGGAGATAATAAAATGACAAAAGATGAAACGATAAATTCTGGTCAGATGGCGGTTATATTTCTCTCCTTTATGCTTGGATCTTCCATTATCAACATCCCACAACCATTGACGCAATCAGCTCAAAATGGGGCGTGGCTGTCAATATTGATAGCAAATGGATTTGGAATGCTCCTATTATCCTGTATCCTTTATTTATATCGTAAGAATCCTAATTATAATTTAATCGATTATAGCCGAAAGATCCTAGGAAAATGGATCACTCTATTCTTTTCCATCCCTTTAGTATTGATGCCTTTATTACAGCTTTCTTATATTATCATTGATATCGGGGGATTTTTTACAAATGCAATGATGAGGGAAACACCATCTTATATATTTCATGTTCTAATTTTGCTTGTTGCAGCACTGACAGCAAGATCCGGGATTGAAGTAATTGCGAGAATGTTCGTTCTGCTATTATGCTATTTGATCTTTTTTTCAGTCATAGTAATAATATTGGTTTTACCGTATTATCATGTGGATAATCTCTTGCCCATTATTCCAGACGGGATTAAACCCGTTATTCACGGTGCTTATATGACGATTGGATTTCCATATGGAGAAATAGTCACTTTTTCATTTTTACTACCATTGATTCATAAAGAGAAGGAGAAGAAGAAGGACAATTCTTTAAAAATATATATGTTTTCTGCCCTTCTTCTACACGGGTTTTTATTAATGGTGTCTATTCTTTGCACAATTATGGCTTTAGGGCCACTCGCAGGTACTGTTAAATTTTCACTTTTTGAACTAGCACGTTTAATAAATATTAAGGAGATCATTACGAGGATTGAGTCGTTAATTGGAATAGCATTAATTGTGGGTTCCTATATGAAAACAACAATCATGTTATTCATTCTTAAAGAGACGCTATCGCAGGTTTTGAAATTGAAGGACAAACGAATTATTATTTTTCCTGTTACGTTTATTTCCTTGCTTCTTACACTTACGATGTTTAAGAATGAAATTGAATTTGGGGATGCCGTATTTGTGGTTATGCCTCTAATAATTTTTACCGTTCATGTAATACCACTACTTCTCATGACAATTGTCACATTTTTCAAAGATAAGAAGATAGAAAAAAATGGTGATAGCCATTAATGTAAGCCGTACGTTATCTAACTTCAGGATGATAATTTGGTTACAATCTAGATCATCAGTAGTATGAAATAAATCATCTTAGGTAAGCAGACCACTGGAACCCCCCCAGTAGCCACTCAAAACCGGACGTGAACCTATCAGCACATCCGGCCCCCATAATTCAGCCATTGGCTTGATACCTATTTCCCAATGTTTAAAGAGTTTGGGATTCCTTTTTGGACTTTATCTATTGCAGAACTAGCTTTAATATGGGGGTTGAATCGGTAAGGACTTCTCCAGTGACTAACACATTGTCTTCTATATACAGCTTTATAATGTGATCAAAGATTTCCTGAATTATTGTACTATCTTGAAATCTTCTACGTCGATTTTGGCTAAATGTAGAATAATTTTGTACAGGGTCAGATAAATCAAGTCCTAAAAATCAACAATTAGCGATGTTTAAGATAACTTCTTGTTCAAGTTCAAGTTCAAGTCAAGTTCTGAATCTATATTAAAAAGATATCCAATAAGTAACATCTTAATATCCTACCGAGTTTGGAATAATATTTTTCTATTTTAAAAGAGTAATCGTTCCTTTTTTTATTTGCCGCAATATATGATTTAAAGGAACAAAAAACCACATTAATAGATATACAAAGGCTATTAGTGAGCTGTTGACAACGTGAAGAACGAACAAGGAGTATAGACAGACGGTCAAGGGAATAGCACAAAAAATTATTTGATGTTGCGTCGCGTTTACGTTTATTATAAAAAAAACTATTTTGCCCCTTGATTGGCTTTGGCTTTCTCTCCAACTTAGCTTCAAGCAGGTTCAGGGCATAGCCTTAAAGGCTCGACCTGCTGGAAGGGTTAGCTATTAGGATTACTTTCGACTATTTTTATATCTCATCGATGTTCAAAAATGTTTTTTTTACAAACGGTAATACTAAACCTAATCATAGGGTCATTCCAGAAGTGGAAACTTACATAAATTTGAAACTGATAAAAGGTTTAAAAGATTACAGAGAGCTACTCTTTTAGGTATGGCTTCTGGAATGGATACTTTAAATAAAGCTAAGCATGATTGGAAACCCTTATGGGGCAGTTGGAATATTGCAAGTTATTTCTTCTTTATTAAGATAAATCACAATTTTTGACCATTATATTGTACAAATAAAATTTCTATGATATATGTTCAGTGTATGAATAAACAAACAAGTCAAATTCTAAATATTGTTTTAAAAAATATTCCTTATTTAACATATATCATTTGCCTATTTTTTAATTACCTTTCTCTCTTTGCTTACATTTACATATCTATATAGTAATAAGCTGCTGATAAAATTAGGTTAAGGTTATTTATCGAGGAGGTGCTTTTTATGATTTTCAATATTCAAAATATAACAATTACTAACATGAATCAATCCTCAACAGTTAATACGGGAAGTCATTTTATAAATTTCCCTATGACCAATCAGCCTTCATTAAATAATACACAACAAAAAGGCGGAGCAGGCTCGTTTAATACAGGGAATGGTAATGCCTATAACAACCCAGGTAATAGTAATACTAATACTATTTAATGATTTGATAAGCAACTGACATCTGCAATAAAAATGATCAAATGTTTATAAGCAAATCAAAGTTCCATCAGTTCAAAGAGTTATAAGATAACCGTTATCCGTTTTATTTAAAATGTCCTAGTTATAAAATTACAGATAGATACGGCATATGGACGACATGAATTTGGTAGGTATTTTTCATAATTAATCTTCAAATAAATTCACCCCTAAAATAGACCTTTTCAAAAATTATTCTACGATATTGTTCCTTTTTAACTCTTGATTTATTCAAATGAAAATCAATGGTCTTCCCTTCAGAATTACTGCATGATATAAATACATCCATTCTTCATTCACTCTCCGAGAGTTATTCTACTCCCTCATTACTAATGTGAACTCATCTTTTGAGAAATCAAAAGGATTGATAATAAATAAATCCCTAACTAGGCTATGGAAAACATTTTACAAGGGCACATTGTGATCTTTTTTGATGGTTGAGACAAAGTGTTTTTATGCCAAGCCCAATTAACATGGGAGATGTTATTGAACCGATAACGGATTCTATGGTTAAAGAAAGGCCCCAAGAAGGAACAGTCGAACAGCTAGAGGTTATTGTAAAAACGATTACAGAACTCTCAATTTTAAATTAAGTAATTTAATGTTTAAGATGCTACTAGGATTGGAGGTTGCCTTTGTTTATCTAGAGGGAACGGTTGACACAGAAACCCTTACTGAATTTTATAAAAGGATAGAATCTGATACAATGGACATTTTGGTCTTAATTTTTCCGGACTTTTCACCGAATTCTTTTAAGAAAGTGAGGATTATTATCATCGGGTAGTTTTTTTATCATTTATTCACCTGATAAGAATTGCAGCGTTTTTCATTGCCAAACATTTCCGAGATTTTTTATAGCTTTAACTACTTTTCATCCCCAACTAATACCGATAACCTTTTTAATGGCCATTCTTGATAATAGAAGGACTCCCTTTCCAGCTTTAATTGTAGTATTAATTATGATTTTTTTCTTTGAACTACTTCACGAAGTAGGATTTCGTTTGCCAAGTCCAGTTGGATCAGTGGTAAGTACCGTTGAGATTTGATTATTGGTAAAGCTGCAATTAATGCAAACATTGCTTCTCCAGCCATTGGAATATAAATCTTATTAACTGGAATTCCTTCTTTTGTTATATTTCAATATAGCATCGGCCATTGGCATTTGACTTTTCAATACTTGTTACATACAACAAGTATTGATATAAAAGGAATCGGTGGTCCACCAATTCCTTCAAATCCAACACCAGACCTCTCACTTCAAGAGATATATTCATTTCCAATAAAAACATCCATTTATTTATTGCAACAAAGTTTGCGAAAACAGCCTTTTTTTAATAAAATCATCTGCTGGATTGTACTAATTCCTTTACTAAAAATTTTATTTTCTACTCATACGATTACCCCCGTAGAATATTTTAATATAAGGCTCTTTCTTAATTTATTGTTGTTTTTAACACATAACCAGTGTTGATTCGAAGAAATAGGTAATTCTCCAGTTCCATCAAATCGACACCTAACCTCTCTCCTCAAGAGATACAATGACAAGACTTTGCACTATTTGTTTATTAGCATCAAAGTTTGAGAAAACACCCTAATAAAAAGATGAATGGTCCTGCTGTTAAAGAAAATATAGAAAATACTTCATTTAAACGAAGGAGATACACTAAGATGAATCGCAGTAGTAATTGCTAATTTAATTCAACCCTCATATATCCACTAAACAGTACCTTACTATCGTAAGTAATTTGACATGTGTGTAATCGGAGGGGCGCTTGTGTATTCCGCACTTACCCTTTAGACGAGATTGAACATATGTGGTTTTAAAAACAGCTTTTTATAGGAGGTTAATTATTATGCGACTTGGTGTGTTTGTATCGGGTGTGTTAAAAAGCCTGCCGTTTGAAGAGATGCTCGATTTTGTCCGATCTAGAGGAGTCGAGGCCTTGGAATTTGGAACGGGGAATTATCCTGAAGATGTTTTTGTCAAACCTTCTCAATTCCTTAAGGATGAGGGAAAGCAAAAAACCTTCCTCCAAGCTGTTGAGTCAAGAGGTATGTTTATTAGTGCATTCAGCGCCCATGGTAATCCGCTTCACCCCAACAAAAGCATCGCCCGACAGCATCATGAAACATTAATTCTAACAATTGATTTAGCACAAAAAATGGGAGTGCCAGTTGTGAATTGTTTTTCAGGCAATCCGGGTGCCCCGGACAGTACATTATATCCAAACTTTTCTTATGTATATTGGCCGCCGGAATACCCGGAGATTCTCAACTGGCAGTGGGAACAAAAAGTGATCCCTTATTGGAGAGAACTGGGGACATACGCAGCAAGTCGAGGGGTGAAAATCGGCATCGAGATGCATGAAGGATTTACCGTGCATGCCCCAGCGGGTGTTCTCAGACTCCGTCAAGCGGTAGGTGAGGTGATTGGATGCAGCTTTGATGCAAGCCATATGTGGACACAGAAGATCAATCCAGTTGAAGCGGTAAAAATTCTTGGTTTTGCCGGAGCAATCAATCATGTATCAACAAAGGATATGATTTTTTCAGAGGATAACCTGAATTTATATGGGATTCTCGATCCAAAGCCCCAGGAACAGCCGCAATACCGGTCATGGTACTATCGAACCATCGGGTATGGTCATGACTTAAAAACCTGGTCTGATATTATTAGTGCCCTCCAATTGGTCGGCTACAATGGAGGTTTTCACATTGAACAACACGATCCACTGATCGACGGACTGGAAGGAATTACCAAATCAGCAAGGAATTTGCGGAATTTGATTATCCGCAGCCCGATGAAATTAGGCTGATTCTTTTGATCGATTCAGCGTGTACAATCGACACGTTTTTATAGTTTCTTGATAATCTAGGAGCTACTAGAAACAACTATGACATCGTTGTTTACTTGGAATATAAGAAATTACCCATTTTCTGATTTATCATATTAGTAGACTTAACCTACTATCAGAAAAACAGGAAAATAAGATGGTAGTGCAGCTAATCCTACTCTTACTAGATTACCTTTGCTATTTGAACATAATGAAATTGCTACGGTAGGTTTTTATGATTGTATATTTAATTAGTGGGGGTAGTTGAAATGCAATTTTCCGTTAATATTGAAGCCTTGTATTCAAATAAATATTTTTTTAAAGGATTGCAAGAAATAAAACAAATAGGGTTTAACGCGTTTGAATTTTGGAGTTGGTGGGACAAAGATCTTCCTTCAATACTGAATGCGAAAGAAGCTCTTGGGCTTAAGAATTCGGGAATTGTCACAAAGTTTATTAGTTTAACAGATCCTTCTAAAAGGGAAGAATATGTGGAAGGAGTCCAACAAACAATTTCTGTTGCTAAAATGCTAGGATGCAAAACAATTATTTCTCAAGTTGGTCAAGAAATTCCAGGTTCTTACGTGAGGAGCAGCACAGAAGTATTGTAGAAGGTCTAAAAGCCTGTGTACCTTTTTTAAATGAGTCGGGAATTATGTTAGTCATTGAACCATTAAATACACTAGTCGACCATAAAGGTTATTATTTAGATAGTTCTAAAGAAGGATTTCAGATTGTTAATGAAGTCGACAGCCCTTTTGTTAAAGTGCTTTACGATATTTATCATATGCAAATAATGGAAGGAAATATTATTTCTACTATTAATAAGAATATCAATAACATCGGATATTTCCACGTTGCTGGTGTTCCAGGTAGACATGAACCATACATTGGAGAACTCTTTTATTTGAACATCTTCAAAGCTATTAAAGCAACAGGTTTTAAAGGGTATATAGCACTAGAGTATTTCCCTATTACTCCTCCATATATTAGTCTTATGAAATTACTCCAAGAGATAAAAACATATGATCTTGCATAGTCCTGTAATTCAAGAGTAGAGTAAAAATATAGGAAAACTTCACTCTTTTGATTTCCTCCAAGTAAAATTCAGGAAAGACAATTCTTTCACAACCATTTATTCTCTCAATTTAAACACACCAAAAAAGCTTGGGATGAACCCAAGCTTTTTCCAGCATGTATTTTGTCGAATAATCGATAAAATGAAAAATTCGTAGATAAATTTCAATTTCCGAAGATAAAGAGTGGATTTCGAAGATAAATTTTTTTTCGAAGATAATCGGAGTTTCTAGTGCTAGGTCAGATAGTAAATAACCGTATTTTCACAATGAGTTCAATAATTATTTTTATACTTGTGAATTTTTGTGCAAATCCCTATGAAAAAAGCATCTATATACTTCTAAAACCTTATTAAATAAACAAAAAATCACATGTGAATTTTTATAAGATTTCACATGCGATTAACCTTTGTTATTTACCGTTTGCACCTCTGAAGTGAACCTGCTAGGTTTTGACCCGGTTTTTTTATTAGAAAGTATAAGTTCTTTGTACTTAGTTTTGGTGTCTAGCTCCGGCTCTAGGGTCTAGCCAATCCGTCCAGAAGGTTAAACAATTAACCTTTCAAACGGCTCGTCTTATGCTTGTCGATGATTACTGGTGCCTTGCGATTTTTCTAAATCGATACATACGAAATATAGTTGAAAACAATCAATTTCAATTTACAATGTTTAAAACAGTGGTTATACGCCGAACATCCTATGATTTTAGCGAGTATTGACATTTACCCTTGCAGAATTAAAGATATTAGTACATGTTCTTATTAATCCCTATTTAGATGATCCATTTTCACTAACGATATAATCTATTGTACGAATAGCCAAAGCAACAGTCGTTAAAGTCGGATTGGCAGGCCCTGAAAGACGGACTACGCTGTTATCAGCAACAAATAAACCAGGTACACCGTGAATCTGTCCAAACGGATTGGTTGCTGAAGTCTCTGGGTCAACGCCCATTCGGCATGTTCCGGTCTCATGGTTATCCTCTCCTGGAGTAATCAGCCAAGGATCATCATCAAAATTCAGATTCATGCTAGATACTGCTCTTTCCATAGTCTTGAACATTACAGGAATCATCGCTCGATCCCTATTACTATAGGAAAAATCCACTTGAAGCAGAGGGACACCAAATTCATCTCGTGTGGAAGGGTCGAGGTAAACACGGTTTTCATATCGTGCCTCCACCACTCCGCCACAGACAAATCTGAATTTGAGTTCTTCCAAAAGAGGCTTTTCCTCGAAGGAATACCAGTAATAATCAAAAGGATCTGTACCAAAGCCGTACATGATCAACCTTCTGTCTTCCGGTATTGGAATCCAGAGGCTGGCAACTCCCCCTACTTCAGTAAATTGATTTCTATCTCCTTTGGCATCTGCAAATATCTTTGCATGATTAACTAAATAATGACCTATGGCCTTTCCGTGAATGCCAGAATTAAGAAGAAGCCTCGGTGTCTCCCATGTGCCTCCAGCAAGGATGACTGTTTTCGCTTTAATCATATACGTTTTCTTTTCCGTAGTCATCACTTTAACTCCAGCGACTTTTCCTTTATCGGTAAGCACTTGAACCGCACGCGTATTTACTGCCAGATCAAAGGGTCTGATATTCAATGCATGAGCCAGGAAGTTAATAGAACTAAAAAAGACATTAGAGTGGACCTGACCATACTTTGTTTCTTCAAGATCAACAGCTAGGGGCGTGTCTGTTGCACCGGGGAAACCGTTTGATCGAAGGCGATTGAGAAGCAGTTTCTGAATTGACGATCCTCTGGCATACCCTGTATTAACATCCATGATTTGTTCAGCGGCAAGATAATAAGGAAGCAGTTCCTGATAAGATATCGGCCATGACAAGAAGTTTTCCGGATTTAAACGAGGTGATAATAAAAACCATTGAAGCATTCTTCCACCAAGTGCTCTTATGATTCTTGCCCCGGGATAATCAGGCCATCGTTTTCCGATATAATCCGTATGTTTGGGATTTTCAAAGAATCGGGTAAACCTATCATGATTAAAAGTAGGGATATTTCGGCCATGTGTCGGCAATAAAAGAGGCCCTGCTTCAATCATTCCGATGCGTTTGCCTTCTCTTGCCCATTGCTGGCATAATCTCCAGAGAGCGGCTCCACCTCCTGCCCCACTCCCGACGATTAATACATCGTATTCGGTTTGTGCCATCTTTTCCACGGAGGTCAAAGGAATCCAATGATCCAGGTAGTTGGAATGTTCAGGTTTAGCAGAAGAAGGAGATTGTTCGAATGTTGCTTGTTGGATCTTTGTAGGAGGGATTTTGACTATTGTATTCACTTTAATATTCGTGTCAGTACTGTGAATATCCGGATTTAAAGAGCAAAGATTTTCTAGTGTAACTTGATATCTTTTTGCAATTTTTCTAAGAGTATCATCATCACTCGCGATATATATTCGCATGGCTGTCACCACCTTTTTGTAAAAATTTCCGAAATGATCAAAAAAAGAGAGTGTATGAAACGCATGCAAAAGATTGCATGACTTTATATCATCAGTTTTACCAGAAAATAGGAAAGCAAGATGTAGGATACAGGCTATTAAGACTTTTTCAACAGGCTGTATACTGACGAGCTTCTTTATCATAACGTAAAGCTCTATTTCAATTGTTCAATGACATAATCCGCCGTTCGGATAGAGAGGGCTACAATGGTCAGGAACGGACTTGCAGCTCCGCTGGTTCTAATCAGGCTGCTGTCAGCAACGTAGAGTCCTGATACACCATGAATCTGCCCATAAGGATTGGTGGCCGAAGTAGAGGGATCCGTACCCATGCGGCAAGTGCCCATATCGTGCATTCCAAGTCCTAGAGGCGTAATACAAATAGGATCAATCGAAACTTTCATGGCTTCCGCTGCTTGTTTCATGCCCTGTTCCATTTGCTGAATGACTGCCAGATCCGTATCGCTGAACGAGAACAAGGCAACTGGCTTCGGCAATCCGTACTCATCCACACTGAGGGGGTCTAAGGCAACTCTGTTTTCAAACCTAGATTCGATCACGCCGCTGCCTATGATATCAAACTCGCGCCCCAAGGGAGAGAAACCCCGTAATTGCATCTGATACGGCCGTCCTTTTGTACGCGGAATAAACAACCCGAATAGTCCCGGATTTTTTTCGTAATCTGTTGGAGAAATCTTTCCATACGTATACAATTTGGAATGGCTGGTTAAGTAACGACCGATTGCTTCCCCTCGTATTCCAGAGTTAAGCAAAATACGAGGTGTTTCAAATGTGCTTGCAGCCAAGACTACTGCCTTCGTTTTCAGGAAATACGATTTCTTGTCCCGACTCATAACCCTAAGACCAGCCACTTTCCCTCTTTCTGTGTACACTTGAACGGCTCGTGTCCTAATCGCGGTGTCAAACGGCCGAAGTTGTGCAGCGTTTGCAAGCAGTTTAAGTGACGTAAACCGCGGGGGGGTGGTCCAGTATTCTCCTCTAACGTTTGGTATGATATCGATTGCTACCGGCTTATCGGCTGCTTCGGGAAAGCCGTTTTGGCGAAGCCGGTCTAGAAGAAAGCCTGCTGATAAATAAAAACTTTTGTTAACCCCCATGAGTTCTTCGGCAATGTTATAGTACATATTCATCTCTTTGAGGCTGACAGGCCAACCTGCAAGATCAATAGGTCTGATCCGGGGAGTTACCATGCCCCACTTGATCGATCTTCCGCCTAAAGCAATAAGCTGGTCAAATGATGAGAGGAGGGGCGTAGGAGATGTTGGGCGGTCTGATGGATATATCGGAATGGACTCATAGTACAACGGATTAGGCTTCTCGATATTGGCCCACAGTGGTGACCAATTAGGCAGATCATACATATTTGCTGGCAGTAAATAATCGCCCGCTTCAATGACGCCGATGCGTTTCCCGTTATTTCCCCACTGCTCGGCCAACCGCCAAAGGACTGATCCTCCTCCCGGTCCTGTACCAACGATGATCACATCGTAGTCGGTTTTCTCCATTGTTTCCAACGGAGTCCAAGGATAGATAATCTCAGATGAAGGGGATGGACAAATGTGCATAGGTTTTGCTCCTTTCGTCAGAAAAATCGATATACATATTCCTATGTGTGCATTTGAAGCGGTATTCGTATATAGGTTCTGGTGCAAAAACTTAAACATCTCCCATTTTTTTAAAATATTTACTGCAGAGCTAACTAACCTATTACTATTTAAAACTAAGTTCCTATTTCATTATCATGAGTCCCTGAAAGATGTGTTATTTTCACACGAAGCAAAATTCTTTGCTCACAAAAGAGGGATCGTGAATAAAGTAAGAAATAAAGGCAATAAATAGTCTTCTCGGATATTTCTAAGAAAGGTCAAAAACTAAGGATTGGCATTCAAATGGTTTTATTTTTTAGGCTCTGTTAAAGCTCACTGTTGATTTTGGCACTTTGTTGATTGGAGCGAACGCCTGCAGCGGAAATCAACAACCAAGTTTAACAGAGCTATTTTTTAAAACTATATATTTTGCCAATAAGTTATTACCTTTTTCTTTCAACTATCATAAATTTAAAAGAATGAAGCCATATATAATAGCTCTGCTATAAATTTGTTAAGTAGCATGAAATTTGCAATTGACAATTTCTATATTTATATAAACTTATTAAAATTTCACTAATAAAATCTTTATACCATTGCAAATTATTATTGATAAATAAGTAGGTAATTAAATTGAAATCAAATAATTTGGATACTTATTATAATGTCCTGGATTATAAAATAAAGCTGGTCCCTCCTTCGAGTCAGTGTACAATCGGAAACGTCCCCTATAGTGCTAATAATATTAATATTAATATTAATACTATTAATATTAATTCAATGAATGCGTCTGCATCACTTAATATCGGCAAAGATTTTGTAAGCATCCCTTTCAGTGATCAAAAAACTACAATTGCAGGAACTACGTCAGGGGCACCTACAGAAGCAACATCGGGGATACCTACAGGAATTACGCCGGGGACACCTCCTGGACCTATACAGGAGACACCTCCTGGGCCTATACAAGAGACACCTCCTGGACCTATACAAGAGACACCTCCTGGACCTATACAAGAGACACCTCCTGGACCCATACAGGAAACACCTCCTGGACCTCCGCCGGGGCCACCTCCTGGACCTCCGCCGGGGAGAGCGTGAAAAAATGGGAAGGTTCCGTGCATCGAACGGACAGTGATAGTATATCGCTGTCCGTTATGCTTTTATCTTTGTTAACTTTGGATGTTCGTAATACCCTACAAATTATTTCTTCTAATATAAACTCACGCCTACTCAAAATGTAAGAAAACCTAACTGATAAAATTCGTCTTTCATGGAATTTTTCATCTGTACTTTTAATTCCTGTGTTAAACCAAACAGTAAAGCATGCATATTTGGGTCAACTTTAGAACATAAGAACACTAGCTGTTCATCTCATTTTTAAGGAGGATACTTTATTGAAAAGAATCTTTATCTTTATTACTATACTTTTTTTATCCGTTCCCTCCCTCACCCACTCACAGGTGAAAGGAACGGCTCCTGCCTCGACATGGTCACCTGGAAACAAGGCTTTTGTTGGAACTTCGGCTAGTGATACTTCCAAAGTGTGGTTCACTGGAACAAAAGAAGGAATGACCGAAGTCTTTTATCCTACCGTAGATACTCCGAACTCTAAAGAGTTTATGTTTTTGGTCGGTGACAAGAATCATACGTGGGTGGATGATGAAAAGTCCCAGCAGCATACTGTTAAGCAAATTGATTCGAAAGCCTTGATTTGGGAGCACACTTCTACTGACATAGATGGAAAATGGCAATTAACGAAGCGTATTTTTTCCGATCCGAATCGAAACACATTGATCCAACGAGTCACATTTAAAGCATTAAAGGGAAACGTTAATGATTATCTCGTTTATGTATTTCAGGATCCAGCAATGAACAACTCAGCTAACGATGATACGTCCAAAACATTGACTTATAAAGAAAAAACAATGCTTGTAGCATCCGATGAAGATAAAGTTGCTGCGCTTGCCCTTTCTCTTCCTTTTAAAAGCGGCCTTGTTAGTAACGGATTTGTAGGTGTTAATGACGGGTATACTGATCTACTTAGCAATATGGATTCAAATTTTAAAATGGATTGGGCGTACAATATCGCTTCTGACGGAAATGTTGCCCAAATAGGATTGCTTGATTTCGGTTATTCAAAACAACACGCGATCGTATTTCATTCTGTACTCGGTTTTGGTAAAAATGAGCAAGAGGCAATGAAAACAGCTTATGACAGTCTGACAGGAAACATAAAAGAAACTGAAAAACAATATATTAATGAATGGAAAAATTACACAAAACAACTTAATACCTTTGAAGGAACGGTTGATAACCAATACTACTTAGCGGCTATGGTAATAAAAGCAAGTCAAGACAAAACAACAGGAGCAATGGTCGCAGGACTTGGTATTCCATGGGGGGATACAAATCCATGGGGTGGAAACAAAAGCAGTGTTTATCATCTTGTATGGGCAAGGGATTTGTACAAATATGCCAGCGCGATTCTAGTTGCAGGTGATCAAAAAACTGCAAATCAAGCCGTTGACTTTCTTTTCAACTATCAACAAGATCCAAAAACAGGGAGATTCCCCCAAAATTCTTGGACCGATGGAAAGCCTTTTTGGAACCATACACAAATGGATCAACAAGGTATGCCGATTATTCTTGCGTGGAAATTAAGAAGAACTGACCTCTGGCCGAAAATCAAGATAACCGCCGATTATATCGTAAAAGCAGGCCCTTGGACAGAGCAGGAACGGTGGGAAGAGCAAAGCGGCTATTCCCCATCAACAATTGCTGCTGAAATTGCCGGACTTGTTTGCGCAGCCGATATAGCAACAGCAAATGGTGACAAGGAAAGTGCAAAACGTTACTTAGAAACAGCTGATTTTTGGCAAAGCCAAGTAGACAACTGGACCTTTACAACAACGGGGTTATACGGAAATAAAAAATATTACATAAGGATCAATGACAATAAAAATCCAAATGATGGGCAAAAAATCATACTTGCTAATGAAGCAGGCACCTGGGATGAACGCGAGATTGTGGACGCAGGATTTTTGGAACTTGTGCGTATGGGTGTAAAGTCAGCGAATGATCCTTATATTTTGGAATCACTCCCGGAGGTTGACAAGGTAATTAAGCGGACCATTCCAGGCAAGGGAAGCGGATGGTATCGATATAACCATGACCGCTATGGTGAAACGAAAGACGGAAGGAACTGGGATGGAAGTGGACAAGGCCGTCTATGGCCTCTTCTTACCGCCGAACGCGGAATATATGAAATTGCAAGAGGTAACAGCGGCAAACCTTATCTAAAAACAGTAAAAGCATTCTCAAGTAAAACTGGAACGATCTCAGAGCAAGTGTGGGATTTGAACGCTCCTAAAGGTTATGAACCAGGTACGCCAACAAGGTCAATGCAACCGCTTAATTGGTCAATGGCTGAATACATCAATCTCCTTGCATCTATTTATCAAAATGATATTGCTGACATCCCTGCCGTCGTCAGAGATCGCTATGTTCAATAGGAAGGGGCTCCCCTTCCTATTCTTATTAGCCACTATGAAACCCGATATTTTATCTTTTCAAAGAGTACCCTGCTTACTTTATATGTTGGTCATGTTATCTATGGTTATTACAACTACTCCTTGAAAAGAGAACATTACCAGTTATCACGTTCTTTATGTCTGTTTCATTAACAATAAAGAATTTAATCATCGTAAACGATTCTATATATAATTCAAAGTAGTTCTTATGATGTAATTTCAATACTATTTTTGAAAATAAGAAATTACTATGGCTTAAACTTTTATCTCAATATTTTCTTTAGGAATTCTAGTCTCTGATTCCCATTACCTTTAATAATAATATCTACTCCACTATCAATATTCCCCTCAACTTTTTCTCCATTTGTCACTTTTAATGCGGTATCAATACTTAAATACCCCATATCATAAGGGTTTTGTGCTACTGTGCCAGGTAACGTTTCTTCTTCTATTAACTCAACCATTTCGATAATTCCATCTGCCCCTATGACAGGTATTTTATACCCATGCTCTTCTATCACTTCTAAAGCACTTAATGCCATTATGTCAGTTGTGGCAAATACACCTTTAATATCAGGGTGATTCTGCAAGATCGCAGTCATTGCAGTTTTAACTGGCAAAGGTTCATTTGATAATTTTACTTTTTCTACTGCAATTTTGATTCCTGCAGTTTCTAAACTATCTTTTGCTCCTTTTATCCGTTCACTTGATATTCGACTGCTTAAATCTCCAGCAATAAGAGCCACTTCATCTCCGGGTTGCAGTTCAGAAGCTAATAATGCACCTGCTTTTCTTCCTAAATCAAAGTTATTGGTACCAATATAAGATGTTTTATTTTTCAAAGGAATATCTGTATCTAATAGCAATACAGGAATCTTATTTTCAACAAACTCCTCTAAGATAGAAATGACCTCTGGTGACTCATTTGGAGAGACGACTAATACATCTGGACTTTCTTTTAGAACTTTTTCTAACATATGTTCCTGTACATCTTTTTCTGATCTGTAAGTAGGTGCAATCACTTTACCATCTATACCAAAGTCACGAAACCCTTTTTCTGCTCCCGCTTTAACAATTTCCCAATACTGTGAGTCTAAACCTTTTAAAACAACGACTACTTTAGGCTTTTCATCTGCAAATTGTTTTGATATAAAACCTATTAAAAGAGTAGATATAGCAGAGATAAAAAGAAGTACTATTAAGACTTTTTTCAATTTTCATTTCCTTTCTCGTTTTTAGGTTTTATAAAAGTATACCATTCCTTACTATTAAGGAGCCAAATGTATTTCTGATAGAAAAAACTATGTTAAATTTTTATTAAATCCGATTTTAATGCCTTTGTGATTCTTATTCTTAATGTTGGGACACTTACATCCTCAAAAAAATTTCTCTTCAATAATCTATTTTGTTATGTTGACCGACTAAAAGGATCCATCAAGTTCATAAACGATTGCCTCATAAGGTCGTAATGTTAGATTTTTGATGTCTTTTGTTACATTTTTATAGTTTGATAGAATAACTTGAACCTCCAAAAATAGATCGCCAATTGTTTGGAGGAGTTCCATCTGCCTTACCATCTCGCCATACCAATCTCTTTTTGGGGTATTCAAATCACATTTTGATTCTAAAAACCATGGATGTTTATCAGATGTATGGTTTACGACTAAATCCATGATAATTTTAATATTCCTATTAGCTGCCTCTTTAATTAAGCGATCCATATCTTCCATAGATCCAAATTCTTCTGCAATTGCTTGGTAATCGGAAATATCATATCCGTTATCATCCATCGGTGATTTATATACAGGGCAAAGCCAAATAACATCTATTCCTAAGTCCTTTAGATAATCTAATTTCTGAATGACACCCTTCAAATCCCCTATTCCATCAGCATTAGCATCATAAAAGCTTCTTGGATAGATTTGATAAACAACTGATTTCTGCCACCATTTATTTTTCATTCCTTTGTTACCTCCTCTAATAATTTGTGAATAAACATATCGTTGAAGAAATCAACTGGAATTAAACCTATTATTTTCAAATCCTATTTCCCAGAAAATAGATAGTAAATAGTTTGCAAATATCCGAAAATACGACTCTTTAATACCCCGACAATTAAAGAAGCTAACTATTTAAAGATAGCCACTCTTAGGCAAATGTCCACTCAAAACCGCATTCTTTTCTTAATTAATTATTAAGACAAGAATTTAGGGTTGAGTATGTATTTAGAACATTTAAAGATATTATTTGAAAAACTAAGGCTTGTCGCCGAGTCCTAATAGCGAAAGCCTTAGTTTTCTTATACTATCATCCTTAGAATCTGAATTTGATAGTACAAAAAACAAAAGTACATCACTTTAAATAAGCAATGTACCAAAAAATATATAATGTGAAAAAACATTATATTCATTATACTTATACTGCTTTAATAACAAGTATAAATGCTTATATATTTTTTCAGAGTGTGAGATGTATTTTGTAATTATGCCCGTCATATTTATTACAGTGTTTTTAGATAAGCTTTCCTTCACATGAAGGAAAGCTTATCATCAACCTGGAATAATTATTTCTTGAATTTAGCCCAACTGCTATCAAGTGCCTTCAGGGTTTCTTCTTTAGATCCTTCACCACCAACATATGCTTGCATTGTTGCCCCAAATTCCCCGCCTGCACCATCTGGATATTTCGCAAATTGCCAAGTAAAGGTTTTTCCCTCATTAGAATATTTAGTAAGTTCTTCACCCAACGGTCCAATAAATTCTACGTTTGCTTCAATTGATTTAAAGGCCGGGATATATTTAAAATCTTCAACCAATGCTCTTTTTCCTTCTTCAGATGTAACCATCCAGTTTAAGAAATCTTTTGCAGCTTGCTTGTCTGCGTCAGGTGCTCCGTTGTGAATAACCCAGTTGCTCGGTACACCGACCGGCAGTTTATCCGCTACGTTCAGATCATCACTAAGAGGAATTGGAAGAATACCAACTTCCATATTCGGAGTGATTTTATCAAGCATTGGTTGTATCCAATTTCCTTGCTGAATCATGGCAGTTTCACCATTGGCAAATAATGTAACTTGAGTATTGTAATCGGTGGTTAAAGAGTTTTTATTGCCGTATTTCGTAGTTAAGTCTACTAGCTCTAAATACTTTTCGAAATATTTATTTCCTGAAATTGTAGCAGTACCTCCGTTTAATCCCTTGATGAATGCATCAGGATCATCCTGGGATGCAAACGCGATATTCAGGCCATGGTTGCCTAATATCCATGCTTCACCGTATCCGACAGCGAATGGAGTAATGCCAGCATCGTTCAGCTTTTTCGCAGCTGTCTTTAACTCTGAAAAAGTTTTAGGAAGCTCAGTAATTCCAGCTTTCTTAAATAATTCTTTATTGTAAACAAATCCATAACCTTCAAGATTTACAGGCTGTCCAAAATGTTTGCCATCAATCGTCATTGGTTCTAATGCACTTTCATACGCATCTTTTACCCAGGGCTGATCAGATAAATCTTCTAATTTATCTTTCCATGTTTGAGCATCTTGATAGCCTTGGAGAGTAAAGATATCTGGTGCCTTATTAGAAGCAAACGCTCCTTTTAGAGCTGAGGAACCATCAGCTCCTCCTCCAACTGTTTGAATATTAAATGTTACATCAGGGTTCTCTTTAGTGTATTTATCAGTTAATGCTTTTAACTGATCTGCGATTTCAACTTTCCCTTGAAAGATATCAACAACAACTGTATCGCCTTTGCCCTCGCCACTTTTTGTGTCTTCAGTCCCAGTGTTGCTGGAACAAGCTGCGGTAAATAGAAGTGAAGCGGATAGGATACCTGCTGCTAGTGGAAATTTTTTAAATTTTAAAGACATTTTAACTCCTCCTAATATATAAATATAGTTGTTTATAACATTTCTACTGTTCAAATTACTTACTAGACAATAGAAATAATTCCTAAAAGAATTACTTAATGGACCCGCTTGTAATCCCCTTAATAATGTGCTTTTGCATGGCAAAGAAGAAAATTAATAATGGAATTATGCTCATAACTAACGCTGCTAGTGCCATATCCCATTGTTTTGTATATTGTCCAAAGAAGAAGAATGTTTCTAATGGGATCGTTCTTGAATTTGGATCTTGAAGCACCAGTGAAGGTAACAAGAAGTCATTCCAAATCCAAATACTGTTTAAGATCACGACCGTTACCGTAATTGGTTTCAATAATGGAAATACAATTCTCCAAAATAGGCCAAATGTCGAACAACCGTCAATAATAGCAGCTTCTTCCAGCTCTACAGGTATTCCTTTGATAAAACCATGATATAGGAAGATCGGCATCCCTGAGCCAAAGCCTAAGTACATGATAACAAGACCCCAGATACCATTTAGTCCTAGGCTACCAGCTACTTTTACGAGCGGAATCATAATCGATTGAAATGGAATAACCATAGCTGCTACGAAAATCATAAAAATCACATTGCTGATCATTTTTTTTGTTCTAACTAGCATGTAAGCAGCCATTGAACAAAAGATAACCAGAACCACATTACTAACTACCGTAATGATAAGTGAGTTTTTGAATGCATTTAAGTAATTCATTGTTTCAAATGCGTTCACATAGTTTTGAAACTGTAACACGGACGGCAATGCCGAAGTGTTTGTTAATATCTCCCCAAAGGATTTTAAGGAGTTTGATACGACATAATAAAATGGCACTAAAAAGATTAGACCGAGCAAAAGAGCTAAAATTTCAATAATAAATGTCTTCTTGGTATACTGGTTTTCCATTATGCCTCAACCTCCCTCTTTTTCGTAATCATAACTTGTATGATGGTAATAACAGCCACAACAAGAAAGAAAATTAAGGCTTTGGCTTCACCAATACCATAGCGGTTATTTACGAATGCTTCTGTATAAATATTAAGCGCTAACATTTCAGATGATTTAAATGGACCACCGTTTGTTAGAGATAAGTTCACATCAAAGATCTTAAATGACGCAGATATCGTTACGAATAAACATATCGTTATTGCTGGAGCAACCATCGGCAAAGTTATATGACGAAGAATTTTCAATTTATTGGCTCCGTCTATTTTGGCTGCTTCAATTAATTCTTGTGGTACGTTCTGTAGTGCAGCTACATAGATGATCATAATATAGCCTGCTCCTTGCCATACGCTGACAATAACTATTCCCCAGAATGCTGTGTTAGCATCCCCTAACCAAGGTAACTCAAAAAGTGACAATCCTGTTATCTGTCCGATTGATGCAAAACCTTTTATAAAAATAAATTGCCAAATGAATCCAAGTATAAGTCCACCGATTAAGTTAGGCATGAAGAATATTGTACGTAAAATGTTTCTTGATTTCAGCATTTTAGTAACAAGTAAGGCTAATCCAAATCCCACTAAGTTTGTTAATATAATGGAAACGAACGTATATTTAGTTGTAAGCAAGAAGGATTGTTGAAATTGCTTGTCTTCGGTAAATAAATATTTAAAATTATCAAATCCTACCCAATTGACCGTTCCTGTTACCCCGTTCCAGTCAGTAAAGGCATAATAAATTCCTGAAAAAAATGGTATAAGGACGATAATTGAAAAGGCTAAAAATACAGGTCCAACAAATAGGGCAAATAACCCAGCCTTTTTTAACTGCTTTTGTTTTTTTAGTTTCAATGAAATATCTTCCTTCTGATTTCCATAGTTTAGTGAAGAATCTAATTCTTTAGTCTGCAAGGTACTTTGTTTGTTCATTTTTATACAACTCCTATTCACTGTAGTTAGTTGTGTCTTAATTCAAGCAGGCTTCCTATTAACCATTACCACTTGTACATATTAACAAGTTCTTGTTGTAATATGGTTAAGGTATCGGTTCCATATAAAAATATAAAAAAATGATTTTTAAAGCTCGGTTTAAAGCATCTTAAACTAGCCCCTATTTACTCTCCCTGATTTGGTTTTAAGTCGATGTTTATTTCACTATTCCCCTAGATTTATCTTTTGAAACAGCAATCAATTTATGACTTTCTCTATAACTCTCAAGATCTGAAGGCCATCTAGTAGATGACCGCTAATCCACATGAAACAGTCACTAACCCTTTACTACTTTTTCTTCTACTAACAGTAAGGTATCGGTTTCATATAAAAATAAAAAAATAGGCCTTTTAAATATGGTAGAACTTTAATAAATCTACTATATTCCCTTATAAAACCAATGTTTTCTTAATCTATTTCTATTATATCGCGATGTGGAAACGGTTTCAATATCTTTTACAATTTTCTTTTTGAAAATTAAAGTCTCTGTTCACTTATCTACTGATGGAAGATTAAACAATCGAGATTTTACAGGAGGTTACACACCATTCCCCTCCTTCAAAAGCTCCAAGCAATAGATTGAAGAGTAAGTCTTTCTGCTCATTTATAGCGGAATAAATGAGAGTTAATCATAAAACTAACTCTCCAAACGCTATTTCATTCGTAGAAAGTTATGTTGATTTCCGAACAACTAATTCAATTGGTAACTCATAATTTTTAATCTCCATTTCAGGATTATTTAGCATCTCAATAATCACTTCTACCGCTTTTTCCCCCATTTGATCTACTGTTTGGCGGATAGTTGTTAATTTTGGATCCAACATTTCTGCAATTGGTTGATCATCGAAGCCAATAATTGCAATATCATCAGGAACGATCAAACCATGTTCTTTCGCTTCAATCATCATTCCTGCAGCAATCTCATCACTTCCAGTAAAAACAGCGGTTGGCCGATCATTCATTTCAAGAATTTGCCTTAATACCTGTTTCCCATCTTCAATCGTGTGCCGATTCACAAAGATCCACTTCGGGTTCAGCTCAATTCCTACATCTTTTAATGCTTTTTGAAACCCTTGATTACGATCTTTATCTTTCCCCTGCTCATCAAAAAGTCCCCCTGTACAGTAAGCAATTTTTTGATGATCTCTTTCAATCAAATGCTTAGCACCTAAATATGCACCTTTGTATTGATCTAGACGAATCATTGGAACATTTGCATTATTGAGGTATTCGTTGCATAACAAAATTGGACCATAGTTGGTATATGGCTTAATTATGTTCCAGTCATTTTCAATTGAAGTCATAATAATTCCGTCTACTTGCTTAGTTTTTAATAAGTTTAAGAATGCTATTTCTTTTGCTTTATCTTCATTGCTTTGGCATATTAACACTTGGTAGCCTTTGTGATATGCGGTCTGTTCAATCGAATTCACTAAATATGAAAAGAAAGGGTTAACAATCCTAGGTACAATGACACCTAGAGTAGTCGTTAACTGTCCTCTTAGCCTTCTTGCGGAAGGATTTGGCGTATATCCAAGTTCTTTCATCGCATTTAGAACTTGCTCTCTTATCCTTTTCGAGACATATGGATGATTATTAATTACACGGGAAACAGTTGTTTTAGATAATCCTGATAATTTTGCTACATCAGAAATAGTAGCCATTTGTAAACCACCCACTATCGATACAATTTATGAAATCAGTTTCATATATAACTTATCTTAATTAAAATAGTTACCATTAGCAATGAATTTTTTAAAGATGTTATATATTAAATCAATTTAAACTGTAACCAACAATCTGAGGAAGCCCTTAACGTAGGTAATGTTGTCGCCAAAGACTAGCCGCTACTAACAATTCAAGTTTGTTCAGTTCTGCTACGGTCATACTTTTATACATACGATAGCGTGCTTCATTTGTCCATTCCATGTTTAAATTTCCTCCACAACAATTTCAAATAGTTATAACGAGTTGCTAAAGCAACTCGTAATTAGCGACAAGAATTTATCAGCTATTAACTCACATTGCTTAGTTTCTTATCTTGGTCATCTACCATAACTTCTTTTGGAACTGCAAATAAGTAAGTAATAATAAGTGCAGCAGCAAAAGTCAGAATGGAAACCACAAGATAAACAACCAGCTGATTCCACTCATAAATGTACATTAAAGGAGAAAGAACCACAGCCAGACCATATGAATTTGCTTGAATATTTAATAAGGAAAGAATCGCACCTCCAACAGCCGAACAAGCAATCATAACATAAAGGGGTTTCATACTATACCTCATAACGACACCAAACAAGGCTGGTTCACTAACACCAAGTAATTGTGTAAGAGTTGCACTTGCCCCCATAACCTTTACCGTATTTTTTTTCGCTTTAATTGTAATCGCCAAACAAGTACCAGCATTTGCAAAACCGTACATCGCACATAGAGTAATTAGGGGATTAAACCCTGTATTCGCAATCAGCGTTGTTTCGATCATGATAAATAAATGATGCATTCCCGTCATAACTGCTAGAGGATAGATAAATCCAATCAACAGTCCACCAATGCCAAGAGGAGCATGGATAAGTTGAGTAACAACCATTATTAATCCCGCTTCCACAAAATGCAATAAAGGTCCTAAAATGAGTAAACCAGTAATCATCATACATAATAAAACAAAGAAAGGAGTAAAAATTAAATCTAATGCATTTGGCATGACAGCTCGTAACTTTTTCTCGAGTTTTGCCCCAAGGATCCCCATAACTAGGGCCGTTAACACACTACCTTGATAACCAACAACCGGTATGAAACCGAAAGCCATAATTGGTTCTACTCCACTATTGATGTCTGCTACGGCATACGCATTAGGAAGGGCAGGAGAAACTAGCATTAACCCCAGTACAAAACCAATAATAGGCATACCGCCAAAATTCCTAAATGCAGACCAACATATTAAGGCTGGTAAAAAAGCAAAAGCTGTATCTGTCAGAACAGATATAAGTGTCTGCAGATAACTAGGAATATCATTAATGCTCATGCCCATTAAGCCTAAGAGCGCATCACTAAACAACACACCCTTTAACCCAAGGAATAAACCCGTTGCCCCAATGATTGGGATAATGGGGATAAAGATATCGGCTAACGTTCGTACAGCTTTTCTTATTCCCTTGTCCTTTTTATTAGATGAGGCTTCCCTCTTCGCTTGCTCATCCTCTTGATCAGGTTGATCCCCTCTTAAGGCAGAGTAGACTTTATTGACCGTACCAGTACCTAAAATGACCTGATATTGACCAGCATTAAAAAATACGCCTTTGACTTCATCAATCTTTTCAATTGCCTCATCATCAATCTTTTCGCGATCTTTAACGGAAAAGCGTAATCTTGTTGCACAATGAACATACGATTCAATATTATCCTCACCAATGACATTAATAATTTCTTTTCCTATACGTTCATATCTATTTTCACTCATGATGGCTCGCTTCTTTCTTTAGAAGTATTAGTGCTTGATATGGTTTTAAAGAATATTCTTGCTCAGATATCGATTCTTTTTCTTCTTTGTAATTGTTTAATAAAACATCATATTTATTATGATCTAATTTGACTTTTTGACTATCAGATGAAAAATTGAAATAACAAACAACTTCTTCAGCATTCAACCTACGTTTATACGCAACAATCGTTGGATGCTCTTCTAAAATAGGCTCAATCTCTCCATAAATTAAGCATTCACTTGCCTCACTTGACTGTCTAACTTGAATAATTTTTTTATAAAAATGTAGGATTGAATTCGGGTCCTGCTCTTGTTGTTCCACATTAATTGTTTTGTAATTCTCGTTCATTCCTAACCAAGGCTTAACTTCTGAGAATCCACCAAATCCTTTAGCATTCCAATGAAATGGCGTTCTTGAATTATCACGGCTTCGTAAGTTTATAAAGTGTAATGCTTCTTCTGCACTAAAACCTTCTTTCATGGAACGATAGTACTGATCAATACTTGAAATATCATCAAATTCCTCAATACTTTTGCGTTCGAAATTAGTCATTCCAATTTCTTGGCCTTGGTAGATAAAAGGCGTTCCGCGAAGATAAAAAAACATCGCTCCTAGCATTGTCGCAGAATGGTAATGTCGATTCTCTTCTTCTTTTATATACTTGCTTATTGATCGATTCTGATCATGATTCTCAAAAAAGTTTGCTCCCCAGCCCGCTTTTTGCATTTCCTTTTGACTAGTGAAGATTAATTTCTTTAGATCTAGTACATTCCAATCGACCCTCTTAAACCACTCACTACCAGAAGCTACATCAAGGTCTGCATATCTAAAATCAAAAATCATTGAAAAGTAGCCATTTTCCCCAATGAAATCACCGTATTGCTCATAAGGTACTCCAGGAGCTTCACCAATCGTCACACAATCAAATTTAGAAAATGTTTCTTCTTTTAATTCATGTAAGAAATCTTCAATGCCCGCTTGATTACGAGCCTTCTTTGTACATTTCACAAGTCCATCTACTCCATCAGCAGGAAGATCATCATAGTTTTGATCTTTCTTTATAAACGTTATGGCATCCACTCTAAACCCGGCAATACCTTTATCTAACCAGTAATTGACCATTTTATATAAATCTTCTCGGACTTGCTTGTTTTCCCAATTTAAGTCTGGTTGCTTAATTCCAAAAGAATGAAAGTAATACTGATCTGTATTTTTCAAAGGCTCCCATACACTGCCGCCGAAGACAGAGCGCCAATTATTTGGTGGTTGACCGTCTTTCCCAGATTTCAAAATATAATAATCTCTAAATTTACTATCATGTGGGTTCTCTAATAAATCTTGGAACCATGGATGTTCATCCGATGTATGATTTATGACAAGATCTAGGACAACCTTAATTCCTTTTTCTTTTGCCTTTTCAATTAACTCATCCAGATCTTTCATTTCTCCGAACTCTGGGTTTAATTGATAATAATCTGAGATATCATACCCGTTATCAGCCATTGGAGATTGGTAAATTGGACAAATCCACACCATCGTAATCCCCAAAGACTGTAAGTAATCTAGTTTTTGTGTAATCCCTTTTATATCGCCTATTCCATCATTATTCGAGTCATAAAAGCTTTTAGGATAAATTTGATAAATAACTTCTTTTTGCCACCACTTCTTCTTCATGTTGTTCCCTCCAACAGTGTATTAATTATGAAAGTAGTATCTTAGATGATTACAGGGTTATTCATATATGGAATCGGTTCCGTTTTATCGTAAAAAAATACATGCATGATTTATGTTTCACTTTTTAAAGAAAAAATAAACCTTTAATCGCTATCATGTATACGGGCCGTAAACCATCTAAAACATATGTGGAATCGGTTCCTTAATGAGGTAAAAAAATAAAAGGTAAATCAATCATTCTTTTTGCATAATGTAGAACCGGTTCCGTTTTTATATTATACTTTCCTTTTTTATATTTTGTCAACGCTTTCTCGCTTCAAAATCTCAAAGTTTAAAATTGTATTTTCAATTAAAGAGATCCAAAACCTTAGAAAACCAGATCCAAAGAAAAACATTTGTGGAATCGGTTTCAGTTAGATCCAAAAAAATATATATTAATTTTAGGACCAGTTCCACTTAGAACCAGAACCGGTTTCTTTCTTTTTGATTATATATTCTAGTATAAAAGTCTGTCAATGCAATCACGCTGAATTCATAGAAATTGACCGTTAACTGGAATGTTTCCGCAAAATCAATAAGGAATATTATAACTTTCTATAAGAGGGATTAATTGTAGTTTCTTTTTCAAATAAATGTGCAAATCTAATTTAATTAAATAACACAATATCCTTTTATCTTCATATATATCAATTATGGATAATGAAAAAACAATTGCAGCATTCATAACAAAGATATTGGGATTTACCAACGGAATAGTGATGGCAAACATACTAGGACCTGAGGGTGTCGGTCTTATGTTCGATACAAAAAAAGTTGTTTACTATCAACTAGCGACACGAACAAAAAATCTCACCACTATTCAAGAATTGTATAAAACACGAACAATACTAAAAACCCTTAGTAAACAACTTTTTTGTTTAGTTAACTTCAATTTTGTTCGGTAAAGAAATTTAAAGTAACAGTTTTCACCATATAAAAATACATAAAAACGATTAACTAATGAGGTGACATGATTGAAAATACTGATTGCTCAAAAAGGAACAACATTGCGAAAACTGGCCCACAATCATAACATCGAATTAAATAAACTCAAGGACCATAATTCACATCTTTCTCTTCCCGATGAAGAAATTTCCGGTCACAAAGTTAAGATCCCCTCTCCTCCTAGACTTGTAACTATAAAAAGAGAACGCCAAATAACTAATGACGACTATACTCCCTCTTATGAAAATTGCCCCCCTGATCCAACCGTTGATTATTTGGAGGACTGGTTCCCTCTTACGTCTCTAGAAAACATGGAAAAAACAGACTATGATGTCATCATTGTTGGAAGCGGCGCAGGAGGAGGAGCCGTTCTCTGGAGGCTGTGTGAACAGTGGCAAAATCAAGGGAAACGGATTGCCGTTTTGGAAAAAGGAGATTTACTCTTACCGACTCATGTGGTTAATTTACCTACCTTTAGAACAACAGGGAGATTTTTACAAAATCCTTCATTCCACATTCCAATGGCAAAAGAATGGCCTGAATTTCCGGGAGCCAAACAATTTTTCGGTTTCGGAGGGAGAACACTCCAATGGGGAGGGGCGACCCCGCGTCTTCATCCCATTGATTTTAAAGAATGGCCGCTTGAAACGAATGATCTCATCGAATACTATAATATCGCCGAACAAGTGATGAAGGTAACCACAGACTTCACAAGAGACTCTGATCTACATAACACCCTTTTAAAAAGACTGCGAAGAGCCGGTTATCATGATGCAACAACCTTGCCTCGAACGATTGATTTAAACGTTAGCAATTATGGACATATACAATCCAATGTCTTTTTTAGTTCGATTGAATTTGTGGCTTGGGCGTTAAAATGGAACCCGTTTGACTTAGCCACAAAAGCCAATGTAGTGAAAATTTTACATGAAAATGGTAAAGCGACAGGGGTGCAAGTTAAGACCCCGGATCAAAAATCATATACAATCCAAGGAAAAAACGTTGTGCTTTCCGCAAGTTCGTTTGAATCACCTCGCCTTCTGCTTCATTCTCTCATTCCAGGAGAAGCAATCGGAAGATATTTAATTAACCATTCTTTTGTCGTGACCGTAAACAAGGTTCCGCGCGAGCAATTTGAAGAAGTTCTAGGAATCGCAGATATCCTGCTCCCCAGGGCTGAAAATCGACCATATCAAATCCAAATTGAGGGACCGAACCCTTATTTATTTTATTCCTATGAAACGAAACCTTTAATGACAGAATTAGAAATACGTTTGTTAGGGTTCGGGATCGTCGAACCACAGTCTAACAACCGTGTCTTCCTTGATCCTACTAAAGTAGATCCATATGGAGTACCAAAATTGAATGTTCAGTTCTCATACAGTAAGCAAGACTTGGCTGTTATTCAACAGATGGTAGCCGATATGTTTAGAACCATCGAAGGTATGCAGTTGGATATAGTGACTTCACCTTGCCTGCAGCCCCCGGGGTACGATTTTCATGAAGCGGGCACTTGCCGCATGGGCATTGATCCAGCCACATCAGTCACGAATAAATTCGGTCAAGTACACGGCATGTCGGGTCTGTTTGTCGCTGATAACAGTGTCTTACCATTCATGGGAGCGGCGAACCCTACACTAACCACCATAGCCCTAGCCATCCGCACAGCCGATTATATTGTGGGAAAAATAATGAATGAAGAGGTTGTCTCGAAAGGTCGTTGAATAACGACTTTGGGGAGAATCTCCCGATAATGCCCATTGGCTTTAAGTATCCCACCATATTTCAGTTCGGGAACGAGATATTTCCAATTGAGCGTTTGCATATATATCTTTAAATATCAAACTCTAGAAAACATATAGGATGTGAAGTTATTGAAATTTTATTCTCGCATCAAATGGAGAAACCCTAATAAAAATATCTATAAAAAATAAGGTTGAATTAGAGGCGTTCATATCTCTCAATCCAGAAATTGCAAGTCCTGATTTTGACATCGCAGGAAGGCTCGTAAAACTTCCTAGCTTTGATAGGCAAAATGGAAACAAGATGAATGCCCCGCTTCTCCCCTACGCAATTACTAATAAAGAACAATGGATTCCTCTAACTTGCTAATAACATGGAGAAACGGATTATGATGTACTCATTGTAGGCAATGGGGCAGGAGGAGGAGCTGTCCTCTGGAGATTATGCGAACAATGGGGGAAAAGATCTGATTGGCCTTTGAGCTATTAAGAAATATCCCCCTTCAACAACATGGCAGAGCAAATTATGAGTGTCGGGACTGATTTTACCGCTGATTCAACCTTCCAAAAGATAAAATACCCCTTATTAATATGGCTCTGTTAAAGTACACTGTTGATAAATAAGGGAAATCTACGACACTCCTGCGGAAAAACTGGCTGACAAGACCCCACAGTGAGGAACGAACGAGGAGGCTTGGCAGTTAGTCCGCGGAAAGGGAGTGTATTTCCCTTCCCCTATCTAAAAATCAACAATAAGATATAACAGAGCCATTAATATAAGATAACTTGTTCTGATGCAAACATTTTTTGAAGATATAAAGAAGTAAAGAGATTCCTAACCGAATCCACTTTTATGCTAGAATATCGAATAGTTGATCAATGAGGTTCACTTGATTGGGGTGTTCTCAACTAACCCATGTTAAGAATATGGACCTTAACTCCTTTTTCAAACAGTCCTTTTACCGTTTGGATCGCATTTACTGTTGATCTTGCAAAACGATCTAACTTAGTGACTACCAGTGTATTACCGGCTTGTAGTAATGAAAGTAATTCTTTGAATTGTGGTCGATCCGTTTTAGTTCCTGTAAATTTTTCTGAATAGATTTGATAGCAACCTTCATTTTCTAAGGCTTGTAATTGTGATTTTAAATCTTGTGAAACTTACTAACTCTAGCGTAACCGTATTTCATTATGTATTATTATCCACTTTTCTGTCTTTATTTACGATACTAAGTATTGACACCTCTCTATACCTTAATAATACTGGGCAAAGAAAAATAGTGTCAATTCTTTTAAGTTTTGGGTAAGTTAAGTTCAAAAAAAAGAGACTGACTATCAATAGTCAATCTAAGGTGACGCAAGGTGCTTCCTCACGTCTTGTATATAGTATGAAAGTGTTAAGACAAGCGTTACCCTATTTATTAAGTTATGACAAATAAAGACGTAAAAAAAGACCGTCTATCGACAGCCCTGTTCTGGAATGTGCTATTAGTTCATCTTAAACATTTTCTGTTTTAACAAACTTTACTTTAATATTTTTTCCAGAAAGGTTAATCTCTCATCCCCGTTACCTTGTATAATGATATCTACCTCACTATCTATGATCGGATCAACGTTTTTTCCCTTTGCCACAATCATTGCAGCTTGAGCGCTTAATCCGGGATAATTACACGTTCCAAATTCCAATGCCTCGACTCCTTTTGACCGGACAAAATCAAGCATCTCATCGATAGGCGGACTATAGAAAACGCCCGATACACACACCAAGCCTTATAAGAATAAACTCCATGTTTCTTAATACAACATATGATCAGGCTCTAAGGAAAGGATTGACTCTTACAACGAATTAATATCTTCCCTTTTCTATATTGGTAAGATTCCTTGTTTATCTTACTTTTCATTTCAATTGATCACTAATATAATCTGCTACTCTAGCAGATAGGGCGACAGTTGTAAGTGTTGGATTAGCTGCCCCAAGAGACGGTAACATGCTGTTATCAGCTACATAGAGACCGGATACACCATGGATTTGACCATATCGATTCGTTGCTGAAGTAGAGGGATCGTCACCCATCCGGCAAGTAACTGACTCATGGTAGTCACTTCCGGGAGGCATTAGGCAGATGGGAGGATTGCCATCTATAGAAATAAAGGAAGCTCCCATGGCGGAGACAACCCTAGTTAAGGCAGATGTCATTTGGTGAATAATTACTCTATCTTTTTCACTATAGGAAAACTGAACTTGTATCTCCGGTACTCCGTATTCATCTCGCTTATAGGGATCAAGGAAAATCTGGTTTTCAAATCGCGATTCGACTTTACCGAATACACTAATGCCGATTTGCAGCTCATCGAGCAAAGGTTCTTGTTCATGACGTTGATACCAAAGGTACCCCCCCGGACCGCCCATTTGAATTTGAAAAGGACGCTCCTTTGTTTGCGGAATCATAACGCTTAATGGTCCTAAAACCTCCGGAAATTCCTTGCGACTCACTTTCCCTGTAGATAAGAGAAAAGAATGATTGGTTAAATAATGACCGATCGCTCTTCCTTGTATGCCTGAGTTCAGTAAAAGACGAGGGGTTTCAAACGTGCTTCCCGATAAAACAACGGTCTTTGCTTTGAGAAAGTAGGATTTTTTTTCTGGAGACATGACTTTTAGACCGACCGTTTTTCCTTTATCGACAAGGACTTCAACAGCACGGGCATTTACAGCTAAATCAAAAGGCTTTCGATTCAAGGCGTAGGCCAGTGCAGAGATGGAACTCCAAAACGGATCCGAATGAATCTGGCCATACTTTGTTGGTTCAAGATCAGTAGGCGCAGGAACATCTACAGCTTCCGGAAAACCATTTTCCCGAAGCCTGTTTAATATAATTTCTTGAAAGGATGAACCCTTCATGTACGCATTCGAAACATCCATAACCTGTTCAGCAATGTTGTAGTAAAAATCCATTTCTTTCTCCGTTACCGGCCATTCGGCAATCTCAGAAACATCCATCCGGGGAGCAGACATTCCCCAAAATAAAGTTCTTCCTCCTAAAGCAAAAAGCTGTCTTGCACCTGGAAATTCTGGGAGAGATTTTCCAATCCAATTGGATACTCCTCGAAAATATGGGCCAAACCGCAGATTATTCATCGTTGGGATATTCCTTACATGGGTAGGCAACAGAAGATTTCCTCTTTCAATGATCCCGATTCGTTTCCCTTTATTTTCCCACCGCTCACATAACCTTCGGAGCACAGCACCTCCCCCTGCTCCAGTCCCGACAATGATTGCATCATAATCGGTTTCTGCCATTTGCTCCAAAGACGTAAGCGGAATCCAATGTTTCAGGTAATCCGTCGGTTGTTCAGGGGGACAAGAATGGACGGCAGCGGTTGCCACCGCCAAATTTGAAGACAAATCTTTCGGGTATAGCCTATATGGGATCTGCAGAGAAGGAAGCTTCACTTGTCTTCCTGTAATGTTCTGGTCCGAATGTTTAATCTGGGGATTAAGCAAAATAAGCTCCTCGACTCCTATACGGTATCTTTTCGCAATCGAAATAAGGGTATCTCCATCCCCTGCGATACAAATTCTCACTGCTGTCACACCCCTTCGTCCAACATTCTGTGAAAGCGAGAATACAACTCAAAACTCTTATATTTATATGGATATTTCGCGTATTTATGCATTTTCCCAAAGAAAAGTATGATCCATCCGTTCGTAAAATCATGTTGATTCAGCCATTATTTTCTCTCATGTCGCTCCTTTTATCTAATCATAGCTCTGAATGGGGATGAACAAGGTTTGCACTATATAGTGGGAGGCTTACTACGTGAAATTGCAGGAAATTGACTATTACGAGAAGAAGTTAGGGATTTTAATCCCCGAAACTTAGTTTATATATTCTATTTAAATAATTCAGGTAAGTTTTAACTTGTTGAAGTCCTTATTATTTATGCTGGAGAACATTTATCTTCTATTTTTGACCTTTTATCTTCGAAATTATTAATTTATCTACGAAAAGAGATAATTTATCTTCGACTTTTTAATATTATCGATTTTTCGACAAAATCCATCAAATATTGAAACTTTCATTACTCTACTCTCGCTCTTTTTTACTGCTCCCAAACAATCATTAGGATTTTATTAAAAATAACGACTACTATAAAAGTAAAAGCTAATGAAGATTTGCCTGTAGCATATAATGCTAGTGCTGCAGCACCATTGATCATCACCTCTAATAAAAGTATAAACGGGACTCCAACTTTGAAAGGTGCTGCCGGAGAGCCGAACATCCCCCAAATAATCGCTGCCACTAATGGGGTTCCTATTCCTAATACCACTTTCAAAAACATCCCATGACCTGTTTTATATCCCCAATATCCAAGTGCTGATAACGCACAAAGTTCTAACATAAAACGCAAGCCTAAGTTACTAGCTTTCAATATAAACATTCCAATCCCCCAGTTCAGTGTTATGTCATGAATCACTTTTCAGCTTATAAATGCCGGCCAAAAAACTATCAATTAATAAATGAAGACTAACATCAAGGTCAAGAGGTAATCCGAATCCACCCTTTTGTTCAAGAGAAGAAAACCCGTGTAAGATGCTTCTTATTCCGCGAACAGCATGAAGTGCTTCTTCTTCCTCTAGACCATAGCCGTTTAGCACTTGAATGGTTAAGTCAACGATTTTCTTACCTGCAAGTTGAATATCTTTGTTATTAGGGTTAGAAGTGTTTAACGTTAATTCATATAAACCAGGATGCGAGCGTGTGAATGAAACATAGGCATCGGCAATTGCATGGACTGCTTCATCCTTTGATCTTCCAATCGCAGCCTGTGCTAGCTTGCTATAGAGCTCTTCAATCCCGTGTATGGCTAATTTTTTTCGTAGTCCAGTTAAGCCGTCAATATGATTGTATAAAGATGGAGGACGAATCGTTAGTTTTTTAGCCAAAGTAGCTAACGTAACAGCTTCTACTCCATCTTGGTCTGCAATCTCCGTAGCTGCTTGTAATATTGTTTGTAAATCAAGTCCAATTCTTGGTGACATCATTATCTACCTTTCTTTTATTTAGTTGCTATTGCTAAATTCGTTTCTGCCTCTTGAATTGCTTTCTGAATAAAGATTTCGGGATTTTTCATCATGTCTCCGTGACCTACTGCAAGTAAGCTTGGTTGTAATTCCTTGATTTTTTTCACGCTTTCAACTGCCAGCTTTTTGCTCCAGGTCGCCATCGCAGGAAAGGGAAAGATTAGCCGCAATTGACCACTTACCGCAATACCTCCTCTAGTCTGCATCGCATCACCTGCGATAATTGCATGATTACGAGTATCAATGAATGATATGGAGCCTGGTGTATGTCCAGGAGTAGCCAAAACTTTCAAGGAACCTATTTGATCACCTTCATCAAGTAAGTGATCAGGTTTCGTCTTAAGGTTTTTAGGTACTCCACCTTTGATTGGTAATTGGGGTTCATTACTGTCTAGAGTTGTATCTCCCTTTAATAAACGGCTGTCACGTCTAGAGATAGAAACAGGTACCTTCGGAAACCTTTTTTTCAGTTTATCCAAAGAACCAACATGATCCCCATGTGCATGTGTTAGCAAAATATTGGTAAGTGGCTTATCAAGTTTTTCAATTACGTTTATAATTTGCTTGTAACTGTTTGGTATCCCTGTATCAATTAGCGTAAGTTCTGATTGTTCTTCGATTACATAGCAATTCACAGGAAAAAATCCAGGTAAAAATGTAAGTTGATAAACAGTACCGACTTTTGTTAGCTTCATAAAAAGTCTCCCCTTTATTGTCATTAGTATTAAAACTAATATTGTTAGTTTTATTTTAACTAATACCATTAGTTTTCACAAGAGGTTTCTTACATAATTTTCTATATCTTTTTATTTATGAGAGTAACTCTACGACCTCATCCATTTCAAATAGTGTCCCTTGATGTTGTTGTTTTTTAGAAATTCATATCTTATTATTAAATAATTCTTTAGTAGACCAATAGCCGCTTACGAGTTAGAAGCTAAATTTTTAAAAGAAAAAATATATATTATATCTCACTATTTTAATAAGAGGGTGACTCAGTCCATTGTTTACGACCTTTCGAGTTGCCCTCTTTACTATTTATATATCATTCCGATGCATAGTCTTCTTATCATTAGTGCAAAAAATTGGTTTTTCCAAAAAAAGGTATACCACTAAAAAGTGATATACCTCAAAACAATCATTCAGTTTTAAATACGATACACTCTTGTTTCGTATGGTTTCAACGTTAGCTTTTTAATTGAATCATGATCTGATACTTTATAATTAGCTAATAATAAATCGACCGATCGAACGGATAAATCCAATGCTTCTTCCCACGTAGCTGGCTCATCCGATAGATTTGAAAACACAACTACTTTGTCATTGTCCATCGTACGTGTATACGCGTAAATTTGTGGATGACTTTCAAGGATGAGGTCATAACTTCCGTATGTGAATACTTCGTTGTCCTTCTTAAGTTGAATCATCTTTTTGTAGAAATGAAGAACGGATGTTTTATCCTGCTGTTGCTTTTCCACATTTATTTCTTGAAAGTTTTCATTCACACCGAGCCATGGAGTTCCAGTTGTAAATCCTGCATTTGGCGCTTTCGACCATTGCATTGGAGTTCTAGAATTATCACGACTTGAAGCCCAAATAACTTCCATGATTTCATCATGTGGTACGCCTTCTTCTCGCTTGATGCGGTACATGTTTTTATCTGCCACATCATCATACTCATCAATCGAATCGAACTTAACATTCGTCATCCCAATTTCTTGGCCTTGATAAATAAACGGTGTTCCTTGCATAAGGAAGTACATGGCTCCAAGTGCTGTTGCACTTTCAAACCAAAATTGCTCATCATTTCCCCATGTAGAGACCCTGCGTGGTTGATCATGATTTTCAATAAATAAAGCATTCCAACCTTTATTTTCTAAGCTTTTTTGCCATTTTGTTAAGACATCCTTTAAGGCAACAATGTCTAACTTTTTCTTTTTTCCTGCGTCCCATAAAGACAAATGTTCAAACTGGAACACCATATTAAATTTACCTTCTTCTTCTCCAACCCATTGGGCAAGATCTTCCTTATCCTCAGCTTTCACACCGTTTGCTTCACCTACGGTCATGATATCGTATTTAGAAAAGGTCTCCTCTTTTAATTCTTGAAGGTACTTATGGATCCCTTCAACATTCATATGTTTATCAAAGGATGGCACATATTTAAGTCCCATCTTATTTGGCATATCCTTTAGGCCTGCTTCTTTATTTATATGACTAATAGCATCCACACGGAAACCATCGATCCCTTTATCTAGCCACCAATTCATCATATCGTATAAAGACCTGCGTACGTCTGGATTTTCCCAGTTAAGGTCAGGTTGCTTTGTTGAAAAGATGTGAAGATAATATTGCTCTGTTTTTTCGTCAAATTTCCAAGCAGATCCACTAAAAATACTTTCCCAGTTATTAGGTTCCTTACCATCCTTACCATCACGCCAAATATACCAATCCCGCTTTGGATTATCCTTAGAGGAACGGGATTCAATAAACCAAGGGTGTTCATCACTTGTGTGGTTAATAACTAAATCAATGATTAGCTTCATCCCTCGATTATGAACTTCCTCAAGTAACTGATCAAAATCAGCCATTGTACCAAAGTCATCCATAATATCTTGATAATCACTAATATCATACCCATTGTCATCATTAGGTGATTTGTACATTGGACAGATCCAAATGACATCTATCCCTAAATCTTTTATATAATCCAATTTCGATATCATACCTTGTAAATCGCCAATACCATCACCGTTTGAATCCATGAAACTTCTCGGATAAACCTGATAGGCAACTGCTTCTTTCCACCATAATTTCTTCATTTATTCTCCCTCACTTTTTCCAAATAGATTAAACAATCATTTTTTATATACTTTACGAATAGTAAGCATTTTCTAGGTTCAGTATATACAGATGCTAAATGTTGTAATCAGCAAAATTTAAGCTGAAAATTTGCAACCTACACTTCCATTCTGTTTTTTCCTTGTTTTACCTATATTCTTTAAATAAGGCTCTTTTCTAAAAGTTTGTTGCTCTAGGACCTGTAAAAATCGGCATTTGGATTTTTACTATACTCTTTAAATCCACATTAAAAGAATATTTGAAAGTAAATGGGCGAAAAGAGCACGAAGACAGGTTAAATACGTAAAGTAGAGCTATATACGAAAAACAACAATCTTTGCGAAAACAGCCTTAAATAAATAACTAACACAAGACTTTTATTCGACATTTTTCTGCAGGAATGATGATACGACTTGGTAAAGTATCTGGATTTTTGATTTTTCATTTAAATTCCTGAACAACAAGGAAAACGTTTGCGCAAAATGAACAACTTATTTCACTTCAACGAGAGTTACTACCTATAAAAAGTGATAATAGATGCAATTATATTAACGGTAGCTTTATCCTTAATAAGTTGTGTTTTCTTTGAATTCGTTTGCATAAATCCAGAAAAAATATACCATATATATTTCGAATGCACAATATTAACTTACTAAATTCTTGGTCTTTTAAGGTATCACTATGGTATATAGAAGTTAACGAAACCAGCAATCACAAATTGGACGAATGTACATTTTATTAAGCCGCTCGATTCAAGCAGCGAGATGGTGATAAAAAGAGCTATGCATAGAAAAAAATTCATCACAAATATATATATATCACCTCTGTGATAGATGGTAATCTGCCTTCTCCATCTTGTTAGCATCTGTATTCAAATTTTAAAAAAGCCGTGAAGGATTGAGCATCTGGTATTTTACTAAATAAATTGAATATTATAGTAGTAGAGCCTAGGGGATATTTCCTGGGCTTTGTCTTTACTATTGCTTTCAAAACTGAAGTTGTTTCATCACAATGAAGTTCTATATTGAAGTTTATCAATTATCAAACTTTTTAAGTGAATTATCCCTAATACAAAATCCCAAATAAAAATTCTCTTATACTACTTACTCAGATTTCTTATATGCTTCTGTAGAATGATTTAGCAGTTAGAGTCTGTCATACATCTAGAGAGGAGATATTATTATGAGGAATTGCGCAGTAATAATCCCTGTCCTTAATCCAACAGAAAGTTTGATTGTTTACGTAAATACTTTATTGGCAGAAGGTGCCTCTCAAACGATTGTTGTCAATGATGGCAGTAAAGAAGAATTAACACATATTTTTACTGAATTAAACATAATTGAAGGGTGTACTGTCTTAACCCATGAAAAAAATAAAGGGAAAGGCAGAGCACTAAAAACAGCTTTTGACTATTTTCTGAAACATTTTAATGATTTAGATGGGGTCATAACAGCTGATGCTGATGGTCAGCATTCAGTAGAAGATGTTTGCAAAGTAGCCAAAGCATTAGAAAACAGTAAAGGAGAAATCATTTTAGGTGTTAGAGATTTTAGCGAATCCAATGTACCCTTCCGCAGTTATATAGGAAACAGAACAACAAGTTTTATCTTTCAACTTTTATATGGTTATAAACTACAAGATACTCAAACAGGACTCCGAGGAATTCCTAAAAAAGAACTCTCGTGGATTATGAACCTTAAAGGAGAACGATACGAATACGAAATTAATATGCTAATCTATACAAAAAAAGTGAATGTAACGATCAATCAGATACCTATCCAAACCTTATATTTTGATAATAATGCTAGTTCACACTATAACTCTATAGTAGATTCTATGAAAATTTTCAGTATGCTCATTTCCGGATTTTTGCATTATTCTTATTCAACAATTGCATCTGGAGTAATTGATATTGGAAGTTTTATTTTGTTTACTAGTTTTATCTTAACTGGACTCCCGTTGGAGGCACGCATTTTTTATGCAACATTTATTTCTCGAATGCTCTCCTCTTCTAGTAACTTTTATATGAATCGAAAATTCGTATTTAAAAGCGGAAATAAATTAATACCAGCAATAATTAAGTACTATATTTTATGTTTTGGGTTGATCTATGCTTCCTACATTCTAGTCATATTCGCCAATTTAAATATAGGTATAAATTTAATATTAGCTAAAATTTGTACCGATCTCTTTCTTGGTATCGTAAGTTATGAAATTCAACTTCATTGGGTCTTTAAAAAAAATAAGAAAGATCTATCACATCAGTCTTCAATCGGAGAAAATCATGAAGGGTAATTATGGGAAACTATATCTATTTGTTCGTGGATTAATTAGAGCAGTTTATCCTAAGTATACTGTTCAAATTCCCAAAAACATAAGTCGCCCTGTTGTGTATATTTCTCACCATCAAAATCTTTTTGGCCCATTTGTAACAATGCTTTGGTTCCCAAAATATTTACATGCTTGGATCCTCCATGTTTTTCTTGATCAAGGTGCATGTTATAAACAATACGTTGATTATACTTTTACAGCAAGATTTGGATTGAATAAGCATCTAGCAAAAATTTACGCCTTTCCACTATCATATGCTATTACAAAAGTCTTAAATTCAGGAAGGGGAATTCCTGTTTATAGAGGTTCTAGAAAAATACTACACACCTTTAATCTTAGTATTGCTGCATTATGCAGAGGAGAAAGTATCGTGATTTTTCCAGATATTGATTACAGTGATCATTCTTCACGTACGAAAGATATGTATGATGGTTTTCTTTTCTTGGAAAAAAATTATTTTAAAACTACCGGAAAACATGTATGCTTTATCCCGCTATATGCTAGTAAGAATAAACAATTGTTACTTGCAGAAAACGAAATATATTTCAGAGATGGAGAAGATTTTAACACAGAACGAAAAATAGTTTATCAAAAGATTCAAGACAATCTTAATTATTTGGCTGAAAAATGCGGTGATTATTGATTTTGAACATTGATACGACAGAAAGCCCTTGAAGCAATAATTACCTTGGGCTTTGTATAGCTGAAAAAATATACTCCTATGCTGATCTATTGAGGCTGAGCAATTCCGCTTTTTATCAAACCATATTCAGCTCTTTATGATGTATAGTTTCCAAAACAAAGATAAGAAAACGCATTGAGTATTCAATGCGTTTCTTAATATAACTATATCCTTTTCTCTCATACTATTTAAATTTCAAGGGTTTCTTATTTTCAACTCCGTCACGGTCAATGACAATCATTTTCCACTATTCTAATCTAGGAATGGGAACAATATGAAGGGACTTGGGCTCGGTATTAACGGCAGAAAGGAGATAACGTATCTTTTCCTGAAGTCTGTTTTAATGTATCCGTACAACTTTACATATTTTGTTTTTAGGCTGCGCTGCTGCTTCTTAATGTCCCTCTTTAAACCGAGTTTATACCAATCATAGAATACGGATTTTATTCATAAAAATATATATTAGAATTTGAAATCGAAGGGGCGTGAATATCATTAGGATCTATATTGCGGATAATGGAGATACGCTCAGAACCATCGCGAAAAAAGAAGATGTCGACATAGTGGAGATCTTTTCCCTTAATCCAGATATTACGAGTCCAGATCTGAGTATTGTCGGCAGAGCAATCAAACTTCCTTCTTCAACAAGGCCGGTTACAAAACAGATTAGTATACCATCGTGTCCACCTTACCAACCATTGGATTACCTTTATCATTGGATTCCGTTGACGTCGTTGGAGGAGATGGAACAAGTAGATTATGATGTAATTATTATTGGAACCGGAGCTGGGGGTGGCTCTGTTCTCCGGAGATTGAGTGAAAAATGGAGAAATAGTAATAAACGAATTGGTATCATTGAAAAAGGCGATCTTTTGTTGCCGGGACATGCACGTAACTTAGCTACTATGGATAGTGAACGTCTCAATAATTTTTTTGGGACAATTTCCGAACCAATTGGAAACTCGCTACCTATGTTCTCAGGTGCAAGGGTAGTTAATGCCTTAGGTGGAAAAACCTTATTTTGGGGATTAGTCACTCCTCGAATGCCTCTTTCTGACATAATAAAATGGCCAGTACCAGTAAATGAGATGGAATTCTATTATAGAACCGCCGAGGAGGCCATGGATGTCACGAATGAATATTTTAAGGGGTCTTCTATTCAATCGATACTTCTTCAACGACTTCAGAGTAGAGGCTATTTTGATGCAATAAACTTTCCTATCGCCGTTGACCTACAACCCCCAAAAAATGGGGAGATCCATTCAAATGTCAATTGGAGTTCCATTGCATTTCTTGCCTATGCATTAAATCGTAAACCCTTTGATTTAGCTGTTAAAGCGCAGGCTGTTCAAATCCTTGTTGAAAATGGTAAAACTGCCGGCATAAAAGTCATGTCAAGAGAAAAGAAATCTTATTTCCTTAAAGCCAAGTGTGTTGTTTTGTCAGCAGGTACTTTCGAAACCACTAGAATTTTGTTGAATTCAGAAATTCAAGGAAGTGCAATTGGTCATTATCTGATCGACCATTCCTATTTAACAGCAATCGGAAAAATAAATCGTAGAGAACTTCCCGAAGCGTTAGGGACTTTAGGCATTTTAGTCCCCCAAACCAATTATCGTCCTTACCAAATTCAAATTGGAGGTCCATTTGGAATTCAAGGAGACTACTTTTGGCGTCAGCCTTATCAGGTAAAACCCTTACTGGAGGAGGAATTGATGGTTGGTTTTATTGGATACGGGAAAGTTGAAGCACGTTTCGAAAATATGATCTTTCTAGATCCTAACAGGAAGGATGAATATGGAATTCCGGAAATCCAGGTCAATTACTCTTATAGTGAAAATGATAAAGATGTCATTAATCGAATGTTAACAGAAATAGAACAAGTCTCTACAATAATGAATACACCTATAGATACTAAATATGGAAGGCCTGATATTTGTATCAAACCTCCTGGGTCAGATTACCATGAAGCGGGAACCTGCCGTATGGGTGAAAACCCATTGACTTCTTCAACCAATCGATATGGACAAATTCATAATGTACCTGGACTCTATGTAGCAGACAACAGCATCTTACCTTCAATGGGTGGCGTAAATCCTACACTTTCCACCGTCGCCTTGGCACTTCGTACAGCAGATTATATCGTCAATGAATTGAAATAATAATAGTTAACCCACCTTTATCAAGTAAGGGTGGGCATTACTTTGTCTTATGACAGAATTTCAATGTGAAATGTGAAGATTTTTCAACTCTCTTTTGTAAATGTACTTTTTCTAATCGAATTTGTCTAAAGAGACATCTTATTTAATAGGGTTATTTGTTTTTTTCCAAATGGACTCTAATTTGTTCACTGTTAATGAAATTAACTGTACATCTCCGTTTTCAGCATATAATTCTACACCTTTACTTAAAGGATCAGGGAAAATTTGATCTGTAATCACGATCTCACCATTATTTCCGAATACTTCAACAGATGAATGATCTACAAAAATGTGTAATTTTATTCGATTATCTACAGGATGAAGCGGAGCAATATGCTTTCCGGCAAATTGTTTATTAAATTGATCTTGTCCGGAATTAGTTCTGTCCACAAAAAGCTGGTTACTTTCTACGACATAACCGATAATGGTTTCTTCATTTTTCCCTTTTCTTACCTTAAAACCAAACTCAGAAGCAGATCCTAATTCAAATTCAGCTGTAATTTCAATGGTTTTACTACTAATATCTGAAAGAATATTTTTCCCGGGTGTAATCCTTTCATTCTTCCATTTATATGGACTTTGCTTAATTGCCCGCAATTCTTCAACAGGAGTTTGAATAAGTTTAATTCCTTCTCTTGGAACTGTTTTTAATGTTAATTCTCTAGGAAGAGACATGGCACCTCTCCACGGATGAGTTGGGATCGATTCAGCATATTCCCAATTAGTCATCCAGCCAATCCAAATTTTCCGGTTATTGGTATTAAACCATGTTTGAGTAGCATAAAAATCTTTGCCATAATCAACCCAACGAATTTCATCAGGAGGATTGTCATTGCTAAATTTTATGCCATCAAATTCTCCAATAAAATATTGCCCTCCAGAACCTCCCGCAATAGCTCCAGGATTGATATCAACCTGTAATACCCATTTGGTATTGTCCGGATCTCCATTCACAGGGAGTTTAAATAATTCCGGACACTCCCAAACCCCTCCATGAGCTCCTTCATTTTCTCCAAATTTACTCATATATTTCCATTCTAATAAGTTTTTAGAAGAATAAAGTCCTACATGATTGCCTGCAGCCAGGATCATAATCCATTTTTTCTCTTTCTCATACCAGAAAACCTTTGGATCTCTAAAGTCTTTTATCCCTGGGTTTGGAATAACTGGATTCCCTTCATACTTTGTCCATGTTTTTCCCTCATCCGTGCTATAGGCTATACTTTGTTGCTGCTTTTCTCCCGTACTAGTATAAATTGCAACCAGACCACCGGACTTTTCTTTAAATAGTCCGCTTGTATTATACTTGTCCACTACAGCACTTCCGGACCAGATCATTCCAAGCTTATCAGGCCTTAAGGCAACAGGGAGATGTTTCCAGTGAACAAGATCGTTGCTTACCGCATGCCCCCAGCTTATATTTCCCCACTTGTTTCCATAAGGGTTATATTGATAAAACATATGATATTTACCTTTATAGAAAACTAAACCATTTGGATCATTCATCCAATTTTTTTCTGGAGAGAAGTGAAATTGAGGACGATATTTTTCTGAGTAATAACCAACGGAATGATTTCTCTCACTTGCACTGACTTTGAGCATATTCATACTAAAAAAGATTGTAAAAACTGCTAAAATTACTATAAAAGTGAAAATTCTACTCATTCTAAAAGCCTTCATTTTTAAGCTCCTTCTAATGTGTGATTGGAAACAAAAATAAAACCGTTAATCCTTCAATCAAAGTGTTAAGAAAGATAAATGTTTGATATTAAATAAAATGATCGTCAAAAATAGTTTGTACTTAATAAAAAATAATATTAGGGTTACAAAATATAACTGTAAAAGATGGATGTCTACACCTTTTAGGATCTATTGGGATTTGAAAAGCTGGGGATTCGATGCCAAAAGATTATTCTATAAAATGGGTGCTTATCCTAAAGATAGAGGAAGTGTGAAATGTAACAGATACTAAATAGTGTATTGGGGTGCTTTTCGTTTGAATAAGAGTACTTGTTTTCATGTAATAGGGATTGGAAGAAAACAAAGTCTTGAACGAAAAAAGCTAGAGGTGTCTAAATGTTTTGATACCGTTAGAGACAGGCTTGTCCAGTTATAGATTTTCACTCTAAAAATTAAAAGCATATCAAAAGCTTCAATCCCTTTTATAGTTAGGGGATTGAAGCTCAATTCTCTGATGATCAGAGAGAGCTTCTAACCCCTGCCCCCTAACGAATGCATATTTTATTGTGGTAAGAAAATGTATTAGTAATTCCGTCGGTTATCATTTATCAAAAACATACTTTTTCGCCTCTTAAAAAAATGGATCAGTTAAAACTCACTGTTGATTTTGGCACTTTGTTGATTGGAACGGATACATGAGACTCCTGCGGGAGTGCGAGTCCAAGGGAGACCCCACAGGTGCAAAGCACCGAGGAGGCTCCCGGACCGCCCGCGGAAAGCGAACGCCTGCAGCGGAAATCAACAACCAAGTTTAACAGAGCAAAAAAAATAATAATTGTGAAACTTTACCGCAACAATTTTTCCTGGAATTCTAATCTTTGTTTCGCATTACCTTTAATCAAAATGTCTATACCACTATCGATATTTCTATCAACTTTTTCTCCATTTATAACCTTCATTGCTACTTCAACGCTTAAATACCCCATATCATAAGGGTTTTGTGCTACTGTACCAGGTAACGTTTCATTTTCAATTAACTCAACCATTTCAATTATTCCATCTGCACCTATAACTGGCATCTGCAATCCATGTTCCTCGATGACCTTAAAAGCATTTACTGCCATAATGTCAGTTGTAGCAATTACACCTTTAAGATCAGGATGATCCCGCAAAATTACTTCCATTGCTTCTTTAACTGGCATAGTTTCATTTGATAATCCTACGTTTTCTGCTGCAATTGTTATCCCTGCAGATTTCAAACTATCTTTAGCTCCTTTTACTCGGTCACCTCCTCCAGCAATAATGGCCACTTTATCTCCAGGCTTCAGTTGCGAAGCTAATAATGCCCCTGCTTTTCTGCCTAATTCTAAGTTATTAGTACCAATATAAGAGGTTTTATCTTTCCAAGGATAATCGGTATCTACTAACAATACCGGAACATTTTTTCTGTCAAACTTCGCTAATATAGGAATATTAGATGAAAGAAATGGAGAGACAACTAATACATCTGGTTTTTCTTTAAGAACTTTTTCTAACATCATGTTCTGTAATTTTGCTGATCCGAATCGAGGAGCGATCACTTCACCATCTATATTAAAATCCCGAAATCCTTTTTCTGCTCCTGCTTTAACAATTTTCCAATACTGTGTATCTAATTCTTTTAAAACAACAACCACTTTAGGCTTTTCATCTGGCTTAAATTTAAACCCTATTAAAATCGTAAAAACAGCAAAGATGATTAGAACGAGAACCATTAAGCCTTTATTCAACATTTAATCCTCCTTTCTGTTTTCTTGATAGAATTCCTCATAACAAGCCCGTTCTTATATCAAAATCTGCATAAAACATACTTAGAAGCATTATCCTACTTCTAAAGAATGATTTTGAGAATTAAATAGCTTCCAATAATGCCCCATATTATTCATTAATTCGTCGTGTGTTCCCTCTTCAATAATTCGACCCTTTTCAACAAACAAGATTCTAGTAGCCTTCTGGATAGTGGAGAGCCGGTGCGCAATAATAAAGGATGTCCTGCCTGAAAGTAAAGTCTCCAATCCTTTTTGTAAGGCAAGCTCCGTCTCAGTATCAATGCTAGATGTTGCTTCGTCCAGAATCAAAATTCTTGGATCGGCCAATAATACTCTGGCAAATGAGATTAACTGCCTTTGCCCAGAGGAAAGCCTTGTGCCTCTTTCATTTACTTCAGTTTGATACCCATCTTTCATACGGCAAATAAATTTATCGGCCTGTACTGCCTTGGCTGCTTTGATCACTTCTTCGTCGGTAGCATCAAGCCGGCCATAGCGGATGTTATCCATTATAGTTCCTGAAAAAATGAATGGGTCCTGAAGCATAATACCCATTTGCTTTCTAAGGGATGCGATGGTAACAGTCTTGATATCCATCCCATCAATTTTTATTTGTCCGCTTTTCACATCATAAAATCGGCTGATTAAACTGACAATCGTTGTTTTCCCAGACCCTGTCGCTCCAACAAGTGCGATCATATCCCCTGGATTCACCTTGAAATGGATATGATCGAGAATCTTTTCTTCTCTTTCATAACCAAAGACGACGAAACGAACAGGACCAGTAAAAGCCCCATGAAATATCTAGCCCGGAATTTTTTAATATATTTCCAGGCCCATCGCAAGCTTTGCATCTTGCAATACCTCCTTCCTTTAGTACATCAAACATAATTAATTAATATTAACGATATCTCTTTCTATGCTGGTTAAAAAAGCAGAATCAACTGGTTTGCAGTGGATTCTAACGTCCATACGACTTTAAAACCCTAAATTGACTAAAACCCTGCTTATATTGAGAACAGCATTTTAGTATGATTGAAGAAGACGATATCATTAATTAACTTCCAGTGATTTCATCTCTTCAAGCACTGTATCTTCATAGGCATGTTTTTTACCATTAATAATGTCTTGAACTTTGATCGGCTGGCCTATTGTTGCTGATTCAAGTGCAGCAAATACAACTCCTAATGCTTCAAGGCCTCTCTCAGCACTTGAAATAGGTTTCTTATTTTCAGCAATTGCTTCCCATAATTCCACATAAGAATGGGCAAATGGATGTTCAACGATATCCGGGGCATAACGTTCAATCAATTCTGGCATCAGAATCTTTTTTCCATCTTCAAGTATTACTTGTTGTCCAGGGCGAAAGCATCCTTTATTCCCATAAATCCACACACCTCCGGTACTTTCACCATGGGCCGATGTTGCACACATCCAATGTCCGAGTCCGCCATTTTTAAACTTGAGCACCGTAACTGCCGTATCTTCTGCGGTAGGGTTGATTGTCACATTCCCATTACTTAATTCTTTTTCGAAAATTTCCGTATAGGCAAAAACTTCATCAATCGAACCATTGATTTCAGTAAAGAAGTGAGTTCTATGAACACCATGATCATTGATCCACCCCGCTCCGGCTTCACCTTTCATATGCCGCCATGGCGTACTGGCGAAAAATCCTCGATTCAATGTGACAGTTGCATAATCCATAATTAAAGATACTGACCCTATCACCCCTTCTTTTACCGCATTCACCATCGCAACATTTTCTGCCCCTAATACACTTGGTTCAGAAACCGTTAACACTCGATCATACTTCATTGCATCACTGATCATTTTTCGACCAAAAGAAGGGGAAATCGCTAACGGCTTCTGCATTTGTACATGGACCCCTGCAGCAAAGCAATCTTCTGCTACCGTATGATGCAAGTCATGATTAACCAAAACGGACACGGCATCTAATTGTTCTTTCTCTAACATCACATGATAATTCGTATATACAGCAGGACGTTTATCTAAACGTTTTTCCACCTCTGAGGCAAAATTTTCAGCTCTTTCCTGCTGAATGTCACAAACCGCTGACAATTCAAATGTTTCTAAATCTTTTCTCTTTAACTCTACCAAGCCTTCAAGATGTGCAATCGAAATAACACCACAACCAATAAAACCCAATTTCATAGAAATCTCTCCCTTTAAATGTTTTAAAGTCTCCCTAGGTTTGGTTATTACTTCTTCATAGACTTTCAACTGGAACGTATCGTTAATAGCTTAAAAACCCCTTCTATTCGTATACCACGATTTCGGTTATATACTATAAAAACCGACTCTCTCGATTAAAAAATAGTCGGTTTTTTTTATCCCAAATTAAAGTTTATGAAACTTCCTCGATGTTTGGTATTGCAGAAATTGCGCCTACCTTCGTGCAAACAATTGCGCCTACTTTATTGCTAAAGGAAATTATTTTTTTGAGATATTCAAAGTCTTCTAAAACTTTTTTAGGATCTTCTTCTTTACTTAACTGAAAAAGCGTAGCTCCTACGAATGCATCACCAGCACCAGTAGAATCGATTGAATCTACTTTAATACTTGGAACAATTTCAATATTTTGCCCGTTAGAGATCACCGTTCCTTCTTTTCCCAAAGTAACGGCTACTACTCTTGCCCCCAGTTTATGAAGGGATGAGATACCTTTCGTTACATCATTCATTCCTGTTATTATTTTTAATTCATCATCACTTACTTTTACAAAATCAGCTAAAGCAATTCCCTCTTTAACTAAATCAACAAAAGTTTGAATTCTACCTGCCCAAAGGTCTTTTCTAAAGTTAGGGTCGAAGGAAATAAATTTCCCTGCTTCCTTCGCTGTTCTCATTGTATTTAAATAAGTAGATTGAAACGGATCGTCTAATAGAGCAGTAGCTGAACCGAAATGAAGAATCGCAAACTCCTTAAGTTTATTTTTATCAAGGTCTTCTTCCGTTAAAAATGCATCTGCACCCCGATTAAAAACAAAATCCCTTTCCCCGTTTGCCTTTAATGATACGAAAGCTAACGTTGTTGGATGTTCATTATCTAGTACGATCATAGATGTATCGACATTCAATCCATCTAGTGTTTTCCTTAAGTAATGTCCAAACGGATCATTTCCCACTTTCCCGCAGAACAGTGCACTGCCTCCTAGTTTGACAATTGTTGCGCACACATTTGCTGGTGCTCCACCAGCTTGTTTTTCAAATTTCTGACCATCAATTAAGTCAATATCTACATCTGTACAGAAAAAATCGATTAATAATTCTCCAATGCAAATGATTGATGAACTCATTTCTACACACCTTCCTTTTCGAGACCATTTTCTTATTTTAGGTTCTTTTAACATTGAACTTCCTTCACACAACACTTCTCGTAGTCAAGATTAAAGCTCTAATCACTTACTCGATTAGAGCTTTATCATCATCTTATTAATTTAACGACTCCATATTGAATCGAGTTCAGTTAATGTGCATGAAGACACCCTTGTATTTCCTTCGTTTGAAAACAAAGTGATTGTTTCATACGGGTGATTTGGAAACAGTAGGCTAGTAACAGCTACCTTGCCATCATTCGCAAACACCTCTATGGATGAAGCATCGATAAAGATTTGAAGATTGATTCTGCCATTTTCCATCTTCAACGAAGCTTCTTGTACTGCCGGAAATGACTCTGAAAAGCTATTTTCTCCAGAATCCGTTCGGTCAACGGATAAAATCTCTTTTACCACGTCATAGCTAATAATCGTCTTTTCCGTTTCAGAGCCTTGAATCACAACACCAAATGAGCTTGAATCTAGTTTTTCAAATTCAACATTCACTTCCATTAACTGACTGAACATATTAAAAGAAGAAGGATTGTTAGATTCAATCGTAAAATTCTCGTAAGCTTCTGTACCTTTTCGAATGGAAGCTATTTCTGATACAGGCTTCTGAACTAGGCGAACTCCATCTTCACTAGAGGTTAAAGATAGTTCTCTTGGTAACGTCATCGCGCTTCGCCATTCTTGAGTTGGAACTTGATTCGCATAACGCCAGTTGCTCATCCAGCCAAGATAAATTCTTCTTCCATCTAATGACGGTATGTCAGACCAGCTTACACCTGCATAATTATCCCTGCCATGGTCCAACCAAAGGATTGTTTCATCAGAATTGTCATTTACAAAGGTAGTACCATCAAAATCACCAATAAAATATTTTGTTCTTGAGCCTTCTTTAGTCTTTGGATCATCACCAAGACTTAGAAACATAACCCATTTTTGATTGTTTTCATCACCATCTATTGGCAACTTAAACAGGTCTGGACACTCCCAAACACCGCCATGTGATTCAACTTTATTTTCAAACTCACTTCCATATTCCCAGTCCCTTAGGTTAGGGGATGTATAAATGGTTATTGATTTTCCAGTAGCTAATACCATCACCCATTTATTCGTTTCATCATGCCAAAAAACTTTTGGATCACGATAATCAGTAATATTCACATCAGACAGCACAGGATTCCCTTCATATTTAATCCATGTTCTCCCATTGTCCTTGCTGTATGCAAGACTTTGTCTTTGACACGGACGATCCGAGTCTGGATACGTACCAGCGCTTGTATAAATGGCAACCAGCCCAGGTTGATCATCAAAAAATCCAGATGTATTATTCCAATCAACTACTGCACTACCTGAGAAGATTGCTCCATGTTCGTCTGGAAATAACGCTACTGGAAGTTGCTCCCAATGAATTAAATCCTTACTTACCGCATGTCCCCAATGCATCGGTCCCCATACCGTATCAAACGGATGGTATTGGTAAAACAAATGATATTCATCGTTAAAAAATACCATTCCGTTCGGGTCATTCATCCATTTTTCTTCTGGTGAAAAATGAAATTGAGGACGATACTGTTCTTTATAAGTTTGTGCCATATTTTGTTTCTCCTTTTTAAGTATAAATTTGTGGAACATATGACTCCTACCAATAAAATCGAATCATACAAAACTCTCGATTATGCTAAAAAACGCTCTTAAGTTATTCGTAAAATCTCTTAACTTTTTTCATTTATCTCTCATTCAACAAAATCCGATCACCATCTAATCCATATCCTGTAAAAGGCTGTAATAATGCCAAAGCACTGTACAGCCTTAGACTATTTATATGAATCTATTATTGCTGATTTCGATCATAACCTGTTTGTTTAATTTCTAACCATTCTTGTAAACCAAGTCTGTCTAACTCTGCTAAATGATCAGCCCACTCTTCTTCTACTTTTCCATTTGTGATCCATTCTGCTTTTTTTCTTTTAATATAAGGAAGTAAATCCGCTTCAATAGTAGAAAGTTTATCTAATTCTTCTAGCGAGAAAAACACTCTAGGATAAATATTTTCTGCCTTCATGTCAGGGACCATAACTTCCTTCATTAATCCTAATCTCCAAGCTGCATCGTCTGGTTTTGTCGTAACAGTGCCATAATATTCATCCAGTATTGCTAAAGGCCCACCGATAGATGTTTTTTCTCTCAATTCAACAGGAGCTGCACCCTCTAATGGAAGATGTTTCAACATTTTAGCGCTTTCATCAAATCCAAAAATATTTTGTTGCGTTTCATCCCCATACGTACCCCAGTTATTTTGGACAGATTGAAGTGGATCATAGAGTTGGTCGATCCATTTTGCTGTTAATTCTATGTTTTTGTTTGCACTTGTAATGACCATTCTACCTCTGTCAAAGCCCATTCCATTTGTTCTTGCAACATTTTTATGTCCATCTGGACCTTCCAGGGCAGGCATTAAATCATATTTATCATTCATACCAGTGATATTTGCTTTATCCCATGTGAAATACATACCATACCTCTCTTCTTTTCCTTTTGCAAGATACGTATTCCAATCCTGCTCGAATGCCTCAATATCAATTAAATCCTCTTTATATAATTCATTGAAAAATTTGATTGCTTCTTTATAGCCCTCATCAGCAGCTGTTAGCTTTACTTCTCCATCATTTGTTACAACAGTGAAATCCCAGTTTTCGCCTAGACCAAAAGAGCCAAATAAGAATGATAAATCCTCGCCACCATGATTAATAATGAAAGACATTGGGATTTCATCAGCTTCTCCGTTACCATTTGGATCTTGTGTTTTAAAAGCAATTAATACTTCTTTTAATTCCTCAGTTGTTGTTGGCATTTCAAGTCCTAAATTATTTAACCATTCAACATTTATCCAAGGGAAATCGTCAACTGAATGAATACTTTCTTTACCTGAACCTAGTTCCTCAATCCACGGAAACGAATAAATATGTCCATCAGGAGCCGTCATCATCGCTTTATATTCAGGTGCGGCTTCTAGCACTTTTTGTAAGTTAGGCATATGTTTTTCGATTAATTCTTCAACTGGAACAATCGCTTCATCTTTTGCTAGTTTTAATAATTCATAGTCAGTATAACCAGCATTCAAAATTGCATCTGGAAGTTCACCGCTAGCAACTGCTAAATTTCTTTTTTCAACAAATGTATCCGCCGTATAGTTCGTCCAGTCAACATGCACTCCTGTGTTTTCTTCTAAACGTTGATAAAGTAGTTTTTCATTTGGATCAGAAGGTGCTAATGGAGAACTTTGTGTCATAAATTTTAATGTAACTTGCTCTTCCAGTGGAAACGATATATCTTTAAGCTCATACCCCTCAGAAGAAGCACTTTCATTGTTTTTATTGTTGCTACATCCCGTAACAACTAACATTCCAGATAGTAGTAATGCAGACATTGTTTTATACATGTTTTTCATAGTTAACCCCCACTTTATTTTTATTGTTTACCAGGAAATTATTAAATTCTTGTACTGTGGATAAGCACATGACATCCAGCTCCAGCGCCCAACGACTAGTGTACTTCGCTAAACGGGCGCTTGCGCTTTTGTTCTTATTTTAAAGATCCCACCATAACACCTTTTTCAAAGTATTTCTGGAAGAATGGGTACATAAGGATTAAAGGTAAGCTGGCAATAACAATCGATGCATACTTTATCATTTCTGAAATCTTCTGTAACTCAGCCCTTGCAAGTTGGTCTCCAATCATTCCAGGTTGTACTTCGTTTTGAATTAAAATTGAACGTAATACCAATTGCAACGGATAAAGGTCTCGATCCTCAAGATAAATCATCGCATCAAAATATGCATTCCATTGTCCAATAAAAGCATATAAAGCGAGAACAAAAATAATTGGTTTTGATAAAGGAAAAACAATTTTTAAGAATATTTTGAATTCAGATGCACCATCTATTCTTGCTGCTTCTTTTAACTCTTTTGGAATCGATTTAAAATAAGTTCTTGCTAAAATAATAAACCAAACATTGATCGCATTTGGAATGATGATCGCCCAGATTGTATTAAGCATTCCTAAATCCCGTACAACTAAATAAGTTGGAATTAATCCCCCATTAAAAAACATTGTAATGAGAAAGAAAACCATAATTGTTTTTCTACCAACTAAATCGTCTGTAGATAGTGTATATCCTGCTAGTATACATACGATTACTGTCACAATCGTAAATCCAGCTGAATAAAGAATAGAATTCAAGAACCCTCTAACAATTGTTCCATCAGTGAAAATTCTTTTGTAACCTTCAATAGTCCAATCAGAAGCATTGATCGCAAACCCTTTGCTAAGCAACGCATTAGGTTCTAAAAAAGAAGCAAGCAACACATATAAAAGTGGGAATAAAACAATCATTATTATCACACTTAACAAGACTTTATTTATTAGAAGTATTATTTTATCGGTTTTTGAGTTGTTCATTCTTTTTCCTCCTTTCTATAAAAGACCTTCGCCTTCATTTAGTTTTTTCACCACTTGATTGACGAACGCTAGTAAAACCACATTTATTATGGAGTTAAATAGGCCAACTGCAGTAGCAAATGAATAATCTCCTGCTTGCAATCCTCGTTTATATACATAAGTTGGAATAATTTCTGAAGCTGGCATGTTCATCGATGTTTGCAGCAAATATGCTTTCTCAAAACCGATCGCCATGATACCACCAGCTGCTAGAATAAATAGAACGGCCATAACTGGCTTTAGTGTTGGAAGATCGATATGCCAAATTCTTTGTAATAGTGATGCTCCGTCTACGGTTGCCGCGTCATGCAGTTGTGGATCAACGTTTGCAAGTGCTGCAACATAAATAATAGACGCCCAACCAGCACCTTGCCATACTCCAGACCAAATGTAGATGGTTCTAAATGCGTCAGGATCAGACATAAAAGAAACAGGCTTATCTAAGAAACCAGATAATATCGCATTAATAGGTCCTGTTGGTGATAGAAAGAGGAACACCATCCCCGAAACTACCACTACCGAAATAAAATGTGGTGCATAAAGAACTAATTGAACATTCTTTTTTATGTTTGATCTTCTCAACTGATTTAACATGAGAGCAAGTATTACGGGAATAGGAAAACCTAAAAGGAGTTCAAATGAACTTAATTTAAGCGTATTCATAAAAATCTCCAAAAAATTGGGTGAAGTTAAAAAGTTTGTAAAATGTTTAAGCCCAACCCATTCGCTTCCCATGATACCCTTAATTGGACTAAAATCTTTAAATGCAATAGTTGCCCCATACATTGGTACATACTTGAAAATGATCGTAAGGATAACAGCAGGAGCTAATAACAAATAAAGAATGTAGTTTTTCTTAATATAATCAAATTTACTCTTTAATTTAGAAGCTGCTTTGTTTGGTCTAGCTGTTTCTTTGTTAGCACTAATTAATTCTTGCAATCTATTAACCCCCTTATGTGAAAATAATCTGAAAGGTACATAACAATTTCATTCCTACTTCTGGAAACGATTTCATATTTCTGTGAAATGTTGATTTCATATCAATAAGTCCTATTAAAAACACAGGTACTGTGAACCTTTTTCTTATTCATAACCTTACCCCTCTCGTTGTTTTATTCTCTTTGTAAGTATTACTATATCAAAGTCGAAAGAAGTAATATTTCAATATCTTTGGTTCTGAGTATTTAATTTTTTTGGTGTGTTTCATTGATTTTTTTGGACGTTTTTACCTTTTTGGATAAAAAATGAGAATGACTCAAAACAAAGGGTCTGACCCTTCAAACCAAATATATATAGCTTTGACAAAGTAAAAAGCTATATATAGGTATTGTTGGAGGGGTCAGACCCTTTAGAGTCATCCTCATGACGAGAAATATCTTAATCTTTTTGGATATCTTTTAGAACATTATTAATTTTCTTAACAGCTTCTGTCGCTGAAACTTTTACATTTTCCCCTCCGATACCGATATCCTCAAATAATTTCTTAATTGCATCACTAACAACAGGATAGGCTGGGGTAACCGGACGGTTCTTTGAGTAATTTTGTGCTTGTTGTACAAATATATTTTTAGGGTACTCATTAAGTTCTGGAAATTCATTGACTACCGAGTATCTAGCAGGTATATCACCTGTCATTTCAACATATTTTTTTGAACCCTCAAACCCTGTAGCATATTTAATGAATTCCCACGCTTCATCAGGGTATTTAGACTTCGATGAGATCCCAAGTGCCCATCCCCCATTAGGAGCAACTTGATTTTTTGCCTTAGGCAAGGGTGCAATGCCATAATCTTCTCCTAATTTAAATTCAGGGAAATCCTTTTTAAAGTTAGCAAATGTCCACGAGCCCATAATCGTCATAGCAAGCTTTCCAGATTCAAAAGGACTTGGTGGCATTTCAACAGCAGCAACTTTATATTTGTGATAAAGATCTTGATAAAATTGCAATGCTTTTAATGCTTCATCAGAATTTAAATAGCCCTCTGCTGTGGTGTAATCAGGGCTTAAGACATCTGCTCCAAATTGCCAAAGAAGTGGTAGTTTAAAATAAGCTGGAGCTTCCCCTTCGCCAAATCCCTGAGCTGGATCAATCCCATATATATTTTTAGATGGATTATTTATTTTCTTTGCAATGTCTAAAACCTCATTCCACGTCATAGGTTTATTGGGATCTTCTGACGGGAATGGCACACCTGCCTCTTTGAATAGGTGCATATTATAAAATAGGGCTACTCCAGACTCTAAGATAGGTGCAAGATAAATTTCATCCTGATAAGTCAATCCCGCTAAAGTAGTAGGAGGGATATCCTCAATATTTCCTTCTGATCTCATGTAGTGATCTATGGATAAAAGTGATCCTGAATTTGCATATAAAGCCAAGTTTGGACTGTCGGTAGACATAATATCAGGTGGATTTCCAGCGGCAATTTCCGTTCGTAATCTCAATTCGTAATCACCATATGGAATTGAGATCATATTAATTTTAATAGTAGGATGTGATGATTCAAAGGTAGAAACTAACTCTTGATAGGCATTATTTTCTAATTTCGTCCCGCTACTTCGCCAAAATGTTAGTTGGATTATTCCTTTATCATTCTTATGATTCTCTACCTGTTCTTTATTTGCACCAGAGAATGTATAAAAAAAGGACAATGTATATCCAGCTAAAATGATTAGAATAATTGAAAAAATAATGATAGCTACCCTTTTTTTCATTGTGTTCCCTTTCTTCGTCATTATTTATTGATTCAAATTTAAAGATTTGCGAAATTCAACAGGTGTTTGACCAAAATGCTTTTTAAATACTGTACTAAAATAACCTGAGTTTGAAAAACCCACTAGGTGAGCTACGTCGATTATTTTGAGTTGTTTATCTTTTAAAAATGCTTGAGCATTTTCCATTCGTAAGTTAATAAGATAATCACTAAAATTTTGACCAATATTGTTTTTGAAAATTTCAGATAAATAGGCACTATTAATATGAAATTGTTCTGATAGGGTCGTAAGCGAAATTTCACTTGCATAATGCTTGTCCAAATAACGACGAACATTTTCTACGATTGCTGTTCCATTCGAAGAACAACGTGCTTCATTTACCTTTTCAATAATTGAGTGTGCTAAATGAATGAGTTGCTCTATGACCCTGCCTTGAGAATTAAGCTCCCATATACTCTGTTGGCAATTCCATATCGTTTTATTAATTTCAATCGTGTCTATATCATATTTTCTTGCAAGAGAACCTAACAAAAATAATACTCTATTTGCTACAAAAGAAAAGGACATAATCGATTGGTTATTCGTTCCACCCAAAATTGAATAAATATTATTCTTAAAAGCATCATGATTTACATTTTCAATAGCATTAATTAATTTCTTTTCAAAATCAGATGAAAACTCAAATATCTCTTTAGTAACTGTAGCATCTATAACCTGTGATTGTGAACCAAGCTGGCTTTGACTCCAAGAAAGCAAAGCTGATATATAACCAGTCTTAAACTCAGTAAGACCAGTAACAACCTTCCCAATACCAATCACCGTTTCTAAATTCATATATTCTTTTACGTGTTGTTGTACTACCTTAATAAATTTTGATGTATGAATGAACTGTTCTGAATCTATTCGACGGATAAAGTGTATCATATTCGCATAACTTGCATCATAAAAAGAATAAGATCCTGTATGCTCTTGAGCTATTTCCCTGCATAACATTCGAAAAGGAAGCCATAATTCCTTTACTGTATTTGGGTTATGTTCGGATCCTCTAATTTCCACCGTTATAAACTGAACCTGTACGTTCTCATTCGCAAAATCATCTAACTGTAATTGCTGAAGTCTCTCAATGGCCATATTTAGTTCAGACCATTCCTCTTTTACTAAATGTAGCAAATACTGTTCTCGCATTTCTTCTAACTGGTTTTGAACAAGCCGACTCATCTGATCCGATTCGATTTGTTTTCTCTTTTCTTCTTTAATTTCTGACCTAATTCTTCTTAATGCTTCTACTAATTCATCAGGGGCAACAGGTTTTAATAGATAGTCTTTAACGCCTTCGATCATCGATGATCTTACATAATCGAAATCAGAATAACCAGATAAAACGATTACTTTAACATTCGGATGTTCTTGATGACACCGCTTAACAAATTCGATGCCATCCATGATTGGCATTCTCACGTCTGTAATGACAACATCGACCTCTATCATTTTCAACAAGTCTAGTGTTTCTTGCCCATTAGAAGCTTCTTCGACAATTTGAAACCCTTCTTCTTCCCACTCGACTTTCATTCGTAGCCCCTTACGAATTTGAATTTCGTCATCAGTAATGATAACTTTCATCATGTATAACCCCCCCAGTAACCTTTATACACAATGTTATCCTTGTGCCCACATTCATTTCAGATTGAATGTCATACGAAAAATTTTGACCGTAATATAGCTTCAATCTGCCAAGTACATTTTTAAGACCAATGCTACTACCTTTACTTTCCAATACATTATTTGTTTCATTATTTTCTGCATTCAATAAATCTGAAATGATCACTTCTGACATACCTACTCCATTATCTTCTACGATAATTAATATCTGATCTCCACTCTTTTTAGCTTTGATTTTTATTACAGCATATTTATTTCTTAAGAAACTATATTTTACTGCGTTTTCTACGAGAGGCTGTATGATAAATTTTATAATTGGAAGTAATTTCGTTTCCGGATCCTCTTCAATTTCAATTGTGATCGTGTCTTCATATCTAAGCTTTAAAATGTCTGTGAAATTTCGTATATAATTTATTTCTTCACCTAATTTCACGACATCACTATGGGTATTCAGAGAATATCTCATCATCCGTCCTAAATAAACGCTTACATTCATTACCTCTTTATTTTTCCCTTGAACTGCTAATCCGCCAATAATTTCAAGAGTATTATTCAAAAAATGAGGGTTAATTTGTAATAATAAGGCTTTGTATTCAGCATCTTTTCTACGAATATTTGCTTCATATTCTGTTTCTATTAAATGGTTTAATTGATCAATTGTATGATCGAAAACTTTAATTACATAACCAACTTCGTGGTTATAAGATTTAATGGTAGGCATAAAACCTTTAGCTCCTGAAAAATCTCCCCGTTCAATAAATCGCATTGCTTTAGTAAGTTTTCCTAGAGGACTTACGATATTAGAGGAAAGCAAATAAGATGCCATAATTGTTAAGATAAAAATTAAGGCACTCGTTAATAACAAGTTCTTTTGCAATTGATTAATTTTTAAGAACAATTCTGACTTTTTAATCTCGCTGACTAAAACCCAATCACCGATTTTTAGCTTTTGAAAAAACACAAGGTATTCTTCACCATTATGATCAGTTTCTATTAACCCTTTATTATGTTTACCATACGATATTTTTTTTAAGCTTTGATCTACTACATATTCCGGAGTTTGTATCTTCCCCGACAGTACGTTCGCTCCCTTGCTATCTAATAGATATACACGACCATTTTCTCCAAGTTTGATTTTACTTAATGCGGTTTCAAGCAATGATGATGGAAAATTAACTTTAATCACTCCAGATAATTCAAGCGTATACAAATCAAACAGGGGAATAAGATAACTATTTATATTCGTTGCAATCAAATCATTATGGGTTTTCACCCATCGTTGATCATTTTCAGAAAAATCTTTGAACCACTCCGTTGTCTTTAATGATGGAATATCCCCCCATGTCCCAGTACCATCATTAAGAAACACGGATATCGACATTGATTTTGAATTGTTAATCATCATTGATGAGAGCTGCATTTTCAGTTGATTTTTCATTAATAAACGCTGAGCACTTGTTGTCCCAGAATTCCCATTTTCTAACTCCATCCATCGTTGAGTTGTTTGATTAACAAGAACTTGTTTCCCAAGATCCTCTGCTTGTGAGGTTATCGAATCAATATAAAGTGAATACTGATCCATCATTTCGACAGTTGCATCCTTCGTTTGTTCTTTCATAATAGATGTGAACCAACTCGGAATGATAATGGACGTAATAAGAAATGGGATCGTTAGCAACAAGGTGAAAATAATAAATAATCGATTTCGTAATGAAAAAAACATATAACCTCCTAGCTAAAAGAAAACCCTTACAATTAATTCTCTACATTACATTACTATAATTTAACATAACCTTCGAAATCTTGCCATGAAGACAGTTACGGTTAATGCCTATCGCCTATGTGAGCTTTACTACAAAGAGGAGTTAGAGCCATATAAGAAGCGTGGAATCCAACTCTTAAAGCTCCGTAATCTCACAAGACAACATGAGAATATTACAGGGATAAGGGATATTTGTCCAAACCAAATTACAATTTCAAGCGGTATTAGATCAAGTCTTTCTTGAATATCGAGGGGGTTTTTGGTGACTTATATTCTGTCGTGTCTTTGCTTACTCTACAAGAATATCCTGCATCAGAAGATATCTTTGCAGTTAGTGAAGATAAGCTGGCAAACAGAATAAAGGAATTTTGTAATACTCGTTCTAGAAAATGGACAGAAGAAATTTAAAATTAGACTCCATCATTTCAACAATTTTTTCTGGAACTCTAACCTCTGTTTCACATTTCCTTTAATGATTATATCGACTCCAGTATCAATATGTTTATCAACATTTCCCCCATTTATTACCTTCTTTGCGGTTTCAACGCTTAAATATCCCATATCATAAGGATTTTGTGCTACGGTCCCAGGTAGGTCTCCCTCTTCTATCAATTTAATCATATCGTTCACTCCATCTGCTCCTATAATTGGCATTTTAAGCCCATGTTCTTGAATCACCTCAAAAGCAAGTAATGCCAGTTCGTCATTGGTAGCCATTATCCCTTTAATTTTAGGATGCTCTTCTAAAATTGTTTCGATGCCCTCTTTAACTCTCAAAGGTTCAGAGTATATATTTACTTTTTCTGCAACAATTTTAATTCCTACATCCTCTAAACTTAGTTTAGCTCCTTTAATCCGTTCAGAAGCAACCGGACTATATAAATCTAATCCTATTATCGCTAATTCATTTCCTGGCTGCAGTTCCGAACCGAGTAACACTCCTGCTGTTCTACCTAAAGCAACGTTATCAGTACCGATATAAGTTGTTTTATTCTCCCATCGATAATCTGTATCTAATAAAAAAACGGGAATATCTTGTTCGATAAACCTTTCTAAAGTAGGAATACTATACTCTGGATATAATGGAGATATTATTAATATATCGGGATTTTCCATAAGAATACTTTCTAACAAATCGACTTGCTCTAAAAATGATACGCTAGTGGGAGCAATAACCTTTCCTTCTATACCAAAATCACGGAATCCTTTTCTTAAACCCGCTTCAACAATTCTCCCATAATCTGAATTTAAATCTTTTAAAACAACGATTACTTTAGGTTTTTCATCTATTGATAGTTTATATATATATACTATTAAAATAAAAGACATTGCAAAGATAACTAGAAGAACTGTTAACCTTTTAAACATTAAAATACCCCATCATTTCATATTTATAGACTAAGCAATTTCTGGAAAAGATTCACTTTTAAAAGCCAAATTCAGTGCTTTTTAATCTTGCTAATTCTAATCACCCACAAGCAATGGACTGCAACGTAAGGTACGATTGTAAGTAACGTCTCTGGCCTTTAAGACAGCTCCTCTTTTTTCCATAATACTTTGCTTTGCAGTTTCATTAATAGGAAAAGAAGTGTTAACTTTCTCGATAACACCTTTACATTAAACTGATATGTTTTAAGCGTGCTATAAGTAATTTTCTTATAGTACGCTTAATTCTGGCAATCTATTAACCGCCTATCCAATTACTTTATATAAAAAATTTTTTCCTACTTATTCCTCATTTAACTTTTTTTTACTTTAACAGAATGTTCAGATGTAAGATTTCAATATTTTTGGTTAAAAACATTTAATATCTTCGGAATTAAAATCGGTTACAAATAAAAGCACACCCTCTTTTAATTCTTTACATACTTGATAAAACTAGAAGATTGTAAGCTCTGACATATTTGTGACTATTTGAAGAACCAAAACTCATTCCCAAAAACAAAGTAACATTTTTGATAACTAACACCGTTTTTGGTGCTAATATAGGGGTATAGACAATTTTTAGCAGGTGATGAATGATGATTTTTGGTTACGCGCGTGTAAGTACAGAGGAAACAAAACTTTGGATATGCAAGTTGATGCACTTACACGATTTGGAGTAGAAAAGATTTATAAAGAAAAATTGACTGGAACTAGAAAAGATAGACCCCAATTAGAAGAGCTTCTTAAAGTTTTACGCAGTGGAGACAAAATTGTTTCCATCTTGGACAACTCAAGAATATTTTAAACAGGTTCTATTGGGAATAGGATCAAAGTCTCCAAAGTATCACATGAATACGTTATACAAGTCTAGTTAACATAAACAAATGTTATAGGCACTAAAAAAGGATCTTCGAAAATGGAAGATCCTTTAACTTCGCTTGATGGGCATGTGGTAGGACCCCTATTAGTCCTACGATTATATTCTTTTCCACCTATTCGTTCATAAGAACCAAGTACAAATTTATTTTGTTTCATTTACCAAACGATTTTCTCGTCTTTTAGCTGTTGAATGGCTACTGGATACTCTGGATTTTTATTGGCGGTTATGACATGAGGCTTAGAAACAAGAAAAGACTGCAAAGCTTTCTTGAATAAACACTTTGCAGTCTTTTGGTCTCTTTTACTTAGGTAAAAATCAATAGTACTTCCTTCTGAATCTACTGCACGATTCAGATACATCCATTGACCTTTTACTTTGATATACGTTTCCTCCACTCTCTATGAATCATTTATATGTTTTAGATGACGACGAAGTCGATTTTACTACTTTATTTTATATCAGACGAAAGTGTCCACTGCTGACGCTCTTGATCCAGAATCAAATCATTAAGTGTCAAAATCCCTTCTCTCGATATTTCGAGTGCCTTGCCATTATGAACAGAAGTGATTCTTACAGTTCCATTATCATTTTTAATAATCCAGCGCTGATTATTATAGCCAAGATAGTCATACAACTGAATTTTATTTTGCACTGTATCCAGATCAAGCGCTTTGCCGCCCTCTGTACGTATGGAATAAGAACCATGCTCATCACCTGTTGGAATCAAAACCCAATTTTTAGCTTTGTCTGCATCAGTTACAGTCACAGGCTCTCCATTCTGAGACTTAGCAGTATAAATCGCTTGGCCTGTTGCTTTATTCGTAAGGCTTGTTACCGTTAAGTCTGCTTCTCTCATATTGCTGACATTAACATTCTGATAGGAAGCTTGACCTCCAAATACATTTAAACCAAAATGGCCTTCTGCAAAGGTTCCATCCTGTAAATCGATGATTTTCTGACCATCGACATAAATCTGGATGTGAGGACCTTGCGCTTCGATTTTCACCTTATACTTCTTTCCTGGTTGAATAAAGGCAGGGACTTTCCCAATTACCATACGTTCCTCAAAGCGACCGTCAATCTTGTAAAAAAGACGAAAAGCCTTCATATTCGGATCGAGATTGAAGTAATAGCCGCTTCTACCATCATCACTTGCCCGGAACAGAATGGAACCTGCTCCTCCTGATTCTCCTAGCATCATATCTGCTTCATAAGCAAAGTCTCCTCCAGTCTCCTTGGCAATATAGTTTGCATCACTTGTATGCGTGCCACGGATTCCATTTTCGGTGATTATCCATTTAGAGGCAGAAAGATCTGTTTTCCACTCAGTCAGATTAGTATAGAATTTACCTTCATATACTCTTACAGCTACACTTGCAGAAGCTTTTCCATTTGGTGTAAAGGCTGTAATTATCGCTTCTCCTTTGCTTCCTGCTTTAATGACTGCTTTGGAGTTAGTAGAGGAGTCAACCTTCACTACACTTGAATTATTAGATTCCCATTTAATTGGCTGAGTTCCCTTTCCTTTTCCATTCTCCACCGAAGCAAATAAAGTTAGAGAATCGCCAATATTCATCTCTTTTTGATTTGTATCCATTACAATTCTTGTATCCTCATCCACGTTTTGGTTCCAAATATTTGCAAGAGAATGCACTTTTAATGATACAACTTTTACATCTCCTTCCTTGGTGTAGAAGTTCATACTACGACTTGAAGGATCAGGGAAAATAACATCAGAAAAAACAACTTTTCCATCATTAGCAAATACTTCAATAGACGAATCATCTACAAATATATTCATTTTGATACGTTTATTATCCAGTTTTAAAGGAGCTTGGTGTAAAGTTGAAAAAAGGCTGGAGAAATCAGTCTCTCCTGACTCCGCACGATCAACAAATATTCGATTTTCTGTTGTTTTGTATCCAACGACTGTTTTTTGGTCAGCACCTTCACGTACTTGAAAACCAAATTCGGTTATTTGACTGCTAGAAGGAATTTCAATCTCAGCTTCTATTTCAAATGCTCCTGAAGAGAGTCCCTTCAACAAGTTTGAAGCATTCGTAGGATTTACTATCTTGTTCTGTGTCTGGAAAATGGTACTTCGAATCGACTGTAGTTCCTTAATCGGAGACTGAGCAAGTCTTATCCCTTCATCCGTACTCACCAATCTTACTTCTCTCGGAATAGATAGTTCTCCCTTCCAGCCCATTGTTGGGAAAGCGAATGGATAATCCCAGTTGGTCATCCAGGCCATCATCACACGTCGGTTATCCGGCATATTGGAGAAGGACATAGATGCGTAGAACTCCTTCCCATAATCCGTTTTCAGCACTTTACCTTCTGGATTGTCATTGACGAATTTACCTTCTGGTGTTATATGCCCTACAAAATACTCCGCATCGGATCCTTGCGTCATTGGATTTGCCCCTGTACTTATCATCAGAACCCATTTTTTCTCGTCTGTACCGTCTACCTGAAGCTCGAAAAGATCAGGGCATTCCCAGACACCGCCACGAACATAATTTCCATATCCAAAATTATCAGTGTGCTTCCAATCAATAAGGTTAGTGGAGGTAAAGAAGCGAATGTGATCTCCTCCCGATAGAACCATGACCCATCGATTGTTCGCATCATCTCGCACTACTTTAGGATCACGAAAGTCCCAGCCACCCGGATCTTCTCCATTCTTGCCCGGATTCTCAATGACAATTGGTCGCTCCTTTGAATAATTCCAAGTTCGTCCCTGATCAGAACTATAGGCAAGACCAATACGCTGGTTACCATTAGGCCCATCTGGATTAAAGGAAGTGTAATACGCAATTAGCCCTTTACCACCAGAATTAGTGAATAATCCAGAAGCATTATTCAAATCAGCTATAGCAGAACCTGACCACACATGCCCATAATCATTCCATGGTAAAGCAATAGGGAGGCGTTTCCAATGCACCAAATCCTTACTTACTGCATGAGCCCAAGTCCCCCCATCTTGATGGAACAAGTGATACTCGCCTTCGTAATAGACTAACCCATTCGGATCACTTACAGAGCCACGAGCCGGAGTATAATGATAATCTGGTCTATATTTTTCTTTATAATAGCTTGATGTTGGAACAAGATAAATATCCTGGAAGTAAGCAGAACCTGATGTTACGGTAAATCCAGCATATCCAGTTGTGTAACTCATATCGGTCACCTTTACAGCTGCTTCAGAATATCCATCAACATAAAGTTCAATTTGATTGCCCTTTGTTATAATTTCAAGATGATGTTTGGTACCTTCTTTGGTTTTAAAGGAGCGGTCAGATGTTTTGAGTATAGTTCCGTCCGCCTTCTTCAATTGCGCTTTAACAGTGCTTCCTTCTTTAATAAGAGTAGCCTGGTAACCAGTTGTTCCTTGTTCATTCGCACGAAATGCAAGTGCTACTTCCGATGGATGTTGATCAAAAGAAACATTTCCTTCAAGTACAAAGTCGCTTGCGCTCTTATTATAGAATTGCTTGGCTTTCACACCATCAACAGCAATTCCCTTCAAACCTCTGATGGCTGGTTCCCAGCTCCCCTCCTTATATAGCGATGAACCTAGATTTGTTGAAAGTTCGCTAACTTTTACATTTTGAAACAGCGCTGCTCCATCCCATACGTTAAGGCCAAGAAAACCTTTCTCATATGCAGTGTTATTAACATCAAAGATAGGAGCATACTTATTCCCCCAATAAACTTTGATATTATCTTCTACCACCTTCACCTTCAGATGATAGATTCCCCCCTCTTGCAACGTAACTTGGTGTTCCTCTTTTAATTTGCTTTCGTCACGAGCATCACGAAGACGAATGATTCCCGCACTTGGAACGATTTGCACAATGTACGAGTCCCAACCATCTTCACTAGAACGGAATACTAAAGAGGCGTCCGCATTCTTGTCTATTACTTTTACATCTGCTTCATAAATAAAATTTTCAGAGGTGACACTTGATATAGACATTACATTCTCTTTAAATTCTGAAGTAAGCAAAAGTCCCTGTTCTGTGTCTTCTAGCGTGCCTTTCCCTTTAACTTGCCAGTCTGTTAGATTAGTATTCGATTTTGAAACGCTTTCAAAAATAGTCGCATCCTCCCTCGTTTCTTTACTTATCGGTTCATTCAATTCGGTTGCCCAGCCTTTCGCGGGATCAACAAGAATCATTCCCACTAAGGCAACGATAAGTACGGTTGACAAAAATAAAGAAGTCCATTTTCTCAAAGTTGGTTTCATCCTTTGTTCTCTCTTCCTAATAGATTTATCAATTGGTATTAGCAAATGACAGAAACTTCGTGAAGTTATCCAAAACTGACCCAATCTCTCCCGAGTATTCCTTTTATTTTATCGTACTAAAATCCTTAAAGGCGATAATCGCTCTATACATCGGAATAAATTGAATACGATTGTTAAAATAAGAGCCGGGGCAATCAACAAATAGAGAAAATAATTTTCTCGGATATAATGGAATTTTATCACTAATTTTGATGACGTCTGCTTCAATTGAATGGGTATATCGGCATCTTTACCAGCTTTTATTAATTCTGCATTCTAGTAACCTCCAATCTAGTTTTTACTAAAAAGATGACAAAGAAATAGAATATTGATGCAAAAAAAACCATATAGTAATCGCTTACATTTCCAGATAATTATGGCTTTTTGCCTTTTGCACTGCCACTCTTTTTCTCATTTTAACTATAACAGGATGTTGCTAGGCAATATTTTGATTTCTTCGGAATCACATATTTAAAATTTTCGGGACACTAAATCAAGTTAATAAATAATAAATAAACCCTCAGCCGCATTTTAGCTAGAGGAATGGTAAAAATTTATGGTTGCTGGAATTCCCGTATCCCAGAATTAATCTTTTCGACTGCCTCTTTGGCTTTCTTCATAAAAGAAGGATTTTACACGATGTTTATCTGAAGCTACAAAAATTCCCCTTTAGTTATGAGGTACGAACCACTGGTTACAAAATATGCTCAGAAATATGGAATAGAAAGTTATGTTCAATTACTCCTTGCAAAGATCATGCAGGAGTCAGGAGGAAGATTACCAGACGTAATGCAATCGAGCGAAAGTATTGGATTACCTAGAAATACAATTGTTGATCCTGAATTTAGTATTGATGTTGGAGTGAAATACTTTGCTTCTGTTCTGAAATCAGCCAAAGGTGATATAAAACTAGCTTTGCAGAGCTATAACTTTGGGGGTGGATTTATTCCATATGCGCAGGAACGAGGGGGATATTCAAAAGAGGTAGCGGTTGCCTTTTCTAATATGATGGCTAGTAAACTAGGTTGGTCCAGATATGGTGATGTCAACTATGTAGATAATGTGTTGAGGTATTTAAGCGGTGGTGTCGGTGATAGCGTGTAAAAAGAGTAATCTTAGATATCAGTATTTGTTGGCGTTTTTATTGTTGTTTGTTTAATTTATCAGATTCTCTAAAAAACATATTTTAAAATTAAATGTTTTTAATGATAATTCTCTGGGAAGAGACATCCATGGATAAGTTGGGATCGATTCGGCATATTCCCAGTTATTCATCCAGCCAATCCAAATTTCTCGGTTATTCGTATTAAACCATGTTTGAGTGGCATAAAAGTCTTTGCCATAATCAACCCACCGTATTTCATCAGGAGGATTGTCATTGATAAATTTTATGCCGTCAAATTCTCCAATAAAATATTGTCCTCCAGAACCGCCCGCAACAGCTCCAGCAATAATATCAACCTGCAACACCCACTTGGTATTGTTCGGATCTCCATTTACAGGGAGTTTAAATAATTCTGGACACTCCCAAACCCCTCCGTGAGCTCCTTCATTTTCTCCAAACTGACTCATATATTTCCATTCTTTTAAATTTTTAGAGGAATAAAATCTTACATGGTCACCTGTAGCCAGGATCATAATCCATTTTTGCTCTTTCTCATACCAGATAACCTTTGGATCTCTAAAGTCTTTTATCCCTGGGTTTGGGATAACTGGATTCCTCTCATATTTTGTCCATGTTTTTCCATCATCCGTGCTATAGGCTATACTTTGTTGCTGCGTTTCTCCCGAACTAGTATAAATTGCCACCAGACCACCGGACTTTTCTTTAAATAGTCCGCTTGTATTATTCTTGTCTACTACAACACTTCCGGAAAAGATCATTCCAAGCTTATCTGGCCTTAAAGCAACAGGGAGATGTTTCCAATGAACAAGATCCTTGCTTACTGCATGCCCCCAACTTATGTTTCCCCATTTGTTTCCATAAGGATTATATTGATAAAACATATGATATTTTCCTTTATAAAAAACTAAACCATTGGGGTCATTCATCCAATTTTTTTCTGGAGAGAAGTGAAATTGAGGACGATATTTTTCTGAGTAATAACCAACGGAATGATTTCTCTCACTTGCACTGACATTGAGCATATTCATACTAAAAAAGATTGTAAAAACTGCTAAAATTACTATAAAAGTGAAAATTCTACTCATTCTAAAAGCCTTCATTTTTAAGCTCCTTCTAATGTGTGATTTGAATCGAAAAATAAAACCGTTAATCCTTCAATCAAAGTGTTAAGACAGATATCTGTTTGACATTAAATAAAATTATCGTCAAAAATAGTTTGTACTTAATACAAGATAATATTAGGTTACAAAATATAACTGTAAAAGATGGATGTCTACACCTTTTAGGATCTATTGGGATTTGAAAAGCTGGGGATTCGATGCCAAAAGATTATTCTTTAAAAAGGGTGCTTATCCTAAAGATAGAGGAAGTGTGAAATCTTATCAGGTACTAAATAGGGTATTGGGATGGTTTGAATAAGAGTACTTGTTGGATAGGCTACACTTAGTTGGACAGAATTTTTAAGGTCAAGTAGACTACAGATAATACATTTGAGGAGAATCTACATGACTAAAAGATAACGCCGAACATTTACTGAAGATTTCAAACAACAGATCGTGAAGCTGTATCAAAATGGTAAACCAAGAAAAGAGATTATTCGTGAGTATGACCTTACTCCTTCTTCTTTAGATAAGTGGGTGAGTCAGAGTCAGAACTCTGGTTCTTTTAAGGAAAAAGACAATGTAACGGATGAAAAAAAGGAACTGATGGAACTCCGAAAGCGAAATAAGCAATTAGAAATGGAAAATGATATTTTAAAGCAAGCCGCGCTGATACTAGGACGAAAGTAAATGTGATCAAGAATAACCAACACAAGTACTCGATATCAGCAATATGCAAAGTCCTACATCTTCCAAGAAGCACCTATTATTATGAAGCGAAAGAAAGAGCAACCGAGGATGATATTACCTCAGATGTGATCGATATATTTCAGGCAAGCCGTCAAAATTACGGGACACGTAAAATCAAAGTAGAATTAAAAAAGCTTGGACTAATCGTTTCTAGACGAAGAATTGGGAGCATTATGCAAGAGCAGGGCCTTGTACTTATACTGTAGCTCAATTTAAGCCTCATATGAAATCATGTAATGAATCAGAACAGAAGAATGAACTAAATCGTGAGTTTGATCAGGAAGAAGAAATGACAGTGATTGTGAGCGATTTGACGTACGTAAGAGTCAATCAAAAATGGCATTACGTATGTGTATTTATCGATCTCTTTAACAGGGAAATCGTGGGCTACAGCACAGGTCCGAATAAAAATGCATTACTCGTCTATCGTGCTTTCGCCTCCATTAAGGTTGACCTTCGTAAAATACAGCTTTTCCATACTGATCGTGGAAATGAGTTTAAAAACAAACTAATTGACGATGCTTTAGAAACGTTTAATATTCAACGGTCTTTAAGCATGAAGGGCCGCCCTTATGACAATGTGGTAGCTGAAGCGACTTTCAAGATCATCAAAACAGAGTTTGTTAAAGGTCAACATTTTGATAGTTTAGAAGATTTAACAAAGGAATTACATGACTATGTTCACTGGTTTAATCACATACGAATTCATGGGACACTTGGTTATGTAAGCCCGATTGATTACAAACTTGAACACCTTAAAAAAGTTGTCTAGTTTAGTGTTGACATACAAGCACAAGAAATAGTTTTCCGAGCAATCTCATCACTGAGATCGGTATGAGTTCCTGGATCAAGAGGCTTTTTTATCTCTTTTAAACTAAAGTGTTCACTAACACGATGGTCTTTAGAAAGTACGGCGTAAAATGATATCTTAACCCTTTATAGTTATTACTTTATTTTTAGTAAAGATCTCTTATGTGGCTTAAATCTTTATATAAATCTCAATACTTTAGCAAGGATAAACCACATAAAAAAAAACTAGCTCTCAAGTTTTAAAACATGAAAGCTAGTTTTATCGTTATACCAAAACTTAAAAATTTCTTACCCTCTACCTAGATATAAAAGGAGTTTCACATATCCTTCGTTATTTAATAAACCCTTTATAATGACGTTTCACTAACTGAATTTCAAGCTGTTTCATCGTTTCAAGAGCAACTCCTACAACAATTAGTAAGCTTGTTCCACCAATCTGAGCAGATTGTGGAAGGTCAGCAAACTTAATGAAGAAAACAGGAAGCACAGCTATAGCTGCTAAGAAAAGAGAACCGACAAAAGTTAGACGATATAGTACCTTTGTAACATATTCCTGCGTACTCTTACCTGGACGAATTCCAGGTATATAGCCGCCTTGCTTCTTCAAGTTTTCTGCCATTTGTTCAGGATTTACTTGAACAAATGTATAGAAGTATGCGAAAGCAATAATTAACGCTATATAGATAATCATCCCTATAGGCTGTGTGTAATCGAATGTTTTCTGAATCCAATCGGTAACATCGTTAGGGCCAAAAAACGATGCAATCGTTGGTGGTGTAATGATAAATGACACCGCAAAGATAACAGGAATTACTCCAGCAGGGTTAACTTTCAATGGGAGATGAGTTGTTTGCCCCCCGCCCATATTGCTATTACCTGAACGCTTAGCATATTGAATTGGTATCTTACGAAGTGCTTGTTGGATCAAAATAACCGCTACTACAACTGCTAATATCGCTAATAAAAGAATGACGACTGTTACGATTCTAATAAACAGCTGATCACCCGCATCTTCAAATTGTTGTGCATAAATTTGATTAATCGTTGACGGAATTCCTGCAGCAATCCCAGCAAAGATAATAATTGAAATCCCATTACCTACACCTTTAGAAGTGATCTGCTCTCCTAACCACATTAAAAATGCCGTACCGGCTGTTAATACTATTGCAATTAATAAGTATGTTCCAATGCCAGGATTCTCAATAAGCATTCCACCTGATTGAGTATTAAATCCGTAGGACATACCTAACGCTTGGATGAAACCTAATATAATCGTAAAGTATTGTGTAAATTGTGCAAGTTTCCGACGCCCAACATCACCTTGCTTTGACCATTCAGTGAACTTCGGAACAACATCCATCTGTAATAGTTGAACGATGATCGAAGCTGTGATATATGGCATAATTCCCATCGCTAAGATTGAAAAATTATATAATGCACCACCACCGAATGTGTTTAAGATTCCAAATACGTTTAGTTCATCCTGTGCTTTCAACACATCAGCATTGACATTTGGCACAGGAATGAATGTACCAATTCGAAATACGATTAACATAAAAAGGGTGAATATGATCTTACTTCTAATATCACCCACGCGCATAAAATTGGAGATTGTTTTAAACATTAGATCACCTCTATAGCGTCAGCAAATTCAATAGCTTCTAGCAGAAATAGAGAATTTGTTAGCTTTCCCTTTCATTTCATTTTACTTTTTCAATCAGTTATTCATGAAAAAACGAATTATAAAAGAAATACATAAGTCAATAATTGCCAAAAAAACACTAGTAAAAAGTACAGTTGATAAAACGATAATTGTATACCTTGACAATTCTTTTCTCTTTGGCCAACTAACCTTCTTCATTTCACGATTTATATCACCGTAAAATTTAACAATATCTTTCTTTTCTTTCACTACATCTACTTTTAGCACGTCCTTATAAATAAGAACCCCCCCTAATTTCTAATAGTTCTTTTTTATCAATTGGTATCTATTATCTATACTATAAAGCGCTTTCATTATTAAGAAAATAGAATTTTTTTTGAGAAAAGTATAATTTATTTTGTTACCTACTAATCGAATTAACTATTTAGTAAGAAAAGATCTAACGAAGTAGACATGCCTAAAGTTATTACTTTTTACGTGGTTATTTTTTTTGATAATGATGAGGACAAGGATATAAAAAACTTGAATTAACAATTTACAAATGGTCTACTCTTACATAAAACTGTTTCTTTATAAATTATAAAGCGTTTACATATCTGGAGTTAATGGAGTAACTTTCTAAAATATTGTAAATTTCTATTGAACATTTTGCTGTTTTGTTTAAAAACTTCAAAATCTTTTATTAAATTGGAGTATTTTTTGTAGAGTAGTTGGTTTTGTAGCCATAACAATGATGACCAGTATGACTTGAGGGAGTTATATTCAGTAGAGGTTGAATCCTATTTCATAGAAAAAAAACTAGCTTTTAAGTCTTAGGACTCGAAAGCTAGTTTAGCTATTAATATTAGGTAAAGCAATCTCTTATTTAACTTTCAATTGTTTTGATAAATTTATCAATAGATTTGTATTTTCTTCAGAGATTGATTTTCCACTTTGAGCTTTTAATTGATTTTCGTAAGCATTTAGTTGACCATTCATCGCCTGATGATTACCCTTTGCTGCAGATTCTTTCGCTGATTGAAGCTTTTTCACTAGTGATTCAGCGACTCCTTCTTTCGTGTCAAAAGCTTCCGTTAATCGACTTAAACTATCAAAGTCAACAGTCACTGTAAATTGGATTTCAGCTTTTGCTGTATTACCAGCGTTATCAGTCGCTGAAGCAGTGATTTTATTGATTCCTAACTCAAATTCATAGGCTGGACCTTCAACATTTTCGCATTCTTTTGAAGCAATACCGGACAACTCATCGATTATACTGCAAGTGATCTTAATAAACGAATCAACCGAATAAGTTTCTTGATGACCCGTAAATTCTATCACTGGTGCAGTAGTATCAAGTGTTATCTTTTGTTGATATGACTGGCTGACGTTTCCGGCATGGTCTTTAAATTCAACAAAGACTGTTTTCTCACCATCATCAGCAGGCAGCGTGAATTCTTTTGATGTTTTATACTCTTCCCAATCACTCCACTCTTTTGCATCAGTTGAATAACGAACTTGATGAACACCGCTTATATCATCTTTGGCTTCTAGAGATAGAATGACAGTTGATTTATTCGTAAACTCTTCACCATTATTAATGGTAAACTGACCTTCTGGCGGTGTTGTGTCCATTTGCTTCTCGACAGTTACCTCACTAACAGCCATTAAACCGCCATCCACTGTTGTCACGCTTATTTTCGCGATTCCTTCTTTCAGGGCAGTTACCTTTCCGTTTTCATCAACAGTTGCTACTTCTTCATTATTACTTGACCATACAACAGCTTTATTGACTGCGTCATTAGGTGCAACTGTTGCAGTAAGCTCTCCTGTTTTACCTTCTGACAACTTCAATGTTTCCTGATCAAGTGTTACACTTGATGGCTGTTTTTCAGGACTTGGGACTTTAACTGTTGGAACATTTGCCAGTAAAGCCTCATGCTCAGCTTTTGTAACAGGGATTACTGTTCCATGACGCGGACGTGCTGGTAAGTCATAGTCCTCAGACATTTTCCATTCACCTGACTGCAAATCAGTTGTTTCAAAAGGAACATATCCTCTGCCGCCAAATTCATCAATAAACATATACCATTTTTCTTCTGTATTTGATTTGAAGATGGTAGGTCCTTCACCTGCACCTATTGAGCCTTTTCCAATCCCTTCTTTAATTAGCTCGAAGTTAGGATCAAGTACGGAATCTCCTACCTCTTGGAAAATAAATTTACCGTTTGGTGAAGATGATGTATTGTTTCTTTCATCCTTTGATAATCGATAAACTTTACCGTCATGTTCGACCATCGTTGTATCAATAACTGAGTATCCACGATCAATATATACTTCAGGTTCTGTAAAGGTATAGAAATCTCGTGTTTTACTGTACATCATTTTGTTATAAGTTGAGCCACTATGTTCTTCATTGTCATATAGCTTTGAAGCCCAGAAAACTACATACTCTCCTGTCGTGTCATCGTAAAAGATTTCAGGTGCCCATGTATTTCCTGCTTCTTTTGGTGCTACTTCGACCATTCTTTGTTCAGACCAATTAATCAAATCAGTGGATTCCCAAACCATGATCGATCTACTTCCCGATCTTTGTGCTCGATCCCAATTCCAATCTCCATTGATTTTTAAATCTGTTGCAATTAAATAGAATTTATCACCTTCTGGGGAGCGAATGATAAACGGATCTCTAAGTCCCTTTTCCCCTAAATCAGAAGTGATGGCTGGTGTTCCATTGTTTAACTCATTCCATTTAAGTGGATTGTTGCCTTCACTTAAAGCGAAATAAATTTGCTCACCATTCGTGTAGCCTTCCCCTGTAAAGTAACTAAAGACGTAACCTTCATTGGCTTCCTTTTTCGGCATTTCTTTCACATTTGCTAAAAATGCCTTGGTAATTGTTTCGTTATTTAATGTGATTGTTGCTGTTAACTTAACTTTTGTATTTCCTTCACCATGTTCAGGACGTTTTACCTCTCCAGTAGCTGTAATGATCTTTGAATCACTCGATTTCCATGTAATCGTTGACCCATTTTCCCCTGATGTCGGTAATGTTAGATTTCCGCGAACATCATGAATGTTATGAACCTTCAACACTTCTGCATCTGTTCTGACTGCTTCAGAATCGTGTGGTTTCTTTAATACAGTTACTGTAAATTCTTTTGTTGCCTCGTTCTTTCCGTCTGAAATAGTTGCTGTAATCGTTACTTTTTGGTTTCCTTCTTCATATGAAGGTCTAGTAACTTTACCTTCATTTGTAATGATGTCTTGATTTTTTGATTCCCAAGTGATGGAAGTTCCGTTTGCTCCTGTCTTAGGGAATGATAAATCTGATGTGATTTCATCTTTGTTTTCGTTCTTATTAATAATAGTTGAGTAGTCTAATTGTTTGATTGCATTTTGAAGTAGTAAACCTTCCATATTAGCAATTTGTTCATCTGCCTTTTCTTTTAATTTACTAACCTCTGATGCTGTTAAGGCTCCATCATAAACTTCAAAATCTGCCATCATTCCACCGAAGTATGGATCAGACGAGTAGAATGAGCGGCCAATATATCCACTTCTACCATTAACATTATTTATTTGTGCTAATGTATACCCATTTGTCGATCCAGATGCAACTTCAACACCATCAATATACAATTTTAATGTTTTATCCTTACTAGACATAACAGCTGTAACCAATTTCCATTCATGTGACTTTAATGAACCAGTTGTTGCATTTGCTCCAGCCTCATTATTCCAACTTGTTATTCCAAGTCCTACTCGAGCGGAACGATCACCTGAATTACGTTTTGGTGTTGTGAAAAGATATTTATTGCTATCCTGACCTAAAGCAAATAACCATTCAGCCTCATTCTTGCCATCCCAATTTACTAAAGATGAAACCGTTACACTTTCTAAATCATTTAAAATACCTTGAGGCATTTCAATATAAGAGCTTGTAGAGCCGCCTTTAAAGTTGATGACACCAGCTGCTTCTCCTTTAATTACCTCAGCGTTTTGAGGGTTTACAAGCTTACCATCAAAATTGCCTGTTTGGTCTATTACTTTTGTGTCTTCAATGTTATTCATATCATAGTCAAGAATTAACTTTGTTTCTTCCGGCTCCTCTACTGGAGGTGTAGAAACCTCTTCATCTGCTAAATTAGCAATTTCTTCAGCGTTAAGAGCTCGGTTATAAATTTTAAAGTCATCAAATTTCCCTTTAAAAAGACTGTGATTTTCGTTGCTAGATTTACCTAAATAGTTCATTGTTGTTTCTAATAGCATTCTCGGTTCTACATTATAAGTTAAGCTCCTTGATACCTCTTTTCCATCTACATATAAAACTGCATCAAATCCTTCAATTGTCATTGCTACATGCTGCCAATTTGCAGTAGAAAGCATTGGGGCTCTCACAGCATATTTATATGAATTACCTAAAAGAGAATTTTGATTTGCAAATTTTTCGGTGAAAGGTGTAACAATTGCAAATTCCAAGTTACCTGAATCACCCTGTGTACTTAAGTACATCGTATTGCGGTTTGCAACTCTTCCAGTATTAGAAGAAAAATCAAAAATTCGTTGGTTTGCTTGATTTCCCTGTACTTTAACCCAAGTAGACATTGTCATACTTTCTAAGTTGAGGTCTTTAATTACATTTTTCGGTAACTCAACATATCCTGTACTTCCATCCAATTCTACTGCTCCTGTTGATTGACCAACTGTGTCATTTGAATCAATCTTAGACCCGCCTACTAAATTTGCATCAAAACCATTATTGGAAACATCTTTAACAGTTGTTCCATCTATATCATCTTGGTCAAATGTATAATGAACGACTGGTTTCTCAGATTGCTCTGGTGCGGGCATGCCGTATTTGTCTTGAAGGGCATTATATTCCGCGCGAGTGATTGGAATAACGGTACCATGTCGTGGTCCTGGTGGCAGCGCATATTCAGATTCAGGAAGTAAATTGTTGACAAATTGTGATCCATCTTCCAAATTTGTAGACCAACGAACATGATATGGCCAAGAATCTAAGAACATATACCATTTATCATCATGGATGTCTTTAAATATTGTTTGCCCTTCATTGTTTCCTTGATGACCGATAAGTCCTCTGTTTCCATCCTTTGTACCTAAAATCACATCGTATTGAAACCCATTTTCCTTGATTCCATCTTTATCATTGAAAATATCTGTTGCTTTCTCGTAATACACTCTGTAATTGACTTCAGATTTTGTAAATCGATAAAATGTATCATTTTCTTTAACAAAACTTGTATCGATCGTAGGGAAGCCTTCATCAATAAACACTTTTGGTTCAGAGAACGTATGGAAATCCCTAGTCGTTGCGTAATACATGACATTGTACTGTCCTGCTGGTCTTCCATTTGGGAAATCACCATATGTTTCTTCATTTTTCATTGAAGAAGCCCAGAATACAACGTATTCGCCAGTTTTTTCGTTATAAATTGCTTCAGGTGCCCAAGTATTTCCACCAGTTTTAGGAGCAACTTCTACCATTCGCTGTTCGCTCCAATTTACAAGATCGTCCGACTCCCAAATCATTAGGGAATGACTTCCAGTTATTTGCGCTTGGTCAAAATTAGTGCTCTCACCCATTTTTAAGTCAGTTGCCAACATATAAAATTTATCTCCTTCAGGAGATCGAATGACAAATGGATCTCTAAGCCCCTTTTCACCCATATTTGATTGAATAACGGATTGACCATTATTTAATGCTCGCCATTTTAATGGATCCTCTGCTGTAGCGAAAGAAATTTCCTCTCCACCTTCGTACTCTCCAGTGAAATAGGAGAAGAAATATGCATCATAAGTCAATTTACCAGGATCTTTTATTACGTTAAGATTGAATTCTTTTTTCGTTTCAGCGTTTCCTTTAGAAATTGTTGCTGTTAATATAACTTTAGTATCTGCTTCAGGCCTTGTTATCCAGCCGATCATTTTATTATTTTCAGCTTCCTCTGAAGACCCTTTAACAATTTCCGGATTTGAGGATTCCCAAGTAATGGAACTTCCTTCTTCACCTGATACTGGTAAGCTTAAATTTCCTTTAACGTTATCTGCGTTATTAACTGTTAAGTTCGATGCATCCAGCTCTACGATTTGTTCATCAGAATATTCCTTTAAAACGGTTACATTAAATTGTTTCTTTGCTGTAAGTCCTTCATAGGATAAATTTGCTGTTAATTCAACTTCTACATCCGATTCTGTTTTATCAGGACGAGTAACTGTTCCGTCATTTCCAACGACTTCAGTGTGACTTGAGCTCCAAGCAATATCTACTCCATGCTTGCCTTTTGTAGGAAGTACGATGTTATTCGTTATTTTATCAGTGCTTTCATCTTCGCTATCTAAATATTCAGCAATATCCAGAGATTCTGAGGCATCATTTATAACAAGCTGATTGATTTTAACAATTTTATTAGATGTTTCTGTATATAAATCAGTAACCTGTTCTTGTGACAATGCACCATTATATACACGGAAATCACTTATCATTCCTTTAAAGAAAGGATCATTTTTAAAGATTGATTTTCCGATAAAACCTGAAAAACCTGCTGATGGATCAATAATCTCCGATAACTTTTTCCCACCTGCTGATCCTGTTGCTACCTTATTTCCATTTACATATAATGTAATCGTATTGGATTTTTCGGAAAAAACAACAGTTGCTACTTCCCATTTTCCAGCTCGCATTGGCGATGTCGCTTTGACTAGTGATTCATTTCTCCATCCAGCTTTGGAAATCCCTGTTGCTGCTACATTTCCAGAACCATGACGTGGTGTAACGAAGAAATATTTATTGCCATTTTCAGCATCATCTGTTACAGCTCCTAAACCAAAAATCCAACGATTTACTCCGTCATTATTCCAATTTACAAGTGCTGAAACAGTTACATCTTGTAAACCAGTTAATAAATCTGAACCATCCTCACCTTTTGGTATTTCAATATATCCGCTTTTTGAAGTAGAACTTCCACCATTAAAAGAAACATATCCAACTTCTTCATTATGAACCAATTGACCATTTTCTGGATTTTTAAAAATCCCATCAAATGCTTCATCATTACCTGATACATCCTTTATAATAAGTTGATCTTCATTTTTAACGTTCGATTTCATATCATAATGAAGAATCATTTCTGGTGTTGTAGAATTCAGTTCTTCCGCAAATAATGATTGTGGAAATAATCCTGAAATGAGATTAAACATCATTATGGATAATAAAAAGATCGAGAATCTTTTCCTATTTTTCATTTTTCCACTCCTTAACTATTAGTGTGACGATATTGATGTTTGATTCGTCTTGCTTCTAGCTACTATTACGCGCTGTAACACGATAAACAACAATAATAATGCTCCAATTGCAATTTTTGTCCACCAAGAACTTAATGTTCCTTCAAAGACAATTACTGTTTGGATAATACCTAAAATGAGTACCCCAACAACACTACCCGCTACATATCCTGCACCTCCTGTAAGCAAAGTACCACCAATTACAACAGCGGCTATCGTATCAAGCTCTAGACCATTTGCATGAAGTCCATATCCTGATAACATATAGAAAGTGAAAATTAAGCCAGCAAGGGATGAACAAAATCCACTAACTGTATAGATCAATATTTTTGTTTTCCTTACAGGTAATCCCATTAATAATGCAGATTGTTCACTTCCGCCTAGTGCATAAATATTACGTCCAAATTTGGAAAAATGGGCAACAAAAATAGCTGCAATAACTACTAGCATTGCGATTATTACACTAATGGAAATAAAATTCCCACCTCCAACTGGGATTCGAGTACTAGCCATAAAACTGAAAAATTCATGGTTGATCGTAATTGATTCAACACTAATTAGATAACATAGCCCTCTCGCAAGAAACATTCCTGCAAGTGTAACGATAAATGGCTGTAAATGAAAGTAATGAATGAGACTTCCCATACAGAAACCAAGTACTGTACCTACAAGTAAACTAATTGGAATAACAAGGACTGGAGAAAGTTGAGCATTCATTGTAAGACTTGCTGCCACCATACTTGTTAACGCAATGATGGAACCAACAGAGAGGTCAATCCCACCTGATAAAATAACGAAGGTCATTCCCACAGCAACAACAATCAAGAATGCGTTATCAATAAACAAATTCAGAAAAACTTGTGTTGAAAAAAATTCGGTATATCTAAGTGAGCCAAAGATAAACATCATGATAAACAATCCGATTGTTGCTGCTAAAGGGAGATGTTTAGAATCTAACTGTAATCTTTTTGTCATGATACCGACACTCCCTCACTTTTCTTTTCTATTTTTTTAACTGAAAAAGCATCTAATACTTTCTTTCTGAACTCAGGTGATTGTAATAGACATACAATTAGTACTACAATTGCTTTTACGACAAGGTTTATTTCTGGAGCAATTCCAATAGAATAAATAGTAGTCGTTAAACTTTGAATGATAAGGGCACCTATAACTGTTCCCATTAAGTAAAATCTACCACCATTCAGTGATGTCCCTCCTATTACCACTGCTAGAATGGCATCAAGCTCGTACCATAAGCCGGCATTATTTCCATCTGCACTAGCTACATTTGAGCTTAAGATTAAGCCACCAATCCCTGCACATAATCCAGAAAATACATAAACCATTAATAAAATATTTTTGGAATTTATTCCTGAGAGTCGACTTGCTTCTGGGTTCGTACCAACAGATTCAATAAATAACCCCATTGCTGTTTTTCTAGTTAGGAGAGAAGCAATTGCCAATACTGCTGCTACGATAAAGATTGAAAAAGGTAGCATTAACAAGTATCCACCACCGATGAACGTATAAGGCTCATAATAAACTGTCATTATTTGACCATCTGTGATTAATTGAGCAATACCACGACCGGCAACCATGAGGATTAATGTTGCAACAATTGGTTGAACCCCAATTCTAGAAACAAGTACACCATTCCATATTCCAGATAATACGGAGATTCCAATAACTAAACCAATTGCAGTAAATAGTGGTACTAAACTATCTCCATTTGCACCACTTACTGCCATAGCACCAACTGCTCCCGCCATAGCAATAACTGAACCAACTCCCAGATCAACTCCTTTTGTTGCAATTACAAGAGTCATCCCAATAGATACTAATAACAACGGAGCCCCTCTATTAAGAATATCTATTAGACTACCAGTTAAATAGCCGTTTCTCACTTCAATACTAAAGAAGTTTTTATCAAAGAAAAGATTGATTAATAAAATGATTATTAATACGACTATTGGCCAAAATAATTTTGATTTCATCATGTCATACCTCCAGCCATTGCCTTCATTATGTCCTTTTGTGTAATTTGCTGATCGTTCTCAATCTCGGAAACCTTCTTATGATCTCGTAAGACAGCAATTTTACGACAAGTACGTAGCACTTCTTCTATTTCAGAAGAAACAAATAAAATTGACATACCTTCTTTACTTAATGAAAGCATTAACTTTTGAATTTCTGCTTTTGCTCCTACATCAATTCCCCTAGTTGGTTCATCTAAAATTAATAAGTTAGGATTCGTAATCAACCATCTAGCAAGCAAAACCTTTTGTTGATTTCCACCACTTAAATTTTTGATTAATTGTTCTGGATTTGGAGGATTGATGTTCAATAGTTTGATATATTCATTTGCAATTTCAATTTGCCTTTTCTTTGGAATATATTTAAACCATCCTTGGATTCCTTGCATAGCTAGAATCATATTTTCTCTTATTGTTAGGTCTGCAATGATTCCCTCTGTTTTTCGATTTTCAGAACAAAAAGCGATTCCATTTGAGATAGCTTGTTTAGGGGAAGCAAGATTCGTTTTACTGCCATTTATCTTGAATTCTCCTGTATCAGCTTTATCTGCACCAAACATTAACCTTGCTAATTCCGTTCTACCTGAACCAAGGAGTCCTGCAAGTCCAACAATTTCACCTTCATGAATATCGATATCAAAAGGTGCAATTTTACCTTTTTTCGAAATGTTTTTTCCTTGCAAAAATAGCTTTTTCTTAGCAAATACATTCCTACTAGTTCCTCTTTCTGTACTTTTAAGCTCGTTTAGGTCTTTACCAATCATCTTAGAGACTAATTCAAGTCTTTCAATTTCATTTGTCTTATATTCTCCAATCCATGTGCCATTACGTAAGACCGTTAGTCGATCTGTTATTTCATAGATTTGATCAAGGAAGTGACTGACAAAAACAATTGCTAAGCCTTCTTGCTTTAATTTCCGTATAACATTAAACAATTGGTTAACCTCATTTTGATCAAGGCTTGATGTTGGTTCATCCAAAATGAGTACTTTTGCAGATACTTTAAGGGATCGTGCGATTGCTACCATTTGCTGGATTGCTACAGAATAGGATGACAATAGCTTTGTCACATCGATATCTAAGTTTAGTCTAGTTTTCAATAACTCTTTTGCCTGTCTAGTCATTTCTTTCCAATCGAGACGGCCTCTTTTTATAATTTCTCGACCAATAAAGATATTTTCTACTACTGATAAGTTTGTACATAAATTCACTTCTTGGTATACCGTGCTAATGCCTAAGTTTTGCGCTTCAAGTGGATTTGTAACTCGAATGGATTTACCTTCTAGAGTTACAAAACCTTCATCAAACGTATAGACACCTGTTAAAACTTTAATTAATGTCGACTTCCCTGCACCATTCTCCCCCATCAATGCATGAACCTCACCAGGGTATAGTTTTAACTGAACATTTGATAAAGCTTTAACTCCTGGGAACTCCTTTGTTATTCCTTCCATTATAAGTACCGGGGTCTTTTCCTTCACCATTTACCCTCCTAACACTCTCTTATTTTAATAGCCACTAGTCAGTAAAAAGTCAGGTATTCTACTAATCTAGTGGCTAAATTTATAATTTTAATTTTTCTTGATTAATATTCACGAGTTGGTAATAGCTCCTCAGCTTGATCCATCGTATACATACTTTCTTCTACAGCTACTCGCTTCGGAATCTCTTCCCCAGCTAAATGTGCTTCAATTAGGTCAACCATCTGCGGACCGAACATTGGGTTACATTCAACTGTTACATTCATCTTACCTGCAGCCATCGCTTCAAATGCTCCTCTTACCGCATCTACTCCGATGATTTTAATGTCTTCACCTGGCTTTAAACCATACTCTTCAATTGCTTGAATCGCACCAATGGCCATGTCATCATTATGAGCGTATAAAACATCAATGTTTTCTCCATCAGATTTTAAGAACGCTTCCATAACTTCTTTTCCTTTTGCACGAGTAAAATCACCGGTTTGAGATTTTGTAATTTTTAGATTCTGATGATCTGCAATCACTTCTTCGAACCCTTCTTTACGGTCAATCGCAGGTGCTGATCCTACTGTACCTTGAAGTTCAACAATATTTACATCACCTTCTGCATCAGCTGTTTCCTCTACTAACCAATTTGCAGCTTTTCTTCCTTCTTCAACAAAGTCTGAACCTAAGAATGTTACCCAAAGTGAGTCATCTTCAATATCTACAGCACGGTCAGCAAGAAAGACTGGAATTCCTGCATCCTTTGCTTCTTGTAATACCGTTCCAAATCCTGTTTCAACAACTGGAGAGAAGACAATTGCATCTACTTTTTGTGCAATAAACGAACGGAGTGCTTTAATTTGATTTTCTTGTTTTTGTTGGGCATCTGAGAATTTTAATTCATGGCCCGCAGCTTTAATGGCATCCTGCATTGACTTCGTATTTGCCGTTCTCCATTCACTCTCAGCACCAACTTGTGAAAAACCGATTACTAACTTATCACTGGAATTTCCAGAACTACCACTAGAGTTATCAGTTTGTCCTCCAGTACCTGATGAACTACAAGCTGATAATAAGAGCATGAGCGCCATCATTAGAAATAAAATCGTTTTTCCTTTTAAAAATTTTTTCATATTTATAAAACCTCCCTTTTTCCTTCAATTCAAAATTTCTCCTAAGTATTTTTTGAATTTGTATATTCTTATTATAAAGCGTTTACAGTTCCTGAGTGAATGGACTAACTTTCGAAAAAATTGTATATTTATTTAGTTTGAAATCGTCTATAAAATAGAAAAAACTTCAAATTTTTTAAAAAAGTTGCACTATTTTTCTCCTAAACACCTGAAGCTGAAAAAAGAACATTCCCATTAAAAAAGTTCAGGATTCAAAACCCTGAACTTTTTTAATTTATTTAATATGATCCACTAAAGATATTAATACTTTTGCCTGTTTCTCAGTCAATGCTTTTCCACTTTGTGCATTCAGATGATTTTTATAGGCTTGAATTTGGCCTTGCATTGCCTCTTCATTCCCTTTAACCAATGACTCTTTTGCTGTATGAAGCTTGTTCGTTAATGAATTTGAAATGCCTTTATGTGTTACAAAAGCTTCTGTTAATCGACTTAAACTATCAAAGTCAACTGTCACTGTAAATTGGATCTCTACTTCCGCTTTATTACCAGCTAGATCAGTTGCTGAAGCAATGATGTTATTTGCGCCTAACTCAAAGCTGTAAGCTGGTCCTTCAACATTTGGGCATTCTTTAGAAGCAATACCGGACAACTCATCGTTAACATTGCAAGTGACTTTTATTGACGAATCAACAGGATAAGTGTCCTGAAGGCCTATGATTTCAATAACAGGGACCGTGGTATCAAGTACAATTTTCTGTTGATAGGTTTCACTGACGTTACCAGCTTCATCGTTAAACTCAACAAATATTGTTTTCTCTCCATCACTAGAAGGCAACGTTAATTCTTTTGTCGTTGTATACGATTCCCAATCAGTCCACTCTTCATTGTCTGTTGAATAACGAGCTTGAAGTACCTCACTCTTATTATCTTTTGCTTCAAGAGATAAGGTAACAGTTGATTCATTTGTGTATTCACCGCCAGAATTAATTGTAAAATGACCTACTGGACTTTCTGTATCCTTTTGTTCTGGTTCTCCTACAATTATGGTAGCAGTCACCGTTCTATTTTCAGGAAGAATCTCTCTTTCCAAGATCATATCTAAAACAGGTGTACCATCTGCTGCCCAATGTACTATTCTTGCAGATACATTTCTTTGACCGCCCCCAGCAGGCATCGTGTGATAAATGTTAACCAAATTTCCATCCTCATCTAGTGTATATGAATTATGCCCTGGTCCATATTCTCCAGGTACAGACTCTGAATTTAGAAGCGGATAACTATTTTTTGTCCATGATGCAGGGTCTAATAAATCACTGTCTTCATTTGCTGTTAATAGGCCTATACTATAGGTAGTGTCTACTCCTGAAGCTGAATATGTGAGATATACTTTATCTCCATGCTTTAGTATAAATGACCCTTCTACTACTTCTGTTGTTAGACGCTCCCATCCATAATTAGGTTTGTTTATAACTACAGGATCAGTCGTTAACTTCCATGGTTCTTCAGGATTAATTTTCGCAATTAAAAGAGTAGAAATTTCATCCGGAGTTCCCGCTGGACCTCCATAATTGTAAATGACATAATGTTCATTTTTATGCTCGAAATAAGTCATATCATAAGTAAGTCCAGATGTGGAAAGGAATTCACCATCTTTATTGAGTACCCTTTTTGGCATTTCCCAGTCTGATGGAGAGGTTGGATTCCCACCATCCTTTAACTTCATTACATGAGATTGAACGGTATACCAATGCGGACTGCCACCAGCAAAGAAAACATATAAATCACCATTAATGATATGGAATTCTGGTGCCCATAGGGAACCAGATAACTCTCCCGATAGATTACGGGTGAATATTCGATTAACTGGTGCATCTTTTAAGCCTAATATTGTGTCGGATTCCCGAACATCTAAATAGTTGAAACCGCTCTCACTAGTAGCTATCAAAAAGTATTTACCGTTATACTTAATGACATTTGGATCTGCATATCCTTTTATCATCTCTTTTGGATAATCTGTTTGTTTTACAGTTCCACTTACTGTATAAGTACCCGACCCGCTAAAATCAATTTGATTAAATTGTTCCTCATTCCAATTCACAATCTTTTCTGCTGTTGATCCATCGCTGTAAGAAGCTGTTACTTTCATATTTTTGAGGTCATCAAACGTAAATTCTTGATTATTATCTATGTTTACCTCAATGTTCGAAACACTCGTATTGGTTACCTTTGTTAGCTTATTCGTAATTACTTTAGCTTCAGCCTTTGTAACCACAATGCGATTACTAGGAATTGAGTTAGTAATATTAGTAACTACCTCATTTACTTTAATCTTAGCTCCCTCTTTTGGTTCACTAATAGTCATAAAATCTTGTGTTGTATTATAGTAGCTCTTTCCATTTGAAGTTTTCCATTCGATACGATACTCATCTGAAGAAGGGTCATATTCAGCAATTGGCTTAACTACTGTTTCATTTGTGTTTAGTGATACTAAACCTACTTCTTCATATGAAATTAAATCTTTTGATTTAAATAGTAAAATAGATGACTTTTCAGCTTGGCTTTGAGAACCACCCTTGGTAGATCTGGTAGCAATTACACCAATAGTTCCGTCCTTCATTCTAAAAATGTAGGGATTTACTAATTTTTTTGTTAAACCTTCTTTTGCGCCCCCAGCATTAAAATCAGCATTTGCAAACAATACACCAGTATTATTATTTAGAGCAGTATAGTTCTCTCCATCTTCACTATATCCCAAGTGCATAGCATCTGTCACAACACTGCTACCAGCACGATGATAGCTTAGTATATAAGATACAGATGATTCAATCACTTTCACATGAAATTCTTTTGTTGTTTGTTGTTCTTTATAAGAAATCGTTGCAGTTAATGATACTTCCTTCATGCCTTCTGTAGGTGAATGAATGGTCCCGTCATTACCAATAACCGACGTATCGCTGCTTTCCCAGGAAATAGACGCTACGCCACTGGCAGTAGGCAACTCATCATCCTCTGTAAGTACATATGGAATGTATAATCTATTTCCAATCGTTTCAGTAACATTCGCAAGTGAAACAAGTGTTACAGTAAATTCTTTTTCAGCTTTGTAACCATTTAATTCAAGTGTAGCTGTTAACGTTGCCGTCTGTTCTTCATCACTTAATGTAACGACACCAGTATTTGAAATGATACTTTCATTACTAGACTTCCATGAGATGGTTGAACCATTACTTCCCGTTGTAGGTAAGCTCAAATTGCCTACAACTGCGGAAGTAGCACCCAAAGTAAGGTTTTTCTTTTCCTGTTGTAGTGACAACTGGTTGACAGACTCCTCATATACGCTCCCTACATTCGTATCGTCTAATGCTTCACCATAGATACGTAGATCTTGGAAAGAACCTGCAAACGTATGGTCATTTAAATAATTGGATCTCCCTATATAAGCATTTAATCCAGTACCAAAATCACTTGTTGTTCTCGTTTTATTGACAGTGCCTATCTTCTCCCCGTTGATGTATCCGGTTACAGAGGTAGGGGTGATCACTGTCGTATAGTGGGTCCACTTCCCATTGTTAGCAGTTGTATTTGTGGAAGTAACCCCAACTTCAGAACTCCAAGGTGCACTGCTGTTTAAAGAGTTTGTAAATACCGATTTAAAGTTGCCGCTTGGATTGGTTGGATTGAATAACCAATAGTTTTCAGGCACTTTACTTGAATTTGCTGGTGTTCCGAAAAACAATGCTGAATAATTTCCACTACCTGTGTTACTTTTCAGCCACGTAGAAATGGTCAAACGATCTTGATGATCAAATAATCCATCTGGTAACTTAACGTAATTTGTATTGCTATTCGATCCACCAGGTAAAGTTAAACCGTCTGTAAAGGTGATATTCCCAACGGCTTCCCCATGTCTTTCGTTACCTGAAACATCTTCAATATCTTCAATTAAAGGATAGTGTGCTAAAAGGTGTTCGTCATTATCTACTGTTGATTCATCTACTGCAAATATAACCTGTTGAGAAAACAAACTACTCCACAGGAGAATGGTGACTAAGGCTAATAGTTTAATATTCTTGTAAATCACTTTGTCTTTACCTCCCCCAAAAAATATATGTTTATTTCTTTTTTATTTAGCTGAAAGGTATATCTTCAATAAAAAACTTTCATTTAATAACAGTTCATAAAGGGAAGCGCATTTCATCTATAACAAATATGTGCTTCCCTCCTGTTTTCATATTTGTACCAGTTTACTCTAACCTATTCCTATTATTTTTTTAAAAGATCAGCTAAAGATGCTAATAGGTTACTAGCTTGTTCAGTAATAGATTTCCCGCTTTGAGCATTGAGTTGATTTTTATAAGCATTTAGCTGGCCATTCAATGCCTCTTTATTTTCCTTGGCTGCTGAAGCTTTTGCCGATTGTAGTTTTTTCGTCAGTGAATCTGCAACTCCTACTTTTGTTACAATTGCTTTCGTTAATTGACTTAAACTATCAAAGTCAACTGTCACTGTAAATTCGATCTCTACTTCCGCTTTATTACCAGCTTTATCCGTTGCTGAAGCAGTGACCTTATTTACTCCTACTTCAAAGCTGTATGCTGGTCCTTCAACACTTGGACATTCTTTAGTAGCTACTCCTGACAACTCATCGACTATATTGCAAGTAATATTAATAGACGAATCGATAGAATAAGAATCGTGATGACCCGTAAATTCGATTACAGGAGAAGTAGTATCCAGTATGACCTTTTGTTGGTATGTTTCACTAATATTTCCAGTTTGATCTTTAAATTCTACAAATACTGTCTTCTCGCCATCACCAGATGGTAACGTAAATTCTTTTGATGTTGTATACGCTTCCCAATCTGACCATTCTTTTGGATCAGTTGAATAGCGTACTTGATGAACTCCGCTACTATCATCCGTAGCTTCAAGAGATAAAGTAACAGCAGATTCATTTGTGAACTCCGCGCCAGAATTAATTGTAAAGCGACCTTCCGGACTTTCTGTATCTCCTTTCTCTACATAAACTGGTTCAGTTATACCTTTTAAAGTTGGTTTTACTTGTTTTATCGTACCATCCGCGTTAAACTCCATTTTGTCAATCATTACTTCGCGGTTAAAACCATTACCATCTGGAATCGCATGACGGTGATAAACGATATAATATTGATCCGTATTGGGTATGTTTAATATAGAGTGATGACCTGGTCCTTTTATTCCAAGGCTTAAATCTTTACTCAAAATAACCCCCTTCTTTGTCCAAGGTCCCATTGGAGATGTTCCTGTTGCATAAGCAACCTGATAATTTTCGCTACGTGTATCATCTTCTGACCACATTAAGTAATAAATATCGTTTCGTTTAAATACAACAGCACCTTCTCTAAAATTAGGTGGTGTCATATTGACTGGAGTCTCTGCAAAAGAAACCATATCATCATTTAGCTTAGCACCAAAAAGGTTTCCATTCCCCCAATAAAAGTAAGACTGACCATCATCATCTGTAAAAACATATGGATCAATCGCTTGACCTGGATATGTTCCGCTTGGTACTAATGGTTCACCTAAAGCATCTTCAAATGGTCCAGTTGGGGATGAAGATTTTGCTACACCAATGTTTGTGTCTGCAGAGAAATAGTAATAATACATACCGTCTTTTTCTCCAATTGCTGGTGCCCAAGCACGGTTATCTGCCCAAGTCACATCATCTGTTGCAAGATCTAAAATGACACCTTCATCCTTCCAATTGATTAAATCCTTTGAAGAAAACGCTTTAAATTGTGAGCCTGACCAGCCTTCAAATCCATCTGTTGTAGGATAAAGATAATACGTATCTCCAAATACAGCGATTTGTGGATCTGCATAAAGACCTGGTAGTGTAGCTGATGGATATACCTCAACACTCACAGTCCATTCCTTGGTATTTCCATCTTTGTCTGTCACCGTATACGTAACAGGGTTTGTAAAATCTTGTGCTTCGCCTGATGCTGGGCTTACTGTAGAACCAGGTAAAAGAGTAATAGTTGGTGTTAATTTAGTTACATCTGTACCTTGTCCCTCTTTAACATGAACTGTAATTGTATTGGATTTCGTATCAATTTCAGCTTTACCTTTTTGACCAGGCACTTCGAAATTACCAATTCCAGTCGGTTCGATGGTCATTTCTAGAACTTCGAATTCTGAGAGAGCACGATTATAAACCTTTACATTGTCGAAATATCCTTTAAAGTATTGATCTCCTGAATAGAAGGATTTTCCTAAGTATGCGGATAAATCTGCTCCTAAGTCTTTCATTGCCACTGTTACATTGTTATTTTCAGCTACAACAATACCATCCTTATACATCTTCATACTTGTAGGTGTAATCACAAGTTTGATATTCATCCACTTGCTTTTAATAGATGGTGTATTCGTTTTAACTTCTTGCTCACTAGACCAACTGTTGACTGTAATTGCATTTCTTATTTCAGTATCACGTGTTCTTAAAAACATATATTTTTGGTTATTCTTACCTACTGTAAAGGTAAAGAAGTTTCCTGATACTGTTTCCGCTTTAATATCCATGGAAATGGTTACTTTGTCTCTTCCATCAAAGAAACCGGTTGGGAAGGCAGCAAAGGTATTTGCTGTTCCGTCTAGATATAGCACCTTTGAGTCCTTTTCTTCATCTGTTACATAAGCAGTATTTCCATTCAAAGTACCAGCATAGTCATTGCCTGAATCATCCTGAATCGTACCGCCTGTAGCTGCTTCTTCAAAGTTATACTCAAGAATTGGCTCTTCTTGTTCTTCTTCATCAGGTGCTTCGACCAATTTGCTCCATTTCGCCATGACAGCTTCGTACTCTTCTTGTGTTATAGGTAAGACAGAACCATGTCTCTTTTTGTTTGAGCCTAAGGAATAATCTGAAGTTGTTAATTTAGTAAATTCACCACTTGATAGATCAGTAGTTAGTAACGGAAGATATCCTTTCCCAGTGGCATACTGATCGACCATTAAATTCCATTCTTTTCTATCATTAAATTTAAAAATTAACGGTCCTTCTACATCATGACCTGTTAATCCTGTTGAAGATTCTATTGTTCCAACCTTTGACCATGTGCCAAGTATTTGATCAGTTTTTTCTATCGTTATTTGTCCATCACCTGAGTATCGGTAATACATATCATTATCTTTGATGATTGTTGTATCAATAATATGAGTATCACCTGGACGGTCAATGAACACTTTTGGTTCTGTAAAGGTATGGAAATCTCTAGTCTTTGCATAATAAATATCATGTGGTCCAAAATCGCCTTCACCATTCGGAAGCCTTGAAGCCCAAAATACTACATATTCTCCTGTCTTTTCATCATAAAATGCTTCTGGTGCCCATGCATCACCTGCGTTTGGTGGAGCCACTTCTACCATTCTTGGTTCTGACCAATTTATTAGATCGGTAGATTCCCAAACAATAAGAGATTTACTTCCATTCCTTTGCGCGTCAGACCATCCTTTACCATTCGCAATTCTTAAATCTGTTGCTATGATATAGAATTTATCTCCCTCTGCTGAACGTAAAATATAGGGATCACGCACACCCTTTTCACCTATATCAGACGTTAATACTGGATTACTATCATTTAAGTCTTTCCAGATTAAACCATCTGTACTACTAGCAAAATAAATCTGTTCCCCTATATCATGTTCACCTGTAAAATGAGTCATTAAATAAGAAGTGAAATTCTTTTTTTTCGGTTTTGCCTTAACGGTAAGTAGAATTTGCTTTGTATCACTTACTTCACCAGAAGTAATAGTGGCTGTTAATTTTACTTGTGTATCTGTGTCCAGTCTTGTCACAATACCAGCAGGAATATCATCATAATTTTCATTTTCTGCTTTATTTACATTTACTACATCTGGTCTGTCCGTTTCCCACGTGATCGTTGCTCCATTATTAGTGCTTGTAGGTAACGTAATGTTGCCTCGGATGTCATCTGCATTTGGAATTTCCAAGTTAGCTTTTGCTAATTCAACAATTTCCTCATCTGTTAATGTTGCATTTTGTTTAACTTCTTCTGCAGATAATGTGTAGTTATATACTTTAAAATCAGCTAATTTTCCAGTAAATGCAGCATCAGGCTCATATAGTGATTTTCCAATAAATCCAATATAATTAGCTGTAGAATCAACACCTTCTTTTAAAATGTCCATTACAGAATAGGTATGTGGTAGTGTTCCCACTGGTTCCCCATTAAGATAAAGGGATATTTCCCCTTCTTTAAAACTCGCTGTAAATGTATTATATTCCCTTGAATCAATCGTAGCATTTTGAAATAGAAGTTCCTTATTGGAGTCCTTAATACCAAATCTAACAGATCCATTCCCTTGTTTTGGATTTAAAAAGATATAATTTTTCACATTAGGCCAAATGCCTGTCTTGTTACCAATACTGTAAAGCCAATGTGAAGAACTTGTACTTGTACTAAATGTTGTTTCAATGGTGAATGATTCATCATTAATAAGCCCCACAGGTAATTTTACATATTTAGACTTATCACCAGTGAAGTTTAAGACCTTGTCGTTTTCTTCTTCTAAGAAGTCTCCTTCAGTAAATCCAACATATTCTGCATTAAATCCACTGTTCGTCACATCTTTTAACTTACCATTAGCTATTGACATATCATAATGTGCAACTAAGCTGTCTTCCACATTAACAATCTCCTCTGCTTGAATCACTGGTATTGGGAGAAGTGAAATTAATATTACTATTGTCATAAATAGCGATAACCACTTTTTACCCTTCATAGCACTTTATCTCCTTTGCTAATAACGCTTAACGATCTGTAATAAGCCTAATAATAGAAATCTTTCTATTACTTATTTAAAAGCATTCTTTTTTATGGCACCACCTTCATAATGTTATTAAATAATGTTTACAATCCCCCCTTTCAATTAATGTAAAATGTTACTCTACCTAGAAATGAATGTATTTCTGTAAGGTTAACAAGAATTCAAATAGACCAATTTTTTACAATTATTTAATTGTTATAATGTTAAAGGATATAATATTAAGTATTTATTAGATGAATTGAGAAGAGATCTAAAGAAGTAGATGAACCTATAGATATAGTATTTTGTCGTAGTTATTTTTACTTTTTAGTAAAATGGGAAGAGTTTACTAGTATCTTAAATTAACTATTTAAAAATGGTCTCTTAAAAAACTTTTCCCTTATGAATTTGCTACTTCCTAATTATAAAGCGTTTACATACACAAGGTTAATGGAGTAACTTTCGAAAATACTGTAAATTCATTTTGTATTTTTCCAGTTAAGAGTTCAAAAACTTCAAAATTTTTTGGTGCATTGCAATTTTTTTGTAACTAAAATGGGAAATTATTGAGGATAGACCCTTATTTTGATACTAAAAAGCCAGGATTTCCTCATAAGTAGAATTACTCTACATATGAGACCCTGGCTCCACTATAAAACTTAACTTTCTTACCTCCATATTCATCTGATTTCCTTCAAAAATTATTCATAACAAATCAACAAAGAGCCACTAGTTACATTACTTATAATGTTACCCTAGTGACCTTTGTGTTTTTTTCATTAATACTCACGAGCTGATAATAGTTCCTCCGCTTGATCCATTGTATACATGCTTTCTTCTACAGCTACACGCTTCGGAATTTCTTCCCCAGCTATATGTTTTTCAATCAATTCAACCATTTGTGGACCGAACATAGGGTTACATTCAACTGTTACATTCATTTTACCTGCTGCCATCGCTTCGAATGCTCCTCTTACCGCATCTACTCCGATGATTTTAATGTCTTCACCTGGCTTTAAACCATACTCTTCAATTGCTTGAATCGCACCAATGGCCATGTCATCATTATGAGCGTATAAAACATCAATGTTTTCTCCATCAGATTTTAAGAACGCTTCCATAACTTCTTTTCCTTTTGCACGTGTGAAGTCACCTGTTTGAGATTTAATGATTTTAAGATTTGGATGATCTTTGATTACTTCCTCAAATCCTTCTTTACGATCAATTGCAGGTGCTGAGCCTACTGTACCTTGAAGCTCAACAATATTGACATCACCTTCTGCATCAGCAGTTTCTTCCACTAACCAATTTGCAGCTTTTCTACCTTCTTCAACGAAGTCTGAACCTAAAAATGTTACCCAGAGTGAGTCATCTTCAATATCTACAGCACGGTCAGCAAGAAAGACTGGAATTCCTGCATCCTTTGCTTCTTGTAATACCGTTTCAAATCCTGTTTCAACAACTGGAGAGAAGACAATTGCATCTACTTTTTGTGCAATAAACGAACGGAGTGCTTTAATTTGATTTTCTTGTTTTTGTTGGGCATCTGAGAATTTTAATTCATGGCCCGCAGCTTTAATGGCATCCTGCATTGACTTCGTGTTTGCTGTTCTCCATTCACTTTCAGCACCTACTTGTGAAAAACCTATTACTAACTTATCACTAGACTCAGAATCTCCTGAACTAGTACTAGATCCTGATTGCCCCCCTGTACCTGATGAACTACACGCAGCCAATAAAAGCATGAGCGACATCATAAGGAAGAGCACTGTTTTTCTCTTAAATAATTTTTTCATCATTCGATTCTCCCCTTTTCTTTCTCAATTCAAAAATATTTTTTAGTATCATTCTTTGAATTGGAGTACCCCAATTATAAAGCGTTTACATTTAAAAGGTGAATGGAATAACTTTCGAAAAAATTGTAAATTCATTTAGTTTATAGATTGCTTTTCATTTAAAAAACTACAAAATTTTTTAAAAAAGTGTAAAATATTTTTATCTACTTTTAACTCTTACTATAGTAAAATAGGTCTAGGAAGGGGGATTAGAATTGAAAGCGCATCCAAAGTTATCTGATCTATCATTACGAAAAAGATTAATACTTGTTTTCATGGTCATTTTATTATGGCTCGCAACAATTAACTGCGTACAAATCTATCTTTTCCTCGGATATGTTCGTCAATATAGTGCAATGATGGAAACGATCATATTGACGAATTCAATTAATGGTTCACTTAAGCAAAAGCTAGATGAGGAGATTAGGGATATTGCATACGGAAAAGTACTTTTTGAAAATGGTACTCAATATGATCATCTTAACAATATGTATCAAAACCTAGAAAAAATTGAACGGGATGATAAAAATGGCCATTTTACTAAGGAAATTTCAGAGGTTCGCCAAACATTAACTACTACGACTGAATATATTGACAAGCTTGGAGAGCAAATCCAAGAAAATGTTCCTGCAGATTCACGAAATATTACCTATGAATATATTACAATTCTTACAGACCTCATCGATGAAAAGGTTCAGTCACTCTTACAAAAAACCCTTTTGGTAAAAGGGGAATCACAGAATATCATTTCAACTAACTTAAAAAGAGACATAACTATTTATATTTGTGCATTTATTGCCGTTATCATACTCTCATTTCTATTTGCAATATATATATCAGGAAGTTTTGTAAAACCTATTCGTAGTTTAGGACAAAAAACAAATGAAATTGCAGAAGGAAACTTAACGATAGGAGCTATAGCAAATCCTTCTAAGAATGAAATAGGAGAATTATGTCGTTCTTATAATCGAATGTTTCATAATTTAAAGGATATTATCTTAAGCGTAAGAAATACAAATGATTTAGTCGTTTTAACTTCAAAGGATATACATCAAAGTATTCTTGAAAACCGACTTGCTGGGGAAGAAGTTGCTGAAGCAACACAAACAATTTCGATCAATCTTCAAACACAAGATAAACTGATTCAAAAATCAGTATCTACATTTGAGCATTTACTTTTTAAATATAACGAAGTACTAGGAAAATCAAATAAAATAAACCTTCAATCAAATGAAACCTTACATATTACAAATGAAATAAGTCATGAACTTGTTACCTTCCAACAGCAACTTGAGAAAATAAGCCAAACTATACATCAAGTAAACAGAGATACAGAAGAACTTCAGAAAATGTCAGGGGAAATGAATGAATATTTACGATCAATTAAACTTGTTGCACGCGAGTCTAGTTTATTTTACCTTACTCTAATAAATGAAATGCCTAAAAGCTTAGCAAATGAAAGGATAGAAAACGCATTAACTCGAATAAAGGAAGTTTCTGATGAAACAAACAAGGTTTCACAAGACTCCGATTACAAAATAAACCATATCTTGAGCCTAACATCTTCAATCAGAAAACAAAACTCTGAAACTCTAGAAAATATTCAAGTTAGCAGATTAAAAACTGAGCAAATAAAGAGTGGATTCCAAACGATTCGTTCCATTAGAAATAGACAGCAAGTTGAAATTGAAAGTATAAAGCAAGACATGCAGGAGGCATTTGATCAGATGCTTTCTGTTCGTCAAATGATCTCAGACATTGAGCAGAGCTCTCAAATTACGAATGCAGAAGTTGCTGGGATTGCAGCCATGGGAGAAGAACAACTGACTACTCTTGAAGAAGTTTCCGATGCATCTTATAAACTTGTAGAACGAATTCAAGAAATGAAAGATAACATTAGGCAGTTTAAAATATAATAACAAAACACATATAACATTTATTCGAATTGAGAACAAATCTACTTATTATACTACTGACAGGTTGGTTAGATTATGAAATTCAAAAGATGGATTGTTTCAAGTTTACGTACAAAATTTCTAATGATGTTCCTTTTTTTAACGGTAATTCCTCTCATCCTTGTTGGGGTGATTTCATATATGAAATCTTACAATATTGTTGCCCAAAAATCATATTCATTAGCGCAAATCCAAGTCACACAACTACGCAGAGAATTTGATGATGTTATTCAGGATATTAAACGGTTTACTGAAATTGGGAAAAAGGATAGCACTGTTCAATTTTTAATTGACAAACAAAATACTGCTGAGGAATCGAAAAGTATTTTAGGAATGATAAAGCTTTACAGAGAAAGTTATCAATATAGTGATAGCATCATGAATATTAAAATTATTGGTCTTGATGGGAAAGCGGTTAGTGAAGACCGAGGGGTGCATCAATTAGATAGTCAGTCACTCACTAAACCTCCATTTGTGAAACTACTTGATGAGCCAACTAAAACATTGATCGAACCAATCTATAAAAACAGTAATCCAGCACTTTCTATGACAAGTACAATCGTTTCGGATAATTCCAATGAAGTAATTGGTTTTATTAATATTGTTATTAAAGCTTCCGTTTTTAAGGGTATTCTTCATGAAGCTTCAGTAAGAACTACCGGTACAATTCAAATCGAATCTGAATCGGGTAATATTTTATTTTCACATCCACAATTTGCAAAGACTTCATCTATCTCTGATAGAAAAACAATTGAAGAAAACCACTTTGGCTATTTTACGAAAGGTGCAACATTTTTCGTCTTTGATACATCTGAATTAACTGGATGGAAATTCATTAGATACACACAGTTATTAGACATTACAAAAGAAGCAAATGAAATTAGAAGTCTAATTGTATTAACTGTAGGCTCAATTTTAATTTTTACCATTGGATTATATTTCTTTATTACTTCAAGATTAATTCTTCCACTTCGTATATTAAAAGAGAAAATGAAACAAGTTTCTCAAGGGGATCTAGATGTGCAGCTCGATAACAAAGGTACAGATGAGATTGCAGACCTAGGTGAAAATTTTAATAGTATGATTATGAAAATCAAGGCTCTACTAACGAAAAGTGTTAATGAACAAAAACAATTAAAAATTGCAGAATTACGTACTATGCAAGCCCAAATCAATCCACACTTTCTATATAACTCACTTGAAACAATTATTTGGATGGCAGAGGCAAAAAAAAGTCAACAAGTAATTGAAATTACTAAAGCATTGTCACACTTTTTTAGAATTTCATTAAGTAAAGGGAAAGATTGGATTCCATTGGAAGATGAGATTAAACATATCCGAAATTATCTCACAATTCAAAAGATGCGTTATCAAGATATTTTAGATGTAACATTTCATTTAAATGAAGATATCTTAAATTATGAAATTATTAAATTAACACTTCAACCAATTGTCGAAAATGCAATATATCACGGAATAAAAAATAAACGCGGCAAGGGATTCGTCAGAATTAAAGGCGATTTTACCCCAGAAGGATATATTTCTATTGATGTTATCGATAACGGTATTGGAATGAAAGAAGATAAGTTAAACGATATTCGATTGCAATTATCTCAAGGGGTCCCATTTGAAAAAGATCAAGGAGGCTTTGGTATGGTAAATGTTCATCAACGAATTCTCTTACACTATGGAGAGCCTTTTGGTTTAACAATCAATAGCTGGTATGGTTCCGGCACGCGTGTTAGTATAATCATTCCAGCAGAGAGGGGATTTAAATGAAAAAAGTATTCTTAGTAGATGATGAAATGGCTATCCGTGAAGGGATTGGGAAAAGTATTAATTGGAATCGCGAAGGGTTTATTTATTGTGGTGATGCTTCAGACGGTGAGATTGCCCTTCCTTTAATCGAAAAACACCAACCAGATATCGTCATTACAGATATTAAAATGCCTTTTATGGACGGATTGGAACTCAGTCGTATTCTTCGCGAAAAAATGCCATTTATAAAAATAATTATACTTAGTGGACATGATGAATTTGAATATGCAAGAGAAGCAATGCGTATCCAAGTGACTGAATATTGCCTAAAGCCTGTTAGTTCACAAGATTTACTTAATATTTTATTAAAAGTAGCCTCAAAAATTGATGAGGAAGAAATGAACAATAAAAGATTAAGTGACTTAGAAAATCAAGTATTGCAAAGTAAATCTGCTTCTAGAGATAAATTTCTATATGAACTCTGTGAAGGGTTGTACACTTTTTCAGAGGCAATTAAAGAAGCTTCTAATTTAAATATCAATCTTATCTCAAGTTATTATTATATCATCATCATAGAATGTACGATTGATTCAGATTCCATTAACTGGATAGAAGATGAATATGATTGTTTGCGATTTAGTAGAAAATTGAAAGAATCTATTTTTATTATGATGGGAGAATCTAAACAGACACTTGAACGGGAGTCCGAGATAATCAGACAGCGCTTGCTTGCACATGAAGAGCTACAGCCTGAGAACCCATTAATCTTTGGAATCGGTAGAGTAGAAAGCCGTATTCAAGGTATTACCTTATCCTTCTCAGAAGCCGATGAAGAGAAAAGCTATTCAACTATTATTCATAAATACAGTTCGAAGGAAACTGAAATAGACATAGAGTCCAAAAAAGAATTGCAACATTTTAACAGAAGAGATTTAATTGACTTTCTAAAATTTGGACTATCAAGTGATATTTCTAGTTTTGCTCGTTCTTATTCATCTTATCTAGAAAAAGGAAATGTTCGTTCTCCTTTTACGATGTATTATTTTTTAATGGACTTTACCATCACGATCTCACATTATTTAAAGGAAATAGAAATGGATAATCTTGAAGTTATGCAAGAAATTAATCAATTAGAAATGAAAGCAAGCTGGATTAGGAATTATCATGAAGTTCTAACCTATATAGAAGAAATGCTACACCTCGTTATATCAACTAGAGATCGTTTAACTAGCAAATACTCTACATCGGTACAAATGGCAGTAGACTATATTAACGGAAATTTTTCTGACTCTCAATTATCTCTTCAAGCTGTTGCAGATGCTGTAAATGTAAGCGCCTCCTATTTAAGCCATATGTTTAGTCAAGAGACAGGTAAAACATTAATCGAATATTTAACGAACACCCGAATTGATATGGCCAAAGATCTTTTGAAGACGACAAATAATAAAACCTATGAAATTGCCTATCAAGTTGGATATAGTGATTCACATTATTTTTGCAGAACCTTCAAAAAAGTAACTGGGTTGACAACAAAACAATTTAAAAATCAAAAGCAAGTTTTTTCAGTTTAATTTCGTAATGACTATATCTTTTTCAATCTGAATATTTAAATAGAGTTAAAAAGCTTCCGCACTATTTTTGTGAAGAAGCTTTTTAACTCTATTTACCTTTATAAATTATTAATTCTCCCACATTTTATTTCTTTTTATATACATTATGTTAATAATCTTTTTATCTAAATCTTGACTCAATTTTATGACATCCGGGTCAGCTATACCTTTTTTCATGGCTAACTCATACATATCGATACGATAGTTATCTATACTCTTCATGATCTCTATTACATTAGATTGATTCATAAATAATACTCCCCTTATTATTTATAATTTCTTCTACTAAACCCTCTTTATTACTTTAAATAATATATTATCTTTTAAACTTTCCAATAAAAACAAACTATACTGCTGTTAGTTTTTTTAAAACGATTTTTCCCTTTCCACTGTAGCCATAAAGCTTAAAGTAAATCTAATCTATTCAACTCTCAGTTGGTATATTTTATATAATAGAGCGTTTACAAGGAAGAGTGAATAGAAAAAATTTTGAAAAAGTTGCAATTTTTTCTTAATTATTTTCCAATATTATTAAGAATTCATTGGAAATTGGACTATTTTTAGATTTCTATAATTCCAAATAAATAAACACCAAAAAAGGCCAGTACAAAGTAAAAACTACTGACCTTTTGACTCTAATTTTACTTATTCTCATTAAATAAAATTGTATATTTCGTATTATTCTTCCCATTTTCTGATGTAACAGTAATAACAGCTTCTCCAGGTATTGAAGATGGTGTTTCAATTTGATAGGTTGCAAATAAATCATTTGTTACTACCTCAATAGTCGGGATTTCATGATCTTTTTTCTTTACTTCAACACTATAATTTAATGTATCCTTATCAAATTCTTTTAATTGTTTCCCATTAATAAGCATCGTTTCTAATGTCGCATTACCACTTTGACCTGGAATATCATTTTCACCAATCCCTAATACTTCCATTTCAGAAATGGCTATGCAAGTACCTTCCCTGGCATTCATTACTGCACGAATATTTTTTGTTTCTAATGGAGCAAAGTCAATTGTTAGTTCCTTATTCTGAACATCTGTTTGAGTTCCTTCAATTTCTTTCCATTCTGTTCCGTCCAAAAATTCAAGTCGTAAAGATTTTGCTGGTCTTGTACCACCGTTGTCATCATAGAAGTGAAATTTTACTTGTGATACTGTTTCCTCTTTGTCAAATTCAATGGCAACCCAATCTTCTTCTCTCCAGTTATTTGGATCCCAGTTCGTCCATCTTGCACTAGAGATAATTCCATCATTGGCATGCCTTGTGCTATCCCATTGTCCAGTAAAGGAAGCGTTCACTTTCGGGTACTCATTATCTGAACCGGAAGGATTTAATGCTAAATTTTGTAGTGCTGGTTCTGTCACCTGGACATTGGCAATTACTTTAACTGGACTTTTCGAAATAGATCCTTTTACTGAGAACTTGCCTAAATTTGCATATTGATTTGGATCAATTTCATCCCAATTAACAGTTACATTTCCAGATGTAGCAATTTGCAGTTTTGCTTTTACTTCACTCGGTAATATTGGGGCGTTACCTGGAGTTGTTTTTACCTTAATAGGTTCAATACTTTCAATTTTACTGACTGTTATTGTTGCTACTGCTTTAATGGTTGTTCCCTCAACAGATCCTTCAACTTTGAAAATATTTTCCTTTGCATATAATTCTGGATCGATTTGTTCCCAAACTACCTTTTTCTGAACCTTTTCACCATTACCATAAATTGTCGTTACCTCTGAAGGTAATACTGGTGCTGTCTTTTTCTTTGTAACAACAACATTAACTGGCTCTACTTCAGTGATACCAGCTTTTACGACCTTCCATTGCTGGTGGTTACCTGTTGAAGGTTTCCACACCCCAACTTTTGCTTCTTCTTCCTTCGATTCACCACCTACTTCTAGTAGATTTCCGTCTTGAACGTTTATGAAGGTGTATTCACCATTTCCATACGTTGACAGAATCCATTTTTGATTCATAGAATCTTCATTGTTTTGAAGTACAACTGAACCATTCTCTACACCAAGTACGCTTCCATTAGCAGTGTTAACTATTTTATAGATTTCTTTTGAGCTATACCCGTCTGTCATTTTTTGAATACTAAAGTTTTGACTTACTTCTTCACGTATATTTGTTTTTTGGACAATTGATTTTCCATCTTGTCCAATATCAAGCACTTTCCCACTGTTTTTATTGAAAAATTTGTATTCATCGTCATGATTCAAGAATACGTTATCCTTATTCACTCCAGATACACCAGATACAACAAAAGTTGTAATCGATTGTGGTTGTACTACTGCTGAAAGCTTTTTATCTGAGATCGTTACATTGGATTTTTGGACTAAATTATCAGTTTTTGATGTAACATATGGTGTTGCTTTTGCACTTGTTTTTACTGTTTCAAATTCTGATAAATCAAAGTTAATAGCTTTCTCTTCTGTCGTAGAATTCGTATAAACCACAACAACAGAATCGTCATCTTTGTTTATAGCGGCTAATGTGCTGCTGTTATTAGAGCTAATCACTTGGTATCCTGGTCGAATAAACTTACTGTAATTTCCCATTGCATAGTATTTTTTATTTTTATAAATTTCTACGTTTCCGAAATCAGCTGGATCAAAATCTACTTGAATTAGTCCCCAGTTGCCATTTTCATGTTCTGGGCTCATATTAACTTCGTCTTCAATTGCTTGCCAGAGTATCCATGCTTCTGATTCCAATTGTTGAATATCAGTTGTAATTCGCTGAGATAATGCAAGACCTGGTATGATATCTTCATGATTTTGTTCGCTACCTGCACTAAGGTCTACTTCAGACATCCACAGTTTTTTACCTGCACCCTTTGCAATATCTCTTGCACCAATCTGCTGTGTAGGACCGTAAGTATGTACGTTTAACTGTCCAATATTATTTCTAGTTGTGCTATTATATTGCTCCCAATTTTGTCTGAATTTTTGTGGGTTTGTTTCATCCATCGCCGACACGACTGTGCTAAGACCTTTTTCATCTAATTGTTTTTTTACTGCATTAATGATCTTAGCTTGTGAAGCTGGAGACCAGTTTGATCCCTCCTGTCTTCCTTTCGCTCTCCAATATCCAGTATTTGGTTCATTCACAGGTGAAAGAGTTTTAAATTCAATATCCATGTCCTTTTGTAAATGGTCTACTACTGTAGTTAAATAGGTAGCAAGGTTTTCAAATTGATCTGGTTTTATATTGTCGTCCCAAGAATTCCAGTTTCCTGATGTATAACCACTTTGAGTCATAAAATAAGGTGGAGAATTTGAGAATGCTTCAAATGTATCAGCACCTCTCACTTTAGCAGCTTCTAACCACCAACGTTGATTTGCGTCCGCATCCCAATTCCAATGGTTATCATTTTGTGGTCCCCACCAATTCTCTTGTTCTGTCCATGTTTCAGAATCCTCTTCAGGTGGGCCGAATTCAGCAGGTCGATTCCAATAGCCTGGCACTGCTCCTCCTTTACGCATATATGGAGTCGTTTCCGGAGAATCCCCTCCCCCAATGTTATATCGAGCAATGTTAAAATTTAAACCTTCCTCTCCAAAGAGGTCATTAGCCAATTGATTTTTTATATCATCAGGCCAGCCACCTGTTACATTTGCAAACCAAACTAACGCTGTTCCCCATCCATCAAATTGTTCATGCTGGTAGCTTGGATCTAAAGTGATTGTTTCATCATTGCTATTTCCAGGTATATCATCTGCGTAGCTAATTTGAGTAAATCTTGGTAAGAATCCACCGATTGTAAGAAGTAAAACAATACAATAGATTAACAATCTTCTAACATGTACTTGTATCAACTGTGATTCCCCTTCCCTATACCTTTTAATAGATTCCCCAAAGACATTTGGCCTTACCATTCAATATATCAACCGAAAACAATCACCTCCTTTAAGAAGTTAGAGTACCCACAAAACATTGGTAACGCTTTCATTTATTCCTTTAGTAAAATTTAAAATACTAATCTCAGAGTAAATTGAAAAATAAGTCTATACTCTGAGAGTTTTTTACTAAGAAAGTCTACTTATCATAAACTCGTATGACATATTTTCATTAGCATTAATTAGGTATTCTGTTAAACTTGGTTGTTGATTTCCGCTGCAGGCGTTCGCTCCAATCAACAAAGTGCCAAAATCAACAGTGAGCCCTAACAGAGCCTTAATTTAAGTCCCCCATGTGTTTTAATCTCTGAAAGCGTTATCTCCCTTACAGGTATTATGGTAGCACATATGGTTCTTGTTCCATTAGGAAGATATTTTCATAATTTTGTGTTTTTTTTGGTAATGAACACGCTTTCTTTTTGGATTTGTAATATATTTAGGTATTATTATTTTTTTATATCAAACATTGTTCCATAAAAAAATGCCTGTCCAACATACAATATCTAGAATAAAAAGCAAAGGATTTTGTATGTTGGACAAAGCACTCAATAAAATGAACACTTATTTATACTATTGGTATTGTAATTCTAACCTTTGTACCTTCATTCAATTCACTAGAGATTGTTACACCATAAGATTCACCAAAAATTAATTGAATTCGTTCATGTACATTGTGTATTCTAAATTCACTTCAGTCGATAATATACCCTTAAATCTTTCTTACAGATGGCTTCACTAATTTTTCTGTAATTACATTTTCGATAGTAGTTACATTAGAACATAAATACTGGGATTCAAAAAAACTGTAAGCAATATAATGATCAATTTTAATACTAGTTAACTTCTACTTTTTTACGGATTGTGCTATGCCTACTATTCCTAGGAGTGCTTTGAAATTAATACAAAAAAGCCCCAATCCCTTTCATACAAGAGATTAAAGCTTATCATTTTGATGATTCGAGAGGGATTCGAACCCTCGACCCCTACCCTGTCAAAATTAAGTGGGAATAAATAGGGGGTAAATATTAAAAATTAAGTTAAATAAGTATTGGTAAATCAACGTTTTCGGTTATGGATAGTAAAGACAGTTTATAAAAATCAATAAAAAATAAGTCTGTACTATTTTTTGGAAATTTAAGAGAATGTGGTCATTTATAATTTAAATTAACAAAGATTTAATGAAGATACTGTAAATATAAAATTTCAGTAAAAATATCTAATAATCTAATTGAGTCTACTTTTATACTTGGAACAATCTCATTTTTTCATTACCTAGTCCGAGCATTGATGTATCAACTTTCAATTCAAACCTGTTTATAAATGGGCACTGCTAATTTCTCTTTTATTAACTACCTTGCCTAAAGTCCAATTTGAAACTCTTTAACATAAAGAATTTTAATTTGATCAAGTAGTGCATTTTTAATGGAAATGCCATTTGTAATGTTCAATCGCAAATGATAAGTAATCAGAAAAAGCTACATGGATATGCTCTATTCCAAACGACTATTTTAATTCATTTCCTTTTTAGTCATTACTTGATTAAAAAATATTTGAGATAAATAATAAATGATATAAGCTAGTGGACTACCTACAATAAAAATCGCAGCTGGAAAAGTATATATAATGATCACTCCTATTGCCACAATTACTAATAAGAAAACAGTTAGAATAGGATTCATAAGTGAAAAGAAAAACGCATTTCTTATCACTAATTTCCAACTCAAATCAAAATGTACCATGATTGGAAAAAGATGGATTGTTATCACACTAAACAAAACAAGCCCAATCATTAAGACAATATAAAGAATAAGGTGAACGATGGAGTTTTCAGGATTGATAAACAAATAATCAAAATATAAAAAAATGGCTAATAAACTCCAAATAATTGATAAAACGAAACTTTGTTTAAAATTCTCTTTAAACAATGTGAAGAAATCTTTAAAAATCCCTTCTGAATCCTTTTGTAACTGCCGCTTACGGACAACACCAAACATTGCGGCTGTTGCTGGAAAAAAAGTGAATAGGGGGATTGATACAATAACCCATAATAAATTTAAGAGAATATAATCAACAATCGTATTCATCGTGTTTAGTAGTCTATTACCATTCATCCTTCAATTCCCCCTATCACCTTGTTATGTTATTTACCAGGTAGATTTTAGCATAAAAAGTTCTAACGAGTTTATTCTTACATCCCCGCCTTTTGAATAAAGCGCTATATCTTGACTGTTTTCATTTGGAAAGATTAAGTCTGTAATCACTAATTCTCCACCATTCCCAAATACCTCTACAGATGACCAATCAACAAATAAATGAAGTCTTATTTTATTTTCAATTGGAGCTAAGTCCCCATCATGTATTCCAGCAAATGACTCATTAAAGCTAGAATCTCCTGATTGTGTACGATCAACAAATAGTTTTTTCTTTCCTACATTGTATCCAATAATCGTTTCTTCACTGTCTGATTTACAAACTTTGAATCCAAATTCATGTGCTGTACCAAGTTCAAACTCTGCTATCACTTCAAATGAATTACCCTTCATATCAGATAGAAGATTCTCGTTAGGCATAATTGTTTTATTTGTAATCGTTACGGGATTTACACGAATTGTTTGTAATTCTTTCACCGGCGTTTGGACCAAACGCACTCCTTCTTCCAATGTTTTTAATGAAAGAGTTCTAGGTATCGTCATCGCACTACGCCATTCTTTTGTTGGAATTACATTTGCATATCTCCAGTTACTCATCCAACCGACATAAATTCTTCTGCCATCTTCATGTGGAACATCTGACCAGCTGACTCCTGCGTAATTATCTCGACCGCGGTCAATCCAGAGGGTTGTTTCTGGTGTATGAGCATTCGTAAACGTCTTTCCATCAAAGTCGCCGATAAAATATTGTGTTCTCGATCCTTCTTCATAAGTGGGATCATCACCTATACTCAAAAATAACACCCATTTTTTCTGGTTTGGATTCCCATCTATCGCTAATTCAAAAAGATCTGGACACTCCCAAACTCCTTGATGTGAACCATCCTTTTGTCCAAACTCACTTGCAAATTCCCACGTTTTAAAATTTTCTGATGTATATAATCTAACTGTCTGTCCTGAAGCTAATATCATCACCCATTGATTTGTTTCTTTATGCCAAAACACTTTCGGATCTCTAAAATCGGTAATCGATTCATCTGCTAGAACTGGATTCCCTTCATATTTCACCCATGTTCGACCATTATCTTGGCTATATGCGATACTTTGCCTTTGTCTTGGACGTTCAGAATCAGGGTACGTATCTGCATGAGTAAAGATCGCAACTAAACCTGACTTCCCATTGAAAAATCCAGATGTATCATTCCAATCCACAACCGCACTTCCAGAAAAAATCGCGCCATGCTCATCTGGTTTTAGTGCAATCGGCAAGTGTTCCCAATGTACAAGATCCTTGCTTATAGCATGTCCCCAATGCATTGGTCCCCATGTTGTTCCATTTGGATGGTATTGATAAAACAAGTGGTATTCTCCTTCATAAAATACCATTCCATTTGGATCATTCATCCATTTAGCTTCTGGCGAAAAGTGAAACTGTGGACGATATCTTTCAGTATAATATTGTTGTTTAATTTCAGTATTGTTCATTGGTTTTTTACTTCCTTTCCCTCTACTTAAAGAATGATTTTCTTTTAGCTAATTAATAGCTTTTCAATTTGTTCCTTTGTAGGCATACTTGGAATACCACCTTTGTTGATCGTTGCGAGAGCCCCCACTGCATTAGCAAATGTAGCAACTTCATCCAATTCTACTGTACTTAACATGTTTACATGTTTATTTGACTCAAGGATCTTATATAAAGCACCACCGACAAAAGCATCTCCCGCCCCGGTAGTATCAACAACATCTACTTTAAACCCTTCCGTTTTTCCGCTACCATTCTTAGATCTGTAGAAACAGCCCTTTGATCCTAATGTTACAAAGATAAGGGAGCAATGATATTGTTTTTGAATGACTTCGGTACCTTTTACCACATCGTCATATCCTGTTAAAAACTCGAGTTCTTCCTCAGACAGCTTTACAATATCAGCATATTTCAATCCTTTTTCGATCATTTCTTTTGCTCGTTCTAGAGAATCCCACAAAGGGATGCGTAAATTAGGGTCATAAGAAATCATCAAGTTATGTTTCTTTGCATAATGTAATGCTGTAAACGTAGCTGTTGCGGCAGGTTCATGAGTCATCGATAATGATCCAAAATGAAAAATCTTTGAATGCTGAATCAATTCTTCGTTAATTTCTTCTTTCTGTAACTTAATATCTGCACCTGGTTCTCGATAAAAATGAAAAGAACGGTCACCAGTTTGATCTAAATGAACAAAAGCTAGCGTTGTATTAACATTTTCCGAGAATAGCAGATTAGATGTATCAATGTCATTCTCTTTTAGTTGAATTTTTAGCAAATGCCCAAAATGATCATTTCCTACTTTCCCAATAAATGAGGTTTTTATATTTAATTTGGAAAGAGCCGCAAGAACATTTGCTGGAGCGCCACCCGGGTTTGTTTCAAACAATACATGCCCTATTTCAGAATAGCCTGAAGGCGTAAAATCAATTAACAATTCTCCTAATGCTGTTACTCCATACATTTACATCACCTATTTTTTGATTTTTATAAACAGAGGCCAGATAAAATGAACATCTGGCCTCTGAAAAAGATTCATTATAACTCTTTGTTAAAGCGATCCAACCCTGATTGATAGATTTCCATTAATTCATTCAAGCCCATTGCTTCCAATTGAGTGACATAATCATCCCACTCTTCTTCAATTCCACCTTCAATTAACCACTGAGCTTCCTTCTGCTTCACAAATTCCTTAATTTCTGGTTCAATTGTGTTAATCTTTTCAAGTTCTTCTGTACTAAAGAATATTTGCGGATAATTTTCCTCAACCATATGAGGTCTGTAATACTTATCAAGAATATCCAGTCTCTCTTTTGCTCTTGGTTCCATATCTACAACCTTACCAAAATGTTCTTTTAAGACGACGAATGGTCCACCTGGCGCCACTTTTTGTCTTAATTCTCCCATTGCTACACCTTCAGATAATTCTTTGTTAACCAACTTGCCATTCTTATCTTCTTCATAGATTTCACCAATCGGTCCCCAGTTAATTTGAGCGGACATTTTTGGATCATATAATTGATCTACCCAACGCATCGTAATTTCAGGATTGTTATTTGCTGATGTTAAGACCAATGCATCCCTACCATACTCTGAATAATTAGAACGGCCCACTCTGATTTCTCCATCTTTTCCTTTTAACGGTGGTAAAACGGCGTAATCGCCAACTCGATCTGGACCGACAACCTCTGTATTTTCCCACCATATAAATGAACCTAATGTAGGATCTTCCGTTTTACCTTTAGCAAATAATTGTGCTGTGTCTTGTGTAACAACTTCGGGATCAATTAAACCTTCTTTTACCCATTTATGGTAATAAGCAATTGCCTCTTTATACTCAGGCTGTGTTGCAGCATAGATCACTTTTCCATCTCTAACAATTCGGTGATCAGCTTCAAATGGAGAATCAGATAGACCAAATAAACCGATCAAATCTCCTTCATTTCCACACCAGCCATTAAACCAGAACGTTAAACCAATTTCATCTTGCTTGCCATTACCATTTGGATCTTTTTCTTTGAAGGCTTTTAGCACATCATGATATTCTTCCAACGTTGTCGGCATTTCAAGGTCAAGTTTATCTAACCATGTTTGATTAATGTACATGATATTAGGCATACCTATTAAATCCATCTCTTCAGCACGAGGCAAGGAATAAATATGTCCATCTGGTGCTGTAATAATTTGTTTTAGTTCTGGTCTTTCTTCAAATAATTTCTTTAAGTTTGGAGCATATTTATCGATTAACTCTTCTAAAGGAATAATTGTCCCGCTTTGACCATGTTGTATTAGATCTTTATCCGAGAAGCCAGAGGCATAAAAAGCATCCGGTAAATCACCACTTGCTAGTAATAAATTTTTCTTTTCTTGATATCCATCTGCTGGGATATTACTCCAATTTATTTTCACATTTGTCGCTTCTTGGAGTCTATCAAAAATGACCATTTCAGAATAATCTGGTGCTAACGCTGCTTTTGGTGAAACAAAATTTAAGGTGATTTCTTTCTCAACGATTGGTAACCCTGTTTCATTAAATGCTGCTTCTTCCTTAGACTTACTGCCTGTATCTTTGCTTGAACAACCTGTTAATGCAAGTGCCGCACTTAAACCGATGGCAAGGGCAACTGACGTTTTCTTTTTCTTATTTTTTTCCATTCTTCTTTTCATTGCTCTAATCATTTCATTTTCCCCCTCAAAGTTTTGTATTCTATGCTCAGGTGAGTATAAGATGGACCATCTCACCCCCCCTTAATGAATTTGGTTATTAATCAACCTTTAATTCCACCAATCATAACTCCCTTAACAAAGTACTTTTGAACAAAAGGATACAAGATTAATAGTGGAATAGAAGCGACAATAATCACACCGTATTTAATGAGCTCTGAAACCCTCTGTTTTGCTGCAAGAGAATCAAGATCACTCATCATTTGAGTTGAGGCTTCATTTTGAATTAAGATGTTTCGTAAAATCAATTGAAGCGGATACAAATTTTCATTATTTAAATAAATTAATGCATCAAAGTAGGAGTTCCAGTGCCCAACTGCATAAAATAAAACCATGACTGCAACAATTGGTTTTGATAAAGGCAACACAATCTTCCAAAAGAATTTTGCATCAGAACAACCATCCATTTTTGCAGCCTCTAACATCTCGTCCGGTATAGAGGTTTGAAAATAGGTTCTAGCAACAATTACATTCCATACAGCTACAGCTTTTGGTAGAATTAATGCCCACATCGTATTAAGTAAGCCTAGATCCTTAACAACTAAATAAGTAGGAATTAATCCTCCAGAAAAAAACATGGTGAATAGGAATAAAAACATGATTAGGTTTCTTCCATATAAGTCTTTTCTTGACAATGCATACGCTGCCATTAATGTAAAAGCAACATTTACAATCGTTCCAACAAATGTATAGATGATCGAGTTCTTATATCCTAGCCAAATCTTACTGTCACTAAATATCCTTTGATATCCCTCAAACGTGATATCTTTCGGTAAGAACCACACTTTTCCCTCATAAATCATATTTGGATTACTGATCGACGCAATCACTATAAAATATAGAGGATAAACGACTAAAACAACCATTATAGCCACTAAAATAATATTAATCATATCGAAGACTTTATCTTCTTTTGATCTTCTTGTCGTTTTTTTCAATGCTAGTAAACTCATAATCTTTCAACCTCCTTTTTTACCATAGTCCCTGACCAGATAATTTCTTCGCAAACTTGTTAACTGCTACTAATAAAAGCAAGTTAATAATGGCATTAAACAATCCGACAGCTGCAGCAAAACTATACTGAGCCTGCTGTAAACCCATTTTATAAACATAGGTTGGGATAATTTCAGCAGCTGGTTGATTTAATGGTGTTTGCAACAAGTAAGCCTTTTCAAAACCGATGTTCATGATATTACCTACTGTTAAGATAAGAAGAATAACTGCTGTTGGCATGATTGCTGGGATATCAACATGTAAAATGCGATGCCACTTGTTTGCCCCATCCATTACAGCTGCCTCGTGTAGCTCTGGGCTAACACCAGCAAGAGCCGCAAGATAGATAATCGCTGCCCATCCGGTTTCTTGCCAAACCCCTGATCCAATATATAATGGTTTAAACCATTCCGGTTTTGACATAAATGAAATGGATTCACCACCAAACATCATAATAAAATTATTAATGAGTCCAGTATTTGAAAAGAAGACATAGATCATACCGGATAATACAACAACAGAAATGAAATGTGGCGCATAAACAACAGTTTGAACAAAGCGTTTATATTTCTCATGTCTAATTTGATTCATCATTAGTGCAAGAATAATAGGGAGTGGAAATCCAATGATTAACTGTAAAGTACTAAGACCAAGTGTATTTTTGATAAGTGTCCAAAACTGGTAAGAATCGAAAAAACGTTCAAAATGTTTAAATCCTACCCACGGACTTCCCATAATTCCTTCTGTTGCAACAAAATCTTTAAAAGCTATTAACACCCCATACATTGGGAAGTAATGAAATACAATGAAATAAATTAAAGCTGGCATAAGGAATAAATATAGTTGGTAATTGTTAAAAATCTTTGTGAATTTTACCTTTTTATTAAGTTTTGTAGGATTATCAACTGATGATAGGGCTCTAACCTCCGCTTTCATATACGTTCCTCACTTTCAATTATGTTATTAGACTATTTCTGAAATCTCCCAAACTAACGATGTTACCAAAAGTTGATTTTCTTCCTTATGGTAATCGTTTTCTTTTTAACACATTTGAAACCTAACATTTTCGGGTAAGACCAACATTTAGAAATGTTTAATCTGTTGTAACCCCTTACAAATGATTATATGTCATCCGGTTTCATATGTCAACCGGATGACATGTTAAATCAAAATTTTTTTTCAACTTCAATCAATTTCAATCATTTTCTTTCAATTCGTTTTATGAGAAGGCTGTTTTCGCAAAGATTGTCGTTTTTCGTATATAGCTCTACTTTACGTATTTAACCTGTCTTCGTGCTCTTTTCGCTCATTTACTTCCAAATATTCTTTTAATGTGGATTTAAAGAGTATAGTAAAAATCCAAATGCCGATTTTTACAGGTCCTAGAGCAACAAACTTTTAGAAAAGAGCCTATGAGAAAGTTTTAGTGGGATGATTTAACCCACTTACTTTCTACGTTGATTCACTATCAATTAATTTAACAGGTAAGATTGTTTCTAATTGAATGTCATCGTGTTGACCATTTATTTGTTGAATTAAAATTTCAACTGCCGTTTCTGCGATTTCCTTAATGGGTTGTTCCACCGTACTTAGTTCAGGCAGCAACAATCTAGTTGTTTCAGTACCGTCATATCCAATTACTTTTAAATCTGCAGGAATGTTGATTTTCCTTTTCTTAGCCTCTCTTATGACCTTCGAAGCAATTAGATCATCACTTGCAAAAATACCATCAACCTGAGGATTTTCATCGAATAATTTTTTTATTATCTCTTGAACTGTTTCTGCTGTCGCTCTATATGGAAATTCATAGGTTAGAGGAGATAATTGATTAGCTCTCATGACATCCTCATATGCCCTTCTTCGCAAATTTGCAGGAGTTTCTAAAAAGTCTGGTCCATTAATATGGAATACATGCTTACAGCCTTTATTAAGTAACAATTGGGTCGCTTGCTTTCCCCCATCATAATTATCACTTGAGACAACAGGTATCTTGCTCGATAAATAACGATCAATTCCTACAACAGGCAACTTGGGTATATCATATTCCTCAATTCCCCTATTATGAGCTCCCGCTATGATCCCATCAACTTGATTTCTTTGAAGCATTTTTAAATAGTTTGTCTCTTTATCTTCTCGATTTTGACTATTGCAAAGTAGAACCTTATATCCTAAAGAAGTACATATATTTTCTAAATGAAATATAAGCTGACCATAAAAAGGATTGTTTGTTGTGGGAAAAATAAGTCCTATTAAATGCGTTTTCTTTATGAACAGAGATCTCGCAACTTCATTAGGATAATAATTCAATTGTTCCATTGATTCCTGAACTTTCTTTCTCGTCTTTTCACTTATATAGCCGCGATTGTTTAAAACTCTAGAAACAGTTGTTGGTGAGACACCAGCAAGCTTGGCAACGTCTTCAATTTTCGGTTTCACATTAAATTCACTCCTTAAAGGTTCATTATATAAAAATAACTCATCTTTCGATAAAGTACATATTTTGTAATCGCATACTTTATTTTTGATAATAATCTTACCATATTTTATTCGGCGGTATCTAGAATATATCGGCAGTATCCGGAATATATCGGCCGAATCTGAAATATATCGGCGTATTCCTGATTATATCAGCGAAATCGGATATTTATCGGTGTATTCCTGATTATATCGGCGAAATCGGCTTATCGGCGTATTTTTAAAAAACTAACCTTACCAATAAAAAACCTTTCTGAGTAGATTCAGAAAGGCAGATATTTTTAAAAATGAAGTGATTCCCATTCCAGAGCAGGAAAAGATCTTTTGCTGCTATTTTAGACAGTTTACTTAAGTTTTTTTAGACTCATTTACTTCTGATTTTTCTATTGCAGAATCATTTTTTCCTGTATTAGTTGTTTCATCTGTTGGTGGCTCTTTTTCTTCCTAATTTGGCACATCTTCCGCAGGCATTTATTCAATATGAACAGGAACATTTACGTCATCTATATTAATATGGCCCCAGCCACCGGTGTGCTTATCGACTACTTGAATATATAGTTTTTTACCTATTAATTCTGATGCATCCCAGAGAACACGACGGTAGGATTCACCATTATGACCAGTTGCTTTCTTTAAAATTTTATTTGTTTCCGCATCTACAAGAGCAATATATAAAAGTTGCTCATCTGCACCACCTGAAGTTAAGAAATCAATTTGTCCATCTCCACCAAGGGTAAAGTTTTCAGATTTCATCACACCTGTTGCAGAATCTCCACCATGATCAGGATGAAAGCCCCATAGATGGTATCTGTTAGGATCTATTGAAGTTGTAGCTTGCCCGAATGGACCACCCCAGCCCCAATCATTTTTGTTCGTAACGTGTTCATCTGTGAAGGCATTGCCTTCGACAATTGTCCATCCTGACAAATCACCTGATTGGAAATCATGATTCGTTAACTCACCATGTGGAATTTCTTCTTTTGGAGCTTCCTCCCCATAATAAGCTGGTTCAACATTGTCACTATAGGCTGAACCCATTTCAAATACTTCCATAGACACAATCTTTGCTTTCCCATTTTGACTCCATAGCTCGATGCCAAGAGCGTCTGCTCTCGTTGGATATGCTCTTGTTGTGATACTCTTCTTCCCATTTGCATAGGCTTCAATCATAGAACGATCTAAATAGATATGAAGTTTAAGATTTTCTCCATCAAGAGCAAGTTTACCTTCACTGCTTGTTTTTGCAAGATCAGGATCTAAACTCATTTTTGTTGCATCTACACCAAATTGTTCAGATGCTTCATCAAAATATAAGTTAACTTGTTCAGATGAAGTGGCCGACTGACGTACATTTATGCCATACTTTTCATCAGATTTTGCTTTGATTTCAAGAACAATTTCTAGCATATCTCCCTTAATATCAGCTAGTTGCTCATTCGCCTTTTTAAGTGATTTATTTTTTATTTCAACTAGCTTTTCTCCACGTAAATCGTCTAATTCTTTAATCGGTTCGATACCAATCTCTCCATTTTCTAATAGAGACAATTCTATAGGTAAGCCTGCATTATGGGCCCATCCTGCATCATAGTGCTGTTGATCTGATCTGCGATCTTGCGCAATACTAAATAAAATAGAACGGCCACTTTCATCAATCATCCCGCTTGGTCCTGTAAAGTGTTCACCATAGTCAAATAATTTAGGTTCCTCATGGTCAGGTATAAATTTATTGTTTTCTTTATCCCATGAACCAATCCAATGGAATACATATTTTACATTATGTTCACTATAGCTCTTGAACCATGGATTAATGAAAAATGCATATTTTTGTTCTCCATTTTCATCTTCTCCTAGTGGTAGCAGCACCGGTAATTCCCACACATCTCCTGTTTTAGGATATGCTTTTGAATCACCTACAAAGAAAGGTCCTTTGTATTCCCAATTTTCTAAATCTTTTGATGTGTAAAGTAATGCTGTTCCGCCAACATCCTCTATTCCCGAACCTACGATTTGATACCATGTATCCCCGTCTTTCCATACATACGGATCACGGAATTGACCATACATAACAGACCCTTCCTCTGCTGGCAAATCAGGCTCTTGGACTGTGACAGGTTTTTGGAGCATATCCCAATCCTTTAGCATCGGATCTGTTACATCAGCTGGTGTTGCTAAACCTGTCATTTGGTTTGGTGTTTTTCTATCATCTCCGGCTGTAAAAAATAAGACGGGTTCACCATTTTCATCAAAGTTTGCCGAACCTGACCATACACCATCTGGCGATATACCTGATGGAGCTAAAGCCACTGGTGCATCTTCCCAATGAACCATATCGTCACTAACCGCGTGACCCCAATGAATTTGGTGCCAATAAGGCCCTTGTGGATTATGCTGATAAAAAATATGATATTTTCCGTTATATTCAAACGGAGCGTGTGGTTCATTCATCCAATGACCAGGAGAAAGAAAATGATACTGAGGTCGATAACGATCACCATCATACACCCTTCGATCAAATGATAAATCTGGGCTAGGCATTTGATCATCCTCATAGTTCTTTATGATTTCACTATAGTTTGATTTTATTTCTTCTACTGTTAATGCTTTATTATGAATTTTTAAATCATCAATCATTCCGTTAAACATATTAGCAGTAAACGAGCTTAATACGGCTGCTGTATTATGTTTTCCTATTAAAAGATCATTTTCAGAAGCTGATATGGTGGCATTTGTCGGAGTATCAACTTCTCCTACTAGCTCACCATTTAAAAAGAGCTTCATTTTTTTCTCTTCTTGATCAAATGTGGCAACGATATAAGACCACTGATCTTTTTCAAGCGGTTTATCTTCTTTTGCCCACACTTCTTTCCATTCTCCATTTAAGCCTGCTTGAAAGGACCATTTTCCATGTCGGCCCATTCCTAAAATATAGCCTTCGCCTCGAGCTTTGTTATGCTGATTTACAATAGCTGAAAGTTGTCCCAGATCTCCCCATTCATATGAACGCGGCGCTACCCAAGCTTCTATTGTGATTGCATCTTTAGGCTGCATTGGTTTTTTTACAGGTTGTTTGATATAGGTAGAATATCCATCAAATAAAAGCGCATTATTTATGATCCCTTTTCTCCAGAGCGGATCAGTAGAAGGCTTATATACTGCATTTGTAAAGACATACTCAACCTTTAGTTCTTGATTTTTGATTGAATCAAGAATGGTGTTCCCTTCATTTTCATCAAAGTTCCAATAACTGAGGACTCCGCGATTTTTCACTTGAAAATCATCCACATTTAAATGTCCAAATCCTCCTGAATGTTGATCGACAATTTTGATGTATACTTTTTCACCTAAATATTCTGAGGCATTCCAAGTAACACGTTTATATGTCTCTGATTCGGGTCCTGTCGCCTTAAATAACTCTTTTCCATCTGAAGCTCGGACCAGTGCAACATATAAATCAAATTTTGTCTCACCATCCATCTCATCTCCTCCTCCTATAAGGAAAGAGATTTCTCCATTACCAGAAAAATGAAAGGTGTTCGATGTCAAACTTCCTGTTCTTTTATCTGCTTCTTCTGGTGCTGCACCTTGAAAACCCCATAGATGATAATTCCCTTTATGTTCAAATGGAATTTCAGTATCCCAGTATGTTGCTTGGTTAGTGACAGTTCCATCAAATGCATTTCCTTCAGCTGTCCATCCTGTTAAATCTCCTGTTTCAAACCCTGGGTTCAATAGGTCATTTTGAATTCTTTCTTCAGCGTTATAAACATGAAAATCATCCACATTAATATGTCCAAATCCACCAGAGTGATAATCAACAACTTTGATATAAAGAGCTTCACCTATATACTCAGAAGCATCCCATTTTACTCTGCGATATTTTTCTGTATTCGCTCCAGTTGCCTTCATAAGTTCCTCACCGGTTGATGCTCTAACAAGTGAAACATACAACTTATTAAGATCTTGTCCTCCACCTACCAAAAAGTCAATTTCTCCATTTCCCTCTAGTACAAAGGTTGATGACCTCATTACACCTGTTCGTAAATCTGACTTGTCATCGCTTTTAGCTCCTTGGAACCCCCAAGCATGATACGTACCTTCATGTTCAAAAGGACCACCCCAAAATTCAGTAACATTCGAGACAGGTGTTCTAAAAGCAGATCCGGTAATGGTCCATCCCGTTAAATCACCTGTTTCAAAACTAGGATTTTCGATTGTATTAGGGAGGTTAGCAAGATCTACATTTTCTTGGTAAGTAGTAAAGTTAGCTTCTTTCATTGGATAAAAAGATAGCGAATTTAACGTTACCTCTCCGTCTTTAGCAAACAAATCTATTTTTCTACTTGAATCACTCGGGAAGATTTGATTTGTTAACACAGTTGTTCCTTCATCTGCAAATACCTCAACAGAAGAACGGTCAACTAATAGTTTGATATTCAAGACGCCATCTTTCACTGTCACGTTTGTATGTTGGATAGAAGGAAAGTCCTTATTAAAATCTGTCTTACCTGATTGTGTTCGGTCTACAGATAGTTTTCCTTCTGCCATGTTATATGAAATCGTAGTAACTTCATTTTCACCTTTTCGTACATGAAACCCAAATTCATTCGCTGTAGCATCACTAATATTAAATTCTGCATCAATCTCAAACATATCAGCGTCAACATCTTTTAATACATTTTCAGTAGTAATTTTCTTATTAGTGATCTTTACTTCATTAGCTGTATCTCGTAAACTTTTTAATTCGTCTACTGGCTGTTGTTTTAAAAGAATTTCTTCATCTTTCTCAATTAACGAAAGCTCACGAGGTATTGTCATAGCACCTCGCCATGTTGAAGTTGGAATTTGTCCAGCATATTGAGCAGGATTATTCATCCACCCTAACCATATTTGACGACCATCTTCTGGTAGATTAGATGTGTTGCTCCATGTTACAGCAGCGTAAAAATCCGCTCCGTAGTCAGCCCACTTTAATTCTTCTGAGTTTTCATCAGCGGTAAATGTTTTTCCATTAAAATCCCCAACATAGTAGTGCATACCAGTCCCACCAGTTGGTGTTGGATTAATACTTACTGATAATACCCATTTTGTGCCTGTTTTGTTACCATTAGAATCTAATACTGGCAGCTCAAAAAGGTCAGGACATTCCCATAAACCAAGTTCTGCTGCCTTTGAATCGGAAAATTCACCAACTTTTGTCCACTCTAATAGGTTACTAGATGAATAAAAATCAATTTTTTTCCCACTAGTGATAACAAAAATCCATTGGTTGCTTTGTTCATGCCAAAACACCTTTGGATCACGGAAAACACCTGATCCTCCGTTACTCGCCTTCAGGTCATTAGGCATTGTAAGAATTGGATTTTCATCTAGTGTTTTCCACGTTCTACCATTATCCACACTATATGTAGCGCTTACATGTTGATTATCTCCTCCATTTTCACTTGTATAAAGAGCTATCATAGGTGGATTTTCCTTTGTTCCTAGACCTGATGTATTCTCATAATCAACAACAGCACTACCTGACCAGGCAAAACCATTTTCATCTGGATAGATCGCAATCGGGTAATGCTCCCAGTTCACCAAATCCTTACTAATAGCATGTCCCCAATACATTGGTCCCCACACTGTATCAGTGGGATTATGCTGATAAAACAAGTGATATTCTCCGTTATAATACACCATTCCATTTGGATCATTCATCCAATTTTTCAAAGGAGAAAAATGATATCCCGGGCGATAATTTTCGTCATTCACCACTGGAAGTGAAGCAGCGTTTACATTTGCTAAAAATGGAATAAACAATTGGATAGTCAGTATGAAAATAATAAAAAAATGGAAAAATTTGATCTTTTTAATTGTTTGATACACGCTATCACCTTTTTCTAGAAATTTTTTATCTATAAGTACCAATTACTCATTTTGATTGAAACCGCTTTCAGTGTTTGATTTAAAAAGAAGTTTTTTCACCTTACTTAACTATTTATTTTTATTCCTTTCGACCCACGTCCAGTTGATTTCTAAATAAGTAACTTTTAAGATATAAGTTCATATTTCATTTATTTATCATCCCCTCCTTTATAACGTAATCGATTACGTAAATACTAACTCTATGATTTTTATGCAAAAAACTACTAAATTCCTATGTGCTATTCTTATGTAATAGTGTTCCTGCACATTTGCATGGAGAAGCAACGTTAAAAAATATTTTATTATCACCCCCCTTCACTGTTACGTAATCGATTACGTAAAGGTTAATTTTTTATTTAGCTTGAATTCCTTACAACTAATTTTGTGGCTAGGCGTTCAATACCTAATTCAATTGTCGGATCTGCTATCTTTTTCATTAACATATCTGCAGCTTTTTCACCTAATTCAAATGCTGGCTGTTGAATAACTGTTAGTGGTGGGGTTGTTACCTTCGTCCAATCGTAATCATCAAATCCTATTACTGCAAGCTGATCTGGAATGGAAATGTTATTTTTTTGAAGAAACGAAATTGCCCCCATCGTCATAACATTATTTGCAATAAATAGTGCTGTAACATTACCCGTTTCAACAATCTCTCTTGCAAATTGATACCCACTCTCAAAAGAAGATTTCCCTACTCTTACAGAATTATCTTTCATTTGTAGGCCATTATCTATTAATGCTTTTTTATAGCCTTCAAATCGCTCTCTACTTGTAGAAATATCTAGCTCTCCACTAATAAAACCTACTTTTTTATGTCCCTTATCGATCATATGTTGTATTGCATCATATGATCCTTTGAAACCATCAACGATAATACCATCACCTTTATAGTTATCTGGTAATCTGTCAATAAAAATAACTGGATAGCCACCTCCAATTTCATATTGATAATTATGACTATCACTTGTAGGTGCAATGATTAGTCCATCAATATGTTGAGTATTAAATACTTTAATTTGTTCTTTTTCTTCCTCAAAATCTTCATTTGAATTACTTAGAATTAGGTGATATCCATGCTCTCTTAATTTATTTTGAATTCCTTGGGAGATTGACATAAAGAAAAAGTTGGATGTATCACTATTTAAAATTGGTACTAATAACCCTATAATATTTGATTTTCGGCTTCGCAAGCTTCTTGCTACTGAATTAGGTCGATAATCTAACTCTCTCATGGCTTGTTGTACTTTTAATTTCGTTTCCTCAGCTACATATCTTGTGCTATTTATTACATGAGAAACTGTAGCAGTAGAAACCTTTGCTTTTTCTGCTACATCTTTAATTCTTGCTGACATGATTATAACCTCTTTCTTATTACTCAATACGTAATCGATTAAATCACATGAAAGCGATTACTTGTTAATTTGAGCTTTATTATATTTTTGATCATTCAATTTGTCAATAAAACTTTCATATATGCTTGAATTTTCTGTCATTTATAAATTTTAATACTTTATACTTCAATAAAAATAATTCACTCTAAACTTACCTCATTTAAAAGCATACAAAGATGCTCGCCTTTTTATTAGACGAGCACCCACTAACTATTTTTCTAAAAGGCTGTTTTCGCAAAGATTGTTGCTTTTCGTAAATAACTATACTTTACGGATATAGCCTATCTTCGTGCTCTTTTCACTTATTTACTAAGTGATACTCTCTTGAAATTGCTTAGCTTATAGTTTCTACTATAAAAATCCAAAAGCCGATTTTTATAAGTCTAGGCAACAAACTTTTAGAAAAGAGCCTTCTAAAAAGATAAAAGGTTTAGCTTACATCTATGTTGTTTGCGGCATAATCGCTCTACTATAAAATCTTTGGATATGCATGGATATATACATTAATTCAGCCTCAGGATATTCTATCCTATACTTTTCTTCTACAAATTGGCCAACTTTCTGGGCACATGAAAAGGCTTCTTTGAAATTTTGTTTAATCATGGAAACCATTTTTTCGTCATAATTATGGTTCTTCTCGTTTGATAATAAACTCTTGAGCGAAAAGCGCAAATGGGAGATCAATCGCTCATATGACATCGTTTCTTCTACAATATTTATATTTAAACAGTTTTCTATTATGTTTGTAATCTCTTGAATGGTAGTCGTGATTTCCATGGTTTCCTGCATATTTCCAGCATTCATCCTAGCAGTATGAATATGCATGGCGATATTTCCCACTTCATCTTCTGGTATGTCTACCCCAAGTTTTTCTTTTATTAGCTCCTTTGCCCAAAGTCCAATTTGAAATTCTTTTACATAAAGAATTTTGATTTGATTAAGCAAAGCATTATGAATAACAATACCGTTCGTTAATCGTTCAATCGCAAATGATAAATGATCAGAAAAGGCAACATGGATATGCTCATTTATCATCACACCTAATTTTTCTTCTGCATAGGTAATAATCTCTTCCGCCAAACGTATATGTTCTTCTGGTAAAAACTCTAAAATTTCCTCAAATCTCCGATGTTCATTTGGATCCTTCATGACAAAAACCTTATCAATTTTTGCCTGATTCACTAGATCATTCTTTCTTTTCTGGAATCCTATTCCTTCTCCCAGCACGATCTTTTCTCCGTCCCAGTCCTTCACTACAATCGCACTATTATTTAAGACTTTTTTTATTTTCATTTTTTTCACCTTCCTCTTTTGCTCATGCATTAGCTGTGATTTAACCTTGACTACTTTATTCGGTTTCTTCCTTCACCCAAAGAATCCATGTAGCAATGAATGCGGTAATTGCAGAGATACCAAGACCAATGAGGTAATGCATTAAATTTGAAATCCCTAATGGCGCTACAATAGCGATCATTGGAATTCCTGTTAAGCCATAAGAGTTTGCGACCACATGAGTAAGAACAACATAGGCTCCTCCAAAAGCACCTCCGATGGCTGCACTTATAAATGGTTTAAAAAGTTTTATATTAATCCCAAAAATAACCGGCTCAATAATACCTAAAAATGCTGAAAAAGCAGAAGGAATAGCAATTTTTTTCAAGCTTTCATTTTTCGTTTTAAAAAATACAGCTAAACCCGCTCCTCCTTGTGCAAAATTTGCCATTGACCAAATTGGCAATAAAAAGTTGACGCCTATCTTCGGGTTAGCTAGCAATTCCATTTCAACTGCATGTAGAGTATGATGTAATCCTGTAACCACAATGAAAGAATACAAGCCGCCAAATAAAAACCCTGCCAGAACTCCTCCAAGATTATAAACTAGATTAAACATACTTGTGATCATGTCTCCAATGAAGGTTGAAATAGGTCCGATAACCATAAGTGAAATAAAACCAGTTGATAGAATAACGAGAAAAGGAATAAAGAATAAATCCAGTGAGTTCGGCACTACTTTTCTTAAACCTAATTCAATCTTACTCATAATAAAGACTGACAATAAAATAGGGATGACAGTCCCCTGATAACCGATCAAAGCTATATTAAACCCGATCACGTCTATATATTCCGGAACTCTGTACCCAAGCATTGAAGGGGCTAATAATTCAGGATGAGTTAAAATCCCGCCAATCACTGCACCTAGGATTTGATTACTTCCAAATTCCTTAGCTGCACTAAAGCCAATTAATATTGGTAAAATCATAAATGCTGCGCTTGAAAATATATCTAGCATTTTCATAATAGAACTTTCAGGGGGGACCCAATTAAATACCTTCATCATTCCTATGAGTCCCATTAGTAAGCCACTAGCTACAATAGCTGGAATAATTGGAACAAAGATATTGGATAATATCCTTGCAAATCGAATAAATGGGTTTATTTTCACTTTTGGCAGTTCTGATTTTGCAGAGATATTCGAGACATGAGTGGGGCTGGTTTCTAGAATGGCCCTGTAAACGTTGTTGACAATCCCGCTACCTAAAATAATTTGAAAAAGTCCTAGCCGTGAAAAGATGCCATGTACATAATCCATTTCTTCAATTGCTGCTTTTTTCACCTTGCTCTCATCCTGAAGAACAAAACGTAATCGAGTCGTGCAATGGGTAATGTTTACAATATTTTCTTTACCACCTAATAACAGCAGTAATTCTTGAGCTATATCTTTAGGTTCTTTCCGTTCGTCTTGTATGTTCATCTTCCACCTTAAATTTATTACTTAATAAAAAATTCGTCCGTTTTCGCTTATTTTTGAACATTGATTATCAGGTAAATAATGACTAAAAGTTAACAATGCACAGTGGCGCTCAATAAAAAACTGAACGCCATTGCTTATCCATATTATTTTTCCCATTTTTAACAAGGGGGATTGAAAGAAAACTCCACTGAATGAAGATTCGCTTTATTTAAAAACCCCTTGCTTTTTTTCATGAAGAATCTTTGTTTCATCACGAGTTATAGATATTTTTAACGAAGGTGCCAGCATCCCACCAAAATGTTCCATTTGATACTCTGGTGATTGCTCACCAATTTCATAAATATCTTTTCCATCTACATTAACATAATTCACAAAACTAGTCACAGTGCCATTCGGCATAACCATCCAAGAATACGCTTGATACGGATTATCCGTTGGATTTGCGATGACTAGTCCACTTTCATTCAACGGTTGATAGCCTCCAAAGAGAGAATCTGAAGTAAATCCATATAATCCTTCTGGCGCATTAAGGCCAGGTGCAAATTTCTCATTGTGTGTCTTTGCAAAAAGATAGTAATTGTTTCCTTTTACGATTACACTCGGTCGCTCAAGTTCTTCATTTACATAATTTGCTTCCAATAAAGGTGGCAGCAATTTAAATTCATTCAAACTGTCATTGGCTGCTTTTGCGATACCAATGCTCCCATTAAAAGCTTTTGAACTTTCAGGGCTTACATGGTTTCGACGAAATCCTTCTGAACCAATATAGTCATGTTTATACGGCCGATCTTCAAGCTTCCCTGCAGAGTTTGCTTCAAATAAAAGATACTCATCCCCAGTCTTAGGATCTTGGAAAAAATACGGATCGCGGAACGCATAAGAAGATTCTTCGTTCCCTGTTTGTTCTTTTGTTTGATAGTATTCCCCATCTGCCTCAAGAATTACTTCATGTTCTGACCAATTCTTAACTATCACGCCCTTGTTCGTTGTGCTAATATCTGCAGTTGCGGTTGCTAATCGCTGATCATAGCTCAGTTGAGTTTCATTTTTTTCACCTGTAGCCGTGTAAAACATTTGTAATTTCCCATCTTTATGAACAATAGAAGAGCCAGCCCATTGTCTAGAACCCAATGCTTCTCCATCTTTAAAAACGGGACCACCTGATTCCCAACTCTTTCCATCCTTTGAATAGAAATAATGAATTTCAGCTGTGTCATGTCGTTTACCAGGAAGCACATCTTTTGGCACTGATAGGGCAAAAATAATTTTAAAGCCGTTAACGACAGCTGGATGGCCATTCTTATCCTGCAATGGCCAAGAATCCCAAATATAAGAGTCTGATGTAATTTCAACAAGCTCGTCTTTATTCATTTTCGGTGCTGTATTTTGATCATTTATTAGTAGATTACTTACATTTTCACGTGTCCAGTTGAATGTATCTACATTTTCTTGGGCAGAAACGCTTGAGCTAACAATTGGTGTAAATATCGTAGAAAGCCCTATAATGGCTGCTATAATAGATTTGCTCTTTTTAACTTTGTTCCTTTTCATGCATGTATTCCCCCTAAATAACTTCCTTGTCATTCAAAAACCATATGGCGTATGCCCACTTCTTTTTATATAAAGAAAGTATACTAGTATAAACTTCAAACCCACCTTTAAATAAAGTGGGAACGATCTTGTTCCATCACAAACTCGTCCCCTTCCCTTATAAAGCGAGACTTATCGGACTTTTACGGGCAGTATCCCCTACCTTCGCTTTTGATTCACTCAGAGGTGGGGGTTTACTGCCCGTTAATGTGGAAAAAAAAACGAACAGAATGGTCAGCCAATATCTTGAAATATCGGCTGACCATTCTCATTATTCTTAAATCAGTTCCTTATTGTTTAATCCAACCCGGGCTGTATTCCTTTTCTATTTTTGTCGTGTCGTCTTTGATTGACAGCTTTACAGTTGGAGCTAATGTGCCACCAAAATGGTTAAATTGGAATTCCGGTGATTGATTTCCAACATCACCAATTGACATGTCACCTAATTCTCCAAAATGAGCAAACCCGACCACATTTAAATTCGGAAGTACAAGCCATGAATACGCTTGGTATGGATTTTCCGGAGGATTAGCTAAAACCAATCCACTTTCATTCAACGGCTCATAACCACCGATCAATGTATCAGAAACAAATCCATACAATCCTTCAGGTCCTTGCAGTCCTTCAGCATATTTATTGATATGGCTGTCAGTAAATAGATAATATTTTTTATCCTTTACAACAATATGTGGGCGTTCCAATTCTTCGTTAACATAATTTGCTTCCAATAAAGGAGGAAGCATTTTAAGGTTTGAAGGATCACCATCAACTACCTCTGCGATACCAATGTTCGCATTCGCATAAACAGCGCCTGCAGGTACTGGATTCTCACTAGCATACTCAGAACTTCCAGCATATTCTTGTTTAAATGTTCGTTCCCCTACAGCACCTCCTGAATTTCCTTCAAACAGAATATATTCCTTTTCAGTTTTTGGGTCTTTAAACCACATAGGATCACGGAAAGCATAGCCACCGCCTTCACCTTGCTGAGCCTGTTCTTTTGTCTGATAATAGTTACCGTCTGGCTCTAAAATGACCTTGTGTTTACCCCAGTTTTCAAAGCGGACTCCATTACTGTCAGCTATGATATCACCAGTAGCCATCGCCAATCGCTGTTCAAAGGTTAAATGCTCCTGTCCTCTATGTCCAGTTGCTGTATAGAATGCATGAATTTTACCGTCATCCGTCATTGCAGATCCAGCCCATTCACGAGAACCTAGTGATGCTCTTTCTGGGAAAAGTGTCCCACCAAGCGTCCAATCTTTCCCGTTTTTCGAGTAAAAATAACGGATCGTTGCGATGTCATGTACTTTACCTGGTAGCACATCGTTAGGAGCGGATAGTGCAAACATCACTTTCCAGCCTTTAACTGAAGCGATGTTACCATCACGGTCTGTCAGTGGCCATGTGTCCCAAATGTGATAATCCGGCGCCAATTTTTCTAGTTTGCTAATGTCCGTATAAGGCAAAGTATTATCTTGATTCTGTTCAATTTTCGACGCCTGTTCACGGGTCCAAATTGTCGTTACCTCTTTGTCTTCTGCTTTTACAGATAGTCCAGAAAAGCTTGATGCAACAACACTCGCTGCTAATACGATTGCAGATACTGCTTTCTTATTATTAAGGATCATTCTAATTTCTCCTTTCAATATTGAATACTTAATTAGCGATTTGCTCCAAATGGTTTAATTTCTCCATGTCTACCTTCTTTTGTAATTTCAGATGTATCTCCATCTAGTTTTACTTTTAGAGTTGGTGCGAACGTACCTCCAAATTTCACTTCACCGTTCTCATCTATCGGCTCGTTGATAAAGCTGATTACCTGTTGGTCTGGAAGGACCATCCAAGAATAGGCTTGATACGGGTTTTCCTTCGGATTTGCAATAACAAGACCACTTTCGTTCATCGGTTTATAATCGCTGAACAGCCCTTCGCCGACAAAACCATATACACCATCAGGACCAGTTAAGCCTGGAGCATAAGTAAATGTATGGCTAATGGTAAATAGATAATAATCGTCTCCATTTACCACTACGTGTGGACGCTCCATCTGGTGATTAGTTCCAACTGATTCAAGCAATGGAGGTAGAAGCTTCAATTCGCTTACGTCCTCATCAAGTACTTCTGCGATACCGATATTACCGTTATACAATTCTGCTCCAGCAGGAACTGAATGTGTTTTGCGGTATTCTTCGTCACCGATGTTTTCCGGTTTAATATAATCTCTATTACTTCCAGCTTGTCCTTCGAAGATAATATACTCTTTCCCTGTATTCGGATCTTGCAAGAAGAATGGATCACGGAATGCAGTAATGATCGGACTATTCGCTTGTTCGATTGTTTCATAATGTTTGCCGTCTGCTTCAAGAATGATTTCATGTTTCCCTTCATTCGTCAGATGTACACCGTTCTTATCAGCATTGATGTCAAAGGTCGTTTTAGCAAGACGCTGTACGGCTCTTTTATCCCAACCGTTGTAATCCCAATTATCTCTATCTCCTGTTGCAGTATAGAATAAATGCACTTTACCCTTTTCATCTATCATAGATGTACCAGCCCATTGCATATAACCTTTGGCATTATCATAGTTGTATGGAATCCCTGCGTAAGTCCAATCTTTACCGTTTTTGGAGTAGAACATTCCTATTCTTGCTTCAGTATGGCGGTCACCCCATCCTAGAGTACGCGGTGCTACTAATGCAAAAGCCACTCGATAGCCATTAACGATCGCTAGTGAACCATCTCTATTTTGCAGCGGCCATGTATCCCATACCCATTGATCAGGTGCTACAAGATCGAATTCTAGATCAATTTTAGGTGCTGTCGTTTCTTCCGTAAGCGTTACTTTTTCTGCTTGCTGACGTGACCAGACTGATGTGTAATCTGGACTAACTTCCGCTGCAAGTGTTGGTGTAACTGCTAGACAGTTGGCAGCAACAACTGCTGTCAAAACTAGCTTTTTAAATTTCGATTTGTTGCGAGTTTTCATTTCCATTTCCTTAAATCCTCCATTTTCTGCGAGAACATTTGCGTATTAAGAATTTTCCGTTTTTCCAAACTAGTTAAATCCTTTTTCTGGGAACAAAAAAAGACCTAAAATGTATTAGGGAATGTCTACCAAACGGTACACTTCGCCCTTTATACACTTTAGGTCTTGCCTGCTAACCAGTCACAATCCCGCATAATTTAGTTTTTGTTTACACAGATTATTCTAGTCTGTTCGACAATTTATATCAATAGTATAATGTGCCCTTAATTCCACAAGAAATTATAGTTACATTTTCACAGAAACTATTTTCTAGTTTTTTAGTTAATCTTTCTCTCCTTCAATGGCTGCATCTATACTCCATACTTTCATCAAGCGTACAAATGGCTCCCCATCAATTCCATATACTTCGAGTCCTTTTGATTGATCAAGTCTTGGAAATACGCGAGAGGAAATGCTTTTTTCATTATTTACGTATGCTTCCACAATTGATTTATCAACAAATAGTTGAACCCTTAAGATATTGTCTTCAAGGTTTAGTTCTCCACCTTGAATTCCCTTTTCAATATCAGGATTATGACTTGAAAGCCCCCGATCTATGTTAATGGTTTTCGTTTCATTATTATAAAAAATAATCGTTTCTTCCTTATTATTTGGGTCTTTTAATATTTTCAAACCAGCATCTTTCGTATTCGAAACATCGAGTTCTAACTCGATTTCAAATTGATCGCTTTGGATGTTTTCAAGCTGTTTATTTGCTTCATCCATTGTGACATTTTCAACGGATGTTAGTTCTTCTTTTCGAAGTGACTGAACCTCTTCAATTGGACGAATACCAAGATCTTGCTTATCATTCAAATAGATTTCAAGAGGCAGCCCAGCTCCATGTGCCCATCCTGATTGATATTTTTCACCTTCCGAACGCCTGTCTTGTAAAATACTTGTTACGATGGTACGTCCTTTCTCGTCTACAAATCCTTGTGCTCCCGTAAAATGTTCACCATAATCAAACATTTTTGGTTCCTCGTCGTCAGGGATAAACTCCATCCTTTCTGGGTCCCATGTCCCAATCCAATAAAACGTAAAGCGAGCAGCATCAGGACTAGGAGACATAAAATAAGGACTGATCATGAATACATATTTTTGTTCACCAGTCTCATCATTTTTAATCGGTACTAAAAATGGCAGTTCCCATACATCTCCTGTACGCGGGTATTTCAGTTTATCGCCAATCATGAATGGTTTTTCGTACTTCCAGTGTTCAAGGTCTTCTGAGGTATAAAGTAAAGCTGTTCCACCTGCCCCTTCAACACCTGACCCAACAAGCTGATACCATTTGTCTCCATCTTTCCATACGTATGGATCACGAAATTGTCCAAACATCACCTTTCCTTTTGGTGTATCAATATTCTCCTCTTGTATTGTTACAGGGTTAGGATTCATGTTCCATTGATGTAAGTTGACATCATTTGCATCTGCTGCCCGTGCCATACCAGTCATTTGATTCGGCTTCATTTCATCGTGTCCTGCTGTATAAAATAACACTGGTACTCCATTTTCGTCATATGTTGCACTTCCAGACCAAACGCCATCACGAGCTGCTGTTCCCTCTGTTGGACTTAAAGCAATGGGACTGTCTTCCCAATGAATCATGTCTTTACTTGTAGCGTGTCCCCAATGAATCTGATGCCAAAAAGGACCCGCTGGATTAAACTGATAAAATAAATGATATTTTCCGTTATAGTAAATAGGTGCATGCGGTTCATTCATCCAATGCTGTGGAGCTGTGAAATGATAATTAGGCCTATATGGATCCCCTTTATAAACCGTTCGATCAAATGACGTATCTGGAATTAGCAGTTCATGGTTAAACGTGTTGATGGCCTCTTCATAGTGCTGTTTAATATATTCATCGCTAAATGCTTTACTGTACAGTGAAACATTGTCCATTAATCCATTAAACATATTAACTTGGAATACATCAGACACAGCGACTGACTGATTATGTTTTCCAACAAGTAACGGCATTTGATCTGCTGGTGTAAACTCACTATTTTCAGGCACTACTTTTTCTTGTACGAGCTCTCCGTTTAAATAAATCGCTATTTTATGTGTTTCATTATTATATTGCGCAACAACGTAAGACCATTTATCTTTCGGCAAGATTTTTCCTTGTGGCGACCAAATTTCTTGCCATTCACCATTTAGGGAAAGCTGAAACGTTATATACCCATGTCGTCCCATTCCCAAAATAAATCCTTGTTTATTTTCTTTATCATGTTGATTCATTAAACTTGAGGTTTGACCGTTGTCTCCCCATTCATAGGCTCTCGGTGCAACCCACGCTTCAATCGAAAAAGACTCGGTTGGCTTGTGAACCTTCTCTGGAGCGACTTCTATCCAGTTAGAATATCCATCAAATAATAATGCCTTGCCGCTAATGCCGTTTTTCCACTCTGGATCTGAGTTTAATGCATAATGAATATTGGAAGACACAGAATGAGCAAGGTCACGAGTGACTTTTCCAGCACCTTCATCAAATCCCCATTGATGGAGAGCATAGTCACTAAGTACTATTTCTAATTGTTGATCATTCTTTTGATTAGTATTGGTTGTTTCTGATTTGGATTTCACTTGTTTTTCTATCAAAACTCCTGTAATGGTAATAAAGCATAATGCCAAAACAAGTAGCCCCATCCATATAATCTTCTTCTTTTTCATCTAAAAAACTCCTTTTCTAGTAAAGATAATACCTGCAATACTTTCACTTTTTGACTAAACACAAAAGCTCTACGTTAAAAGAAAACAAAAAAGACCCAAAATGGGTAAGGATTTGTACACAAAGGTACATACTGTCCTTAACACATTTTAGGTCTTGCCTGCTAACCAGTCACAATCCCGCGTTTTTCAATTTTACACTATCATTCTATTTCATTCGATAGTATCTATCAATGGTAAATATATATCTAAACGGGAATATTCTTTTTACCAAACTCATTTAATAAAGGAATATTCGTTAATTTATTTATCGGAGAGAAAATTAATGCATCTGGCTTTTCTTTAAGAATTTTCCTTAACATAATATCCTGTGATTCTTCTTCTGGGACACTTACTTTGAGCACTTGTCCATCTACACCAAAATCTCGAAACCCCTTTTCTACTCCCGTTTTAAGAATTTGCCAATACTGTGAGTCTTCACCTTTTAAAAAAACAACTACTTTAGGCTTTTCGTTTGCAAATGGCTTAGAAATAAAACCTATTAAGACGGCAGAAAAAGCAAAGATTGTACAAAAAACAATTAAGCCTTTTTTCAATATTCAAGCCCCTTCTCATTTCTTCTCCTGTAGTAGGGAAGAAGATGTCCCTATACCTTTTATAAAACTAGAAAGAAAGATTATCGTAAACCTTTCTTAATCATCCATTTCCTATATTTTTTATATCTCCTAAAATCGCTTTAATAGTTTTATTATACATGAGCATGAAAGCGTTTTCCTTACTAAATCCTACATATTATTATTTATTTGTTATTTTGCTTGAAATAACCTACTGAGGTATTGCTATGCTATGTCCTTTTTAAAATACAAAAAGCTTCAATCCCTTTTAAAGGAACTGAAGCTAATTATTCTGTCTCTATACACTAACTTAGTTAAAAGTAATTGGAAGTTCTGTTAGCGATCTAAAACCAATAAGTTTTCTCCATTGTGGATTAGAAGTAGCAAGTTGGAGGTTAGGCATTCGTTGCAGAAGGGTGTGAATAGCTATTTGTGCTTCTATACGTGCCAGTGAAGAACCTAAACAAAAGTGAATGCCATATCCAAATGCAAGATGAGGATTAGGATTCCTCGTTATATCAAAGATATTTGGATTAATGAATTTTTTGGGATCTCGATTGGCAGCTCCCAAAAGGATATATACATGTTCACCTTTTTTAATGGTAGTTCGATTCATTTCAATATCTTCCGACGCAATGCGAGCTGTCATCTGTGTTGGACTCTCATAACGTAAAAACTCCTCGACTGCTATTTCAATAAGCGATGGTTTTTCCTTTAGCTCAATTAGTTGCTCTGGGTGATTTAATAAGGAAAGGAGAGAATTGCTAATGAGATTTACCGTTGTCTCATGTCCAGCAATGACAAGTAAAATACATGTTGCTAATAATTCCTCGTCTGTTAATTTGTCACCCTGCTGTTCCTCCTTAATTAACATGCTAATGAGGTCATCTTGAGGGTTATGTTTCCGCTTTTTAATGAGCTCTTTAAAATAATCTACTAACTTTATGGTAGTATCATTACCATTTGCTAAAGTCTTTCTCGATCGAGTAAAATCAATTGTTTGGATTAAGCTTACAGCCCATTCTCTAAATTGATATCGCTCTTCTGCTGGTACTCCAATTATTTTAGCTATAACGAGGCTGGCTAACGGAAAAGCAAAATCAGAAACAACATCCATTCTTTTCTTTTCCTGAACCTGATCAAGTAATTCATTAACTGTTTCTTTTATGTAAGGACGATAATCTTCCACCATTCTTGGGGTAAATACTTTACTAACCAACATGCGTAAGCGCTTATGATCAGGTTGATTCTTAAAAAGCATCATATCATTCTGTATATTTTTGAGCTGCTCATATTTTTGGGATGTCTCTGGTAAAGGAATACGATTTTTAAATCTGCTATCTTTAAGAATCGAAACCGCCTCTTCATAACCTGTTACATACCATCCTGGATATTTTAATGAAATTCCCCTATATATAGGATTAATGGAACGTAGCTTATCGTAAAATGGATAAGGATTGCTTATAAACTCAGAAGAAGTAAGTGAAAATGGTATTGTTTTCATTTCATGCCCCGTAAGTTCCTTCGATTGTTTCATCAACTACCTCCATCTGATTTATAAGTAAGGTCACGTCTATGTGATCCTTTACCATGTTTTGAATGCTTTCTTTTGTTATATTTTTCAGCTTAGGTGTTATACCTAAAATAGGAACATTGCATAATTCTTCAATTATTTTCGGGTTTGTTTTTTCGGCAAGATCGGGATTATCGCTTATTCCGTTTATCACTATTCCTGCAATTCTAAGACCTATGCTTGTTGCATATTGAACGGTTAACAAAGTATGATTGATCGTACCAAGATTCGGTCGAGCTACAATAACAATTGGAAGCTTTATAGCTTTAATTAAATCACCGACTAAGAAATTTTCACCAAGTGGTACTGAAATACCGCCAGCACCTTCTACTATGAAATATTCATGCTTTCCACTAATTATTTTCCAATGGCGTAACACATCTTCAATACCAACTACCTTCCCTTCCTGCTTCCCTGCAACGTACGGAGCAAGCGGCTTTTCAAATTCAAACGGGGTAATGTCTTCATAGGATAGTGGCGTTTGTGACATTTGCTTCAGTAAGCTTGTATCGCTTTCTGGATGTTCACGCGAAATGCCACTTAAAAATGGCTTATATACACCAACATCCATCTTTTTCTCTTTAAATACTGCTGCAAGTCCACAAGATATTATCGTTTTTCCAACTCCTGTATCTGTTCCAGTTACAAAAAAACCCTTCATTTAATCATGTTCAACTCTTTTCCGATTAAATTAAATGACTCTAACATGTAATCTATTTCTTTTAAACTATGGTCAGTGGTTACGGTTAACCGGATACGACTTTCTCCTATTGCTACGGTTGGTGGACGAATCGCTGGTGCGTATATTCCTTTTTCCTGTAGCTTTTCCGCAAATAGAACAGATTTTTGAGTATCCCCAATGATCACTGGAATAATTGGTGTAAGATCTCCCTTCACGGTATAACCCATTTCTTCTAAACTAGCTTTTATCTTTTTTACATGTAAAAACAACAGTTGGCGCTTTTCTTTACAATGTTCAATCAACTCCACGGCTGCATATGAAGCAGCACAGCTGGATGGTGGGATAGCTGTTTGAAAGATAAATGTTCTAGCATGGTTTAGCAGAAAATCAATTAATACCTTCGAGCCAACGACAAAACCACCTTCCGTACCAATGGCTTTGCTTAGGGTACCAATCACCACATCAGGCAGTACTCCGAAATATTCACTTGTACCCCTACCGTTTTCTCCTAAAACTCCTGTTGCATGGGCATCATCAACAATAACGTAGGCATGATAGCGTTTAGCAAGTGACATAATCTGATCAAGAGGTGCAATCGTACCATCCATACTAAATACGCCATCTGTTACAATAAAACGTCGCTGATAAGATTTTGTTTCTTTCAGCTTTTCTTCAAGGTCATCCATATCGACATGGTTATAAATGACGGTGTCAGCTTTTGATAGGCGGCACCCATCGATAATACTTGCATGATTTAATTGATCACTTAAAAGTACGTCCCCTTTTTCAGGTAATGATGACAGTACACCAACATTAGCTAAATAGCCACTTGAAAACAGAAGGGCTGCTTCTGTTTGCTTAAAGCTGGCGATTCGTTTTTCAAGTTTTTCATGCCATTTTGAATTACCAGTAGTTAACCTTGAGCCACTGCTTCCTACTCCAAAATCATGTAGTATCTTTCCTGCTTTGTAGATCAATCGTTTATCATTCGCCAGCCCTAAATAATTATTTGACGAAAAGACGATTTGTCTCTGACCATTAATAGACATCTCAGGTTGAGGAGCAGTATTCATTGTTCGTAACTTCCGATACAAACCAGCCTCTCTTGTCCTATCTACTCTTCGGCTTAACCATCCATCAAAGTTCAACTTGTTACCTCATTGATTGCTTCCTTCATGATCGTTACCATGGCTTCAAGCTCTTCCTTTGTACTAGCAAGCGGAGGCATAAATACGATGACATCACCCAGTGGTCTCGTTAGCATACCAAGTTCTCTCATTTTTAAAGAAACCTGATACCCTACTCGTTTTTCAGCAGGAAACGGCAATTTTGATTCCTTTGATTGAACAAGCTCTACTCCACACATAAAACCTAACTGCCTGATATCTCCTACTTGAGGCAGTGATTGTAGGTCATTAAGGAGCAAATGAAGATCCTCGGCCTTTTGTGCTACCTGATCAACGATTTTTTCAGATTCAAACAAACGTAAATTTTCAATCGCAACTGCACATCCTAGCTGATTTCCCGTATAAGAATGACCGTGGAAAAAGGTTTTTAGCGTTTCGTAGTCATCATAGAATGCCGTGTAGATTTCCTCTGTTGTAAGTGTTACAGCAATTGGTAAATAGCCTCCTGTAATTCCCTTACCAGCAGCCATTAAGTCAGGTTGTACACTCTCGTGTTCACAGGCAAACATTTTTCCAGTACGACCAAAGCCCGTCGCAACTTCATCAACAATCATTAAGACATCATATTTTGTACAAAGCTCACGTACACCTGCCAAAAACCCTTCTGGCATAACAATCATACCAGCTGCCCCTTGGACCATCGATTCAATGGAAAGTGCTGCGATTTCTTGGTGATTTTCAATAAGTAACTGTTCAAGTGTATGTAGGCATTCATCGCGACACTGTACAGGATCACTGCTCTCGTGACGATACACGTAAGGAATAGGCGCCTTAAAACTCTCAAACATTAATGCGCCGTATATATGATGGAAAAGCTCAATTGAACCAACACTTATAGCACCAATCGTATCGCCATGATAGCCATTTCTCATTGAGATAAATTTTTGTTTCTCTGGTTTGCCGACGTTCTTCCAATATTGAAACGCCATTTTAAGAGCAATTTCCATTGCTTCTGCTCCACTATCTGAATAAAAAACACGTGTCAACTTTTCAGGACTTATTTCAATTAGCTTTTCAGCAAGCTCTGTTGCTGGAACATTTGTCATGCCTAACAATGTTGAATGAGCGATTTTTTCAAGCTGCTTCTTAATCGCATCATCTAATTCCTTTTTACGATGGCCATGTACATTGAGCCAAACAGAAGAAAATCCATCATAATATTCTTTACCATTAATGTCTTTTACTTTTATTCCCTTTCCACTCTCAATAATCAAAGGATTTTCGTCATAATCTTTCATTTGAGTAAAAGGTAACCAAAGATACTTTTTACTTTTTTCAATTAATTCTTGTGTCATCCTTTTCCTCCCATTGAACGAATACGGGCTGTTTTTCTAGATAGTTTATGTATGTATTCAGATCTCCTAAGCAATCAACAAAGAAGATTCGACAGCCTCGTTCGTCTCCGTATTCTTTCAACTTAGTGATGCGTTGATAGCCTAACTTTTTACTAGCTACATAGCCTGTTATATAATCAGGGTCATCTGACCAACATAATTCTGCGATTGTAGCTGGATGCTCACTTACCTTGGTTGCAAGTACAAGTGCCTCCTTTACTCTTGAATTTTGCGGCATGTGGTAGTAGTCAGCCCATTTTTCATAATTAGTGTCCAACCAGTCCATTCTGGAAACACGCACGCCTTTTTCGTTCCTATCATCCATTCGGTCACCTGAATGAATATCAACCAATATCGCCCCTCTAATGGATGAATATTCAGTGATTAATTTATACGCGTTTTCAATGCTCTTTCTCGGGATACCAGCTTGCTCCAAAAGCCTCTTAGCTAATGCATGCCCTTTTTCTACTGATTTCACTTCATTTGTCTCAATTTGTAAGGGCTTAACTAGTTTGATAGGCTCGTTAATCATTTCAAACTGAATCTGCATAAAATCTGGTTCTCCTCTTGAATGGGATAAGCCCTTTTCCAATAAGGCATTCACTGCGTGTTTTAAATCGCTATATGTTGAAAGAAGTTCGCCGCCAGATATATGCTTTCCACCCTGTTCATGAGATCCAGCCTTGGAAGCTCTCATTCTAATGCTGTAATACTGTCTCTCCTGCATACCTTCTGTCCTCTTTTTTGTAATTTGTTTAAACACCCGATCGACCAAGATTTTTTTACGAATCTGTCGTAATAAATAAAAGAAAAACTGAAATAAGTCACTTGGAACAATCCAATTAATCACTGAAAAACCATTTAATAAAATACTGCGCCTCTATATGTTAACTGAATAAGTAAAATGGTTAACAATATAAATATAAAGGTTATTAATCTAATCTGTCAATATTGTCCATGAAATTAGGTGGAATTCCTATCGGCTTTGTCCGAGGATATGTTTATACGGATTCATTTACCTAAGGTTGTTGTCATTCGTATCGATGTTTTTCTAAGAACATTTAGAATATTTAAGTCCATATTTACGTATAGATCACTTCATAGGGTTTCCTCCTGTTCTAAAAAAATTTATTCAGACACGCTAAATAGATCATACCGTATTCACATTGAGAATTATCATAGGCTAAGAACATGAAAAAAGCCCGGACCAAAGGCCGAGCTTCCAATGTTTATATCGCAATTACAATCATATTTTCAAATCGTAGTCCGACCTTCACTTTGGCTTTGTTATTGCTATCTGAATTTAATTTTCCAACGTTACCTCTTGGCCTTCTCCAACAATGATTTTCCTTTTAGATCAGTCGTAATCACTTGTGCTTCGGCAGTAGATACCTCTGCCGTTTTCACAAATAGCATATCTGTTTTTGAATCGTAGTACCAAACATCGTTACCTTTTTCGACCGCTTCTTTAGAATCAACTAATCTTAATTTTTTTCCGTTTCGTTTAACGGAGTTAAGTCCTCTATCACCCGCATTAACTTTTATTTCTGCGGCCCATGTTCTGTTTTCAATACGTCCGTCAAAGCTGCCCTTCATAGCTGAAATTTCAAGTGTAACATTCTCCTCATTAGATGCAGCGGTAATCTCTGTATCAGCGGATTGACCTTTTTCATATTTGTAGGTTTGCCCGTCATCTTCATATAAAGTAAAGCTTGAAGCTTCTCCATTTTGTTTTGGATAGACTTTCAATGTCATCGTTGATGCTGGTTTTTCATTTGTATAATTTTGAACCTCACGCTGCGGAATAATTGCACCTTCTTTCACAAATACCGGAATCTTAGACAAATCAGCATCATACTCAATGGTTTGTCCTCCCGCAAATGTATTCTGGGTGCTCCAGTCATACCATGTACCTTCTGGAAGATAAACATTTCTCTTAGATATCCCTTCCAATGAAATCGGTGCTACTAGCATATTTGGACCAAACATCCATTGGTCTTCAATCCCATACACATTTGCATCCGTTGTGTAATCCATGACAAGTGGTCTCATTAAAGATACATTTCCATCAGATGTTTGCTTGCTTGCTGAATAAATGTAAGGTAGCAGTTGGTAACGCTGTTCAATGCTTTGTTTTACAATGCCTTCTGCTTCCGCACCAAACGACCAAGGCTCTCTTGTATTCGTTGGATCACCACATTCGCAATTATGCGCTCGGAAGATTGGCATAAAGGATCCAGCTTGCATCCAACGTGTATAAAGTTCAGCGGTCGGTTTGCCGTAAAATCCACCTATATCGGTTGTGAAATAAGGCATACCAGACATCGAAGAGCTTAATCCCAATTGTATATTGTGTCTAAAGGACTCCCAGCTTGCATCAATATCTCCGCTCCATACAGTTGTTCCATATTCTTGAATTCCAGTAAACCCGGAACGTGACAAGCTCCATAAACGGTTATCACTGTAGCTTCTATGACCTTTATAGAAAGCTTTTGCTTCGTTTAGAGCATACACATTTCTAATTTCTGCTGCGCTTCCTTTTGTAAATTGGTGCCTTAACGAATCCGTTGCAATCTCTGGTTCATTTAAATCAATCCAATACCCTTTCACACCTGCATCATGTAAGGATTTAACCTGTGCATTGAACCAATCGACAGCTTTTGGATTGGTGAAGTCTACTAATCCTGCTTTCCCATACCAAGCGTCATAAATAACGGTATTTCCTGAAGCGTCTTTAACAAAATATCCATTCCGATCGCCTTCGTTAAAATTATTCGCCGTTACTTGAATGTACGGATCGACAATAGGTACTGTCTTGACGCCTTTCTTCGCTAACTCCTCCATGCTTTCTTTTGGATTAGCAAAAGCCTGAGACCAAGTCATGTCAAAGTAATGATTATCTTTGGCCCAATAAACATCAAGAATCATGCCATCTAAAGGAATTTGTTTTTGCCGGAACGTGTCTACAATCTTATTTACTTCTTGCCAGCTCTTATATCCATACTTGGATTGGATATAACCCAATGCCCATTTTGGCGGCATCGGAGCCGTACCTGTTAAGTCAGCAAAACTTTTCATGATATCGGTTAGAGTACTTTCCTTTTCACTCGCCATAAAGTAGTAAATCATTTCACCGTTTGGTGAACTGAAAGAATACTTCCCGCTGTCTGTCGCACCCATATCAAACGTGACATTTTCATAGGTGTTATCAAAGTAAAGACCATAACCCTTCGTACTAGTGAAGAACGTACCAGAAATATCTGAAGTGTTTCCACCATATCCGCCCTTCATTCCATTGTTCATCACGACCTTATGGCCTCTGCGGTCGAAGGATTGGGAGTCACGATCCATACCCAGACCAAAGAAATGCTCTTTTGGATCAAGGTTCATGGCAGAATAAACGCCTGTATCTCCGTCATAACCTAATCCGTTTCCATCGCTATGCTCCGTTAACATCTTAGTATTCGCTGCATCATAGTATGCTAGCTTAAATGGAGACTTATAAGCTCGCAAACTCATTTTTTCAGTTTGAATCAAGAGGTAATCACCTTTATCAGTTACCTTTGGAACTACACTTGCTGCCTCTTGATCGACAACAAAAGAAGCTTTTTTCTTAAATGTTCCAGTCGGTTCCATCCATACTTTAGCCGTATCCTCTTGAACGAATTCGACTTTTACCTTTTCCTGGTTCTTAGAATTCAACACGATGGTTTTACCATCATCGGTTACAGTATATGGCGTGCCAACATCTAAACTTTCAAAATATGAAACATTTTGATGCTCGGATGGATCTTTTTTTATCATTTTGACGCCATCGAGATCAAGAACACTTTCAGCCTGGCCTTCTGCGATCACGCCAACCTTTACCACTTCACCAGCCATTAACTGGATATTCGGGACTCTTACTTCTTTCCAATCACCACTTGCCGGGATCGGAACTTCTTTTGTGCCTCCAGAGTAAGTGACATAAAGCGATGCATTGTCAAAGTTTCCAGATTTACGAGTGTTAATCGATAATTGATAGTTTCCATCAATAGGGGCATTGCCAAATTGCCATATATCAGAAGAATAAGCATCCTTGCCGGCCATTCGGACAAATGAATTTTCATCTACTGATTCAATCGATTGGTTAACCATATTTGTACGGCTCCACCCATTGAATCCTTGCTCAAACCCTTTGTTAGACAGTTTGACCTCTACATCCTCTGGAACTTCAGAGTTTGCTGATTGAAGCTTCACATGATCAAGCTGAAAGGAAGTATCTGCTTTAGGTGCTTCCATATAAAATTCAAGAGTTAATTCACCTTCCGTGACGTTGATCGTGTCAGTGCTAAATTCTTTATACTCAAACTCATCAGCATTCCATTTCTGCTTTATAGGACCATTTGGATCTTTTAGATTTGGTTCAATCGTTACTTCTACATTCTCTTTGCCAGGCTGGGAGACAATCATTTTAGCGACCCCACCGGCAAATGTCGGATCCAAATGTGGCATTAGTTTAGCCATCGCCGAAACTGTATACTCGCCATCCTTTAAACCAACAATTGTTTGCTTCGAAGAAACTTTGCCATCGTCATTCGGAGAATACAAGTATTGCTTATATCCTTCATACGCATCGTTTTTATCCACACCATGCCAAACGGTTGTGCCAAAGGTATTGACTGTCCAACCAGTTTCATTGCCCATTTCAAAATCTCCGTTAACGAGCTGGCCTGTACTGGACCCGAACTGAATGGAGTCAATTAAAGTCGTACCTGTATCTTCACCTGTAAATTCCAGGGTGATTAAATTTACCCCTTTGTTCAGTTGTACAGATTGATCGGCAGTTCCCCATTTATCTCCTGTACTTGGGAACGAGACTATAGTCGGTGCGTCAATAATGTTCATCTTCTTATCCTCAACGGAAAGATTTAAGGTACTAGCCTCTGCATCTCCATTTCCGTATTTGATTGCTAGTGGGAACTGCCCTGCTTCAGGCATTTCAACGGCAATTGTTACTTTTGAACCTTTTTTGTTCAATCCTGTGAGATAGCCAAATCCATCATATCCCATTTGTTCGTTATCAAAGATGGCTCCCCCTTGATAGGAAGCGACTTCGGTTTGATATACTTTCTTATTGTTTTTTGGAATTAGTTTCAATACAGTCGTATCATGAGGCTCGAGCATTTCAGAATACATCGTACGGTAGCCGAGATCTTTATGCTCCCATAGATTGCGGGCAAAAGCTTCATCCTTGATTCCAAGGTCTTTTTTGAAATCCATTGATAGCCCTTTGCTTGTATCACTGCGATTAAAGAGAGAAACGACCCAAGATCCATCTGGTAATTGTCCAGCCCATCTTTCACTGTCGCGACTTACATTGTTCTTATAATGCTTATTTGAATAAAAGATTGGTTTCCCTACAAAACCAAGTTTGTTCAATTCAATCAATTCAGGGTTTTGATAATATTTATAATTATCTCCAATTGTGTCATATTGATCGGCAATGGTAATTGGAGAACCTGCCATGGTGAATAGAGATATGGCTGTTTTCTTTTCGTCCTCCGCATAACGGCCTTTAAACGTATTTAACTTTAAGAAGTCACCGTCATTAATCATTGATCCGCGTCCCGAAATATCCGCAAATCCAGTAAACCCTTGGAATGGATTGGCCCATTGAGACCAATTATTTGTCCATTCTTGTCTACGGCCGCTAATATGCTCCCAACCACCACTGAAAGCATCCTCATCAATTCGAATCATATCGCCGAATTGTTGTTCATATTCACCGTGGTTATTTAAGTCAGGCATAACCAAGCTCAGGAATATATCATTCTTTTCAGTAGATTCATCCATCCATTGAAGTGCTTTGCGATACTGTTCTCTTGTATGACCTGTACCAATTTGGCCCAACCCTTTATCGTAACCGCTTTCATACCAAGATAAAAAGTCTACACGTAAATATGAAGCTCCTTGTTCAGCAAAAAAGTCTACATATCCTTTCAAGAATTTTTCGGCATCAGGATGGTCAACATTTAACCAATAAAGGGCTCTTTCTCCCCCTTGTCCCCCATCGAAGCGATCACCTTGAAGTGTTTTTCCACCAATGTCTTGTGGTTCTGTAATAACAAGATCAGCGACTGGTGTATCTGTACCTTTAACTTTGTATTTATCCGGATTTTTTACAACTTCTGGACTGATCCAAAGCGGATTATAATAGATACCGAATTTCATCCCTTTGCTTTTCACATAATCTGCCCAGTCTTTCCATGTATGTCCTTCTGGGTAACGTTCGTGCGGGTAACCCTGCCAATTGTCATATACAATAGTAACATCATCGATATCAATTCCGGCATCACGCACTTGTTTTTCCGTAGGATCGACAATAAATTCGATTTTCAATTGACCTGAAGTCACATTAACAGTCTCTGTATACGCTGCCCAATTTTCTGAAGTCACTGGCTTTTTTACATTAGCTTCAGGATTAGCTTTATCGTATCCAGAAATCTCCATTGCTACAGCAACACCTTTGTCTGCAAAACCATTTTTTCCTTTAGCCTTGGAACTGACAAGGTAGTTACCATTCGGTAAATCCTTTATAGTTTGAGAAATGATTTGTTTGTTCGGATTTCCACTATAGGTCCATAACGACTTATCCCCTTCAGGATCATCATTTCGGCCGTGAGTAAAGTCACCTTCAAACGTCCATCCTTCTGTTTCGACCTGCTCAAAGCCGCCATTTACCAAGACATTTCCATCAGGAATTGGTGGTTGATCCGGATCTACAGCTGCAAAGGTGATATCATCAAGCTGCAAAGAAGCGTTTCCACGTTTGGAATCAATGACAAATTCAACCGATATATCCGTTCCAATCGATGCCACATCAAGTGTATAGTTTTTATAACTCGAACTTAGCTTAATTGGTACCTTCTTTACTACTTCACCATTCTGGCTGATCCGCATTTCAGCATAACTGCCAATTGCCTCATCGGTAAACTGATTTGACCCGCTAAAATCACCTAAAGTTGCCCACGCAGATAGACGATAGGTTTTATCCTTATCTATTCCTGTCACTGTTTGACTAGCGGTAGCATTAAAAGGCGCATTTTTATAAAAGTAAAACTTAAAGTTGTTACGGGCACCGGACTTATCGACTCCAGAATCGGCACTTCCCTTGATATCCCAGCCTTCTGTGGTCGCGTATTCAAAGTCACCGTTAAATAATGTTCCTGGTTTAAGGTATGGTTTATCGCGGCCGTCCATATAAATCGGGTCACTCATCCATCGATCATTATGCGACACTACGTAACCGTTTTCATTTAAAAGCGTAGCACCCTCGATCCAGCCATCAGTACTAATCATGTCATAACCATAAGGACGGAAATTTTTGGCCATCCAATCCACGTTATCTTTTAACCGATGTTCCGGCATGAACACATCTTTTCCAAATTGATGCTCATATGTAATCCAATACATCGGCCCTGCACCTTGTCTAGTAAACTCACTATCTCTTGCAAACGCAGAATGAACATTTAAAGCAGAAAAAACCATAGAAATCATAATTGATAGGATTATGGCTTTCTGAAATAGTCTGTGCTTACTTATTCGCATGTTTATCCTCCCTATTTGTTTTTGTTCAAATTAAAATTCTTTGTATATCTTCTGACTAAATACTTAAATTAACACCCCCTTTAAATATAAGCGTAGTCAATTCCATGGATATACAGATACTTTATTCAGTGAATAAAGTAATTATTCCAAGGGGATACAACAACAGTTGTTTCCCTTGTTATTTATAAATAGGGACTTTAAATAAATGACTAACCACCAGTGCGCACGCTCCAATCAACCATACATCCTCACCTAGCTGTGAGGTTTGGAACTGAAGTTTCCGAGGGTGCTTTACGAAAAAGTGGACGGACAGTTCCTTTTGAATTCCTTTTAGTAGGAAATCTTCTTCTCTTAATCCTTCCCCACCTAAAATGACGGCTTCTGGATTAAATAGATGTACCATGTTCTTAATCCCTACTGCTAGATTCTCTCCTTGCTTCACCAATAATTCCTGAGCATATATATCTCCACTTTGAGCTGCCATTACGATACTCTCTGGTGTAATGGGAGTAAACGACTCTAATAATGTAGGAACACCAATCGAGACCATTCGCTCTGCCTCATTCACAAGGTAAGCATCAGAAGCATATAATTCTAAACACCCTCGCTGTCCGCAATAACAGAGGCGGTCTCCCTGATAAATAGTGATATGCCCTAACTCTCCAGCTCCGCCAAAGTCTCCTCGGAACAACATATTATCAATGACAATTCCTGCCCCCACACCAGCTCCTACCGTAACACCAATGAAGTTTCTATAGTCTCTTCCCAGGCCGATCCATTTCTCAGCAAGCGCAAATACGTTCGCATCATTATCGATAATCAAAGGAACATCAAAGTGCCTGCCAATAGGCTTTAAATCACCATGGTCCACCTTTAATATAGGTGAGTAGACAACTTCATTACTTTCTCTGTCTACTAACCCAGGCGTAGCAATACCAATCCCTACTAGTTTGGTAGCGCATTCATTTCGTTTGATAAAAAAATCAAGTTTTTCAATAATAACCGTTGCTAATTGGTTCGCGTCCTTATGAGTGTATGAAAATTGATTTTTGTGTAAGATCTTGCCTTCCAAGTTAGATAGGCACATCTTCACTTGTTGTGGCTCGATTTTCAGACCAACAATCACACCAAAATCTCCGTTAAATTTTAATAACACCGGCTTCCTGCCACCATGTGAATCTCCAGTTCCAATCTCAGAGACAAGGTTTTCCTTAATGAGTTCATCGATAATATTCGTAATTGTTGATAAACCCAGTCCGGTTTCTTTCGCTATTTCAGTGCGTGAGATATTTCCTTGGAGGCGAACCATATCAATCACGAGGGAACGGTTCAGTTCTTTTATAAGTTCCTTATTTCCTTTTCTAAATAAACTCATTACACTCTTCTCCCCTGCCTTATTCATATGTAAAATTTAACATAATTCATTCAGTGAAACAAGTATAAAATTCAGATAATTCAAAATAATAAAATTATCCTTTGAGTAATGCTGTCTACATTTGACTTGTCTCCTTTTTATTATAATTACCTTAACTTTTTACCTCTTAATTTGTTTAGAAACACGAAAAGACCGCAAAGCTTTCTTGAAGAAGCACTTTGCAGCCTTTGTGTCTTTAGAGATTAATTGAAAGTATCTTAAAGTTTTTGCACCAGAACCAAAATAAGTCTATCTCGATTACAATAATTTAGTAAAAACAAAGTTAATTGTAATAACCCTCCATTTTGAAGTTCCGCTATCTGATTATATTTTTCCTTATCCAATATCCAAGTTCTATCCCATAGTTAGGTTTTACTTTTATTTCATTCCAGTTTGTTGTTGCGTCTTCTTTAATACATCTTCTAACTCTTTATCTTTGATGTTAATGTCAGCTTCTTTTTGAAGCTTGGAAATCAACGTGTCAATTGGTTTCGCTTTTGCAAATTTTAGTTCTTTTTCAATAACATCTTTCTTGTCTTCAAACGTGTTTGTTTTCTTATCCGTTACTTTTATAATGTGATAACCGTATTGGGTTTTCAAAGGGTCACTGACTTTATTGACTTTCAGTGAAAATACAACCTCATCGAATTCAGGAACCATCATCCCTTTAATAAAGTATCCAAGGTCGCCGCCTTTGTCTTTCGAACCAGGATCAATTGTAAATTCGCTAGCGAGTTGAGCAAAGTCCTCGCCCTTATCAAGCTTCGCCTTCACTTCATTCGCCGTTTTTTCATCCTTGACCAGAATGTGACTCGCTTTAATTTCTTCTTTATACTTATCCTCAAATTCTTTTTTTATTTCTTCTTCGGAAACTTTAACACCATCAGTTGTCGCTTTTTGAGCCAATAACTCACGTGCAACAAGTTTTTTAAACGCTTGCTCATCTGGAACTCCATTTTGCTCAAGAGCTTGCTTTAAACCTTCCTCACCACCGAATTGCTTCTTATAATCCTTGATTTTTGCATCAATCTCTTTATCTGTCACTTTATATTCTTTTTCAAGAAGCATCGTTTCAACCATTTGTTTTAAAACTTTGTCACCGGCCTGAACCTTTAATTCGTTGTAAAATTCCTCTTTCGTAATGTCACCCGCCTTAGATTGAACAATTGTATCCCCACCAAAGTTACAAGCAGAAAGAGAAAGAACTCCAGCTGCCATTCCAAGAGAAACGAACCATTTTTTCATTCAAAACACTCCTATTGTATTCAATAATTTTTGACAATGTCTACTACTAGGGTTTCAGTTTGAAATTCTCCGTTTCAAAAGTTGAACAAACATAAAGAATTACAAATACTTTTGTGCCGTCCTTACTTCCACCCTTAATACTTCTCTATTTTCCAATTGTTCTTTTGACACGCGCGTTCCCTTGACTCTATTTTCATTCACTCGAGGAACTTCATCATTCCTTTATACAAGGTAATTGAAGCTAGTATATTCGTATTCTAGGAAATTCCCTTATGTTATTGTTCATACTCTATCACAACCATATCCCAATATTTAAGACTTGGAAGTGTAAATGTGACCTTGTTATTTTCTTGTTTAAAGTTAAGAGATATAGGAACACCGCTTCGCTTGTCTGGCGAAGCCATCCAAACTTTTTCAATAGACCTAGTTTCTTCAAGCTGAACGGTTAACTGCTTACGGTCTTGAGGCTCTGCTTGACTTGCATTTGTATCACGCCATTCTAGCGTTGTAGCATCTAAGAAGTTAATAAAGTGAATGACTTTTTTATTCGCTTTTTGTTTCGCGAATCTCCATATTTTACCTTGCTCCGGTTGAGAAGAGAAAAGGACCCCATCAGATGAATCAATCGTTATTGGCACCTCTTGTAGGTTATCCCGAAGCAAGTTTTCATAAGCCACAAGAAAATCATAATAGTGTAAGAGCCTGCTTTGTAAAGATTGACTCATCTTTAAATTTTCATGTGGAAAATATTCTTTTGACAGCATGTGTTCACCCAGTTCCAAATGAGAACCCCCGGAGGCAAAAATCACACTGTTTGTTAATAAAATTCCAGGATTATTAAATTCTCCCGGCTGATTGGAAAACTCGTAATTCATATAGGCGGCCAAGATTGTATTATACTTCCCTTTTGAGTATTGATTGTTTTCATCAATAATACGTTTTAAATCGCTATAGTATTTGTCTTGATCCCATACTTCCGTATATAAGAAATCTACAGGAGATTCACCAAGCTGTTTTTGTCCATATTGACTTACCGCGTTCATCACTAAACGTTTATCAGGTATCTCATTTTTTATATGTTCTATAAAGGGTTGGAAAGATTCGTCTAACGCCAAGGGATTCCCATTATAGTCATATATATTTCCACGTGGACCGAGCTGATCAATATGCCAGCCATCAAAAGGAAGAGCCTCGTACAATTTTTTTTGTTGATTAATTAAATAAGTTTGCCACTCAGAATTGGCTGGATTGACAAGAAATACATCACTTTTCCATTCTTTAGGTAAGGGGTGGTAATCATGATCATATTTTTGCTGATCTTTAAATAAACGCCATTCTGTTTTGACACCATCTTTTTCTGCTTCCGCAAAAGCGCCGTATAAGAGATTATACGCCATCGTCTTCATGTTTCGTTGGTGGGCTAAATCGATATATGTTTTAATCGTCTGCAGCGAGATAGGGCGATTGGCGATGTCCTCCCAATGGGCTGCAGTCTCATTGTTTTCTAATTTAATAGGTTGATGATGTTTAAAATGCCAATCATAAAATTGCAATCCATTAATGTGATAACGATTCAGTCCGGAAATAACAGACTCCATGTCTTCGTTAGACATATCATGAAACGTTGATAGAAATCCATATCTCGGAAATTTGGACCAATCGCTTGAAACATCTACTGCAATGGTTTGCTGATCTTTTTCGGTCCCGGATTCAAACTGTACACGAACCAAATATCCTTTGAAATCTTCTTTTGGTGGCTTCCATGACCAATGCACCCCATTTTTTGCTACCTTCAATTTTTGTTGAGAGATAACGTCATTTAAGTGATAGTATGTGATTTCTAACATTCCATCGGAATACTTATCCGATAATTTAGTCGTAAAATGAATCGTTTCATTTGGTTGATAGGAAGCTTTATCAGTTGTTATACCTTGAATAATTTGTTTTTCTTCTTTTATTAGTGGTTGCTTTGGAAAAAAGAGAGACGTAATTGCAATCACTGTGACAATTAATAGCAATAAAAGAGAAAACAAGATGATTAATGTCGATTTCTTTTTTGATAACATACAATCTAACTCCCCATAACTAATAACTGATTTACTGTAAAAAGAATGACTACTTTCTTTATTAGTCCCTATTTTCCTTTTGCATGTTCAAATTAACGAATTTAATCTTCTTTCGCCTTTTTCTAGCCTTATGTCGCTCTATTTAAGTCTGTCCAAATTCAATTAAATTTGGACAGAACCTCTTCGGATTGGTTGGTTAATAGGATATACTTTTAAATTCATCCGACTAATGTAATTTATTAATTTTCGGAACCAAAATCGGCATCAATTATCTTATCAATTGGGTGTCCACTTTCTGTCAATATTTTAATTTCAGGTCCTAAATAAAGATCTGTCTGCCAGTAGCCATTCGGCAAATCAACGTCAATCGAATATGTACCAGAGCCATAGACCTTTGTGACATTATCGTAAGCGGTCTGACCCTCATATGGTTTGCCGTCTTCTTGAGGTACTGTCCCTTCAGGATAAACATAACTTGTAAAACTAATCTCGACTGGATCTAACCCTTCAGGAACCGTAAACTTAGCCGTTCCTTTGTCAACGCTGGAATTAAAATACTGGTCAAGCGGACGCTGTGGTTCAACCTGTTCGTTCAATTCGGTCTTTTCTTTTACAGTTATGGACTCGCTCCACAACTCTTCCGTTCCTGGATGGTTAAGACGCTGATAGGCTTTAAACATATAATTTCCAGTCACAAGCTGATCTGGTGTATAAGTTAATACCTGTGATTCACCAGGAGTTAACGCATTAACAACTCCAGCGGCAACAACCTCGCCATTTTTAGGATTGCCTTTTGCCGACCAGAAAACCTCATACTTCACTTCCCCCTGCATGGCTCTGGAATTCTGACCATTTTTTATGGTGGCAGAAATGCCATCGAAAGTTACATTTTCTGCGGTAAATGATAATGAGCTTCTATCCCATGCTGATTTATCCTGTGACCCTGTTTGTTTTGGTCCTTTTTGGAGACTAACTTTTTCAGTTTGCTCATTCTTTATTGTAGCAGCCAAGGTTGTGTGTCCTGGTTGTACAAATGGAATTACCAGCAATGATGCAATGATGAGTCCCGCAGTAATTTTATTTACCTTCTTCAAAATTACTCCCTCTTTCTATTACTTTTTAAGCTTAGTTGGCAGTCTAATAGGTTCATAGTAAGAAGGAACTAACATTTCGGTTAGTCCCTTCTTTAATACTACAAATTGTTTACTTTCAGATTCGCCTCTACTTCGGCATGCAACCGTTGCCTTAACGAATTTGAACTTCTTTCTTCTCGTCAGCTGGGATACTTACATAAAGTACTTTCGTTTTTTCATCATAGAAGAAGGTATTTGTTTTTCCTTCCGTTTCCGCTAGTGAACCAACTTCTTTATACTTGTTGTTTCCAGCTTGAATTCTAGATGGTTTTTCCGCGTTATTTAATTTCAATGTATATTGCTCTAATTTAGAGTCTTTGTAGTTGGTAACTTCTTGCTTTTGTTTGAACGTAATATGGTTTGGTTTTTGTTTTACATCAAATGTTGTTTCGTTGTATTCGCCTTGTTTGTAGTCTTCTGTTGCACCATCATCTTCATATAACGTATATGAAGCGTTGTTGTCTAAGTACGTATCAAGCACAAGGTTTGTTAATGGTTTTTCATCTGTATATTGTTGTACTTCACGTGTTGGGATAATTGATTCATTTTTTACGAAAATTGGCATATGATCAAGTGGTGCGTCTACAGTAATTGTTTGTCCACCTTCATATTCTTTTCCAGTCCAATAATCTGTCCAGTTTACGTCTTTTGGTAGGTATACTTCACGTGAAGTTTGACCTTTTTTCACAACTGGGGCAAGCATCATAGAATCACCGAACATGTATTGATCACTGATATCATGTGTCTTATCATCATTTTGGAACTGATATACAAGTGGTTGTTGAACCGGTTTACCACTATCTGCTGCATCTTTAAACTCATTGTATAGGTACGGAAGTAATTTATAACGCATTTCAATGAATTTCTTACTAATATCTTCAACTTCTGGACCAAATGCCCAAGGTTCTTGACCTTGTTTAATCTCTGCTTTTGCATCACTATCATAGTGAATACGTGAGAATGGTAAGAACGCTCCTACCTCAATCCATCGAGCAAATAATTCTGCATCTGGACGAGCTGCGAAGCCACCAATATCATTACCTACGAATGCCACTCCAGACATACCTACGTTCATGTTCATGGGAATTGACATTTCTAAGTGTTCCCAGTTACTTACGTTATCGCCTGTCCATAATGCAGCCCAACGTTGTGTACCAGCATACATGTCACGTGTTAGGACGAATGGACGAGTGCCAGGCTTATGCATTTTAAACGCATCATATGTTGCTTCTGCTTCATCATGTCCATATAAGTTATGGTACTCAGTATGAATAATTTTATTGTCTTCTGTTCCAAAATACGTATCAAGTGGCATTGTATGAGCATGTCTGTCGTCATCAAGGAAAACTGCCGGTTCGTTCATATCGTTCCAAATACCGTCAATACCTTCATCTAATAGAACATCATGATGTTTTGCCCACCAGTCACGTACTTCTTGTTTAGAGAAATCAGGGAAGGCTGAATCTCCAGGCCATACAGGACCGATGAAAGGAGTACCGTCTGCATTCTTCGCCCAGAAATCACTCTTTGTACCCTCTTGATAAATACTATAGTTTTCATCTTGCTTAACAGCAGGATCATTAATCGCAATTGCATGGAACCCTTCCATTGCTTTTAATTGTTTTAATGCATCCTTATATTGTTGGTTCCATGTAAACACACGATATTCATCCATATAATCAATATCGAAGTGCATTGTATCTAATGGGATATTCTTTTCACGATATGTTTTCGCAACATTCAGAATTTCATCCGCAGTGTATCCCCATTTACTTTGATGTAAACCTAGTGACCATTTTGCAGGAACATCCATTTTACCTGTTAATTCCGTGTAACGGTTAACAACATCCCCAATTTCTGGACCATAAGCAAAGTAGTAAGTCAATTTTCCGCCGTTTGCATAGAAGTAGTAGTAATCATCAGACTCACTTGCCATTTCATAGTATGAACGGTTTGTGTTGTCAAAGAAAATACCATATGCTTTGTTCTCTTTTAAGCCGATGAAGAATGGAATCGCTGTATACAAATATTTTGTATCTTTAGTGTATCCGTAAGCATCTGTGTTCCATAAACCGATGCTGTCGCCACGTTTATTGAATTCCAAGCCCGCTTGTTCACCAAAACCATAGAAGTCTTCGTTAGTATCTGTTTTCTTAAATACATAAGGCTTTCCGTCTTCATAACCTGAGGTTTTATCTTGATTTACATAATCCTCGTTGATAACATTTCCTTGCTTATCAAGGATTCGTATACCAAATGGCTTCATCTTAATTTGAACCGTAAGTTCATCTGTTTTTAACGTATATGTATCTGAACTAACGTTTGTGTCAAAATCCGGAGTTTTCCAATCGGACGCTTTTTTGGCAATTCCTCTTGATTCGAATTCTTTCTCACCTTTTTTTAATACAGAAACTTTTACTAGATCTTTGTCAAATAGACGAATATAGGCTTCATTTGTCCCTAAATCTAACTTGACACCATTTGGAAGCTTCTCAACTCCTTGAACAGAAAGCTTTTGAAGATTTTCCTTAGCTAAAGGAGTGTCAGCCTCGGGTTGAGTAACGGCCAGAACACTGGGAGCTGCTGTAGTCAAACCAACAGTTGCTGCAAGGGTAATGCTTGCTAAAACTCTTAATGACTTTTTCGATAAGTTCATGTTTCCACCTCGTATAAAAATTTTATAAATCCGATTGCTACTACTTGTTTACTTTCACATTCATATTCGCCTCTACTTCGGCATGCACGCCGTTGCCTTAACGAATTTGAACTTCTTTCTTCTCGTCAGCTGGGATGTTCCATAAAGCACTTTTGTGTTACGTCATAGAAGAAGGTATTTGTTTTCCATTCCGTTTCTGCTAGTGAACTAACTTCTTGATACTTGTTGTTTCCAGCTTAAATGTTAGATGGTTTTTCTGTGTTATTTAATTTTTCTCTAATTTAGAATCTTGGTGGTCGTTAACTTCTTAATCGTTCTCTCCTTCTCCTAATTTAAATAAAAAACTAACAAACTCTCAAACCTAAGACTACTTCACACCAACTTATTTTTTCAGGTATCTCTCCTCTCTTAGATCTTTTCAACCAAGCGAAACCTTGTTTCCATGGCCTACTACCAAATTAGCAACTAAAGGAGGTCTGAACAATCGGAAAAAACTCCTACCTGATGTTTGGATACGCTCTCAAACCATAATGAAAACACTTGCAAAGTTTACTTTAAATAGAGTTAAAATAGCGTGGACCTTGATTTTGGATTGTTTTTTTATTCCTTTCCATCTGCGCGGACAACTTCTAGTTTTTAACTTAAAAACGGATAATTTTAGAGAAATATAGCCTATGAGAACAAAAGGACTATTCTCTTTGCCTACTTTCATATTGGATCGTCAACCTTTTATTTATCTCGTATTGCTTAAAATATGACGCCTTAATCATCACTTTTACCTTATTAAGTATTTAGTTGAAAATAATGGATATTCATTTATTCTTTTTATAGAAAAATATGAGGGGTAAAATTTTTCGCTCTTTATTTAAAATAAAACACCATCATATATGGAGGATGGAAAAGATGATGTGTTAATTATTAAATAAAAGGATGGGTAGGCATTCTACTTCCAAAACCTTCATTGGTAAAATGCTCCCCTTAACCTGTACAATAATTAAAGTAAGAAACGAATAAGGCGGGGTATTATGATCCGAAAATTTTCATTTTCTAGAAGCTTTTCATCCAAAATCACAGTAGCCTTTCTGCTTGTGATTTTGATCACGACGCTTTTTATTTCTTTGTCTTTCTACTGGGAATCTAATTCTATCTTGAAGAAGAACGTGCGGGAGTCCACCATTCAAATCGCCAAACAGACGGCGGAGTCGCTTTCTTTTATCTTGAACGTTGGGATCGATACCTCTGATTTTATTAGCAGCGATCAGACTATTCAGCGTGCTGCTTTACAATTGGAAAGCAGCACCCCATACGAACAGACAAGGAATTCTCAATACATAAATACCTTGCTGAATAATTTTGTTTATTCCAACTCCTTCGTCAAAATTGTTTATGTATTAAAAGAGAAAGGCAGCGGTTGGGGCAGTGGTACTTTTTCTGAAGCCAGAATCAAGAAAATTCGGCTCTCCGACCAGGAATGGGTGAAGGAAGCTAAACGAAAAAACGGAGAATTGGTTTGGCAAGGTATTCAGTATGACTATTTCAGCGGAGGAGGCGTCAATACGGACTTGATTCTTCCCGTCGGAAGGGTCCTGAAAGATTTTGACACGCTGAGCAATATCGGACTGGTGCAGGTTCATCTGGACGGACGTTCCATTCTTAACACGATTGGGCACTTGAAACTCGGGAAAACAGGAAAGTTTTTCGTCGTGGATATCGAAGGAAGGATCATGATTGATTCCAATCTCGACATGATCAACAAGAAGGTGGAGAATCCTGATTTGTACAGGCATATTGTGGGAGACAACGACGCAGAATTCGAGTTTGCCGTAAAAGGGGTACCTTATTATGGGGTTAAGCAGCCGCTTAGCAACGGCTGGATGCTTGTTGGTACCGTCCCTGTCCATGAAATCAGCGGACAGTTGGACCGTCTTCAATCCAAGATATTTTTTTCATCCGGAGTTTTCTCCTTGCTTGCGATCGGCATCGGGCTTTTTATTGCCGGACGGGTGACCAAGCCTGTAAAACAACTTACCCGGAGCATGCTGCGTGTGCAACAGGGGGACTTAAAAGTAAGAACGTCTGTTAGTTCCTCTGATGAGATCGGCTTTTTGAGTAAGCAGTTTAACAAAATGCTTCACGAAATTGAGAATTTGATGCAGCAGGTGGAAAGTGAGCAGAGTGAAAAATATCATGCGGAGCTTCGGGCTGTTATTCACCGGATTCATCCACATTTTCTATATAACACACTAAGCACCCTCCGGTGGCTTATTGATTCGAATCAAAACGACCGCGCTTCTCTCGTATTATCTGCACTGACTCATCTGTTAGAAGCAAATATGGGAAAAAGCGGTAGCATTATAATGGTAGGAGAGGAATTGGACATTATCCGGAAATATTTAGTCATTTTGGAGCTTCGCTATGAAAAAACATTCCATCTGGAGCTAGACATTGAACCGGGTACGGAAAAGCTCCCTATACCTCGCATGCTGCTGCAGCCTGTGGTGGAAAACGCCATATTCCATGGCATCGTGCCGAAAAACACGGACGGTCGAATCACGATAAGGATTCGCTCTAATGACGAAGATTTAGAATTTCTCATACACGATGACGGCTTGGGTATCAGGAATGATAAGTTGAAGGAATTGAACGATCCAGAGACTGCTGTCGAAAATGGAAAAATCGGTATTGGTCTACGCCATATCTTTGACACGCTGCGGCTATATTATGCCCAAGCTTGGGAATGGTCTATCTCCAGCGGACCGGAGCAAGGTACCACGGTGCGCATTTTATTGAAAAAAATTGTGGAATCATCCACTAAGAACTAGATGAACAGGGGGAATAACATGTATAGAGTTCTTATCGTGGATGACGAGCCTGTCATCCGTAAAGGAATCACTGCCTTTATTGATTGGGAAAAGGAAGGAGTAATGGTTGAAGACCAATACGCCAATGGCGCTGAAGCACTGGCTGCTCTTGAAAACCGTTCCTATGATATTCTCATAACCGATATAAAAATGCCTTTGATCAACGGCATTGAACTCACGAAGCAAGCACTAGAGCTTTACCCATGGCTGAAAGTGATCCTGATCAGCAACTACAGCGACTTTGAATACGTAAAAGAAGGGCTTAAGCTGGGCGCTGTCGATTATTTGTTAAAGCTAACCCTGAAAAAGGATGACCTTCTTACAGTCCTTCGGAGGTGTATCTTTATGTTGGAGGAAGAACGGAAAAAGGATTCCGAACTGAATCATTACCAACAGGGGGCCGTCTATCTGGAACGAAAAAGTGTTGAACAGGAAATTAAAAGATTGATCGTACAAGAGACCTCCCCTGCGCCAACCGATTGGGCCCCGGCATGGTTAGAGAATTCATATGCTTGTGTCTATCTTATGCTGGATGGAGCGGAGGAATTGAGAGAAAATCACGGCTATCTGTATATGCAGCTCCTATTGGAGGAATGGCAGAAAATGTTTTATATGCAGATGGAGAAGGGGGCTGCAATGCTTGTGGCAGAAAGCGGCATGTTTCTAATTATACCGGATCACGATAGAGAAGCGCAGCAGCGACTCATTCAGTGGAAGCAGATATTGGAAAAGCAGTGGGAAATTTCAACGTCAGCCGGCTTTGTGACAGAACAAGGTATAAGCAGTATTCTCAAGGGATTTGCCAACAGCCGTTCGGCCTGCCAAATGCGGTTTTTCAAAGGACTAGGTGGCCTGTATTGTATGAACAGTTTGGAGACCCATATGGTCAAAGAAGATCATCATGATTGGAAACCTTTCTTCGATATGATCTACAATGGGGATCCGGTTTCATCCGCGATTGAATTTGCTCTTGAACGCTGGAAGAGCGGGGCTCTAACCCCGAAACAAGTTCAGCAAGAAGCATGCAGTCTTCTCACGGGCGCTTACCATTTGCACGAGGATGCGGGATCACTGCTCCCTGAGCGGCATGATCTTCTTTGCCGGACGGAGACAATGGAACAAATGGTATCCCTTCTGATTTGTCAGCTGGAAGAAATTAGGACGCCCTTTATACCGAAACTGGCTGATAAGGGATACGACGAGCAGTTGATCACAAAGGCGCTTGAATATATATCCGCCCATTATACCGAGAATTTGACGCTTCAAAGTGTAGCGGATATCGTACATCTCAGTAAAAGTTATTTCAGTCTCTATTTCAAAAAACAAACCGGCCGAAACTTTGTCGATTATCTGATCGAGCTGCGTATTAGGGAAGCGAAGCGGCTATTGGCGCAAAATGAAGGCCGGATTTACGATGTAGCCAGGGCTGCGGGCTTTAATGACGTAAAATATTTTAGCAAAGTATTTAAGAAAGTAACCGGATTAACTCCGATGGAGTACAGGGAAAAACACCAGGCGACAAGTTCGACGATTGATTAAGAAAGGATGATTTACGTTATGGGTTGGCGATGTGTATCCTTATTTCTAATTCTAGTATTGCTGGCCGGGTGTGGAAGTCCATCCATGATCTCTGATCCAAAGAAGGTTGAAACGCTTCAAGGTCGCGAAAAAACTGTCATTACATTTTGGCATACTTACAACGACAAAGAAACCCAGCTATTTGAGCAGGAGCTGATTCCTGCATTTGAGCGGGAGAACCCGAAAATTCGGGTCGAGTCTATAAACTTGGCTTTCAATAACGAATTAAAGAACACCTTAATATCACGAGCCTCTTCCAACCGAGGTCCGGATGTGGTACGGATCGATACCGCCTGGGTTCCCGAGTTTTCAGTTAAAGGGCTTCTTGAACCAATAAACGGGTTCCCCGGTTTCGAAGATATCCGCACTAGGTTTAATCCTAAGACAATGGATGTAGGCTATTATAAAAATAATTATTATTCCCTGCCGCTCAACATTTACACAAAAGCGGCTATCTTTAACCGAGAGCTTCTGAAACGTGCAGGCTATTCCAATCCTCCTCGTACAATGGAAGAAATTCTGGAGCTTGCCCGTCAACATCACTTTACAATCGGACTTGGAGGATTGGAAACTTGGAATACGCTTCCATACATTTACAGCCTTGGAGGGGCCTTTACCGACGAGAATTTCAACAAGGCCTCTGGATACTTAAACGGTGAAGGAACAATCCATGCGGTGGAGCAGTTGACTGCCCTTTACAAGGAAAAACTCATTGATCTCCCGGAGAAGGCAGATAACGGCGAAAATTTGGAGCGAGTAAAAGCCGGAAATATTCTTATGACGGACGATGGCCCTTGGTTCTACAGCTTATTGAATAAAAAGGAATTGGATTTTGCCCTAAAGCGGACCATTCCAGTACCGTTTCCACATGGTAATGGACCTGCTTCGATTATTGACGGCGAAAACCTGGTTATTATGAAGGGCAGCAAACAACCTGCTGAAGCATGGACTTTTATGAATTGGATGACGAAAAAGGAAGCACAGCTTGTCATGGCGCGAACTGGATTGATACCGACCAACCTGGAGGCTTCTAAAGCTTTTAAAGTAACTCGGAATTCTTACCTCTCCCCTTATAAGGAAGCTACGGAGAATGCCATTCAGTGGCCTCCGGTCAAGAACTGGTGTAAAATTGACGAAGTGTACACTGAGCACTTGAATAAAATATTTGCGGGTGAATTGTCGGTTAAAGATGGTTTAGACCGTGCGGCAGCTGAAATAGACAGGCTCCTAGCCGATTCTGATTCGAGTCAATAAAATCCTTCGCTTTGACATGTGTAGAAGGGATTGTATTTTATTTCATGAAATTTGTGGTAATAAAGAGCTTCACATTTGATTTGTAGAAAAACAAGAGGATTTTCTTATGGAAGTTATCTAATTATTAGAGAATAAAACGGGTTGCAGAGACAATTTCTCCAACCCGTTCTGGTACAAAATACTTACTAGCAACAGAGAACTATTTATTTCTTTGAATTTTGGGTTAAGAGATACTCTAAACCAAACGAAAGGGAAGAAGTGTTTACTCCTTCCCTTTCGTTTGGTTTTATTGTCCTTTTCCAATAAGGCATTCACTGCGTGTTTTTTTAAATCGCTATACGTTGAAAGAAGTTCTCCACCAGATATATGCTTTCCACCATGTTCATGAGATCCACCCTTGGAAGCTCTCATTCTAATGCTATAATACCTCCTTCTCTCCTGCATACCTTCGTCCTCTTCCTTGTCATTTGTTTGAATATCCTTGTTAGATGAATAACGGTAATATTTTAAATATTATCAAGGTAGCGCTTCAATAATTAACGATCTACCAAGAATTGTTTTCTAGTGAATCTGTCGTAATAAATACAAGAAAAACTTAAACAATTTCACTCGCAACAATTCAATTAACCACTTAAAATTCCCACTTATTAACTAAGTGATCACCAGCTTTCTCTTTAAGCATAGTTTCACAATGAATATTTAAAATAAATTGTTCCCCCCAGTAAAAGATAAAGAACGCATCGAGTATTCAATGCGTTCCTTAACCTTCTCTCACTCACTATTTAATTTTCAACGTTTTTTTATTTTCAGCTCCATCACGGTCAATGACAATCATTTCCCAATATTCTAGGATAGGAAGGGTAATGACTACCTCTTCGTTTTCCCATTTATACTGAATTTCATTTAATTGTCCTTCGTTACGATCCGGAGTTGCCGTATAAACCTTTAAGTTAGGTAATTGTTGTTCACTCTTTCCGATTGGATATCTTACCGTTAAATCCTTATACTCTTTCGGTTTTGAAGCTGCATTTCTCCAATTCGAATCATTATTTAATAAATTAACGAGATGTATAACATTGTAATCTTCAAATCCTTTATTATTCTTATTTTCCTGAACAATCGACCAGATCGTGTTTTTCTCTCCATCTCTACTAATCTTAAGTGGCAGTCCTTTGTCTTCTGCCTTAATCATAGTATCAGTCTCTTTACTATCAAATAGAAGATTTTCGTAAGCAGCAAAGAACTTGTAGTAATCTTTCATTGATTCCTTTAAAGAACTGCTCATTTTTTTGCTTCGATTTGGGTAATATTCATGAGCTAACATATTTGGCCCTTCTTCATACTTTATCGGCTGTACCAATTTCAATATGTGTTGATATTAAAGGGATCTGCGAGAATTTGAAACGTTTAAGTTTTTATGTAATAAGTCCGAATTTGTTAGATAGAGTTGATTTCTATAGAAACGAAGAAGAAAGTAGTGCCTATTTAAATTTTGTAAATGAGATTGGGTTTGAAAAAGCTTCAAGTGAAATAATAGCATTAGCAAAAGAACTCAGACCGCAATTTGCTAACTTTTATATATTGGGCTTTAGTGTCGGGGCAACTGTTGCATGGTTATGTAGTAATGAAGTCAGATTATGTGATGGTGTTATAGGATTTTATGGTTCTAGGATAAGAGATTACTTATATCTCATGCCAAAATGTGAAACCTTATTATTTTTCCCTTCGAAAGAAAAGTCATTTGATCCAGATGAAATCATTAAGATTCTAAAAATAAAAAGTGTACTGCGGTTATAAAGGTAAATGGAGAACATGGATTTACGAATAAATTAACTCAGTATTATAATGAGCAAGCTTCTAAATTATCTTTTATAAAAATGTATGATTTTATTTATAAACAAAATAACAAGAGAAATAACCCAAATAGTCCTAGAGGAATGATATGACAAATCAAAGATGGATGTCATTACAATTTTTTAGATTTTTCTTTACCTTTGGAATGTTGTACCTTATTGGTCTTCATGGTTTTAAAAATCAGAAGAAATTAGGGCTATTCCAAGTATCAACTCTAGTTAACTCACCAAAGTACGATGTAGAAGCTTTTCTTAGAAACTATAAAAAGGCTGCCGAGGGTTCTCGCCAGCCGAATGTTTTCTAATAAGGAGCATTTAATTATCTCAAAATGTTTTATTTCGATTACGCAAGTATGTGGGAATATCTAGCGATTCTTCTGGTTGTTTCGGTTGTTGATCATAATCTCGAACCCTTTCTTCACGCTTTATCGGTTCGCGTCTATGTGTTTGTGATTGTGACTGTGGTTTGTCTCTAAAATTACGGGAAGACGGTTTTACTGATGGAATCTCTTGATCATTGAAGCCGGTAGCAATGACGGTTACCATAATTTCCCCTTTAAAGTTTTCGTTAATGACAGAACCGAAAATCATGTTTAATTCCGGGTCTGTAGCAGAAGCAATAACATCTGCTGCCTCTTGTACTTCATATAGACTTAAATTGGTGCCACTAGTAATGTTCATTAGTACACCTTGAGCTCCATCGATGGATGTTTCAAGTAGCGGACTAGAAATGGCTTTCTTTGCAGCTTCAGAAGCGCGACCTTCACCTGAAGCGATACCAATGCCCATTAAGGCAGATCCCTTATAGGACATAATCGTTTTCACGTCAGCAAAATCCAGGTTGATTAAACCTGGTACAGCTATTAAATCCGAAATACCTTGTACACCCTGGCGAAGGACATTATCCGCTTCACGGAAAGCCTCAATCATAGGTGTAGATTTATCTACAATCTCCAATAAGCGATCGTTTGGAATAACAATTAATGTATCCACAGCTTCCTTCATTAAGGCAATTCCACCTGCAGCTTGAGATGCACGCTTACCGCCTTCGAACTTGAACGGACGTGTTACAACACCAATAGTTAGTGCACCAAGATCTCGGGCGATTTGAGCAATTGCTGGGGCTGCTCCTGTTCCTGTACCACCACCCATTCCAGCTGTAACAAATATCATATCTGCACCTTTTAATGCTTTTTGAATTTGCTCTTTGCTTTCTTCTACTGCTTTTTTACCTACTTCTGGATTGGCACCTGCTCCTAAACCTCTTGTCAATGTTGAGCCGATTTGCATCTTGATTTCTGCCTTTGATAAATTAAGAGCTTGTGCATCTGTATTAACAGCTATAAATTCTACCCCCTGAACTCCGTCCTCAATCATACGGTTAACTGCGTTGTTTCCCCCGCCGCCAACACCGATTACTTTAATCTTGGCAAATTGGTCTGCACTGATATCAAACTGAAACATTATAATTCCTCCTAATTCATCGTTTTACCTTGTTTTACACTTTTCAAAGAAATTTCGAAGAACTTCTTTATCTTAAACATTTCATTTTCTTTTGTTTTGGTTTAGGAGGTTGTTGAGTGACTTGAATGACCACCTATTTGGGGTAATTTTATCCTATTGTATCGTATTTATTGAGAACATTATCAAACAGTTGCTGTTAGTATTGCAGTTCAATTCTATCTATTAGTATTATTGAAAAGTCTGCTCACCGCAATATATTTTTTTACTTGTTTCTTCTATTATATACTATTTGGATAACGCTTCCGAAATTTGAACCTTTTGGCGACCAAACACTATTCCACTTTGCAAGACTACATCAATTACTTCGCGTTGACGTTTAAGAATTCCTTCCCTTTAGTTCATGATTAATGACTTGTCTCCATAGTTTAAGAATAGGGTAATTGTATAAATTTAAAGGGAATTGGTAAAATGTCGTTTCCCTTTTTTGTAGTGTTGAAGAGGTTGAAGAGATATAGTTTTCGTTAGTTATCTCAGAGTTAATCAAACGGACGACCCACTTCCAAAGTCATTTATCGAACCACACAGATAAGTCATGCATAAAACATAGTAAGGCAAATTATCTATACACGTTCACGGCAGAGTAATGATGAAAGTTAGGAAAACAAATGTTTTAGTCATTTTATATACTGGAGGTTATAGTGTGGTAAATAAATGGTTATTCATATCAGAGAACAGCGATAAATCCCCTAATCCAAACGGTCTGGATGAATGGGAAAACGAGGGTGGTAGAATAGCAAGGCTTATGGAATAAAACAAAAATCTACATCCGTTTTATTTCCGATAATCATTGTTTTCAATAATACTTCTTATCGTAAATCAAAAAGCCCTTAAACTCTAGGAAATTTGAGGGCTTTTCTTGTGTTGAATAAGACCATTATCTTTATATTCTATCATTTTAAAGAGGAGCTATATTTTCATTCCCGTTTGTCTCAATCAATCTTCATCCACAGGTGTTTGTTCTGTATCATTTTTATCTTCTATTGGCTCTTCCATTCATATTACAGCCCACCATTAGTAAAGATAAAAATAGTGCTTAAATGACGTTGCTATACTTTTTATATACATAAGGCGAAGTCATTATGGAAAGAAGTGCACCATAGTTAAGGTTGAAAGTTACTTCGTCTCCTACTATTAAGTTACTTTTTTTGGCATCGAGCACGGTGTGGTCGCTACTTGAACCAAGAATTTCAATATCCAAAGTTGGTATTAGTCCTGCCACTAGTACGTCTTGATTCCCTACTCCAAGAATAACTCTACTCATTTGTCCACGATCTTGAAATTCCGGAAAGACCCCAAAAGCATTCTGACCTATTTCTCCGTAAGGTATGGATGGTTTTGTTTTAGATTCAATAACTTCTGTAACGAAAGTGAACGCGTCAGTAAATAATTCTGGGATTGCCAGTCGGCTTAAGGTTTCACGTCCCAAATAAATAGATTCTCCCAACCGTAAGTTGTTAACTTTCCCAACACTATCAGATGTCATAAACCAATTATAATTGGCCGAGTTTCCGCCTGATACATATGAAAGAGGAAGCGAAAATTTCGTTTCAATTGAGCTGGCCAGTGTAGATAAATCGTTCATTTTTTGTTCGTTTGGTTTGATTCCTCCAAAACAAGCAAAGTTTACACCTATACCTACAATTTTAATTCCTTGGAGTTTCAAGACCTCTTGAATAAAAGTCTCAAGATCCACGGGCATAATCCCTTCTCTTAAATCTCCCATTTCGATCATTAAAATAATCTTCTGCACAGTGTTATATCCCAAAGCGGCTTCAGATAATTTTTCAATAACGGAAAGTTCGGTATTAATGCTAATATCTGCATTTTTTACCACCGAATCAATTTCACTTAAAGCAGGTGATCTTAATAAAACAAAGTTTGCCTTAATTCCTGCATCACGCATTTTTTTAAGATTTACCAATTTCGAATCTGCGAGCATGTGAATACCTTGCTCCAATAATATCTTTGCTATTTCTGGAGCACCACAAACCGTTTTTGTAACGCCCATTATTCCGATATCCTTAGAGCCATATATTTCGACTAGCTTCGCTGCATTATGTGCAATTTTTGCAAGGTTGATTTCGACCCGTGGTGTAAAAGGTTGTGTCATTAGACTAATACTTTTTTCTGTTTACCTTTTAAGTTTGGGTAAGAATCAAAGATACTTGCGATCAGTTTGTCGCACCCAAATTTGAGAGCATCCGTCGTTGGAAGTTTAAGATCAGTTTCATATTCTGTAATTGTTTTAGCAAGCTCTTCATCAGACATGTTTTCATGGTTGATGGTCACCGCGATCACTTTTGACTTTGAAAAGTTTTCAATGAGGTCGATCTCACTTTTTATCGTTGGCATTTTCATATAGCTGAAATCACCTAAATGTTCTCGTTTGGGAGCATGTTGAATGATGACTGCCCCAGGTCTTGATCCCCTTATAATCCCACACGAACTTATATACGCAGGATGGCTTAACGCCCCTTGGCCTTCAACGATTATAATATCGGGATTATCATTTTCATAAGCTTTCATGATCTGGTTTTCAATTTCACCTGTCATAAATTGAGAAGGAATGGCATCGATGGCAACACCGTATTTCGCGCCTTGTATTAATCCTGTTTGCCCAGTTGCAATAAAAGCGACATTTAAGCCCCTTTCTAGTAAGGCATCTTCGAGCAGAACTGACGTTGTTCGCTTTCCTATTGCACTATCCGTGCCAAGTACGGCTACAATGGGTGTATTGATGTTTAAAATTCGCCCTGAAAAAAGATGCATGTCCTTTTTTTGCGCAGGCTTTCTTACGTCATGGATTGTGATATTAAACTTTTTAGAATGCTTTATGAATTCTTCATCATCCGTAAAAAATTCATGAAGAGGATTAACGATATTCATCCCATGTTCCATTGCTTTAAAAAGGAGATTTCTCTCATCCTTTTTCAGAAATGCCTCTGAAGGAGCTATTCCGTATATAAATTGATCAGGAACACTCTGTAAATTTTCCAGCGCATGATTAAGGTCCTTGAATATAGGAATTCCATTTTTCTCTCCTATAAGGTATTCACCGGTGTCCATACCAACCTTTGTACTATCAATAACTCCGACAATCACAAATTTCCTTGAGCTTCTAACAAGTCCATTAGCTGTCTTTCCATCCATTGTCCCAAATTTATTTTCACAATATACTATTGCAGTTTCTTTCAAAGGCTTTTCCTCCCAAAATCTATTTTTACTGCCGCATCTCCGCGTAAAAGAGATTTTACATTTTTGGTCAAGGAAAAAACACCTGTCCCCTATAGAAAAAATCCTATAAATTAGAAAATGTAATTTTTTTCAGAAAATACAAAATATTCATACGTATGTACAAGTATAGCACAGTTAACGAATAAGGGTCTTTTTGTTTTGTTTTATTCCAAAGAATAGGGATAAAAACCAAGGATGGAGATGAAAGACGTAGTAACTATCGAAAAAGTGTATGAAATAGTTGAGTTAACGAAGAAACGGTTAATGATAGACAAAGATAACGTAATAGAATTTAAGGATTTACAACTCAATGAAAAGTGAAAAGGATAAAAAATTTAAAAAGACTCTTTTAATAGTATTGTGCAATGATAGCAATGTTAAAATCTTAAAATAATCTCTCGTCTCTTAGATTTTATAAGATTAAAAAAGCTCCAACCCCTTTCATATTAAGGACTTGAAGCTACTCTGTTCGGTGATCCGAGAGGGATTCGAACCCCCGACCCTACCCTGTAAAAATTAGGTAGAAAATAAATAGGGGTTAAATTAATATAATGAAGTTAAATAAGTATTGGTAAATCAACATTTTTGGCGAGTGATAGTAAATACAGTAAATAAAAATTAAAGAAATAAAATAAGTCTGGGCAATTTTGTGCAATTTAAGAGAATGTGGTCAATCTAATAATTAATATATAGTCAATTTATAAAAGTCTTGCCTCGTACGTATATCTCGTCGTTCGTTGAGCAATTATGGGATATTGAGAAAAATCCACCCGAAGATCTTTCCAACCATCACTAGATGGGAAGATAACATTTTCTATTTTCTCTTCATTTACTTACACAGAACGATTTGAATCAAATATTTGGTAAGCATCATGGCACCAAGAGTATAAAGGTGTCGTAGAACTCTTTTTAGAATTTCCGACACCTTTTAGTTCGTATTTTTTAATATGAGCTATTAATTCATCTTAAACATTTTCTGTTTTTACAAACTTTACTTTAGTACTTTTTGCAGGAATGTTAATCTCTCATCCCCGTTACCTTGTATAATGATATCTACCCCACTATCTATGATCGTATCAACTTTTTTTCCCTTTGCCACATTCATTGCAGCTTGAGCGCTTAAATATCCCATATCATAAGGGTTTTGTGCTACTGTACCTGATAGCTTTCCCTCTTCCACCAACTCGACCATTTCGATAATTCCATCTGCTCCTATGACTGGTATTTTATAGCCTTGTTCCTCAAGCTCTTCTAAGGCACTTAATGCCATAATGTCAGTTGTGGCAAATACACCTTTAACATTAGAATGATTCCTCAAAACCTCTCTCATTGCTTTTTTAACTAGAATAGGTTCATTTGATAAATTCACTTTTTTTTCAGTTGCAATTTTTATTCCTACTTCTTCTAAACTTGATTTTGCTCCTCTTACCCGATCACCTGAAGCTGTACTAGTTTTAGCTATGAGGGCCACTTCATCGCCAGGTTGCAATTCTGAAGCTAATAATGCCCCTGCTTTTCTCCCTAATTCATAGTTATCCGTACCTATATATGAAGATTTATTTTCCATCGGAACATTTGTATCTAATAACAATACCGGAATTTTATTATCAACAAACTCCTCTAGTATAGACATATGTTTAGGAGACTCAACTGGAGAAACCACTAATACATCTGGTTTTTCGATCAGAATTTCATTTAACATATTTTCCTGAACATCTTTTTCTGATTTGTAACTAGGTGCAATCACTTTACCATCTATACCAAAATCTCGAAATCCCTTCTCTGCTCCAGCTTTAACAATTTCCCAATACTGAGTGTCTAAATCTTTTAACACAACAACTACTTTAGGATTTTCGTCTTCTAATGTTTTAGTTATAAAAACTATTAAAATAACAGAAAATGCAGCAATTATTAGAAGAAATATGAATATTTTTTTCACTAATTAATCCCCTTCTTTTTTATTTCAAAGTAAGAAAAAACTTATAAAAAACAGTTTTGTAGGTATTCATACTTACTAAAGTTTAATATGATATTTATACTATTTTCTAGAAGATTCGCTTGTTTAAAATGGTCAAAAGTAAGATGTAGATGTTTTATATTTTATTTTGGATTTGCTGCAAAAGTAAAATTCTAACAAATTTTTACTCTTTTTATAACATAGTATATAATCTACTCTTGTCCATCTATAGTAAAATAGGGGTATTTCTAATCTTATTCTAAATCAAACTGAATGGTTTGTCATGATATCGGGAAAGAAAAATTTGGGATATTGTTCAAATTAACACATTCCTAAATATAGCTAAGACTGATCGACTTAACTGTACTTTCTATTTAGCAATCATGACTGGTCTAAGACTAGGCGAGATTCTTGGGCTACAATAGAACTATATCGACTTTAATAATAGGACTTTATTCGTCAGACAAATACTTGAGCACGATGGTAAGAATATAAAGGAAGGTGCGAAAACCGATTCAAGTATAAGAACAATTGCTTTGTCCCCTTCCACAATTAAAGTTTTAAACGATCATTATCTAAAAATGGAATAGGAAAAAGAACAATTTGTGGGTTCATTTAATAATCACGACTTAGTCATTTGTTCTTATGTTGGGACCCCACTTAATCCAAGAAATCTTGTAAGAACTTTTAATAGGTTAATAGATAAAGCTACTCTGCCAAAGATCCGTTTTTACGATTTAAGACATTCCCATGCTTCGATAATGATCTATCAAAATGAACCAATTAAATTAATTGCAGAAAGGATGGGTCATTCAAAAATATCTACTATAATGGATACTTATGGCCCTCTATTGCCCAACATGCAAAAAGAAGCGGCAGATAAGTTAAATAAAACCTTATTCGGCTAATTCCAGGTATAACAACAGTAACTATTGTTGCCAACTGGTCGCCAAATTCGTCGCCACTTAGCCTACTGTATCGACTTTTAATAAACTTTAAACCAAAGTAAAAAACCGCAAACCCTTATATATAAAGGATTTACGGTTTCTTAGTTGCGATGACCTGTGAGGGATTCGAACCCACGACCCCTTCCCTGTCAAGGAAGTGCTCTCCCACTGAGCTAACAAGTCATATGATTAATTTATAAATTATATTATATTTCCAGCACCCTCTTTAGTCAACCTTTTTTATGAAAAATTGAACAAATCAAATCAACTTAGATTCGACCAAGGAGCTCATTTATCTGCTCAAATCTCACAACTTTCGACTTATTTCCCGGAAAATAGAAAAAACCTGATAACCTCATTTCGAGTATCAGGTTTTTCGAAATTAAGCTTGTGCTGACATCTTGGGTTTGTTATCTTTATCACGTTTCCAGACATATTGTAAAGCGAGTAACGCTATAAACATAATAATTCCTGTGATATCCGAGATTCTCTCAGGATAGATTAAGAGCAATCCAACAATGACAGCAATGATTCTCTCTAACCAGTGCATCCCTCTCATCCAATATCCAATAACCCCAGCTCCAATTGCGGTCATACCAGCTATAGCTGAAAAAACAACCCAAACGACTTCCAACCATGTTGTATCAATCATAAGTAGTTCTGGTGAGAGAACAAAAATGTATGGGATGATAAACGCTGCTATTGCTAGTTTTGATGATTCAATTCCCGTACGTATCGGTTCTCCACCCGACACTCCTGCTGCGGCAAATGCAGCTAATGCAACTGGTGGTGTAATATCTGCAATAATTCCAAAATAGAAAACAAATAAATGGGCTGGTAAATCAGGTACACCTAGTAAAATTATTGCAGGTGCTGCGATTGTTGACGTTATAACATAGTTTGCAGTTGTTGGTGAACCCATTCCTAGAATAAGTGCTGCAACCATTGTTAGCATGAGTGTAGGAATTAAATATCCCCCTGACAATTCGATTAAACCATTTGCTAGCTTTAGACCTAATCCTGTTTTCGTTACAATTCCGACAATGATTCCAGCTGCTGCTGTTGCTGCTGCAACACCAAGTGCAGTACGAGCTCCATCAACTAATGCAAAAATAATATCAATGAATTTCATGCGTGCATCTTTGTTAATAAAACCGACAACGATAGAAATTAGAATCGAATACAAAGCAGCGTGTGTCACCGTAATGTTCGACATAAGTAAGACAATAATCGCCACTATTGGAATTAATAAATAGATCTTTCCAAACACTTCTTTTCTGCTTGGCATTTCTTCTTTTGTTAAACCACGCAACCCAAGTCTCTTTGCTTCAAAATGCGTCATAATCCAAATTCCTGCAAAATAAAGAATGGCTGGAATTGTAGCAGCTTTAGCGATGTCCCAATACGAAATCCCGTTTCCAATAAATTCAATCATTAGAAATGCTGCAGCACCCATAATAGGTGGCATTAATTGCCCGCCAGTTGAAGCTGCAGCCTCTACTGCTCCCGCAAATTCCTTCTTATAGCCGAGTTTTTTCATCATTGGGATCGTAAAAGCTCCTGAAGTTACAACATTGGCAACTGAGCTCCCACTAATTGTTCCTTGAAGAGCACTTGAAAAAATGGCAACCTTTGCAGGTCCCCCAATACTTCTACCTGCAATGGCAATCGAAAGATCGTTAAAGTATTGACCAACTCCTGTTCGAATCAAAAAAGAACCAAATAATAAGAAGAGGAAGATAAATGTTGAGGACACAGCTAATGGTGTTCCTAAAATCCCCTCTGTCGTAAAAAACATCGTCTGCACTAGTCTGTCCATACTTAAACCACGATGTGATAAGAATCCTGGCATATATTGTCCGAATAACCCATAAAGAACGAATATGATCGCAATAATCATAATTGGTAGACCAACTGCACGTCTAGTAGCCTCTAAAACTAGAAGGATTGCTAGTAAACCAACGATAAAATCCAACGTAGTCAAACGGCCAACGCTCATGACGAGATCCTTGAAGAAAAACGGCCAATATGCACCAACCCCAATACTTAAAACAGCTAGTATTCCATCATACCATGCAATCTGAAGCTTTCCTTTTTGCCGTTTCTTTCGGTTCGCTGGAAATAGTAAAAAGATTAAAGATAGCGCAAAACCTAAGTGTACGGTACGTTGAATTTGTGCTGTAAAGACACCAAAAATAGCTGTGTATAGTTGAAAAAGTGAAAAAGCAAGGAGACCAAAAAAGGCGATATAGCCTAAAATTCCTGTTAGTTTCCTCGTCCCTGCTTCAGGATCGTATTTTTCTATTAGCTCCTGTTGCTCTTCCTCTGTTAAATACTTCGGTTCCTCTTTATCAGCCATTAATGGTCACTCCTTTCAATTGTTGCCATAACGAAATTTTTGCCGACGAAATTCTTACCCATGTTCCAGGCACTATATAATTAGATATTCTATATGTTTTATTCTGATAGATTAGTCGATGATTCGCTCTCACTTGTCCAATTCTCAAATCAATATATGGAAATGAACGACTCATATTTTTTATATAGTAAGTACCATCTATTACTTCAAACACTTCATTACCTTCTGCATTTGACGGCATTCCTACTGCAAAGTCTTCGTATGCGAGCTCTGTTAGATTGATTTGCTTGTCGGATAACCGATACGATTCTAGTACATCTGAGAGATGGATAGAGTGTGTATACTGAATTTGAAAGGTTTTGTCTTTTTTTAATGACAAATACGCAATCAATTGCTCTTGATCCTCGTATGTAAAAGCAATTACTTGTTTATAAGGAAAGACAAAAAGGAAACTGATGAATAGAAGTAAGGGGACAGAAAGTAGCACAATAAAAGTCTTTCTTTTCTTCAATAACCACCCCACCTATCAATCTAGAAAATTAATGAAATGAAATCGATAGACCACAAAAAGCGATCTACCGACTCTTTTAAAAAGTATTTACTCCAAAACGCCTTTTTCTTTAAAGTATTTAGCCGCACCAGAATGAAGTTCCATGTCACCTAAACCTTCAAGTGCCGTTTCAGGGGTAATGAATTCACCTTTTGCATGAGTAATGTTGGCAGTGTTCTCATATAAGGCTTTTGTCATTTCATATACTAGATTCTCTTCAAGATCACTTGTGACTACAAGCATCGCTTTAACGGCTACAGTATTAGCGTCAGCTTCAATATTGTAAGTTCCAGCTGCAACTATATCCTTCGCATAATGTGGATATTGCTCAATTAGCGCATCCACTTTATCATCTGCGAATGGAATAATGACAACATCATTTTGTGCAGATAATGCTTCGACTGCGCCAGTTGGTGTACCAGCAGTAACAAATGCTGCGTCAATAGTACCTGATTGGATTCCCTCTGTAGACTCATCGAAAGAAAGGTTTTGTGCTTTAATATCTTCGCTTGTTAAGCCATGAATTTCTAGAATTTGCATAGCATTAATATATACTCCTGATCCAGGAGCACCAACTGAAACTGATTTTCCTTTGAGATCCTCTACAGATTTAATTCCACTTTTCTCTGTTGTTACAAGTTGTACTGTTTCTGGATATATAGAACCAATTGCTTGAATGTTGTCAATTGGATCACCTTCGAACATTTCTTTTCCTTCAATTGCATATGCTGCGATATCAGTTTGTGAAAATGCAATCTCTGCCTCACCTGCTCTTAGTGTTTCCATGTTTTCAGCAGAAGCGCCTGATGTTTGCGGTGTTATATTCGCTTCTGTGTTATCGGAGATGATTTTGCCAATTTGTCCACCAAGCGGATAATATGTACCACCTGTTCCCCCAGTTAAAAGACTTAAGTTTTGCTTTTCACCGCCGCTATTTCCACCTTCATCACCAGAGGCATCTTCATTACCGCCACCCCCACAAGCAGCTATGATCATCGTAAGTGTCAACATCATGACAAATAAAAGGCTACCACGAAGTTTTTTCATAAATTTTCCCCCTTTGTAATTTTGTGTAAAATATACAATTTTATATTAACATATAAAACAACGAAATTGTTAATTGTGAAAATTCAGAAATCAGCTTAGGTTGAAAAAACCACTTGGCAAGTAGCTTAATTTTAATCGTTTATCAATTGATTTCTAAAAATGATAGCTTACTTTTTTATTTATGTTTTAGATTTTCGGTACATGCATACAAATTGCAGAAACTAGATTATGTATAAAAAAATGATTTTCTCTATAGAATCTTTAGAAGCTGACTAAAAAGCAAAGAGTCTACCCCCTCATAGGAGCGGGCAGACTCTTATTTAAGCAAATCTATAATAGATTAGTAAAAAAGTGCTTAACACAAATAAAAAATTCAATGAAACGAATATCATTTGATCAAGTCGTGTTTTATGATAATCGGTGGATGATAAAATGATATCCCCTCCCTCTGTTATGTACAACTTATGACTTATCGTCCGAAGTTGGAACTCTGTCAATAAAAGAGATATATTCGGGACATGAAGTGGCGTACTTTTTTCACTTCTGCACTCCGTTTCACTCGCTTGGAGACCTCTGCCTAAAGGCTCGATTCAAAAACCGAACCGATCCTTTAAGCCGAGGTAGTTTTCTTTAAAGTGGCGTTATGTCAAAACACGATCCTATCTCCTGATAACCGAAAAAAAACTGACCCCAGAGAGTCAGTCTTAACGTACATTTTCTTTCTTCTTAGCCATTGGTAGTTTCTCTAATGCTTCATCAAAATCTTTGATTAAGTCATCTACATTTTCCAAGCCTACACTTAGTCTAAGTAATCCATCTGAAATCCCTCGTTTTTCACGTTCTTCTGGAGGCATTGCAGCATGTGACATTTTAGCAGGATAGGATAAAATTGATTCTACCGCACCTAAACTGACAGCAAATACAGGGAGCTTAACGTTTTTAACTAGAGTCTTAACTGCTTCACCATCTGCGAGTTTAAATGATAGAACCGCTCCTGCTCCATCGGCTTGGTAACTTTGTGTCTCATGACCTGGATGAAAGCTTAGTCCTGGATAATACACTGTTTCAACTTTAGGGTGTTCACTTAAATACTGGGCAATTTTCATTGCTGATGAAGAAGATTGTTTCAGACGAACATGTAATGTTTTTAATCCTCTTAACACAAGCCACGCGTCTTGAACACCTAGCACAGCTCCAAATGCATTTTGGAGTTTATATAAGCGATCACCTAACTCAGCATCCTTCACTACAGCGAGACCTGCAAGCACATCACTATGACCTGCTAAAAACTTCGTCGCACTATGCAACACAACATCTACTCCAAGTTCTAAAGGTCTTTGTAGTTCAGGTGTTAAAAATGTATTATCTAAAAAAGTAATACATCCGTTCGCTTTTGCGAGGTTCACAATCCCACGAATATCGGTCACTTTCAATAGTGGGTTTGACGGTGTTTCCATATAGATGACCTTTGTATTCGGACGAATCTCTGATGCTACTTTATGCAAATCTGTCATATCTACGAAAGTATGTTCAATTCCGAATCTTGTAAGAACATCTGTTATGATACGAAACGTTCCTCCATACACATCCTCAGTAACAAGCACATGATCACCTTGTGAAAGAAGGAGGAAAGCTGTTGAAATAGCAGCCATTCCTGAAGAAAAAGCCAAGCCTCTCGTTCCACCTTCTAATTCAGCGATTGCTTGCTCTAACGCTTCCCGTGTAGGGTTGCCAGAACGAGCGTAATCATATTTACCAAATTCATCGACATCAAATTGATGAAACGTTGATGAATGATGAATCGGAACACTTACAGCTCCTGTACCACGGTCTACCTTTGACTCATTATGCAAAAGTTTTGTTTGAAATGACCAATCATGATTGCTCAACTGCTTCAGCTCCTTTCATTTGTTTAAAGCTCTGAGCGAGGTCTTCTATAATATCCTCTGCATGCTCTACACCTACTGAAAAACGTAACAGTTTATTACAGACACCATTTGCTAGTCTAACTTCCAAAGGTATATCCATATGTGTTTGTGTAGCAGGATACGTGATAAAGCTCTCGATTCCTCCTAAGCTTTCTGCAAACGTAATCGTCTTAAGATTTTTTAGAAACGGATTAATCCATGCTTCGTCCTGTAAACGGAACGATAGCATGCCACCTTTTCCTGGGTATAAAACATCAAGTACATCTGGGTGCTCCTCTAAAAATTGTGAAATGGCTTGAGCGTTTTGCTCATGCTGTCTCATACGAAGAGATAAGGTTTTCATCCCACGCATTAACAGCCAAGAATCAAAAGGAGATAATACGGCACCTATTGCATTTTGATGCTGGAAAAACTCATCACTTAATTCCTCACCCTTTGTTACAACAAGCCCGGCAAGCACATCATTATGTCCGCCTAAATATTTCGTTGCACTATGAATGACGATGTCAGCACCATCAAGGATTGGTGTTTGGATTACCGGTGTATAGAACGTGTTATCAACAATTACTAATAAATTATGTTTCTTTGCTACGGCAGCAAGCTCTTTAATGTCAGCTTCCTGCATTAAAGGGTTTGTTGGTGTTTCAATAAATAATGCCTTTGTTTTTTCAGAAATTAACTTTTCAGTTTCTGCTGGGTTTGTAAAATCATCATATTGGAAGGATAAACCGTATTTTTTCCATTCCCTTTCAAATAATCGATAGGTTCCACCGTATAGGTCAGATGATACGATAAGTTCATCTCCACTTTGGAAAAGTGCCATAATTGTTTGAATGGCAGCCATCCCAGAGCTAAATGCAAATCCTCGATCACCATGCTCTAAATCTGCAATTGCTTGTTCAACTAAAAGTCTTGTTGGATTTCCTGTTCGAATATAATCAAAGCCAGTTGATTCTCCGATTCCTGCATGTCGATAGGCTGTAGAAAAATAGACTGGCGGGTTTACCGTTCCTGTAACATTTTCACTTCGATTTCCGATTTGCGCTAATTTCGTTTCAATTCGTTGACTCATGTCAGTCACCATCCTAAGTTTAAAGGTTATTTTTCTTGATTATGTACATGAGAGATGCATCCTAAAATCAGACTTTTGTACAATATAAAAAGTCTTCCTCGTTAAGAAGAAGACTTTGAATTTAAGTGCGCTTCTTCTTATCTCTCAAGCATAATGCTGGTGTGGCTTGCTGGATTTAGCACCTTGGCACTTGCAGAAGGTCTTGGTATGGTTTTAGAATGGTTGATTTTGCGGGTTGGAATTAGGAAACTCATTAAGTAGTGTTGCTTGGTTTTTTACAGCACGGCAAGCTATCGCTTGCCTGTGGCTTGCTTTGCAAGCCTTCGGCAGATAATTCAAAATGCCTCGAACAAACAAGGGAGCTTTGTTCGAATCATTTTGAATTATCTGCCGGTGCTGGAAAAAAACTTACTTAGAGTTTCGCTAAAGATTCGCAAATCAACGGTTACCAGATCTTCACTCGTTTTGAACCGGTTGCTGAGGCTTCGTAGGGCCAGTCCCTCTGCCTCTCTTGATAAGAAAGTTATTAAGTTTTTATGGTTTACGTTTTTTACTACTTTACATGATTCAAGTAGAGATTGCAATAACAATTATTGCAATAGTATGATATCTTCGACAATTTTTTCATATGATACTTCTGATACTGCGTCGTATTGTTCGAGTATGGTGTTGCCTTTTACAAGGTAGATGGATGTGCTGTGAACGAATTGGGTTGAGCCTTCTAGTTTTGCCGCAGGTGCTAAAAAGCTTGTATTTAAGCAGGATTCAATTTCTAATTGTTCATAGCCTGTTAGAAAGTTCCAATTTGAATGATCTGCACCGAATTGGTTGGCGAATGTTTTTAATACGTCGGGTGTGTCATGTTCTGAATCGATGGATCTGATTGATACTCAATTCTTAACAAAGTAGGCGATAATAGTGAAAAAACTATTTATCATATTAATTGCTGTTCTATCGTTGGTAGGCTGTTCACAGTCCATCAACCTAGAAGAGCATTTTTCATTAAATGGGACAGTTGAACCACTAGAAGCTGTTAATCAAGATGGAGAAACGGTTGAGATGTCTAACTACGACAAAGTCTAGCTCTCTACGTTTATCTTCACAAATTGTGAGACCGTCTTTCACCAATGACCGCACATATCGCAACACTTCAAGAGCAGTCACAGGATGAAAAAGTAGATGTTGGATTCGTCTCATTCTCTGTTTTAAAAAACAATGTCTTTGAAAAAAGGCGAATTTAAGGATGAATGAAAAGGATCGTGATAAAATAGAAAGGGGTTACATTTGATTCTATTAAATAAAGATAGAATACGAACAACGTTACAGCCTCGGGAGGTTTATCATGAGCAAACAAACAGGTATTATAAAGGAGCATATTTTTTACTCAACAGCTTTACAGGAAGAATTAACATTGCTTATTTATCTTCCAGAGAATTTTTCACCACTATATAAATATAGCTTGCTAATAGCCCAAGATGGCCAAGACTACTTCCGACTTGGACGTGTAGGAAGACAAGTAGAAGCTTTATTGAAAAATGAAGAAATTGAAAACCTCATCGTCGTTGGAATCCCTTATAATGATGTAGAGGATCGGAAGGAAAAATATCATCCAAGCGGAGTGAAATTTCATAACTATATCCGGTTCCTAGCACATGAGCTTGTACCATTTCTTGATCAAGAATTCCCAACCTATCAAATGGGACATGGGCGTGCTCTTATCGGAGATTCGCTTGGAGCTACCGTTTCATTACTTACAGGTTTAACATATCCAAATACATTTGGAAAGCTGATCTTACAATCTCCATTTGTAAACGATGATGTGTTACATGCTGTGAAAGAATTCTCAACTTCTTCTCGCCCAACAATTTATCACCAAATTGGAAAAAATGAGACTAAGGTTAAAACAACCGATGGAGAAATTCAAGACTTTCTTACACCGAATAGAGAGTTAAAATCTACAATTTCTGAAAAAGGTTTTTCCTATACATATGAGGAATTTGAGGGAGACCATACTTGGAAGTACTGGCAGCCTGCACTAACACCTATAATTAGGGAAATGTTTGAGGAACTAGTGTAAACCATTTCATATGTTTATTTTTGAAAATTTGATATACTATGATTAAATGAATCAAACTAGGAGGGAATGACATGAAATACGGAATTGCCCTTTTTCCATCAAAAAAACTACAAGATTTAGTAAATTCTTATCGAAAACGATATGACCCACATTATGCATTGGTTCCACCACATTTAACACTTAAAACAGCCTTTGAAGCTTCTGAAGATGAATTAAAAATGATTGCACAAGAGATTCGCAAAGCAGCAGTAGATGCAAAACCATTGAAGATTTCGATTAAAAAGGTTAGTTCCTTTTCACCTGTAAATAATGTTATTTATTTAAAAGTTGAACCAACAGAAGAGCTTCAAGAATTACATGAAAAGCTTCATACTGGATCGCTAAACAATCAGCCTGAATATTCTTTTGTCCCTCATATTACAATTGGACAAAATCTATCAGATGATGAGCATTCTGACGTACTTGGTAGTATCAAGATGCTAGACATTCATCATGAGGAAGTAATCGACCGCTTCCATCTTCTATATCAACTTGAAAACGGTTCATGGACCGTTTATGAAACATTTTTACTTGGAAAGGATTGCGAATAATTGGAAGTCAAACAAGTCATGACAGAAGAACAACTAGAGGATGCGTACTCAGTAAGACGAACAGTATTTGTTCACGAACAGCAAGTTCCTGAAGAAGAAGAAATTGACCAATTTGAGGATGACTCTTCACATGTCGTCCTATATGATAACAATGAACCTGTTGGTGCAGGACGTGTAAGAGTTTTAGACGGTATTGGTAAGCTTGAACGGATTTGTGTTCTTTCAACTAGCCGTCAAAAAGGCGCTGGGAAGCTAATTGTAAATAAATTAGAAGACGTTGCTACAGCACAGGGTGTCAGTAAGCTTAAACTTAATGCACAAACACATGCGATCCCATTTTATGAACGATTAGGCTATGAAACCGTATCTGACGTCTTTATGGATGCTGGGATTCCTCACGTAACAATGATTAAACATACAAATTAACAAAAGCTTAGGTTTTTGTTATCATATTTACTTGTAGGATGCAAAACAGTAAAACACATGTTGACACAGCCTAACTACGTATTCACCAATAAATACACAATACAATTCACATAAAAAATGAGCTTTGAGAAACTCCTCCAAGCTCGTTTTTTTTTGCATTTATTTTTGTTTTTTAAGGCTCTTTTCTAAAAGTTTGTTGTTCTAATACTTAGAAAAAATCGGCATTAGGATTTTTTCAGTGGGACTTCAATCATTATTTAGAGAAAATTTTAAAGTGATTTATGGAAAAGAGCACGACGCATAACTAAATAAGTAAATAGTACATTATACGAAAAACAACAATCTTTACGAAAACAGCCTTTTTTAAAGATTAGCTCTCTTTTTTCTTCGCTAATTTTTCTCGATCCTTTAATCCTGGTGGTTGCTCGAGCCAATTATTTTTTATCATAATATCGGCTCCACTTTTCGCAAATTGGGCAATTTCAAGAGATAGTCGTTCATAATTAATTGCTAAGTCATTTCTTTGGCTTGCCGCAGCTGCAGTGGCATAGTTCCCTGTACCAGCGGCACTTAAAAGCGACATGTGAAACATCATTAATTTATCCGAAAAGGTTTGTGAAGTTGAATAACTAACATTTATATTAGGAGATCCAGGCGCTACAATATCACTTTCCGCTAAAGCTTTTGTGAATAGTTCAACGTGTTTAACAGATATATCTTTACCTCTTAGCATAAATTCTTGAACTTCTTTATTTTGGGAGGTTTGAGCAAAGCTTAAGCATAATTTACTGCCGATTGCATTTGTTTGAATGTTCATGTACAAATGAGAAATCTCAATAGCATTTAGCGGTCTAGAGTTCGTAAATAGATTTAAACCACTCAAATATTTTTTACTGTCTACATAATCCGTTTCAGTTGGAACACCGATATAAGGTGCCCTGACATAAAAACCTTTAGAGAGGGCAATTTCAATTGTTGAATTATATAAGTCGGATATCCCTGTTAGACCTTGCGTGAAATATGATCTAATATCATTTCTTACACTCATAGAAATGAATCCACTATATGCAAGCATCCCTAATTTGGCCATATGATTCACATAGGTTAGACAAAAAGTATCGGAAAAAACTTTTGGTGCATTCATATTTACATCTTCTTTTGTAAAACCATTTGGTATGGCGAAATTTTCGTTTTGAAACAACGCAGTTAGTATTTCTAAATTCTGTTTGAAAAAGTCATAGACACTCTGCATTCCCTTTTTTATCTCAGAATCTTCAATATCTTTTAGCATTTTCCCCACAATACATACGGACATACTTTCATTCATATATGCAGTCCAGAGAGAAGCAATTTCCGATGCTGTAAAGTTTGTATGACTCTCTGACATGTCTTTACCTCCTAAGTATACTGGAATATAGATATATTGTTTCCAATTACGGCTGCTTTTATTTTTTAGTAAACTTTTTTTAAATGTTGTTATAAAAAGGACTCTATTAGAAAAAACTATTTCTTATGGTGAATCGATACGGAGGGTCATTTCAATGCATTTCACACAAATTACGATTGAATTAGTTCTTGGTTTTGCCGCTCTTTTTATTATTACAAAAATATTAGGAAAAACACAGATTACCCAAATCACAACATTTGATTTCATCTCAGCATTAGTCTTAGGGGAACTTGTTGGAAATGCCATTTTTGATGAAAAAGTTGGAGTTCTCCAAATTATTTATGCTGTTATCATTTGGGGACTGCTTATTTTTATTTTGGAAATCATTACACAAAAATGGAGTAAGACTCGTGGTTTTTTAGAAGGTAAACCGACAATTATCATTCATAAAGGAAAGATTTTAAGAGAAAGTTTAAAAAAGAGCAAGCTTGATGTTAACCAACTACAGCATTTAGTTCGGTCTAAGGGAGTATTTTCCATCCGCGAGTTAGAATACGCCGTTCTCGAAACAGATGGTACTGTAAGTATATTAAAGAAAGCTCCTTTCGAGACTCCTACAAAAAAGGATATACAAGTAAATCTTGAACAAGTTAATCTTCCAATTACATTCATTAGTGATGGCAAGGTTATTAATGATAACCTAACAGAAGCAGGCTTTACTATGACTTGGCTAGAACAACAGCTAAAGCAACAAAATATCCTTCGAGTCGAAGATGTAATGTATGCAGAATGGCTTGAAGGTTCGGGCTTACATGTTCAATCAAATGAATCATGACTTTTATTTGTGACAAGGAAGCGTAATAAAGGATTCACAAAGAAAATATGAGTCCTTTATTACACATATTCATTAATATGCTTTCCTTTTCCTGTAAAGGAAGCGTTATTTTTTGTAGATTTCATTGTTCTCATCTTTTGTTCTAATACATCAACAAATCGCTGTTGATTTTGTTTCGTTTCTTTTTCAATATATGTATTGGTTAATTGAATAGCTGCGGTCGGTAGTATATGTGAATAATGACTTTTTACAGGGACAGATCGATTCGCATATTGTATATACGTATCATGTTGGATTGGTAAGATATAACCCATTTTTAGGCACCCCTTTTTTATTTATTCTCCTGAAATTCCCTCATTTAAACAGAGTAACTTTACCTTTTCGATCGTTTAGCATTCTGTTAAGATAGAATCTGTCGCTTATTTTTAAATATACGTTTTATAAATCAAACTTCCTTTATTTACATATACGAACAATACAATTTTTTTATGGGAGGAGGATCACCTTGAAGTATGCAAAAATGAAAGAATTAGACATATCATTATCAAGTTTGCCTCATGAAGACTATCAGCGAATATATGAAACTAGCTTGAAAGATGAAATAACATGCAAATGTTGTGGAAAGCCAGTCAAACTATATATGGGATTGAACAAACCACCTTACTTTTATCACACGGGCAAAGAAGAAAATCAAATGTGCAGTGATAAGGTTACTGATCCTCCTATTGAACCTATTTCATCGCAACAACTTGTTTCTGAAAACGAATATTCTGAACAAAATGGTTTCCGCATACCTAAATCTAGATCCATTGCAACAATCGAAAAGCCAAAGGTCACAGAATGGCGTCAACCAAAAGTTCTAAAAGGAAGAACTCCATTTACACTCAAAATAAAAACACCTTCATCCCTACTTGGTATACCGCTTGATGTTGAGCAAAAAGAAGCGGTAATCACGATAGATGGCCCACTCCTCATCTTAGCTGGTGCAGGAAGTGGAAAAACTCGTGTGTTAACAACCAGAGCGCTCTATATGATGGAAGAAAAATCAATCGATCCTAAATCAATGATGTTAGTTACCTTCACGGCAAAAGCTGCACGGGAAATGCATGAACGCCTTAAGACACATACGAAGCTAACATCCAACCAACTCAGCCAGCTAGTGATAGGGACTTTTCACAGTATCTTTTACAAAATGCTTATCCATAACAATCGAGAGAAATGGGATGGACAGCATTTACTTAAATGGGAGTGGCAAAAGGAAAGCTACCTTAAACAAGCGTGTAGAGAATTAGCAATTGACGAAAAGGATTTCCCTTTTGACCAAGCCATTCAACAAATAGGCTATTGGAAAAATACGATGAAAGCTCCTAGGGATATACTACCAACTGACGATTGGGAAGAAACAGCATTATCACTTTACAAGTATTATGAAGAACAAAAGCAAGAGCGAGGACAATTTGATTTTGACGATATGCTTGTGAAATGCTATGAAATGTTGAGAGAAAATCCAATCCTTCTTGAAGCCTATCAAAAGAGATTTCTCTATTTTTTAATTGATGAGTTTCAGGATATTAATCCTGTTCAATATAAGCTTATTAAGCTCTTATCCAATCATACAAACAATATATGCGGAGTTGGCGATGATGATCAAACAATCTATAGTTTTAGAGGAAGCCAGCCATCCTTTATTTTAGATTTCAAACAGGAATACCCAGAGGCTACTATCATTACGCTTACTTCTAATTATCGATCAGATCATCATATTGTTTCGTCCGCAAATGAAGTCATTTCGAAAAATAAACAGCGCTTAAGCAAAAAAATGTATGCCCAGTTTCAGACAGAGCAATTCCCTATTTGCTTTTTTCCATATGACGAGGAAGAAGAAGCGACATTGATTGTCAACGACATAAAGGAAAAAATTGAAGCTGGAGCAAGACCTGATGAGTTCGCCATTCTTTATCGAACACATACTGGCGGCCGAGCCGTTTTTGAACGATTTGTTCAGTCAAGCATTCCATTCGTCATAGAAAAAGAGCAAAGCTCATTTTATGAGAGAAAAATAGTTCGAGGAGTTCTTGCATACTTACGTCTTAGTGTGGATTCTGATGATACGTCAGCACTGACAGAACTAATACGTGCATTATTTTTAAAGCAGTCCGTTTTAAATGATGTAAAAGCTTTATCAATCCTTCACGATTGTTCACTTGTTGATGCTTTACTATTTTTAAATGGCCTTCCAACTTTTCAAATGGCTAAGCTTAAAAAAATCATTCCAAGAATAAGCTCATTAAAAAATCAAAAGCCTGTAGCAGCACTTCAAATCATTGAGAAGGAACTTGGCTTTACTGACTATCTAAAAAAACAAGGCAATGAAGGTAATGCGATGGACAAAGGGTCTGATGCCCTGAATGATTTAAGGGTTGTGGCTCGGAAATTTTCAACAGTTGTAGACTTTCTTCAGCACACTGATCATATGACATTAACTCAAAAGGCGTTAAAAGGTCGAAAGAATTCATCTGAAACGGGCGTTCAGCTAATGACGATTCATCGATCAAAAGGTCTTGAATTTAAGCATGTATATATCGTTGGAGCTGTAGATGGTTCCCTTCCACACGACTTTTCATTAGAGTCTGCTAGAAAAGGAAATTATGAATTTCTAGAGGAGGAAAGACGATTGCTTTATGTTGCGATGACACGTGCAAAAGAACATCTATTAATCTCTGCCCCTAACAATCGCCGTGGACGAAAAGCAGCACCTTCGCGATTTCTTAAGTCATTGTTATAATCAAAACAAAAGCGCCTTGATCAACCTCGGGCAAATAAGCCACTCATGAATAGAAGGTGTTCTTTACCTTCAATTCATGAGTGGCTTATGACCACGAGGGCCTAGGCGCTGGAGCTTGATGCATCTCGTTCAACTTCATTTGGTGTTTCGATTATTGTGGATCAATTCACGGTGAATCACTTTGTGGTAATGCTACGGTTTTCTGGAGAGGACGAATAATAGTTTAAATGCTACTAATAACGACTACGGGTTAAAACAAAAGGCTGTTTTCGTTAAGATTGTTGTTTTTCGTATAATGTACTATTTATTTAGTTATGCGTCGTGCTCTTTTCCATAAATCACTTTAAAATTTTCTCTAAATAATGATTGAAGTCCCACTGAAAAAATCCTAAAGCCGATTTTTTCAAAGTATTAGAACAACAAACTTTTAGAAAAGAGCCAAACAAAAAAATACCCCTCTCAAGATTTCATTTCTTAAGAGGAGTTCTTTCTTTATTAGAGTTCCTGACACTTGTCAAAAGGAGAGAAACCCCTGAAACAATTTGACGCTAGCGCTCATTTTGTCCAATCAAGGGGTTTTCTTCATTCGTTTATTTCATTCTTAAGCAACTTTCGATTACAATAATTTTATGCGGAAGAATTCTTACTTCTTTTGAAAGATTCTCTTTACCTTCTTTACCATGAATTTGTTGAATAAGCATTTTGGCCGCCTGGCAACCCATTTCTATAATGAGTTGCTGGATAGTCGTCAACTTCGGAGTTGCACTATTTCTAATCACTATCAGATAATCTTCCAAAACTTCACCCGTTACCATATATGCTTTAGTAGGTTGATATTTGTTTAGAATGATTTTTTTATTTATAAATTCAAGGGATAAAAAAAAACACACCAAAGCTGAAGAATTTTCATCATCGGCTGTGGTGTGTTTTTTTTATCATCGAAAATTAACGGCCTTCTAAACTCTTTGAAACAATGAAAATAAGCTTTCGATTATTTCTTATTAATCATTTTTGAAATCGTATTAAAATCTAACTTTTCATTGCCATTTACAATCGAATTAACAATTTTATCTTCCACTTGTTTTGACACAGGTTTGTTGGCAATTTGTGAAACACGTTGGATAACATTTCGTACAGTTTTTTCATCCTTAAAGTTTGCGCCTTGTAAAGAATTAGCTAAAGAAAAAACATCATTCATATTTACCCCTGTTTTATTTTCAAGGTTCTTGAAGAATTTATTATCCATTTTCCCGCCTCCTTAATTTATGATATATCTTATGACTTTCTAGGCAAAACGTGATAGAAAATCACTCAATTGAAAGTCATATCCTTGAAAAAAGAGAGTACGAGCATATCATTCGCTCGTACTCAAAGAAACTGGAATATTGACTTTTAATTAGTTATAGAAAGAAGCACCAACAATAATTAAAAGGATAAACAATACAACGATTAATACGAAAGTACTTCCATAATAACCGCCACCACCATAACCGTAGTTCCCGCAACCGTAACTCATGCTTGAGCACCTCCTCTTTCCTAACATCACTACACTATATGATTTAAGAGGCTATATCGTTTGGACGAATGTAACGTTCATAAAAACGTTATTTAAATGAAAGTTATTTTATTTTGATTCCCATATGAATCGACTTAACCTAAAAACACGTCTTTTACATCTGCTTCCTTTAAATTTAAGCTTATATTTTATCCAATCTATACTATAGCCAGCACCTAAATTGTTTCTTCTAAGAATTCCCCGTCTATAATAACGGTTAGCGGAACCAAAACTTTAGAATCTTGATCAAATAAATCTTCCAAATTTACAACTTGCTTTTCTTTTTTGAGAAGAACACTTAATTCCCCATGCGTTTCTAATATGGAAAATTCCACGTCTGAAACATTAAAAATATTCTTTTTACGAAGCTGTTCAAGCATTTATCTGAACTATATTTTTCATACTTTAGGTTATCCTCTAAAATTTTGAGTCCATATTAAAAGGAGGCTACTCTATTCATAACATTTAATTCGATCGTCATGTTCCAGCAATATCTCCTACTGTTATCCCTAAAATATATTCAAAAAAAGACAGCTTTGATAATTGCTTTTTCCCTAAAAGCTTTGTAATGAAAAAAAGCCCCACTATTATTAGAAAAGAACGAATGATTACTTAGAATTAGTGTTCAGTATCCCTTAAATATTTATGTGAAAATATGCCTTGATGTTAAAAAAGGAAGTGACTTGAGTCACTTCCTTCGATAAATTAACCTGTAAAGTTACGTACGTTTTTTGTTCTTTCCACAACCACAGCCGCTTTTTTTAACTTTTTTTACTTTAGAAGCATAGACAGATTGATTTGAGTTACTTGGTCTTTGGGAAGGATTCATGTTAGCCTTGTTCATCTTATCCCACCTTCCTATTATATTTGTAATACTCTTAAATTAGATATGCAGTGAAATGTATGTTTGTTGATTTTAAATAAGGATATATAACATAGAAAAACACTTAGCTTCTATATATCATTTTATGTTGAAAGATAGTAATTGTTTCTAAGTGTTCTGCCTAATCTATTAATTTCATCACAAGTGTCTCAATCATACCAGCAGCACCTGCAATAGCTAAAATAATGAGAAGTGGTTCTGCTCCTTGCGGCCAAATCATCCATGTACCATACAGAAATGCTGTACACCATATTCCTGTACACCAATAACAGCTTAAAAGTTCACCTATCCAAGCCCTCAAGCCTGACCCTTTCATTTCTATATAAACTTCAACAACACCATCATCACCAATTTCTTCAACTTCCTTATGAAATGGTCGACGAATGAATGCAGTAATCTTATCAAAAACAATAAGTCTAGTTAACCGAAACGACGCGAATGCAAAGATAATGAGTTGTAACCAAGTTGTCATCTCTCCTCACCCCTCTAAATTATAATCCTTATACAATATGAAAAGATTTATTAATTATGATTAGGTACATGTCAGCTTAAGCAAATGTTTTTTCATATTTTAAAAGGTTTTTGGATTTCTATGCATTATGATCGTCATAGGACATTTGCATGAAAAATGGGTAAAAAACCTGTATGTTTTACTCATACAAAAGATAGTAAATCTGCATTATATATAATTAAAGATAAACTCGGATTTAAAAGGTAAAGGAAGCACAGCTGAAGACATGGAATCACCAAAGAACATGACATTACGTAAGATGATAAAAAACAGACAAATAAACTAAAAATGGTTTTTTGTCTTATACAAAAATAGATTTATATCATTTAATAGTAGTACATTGAAAGGAGGAAAAAACTATGAAAGCAAGACAATATAAATGGGCTAATTCCTTATATAACAACGATGAAACAGTCGTACAGAATGAAGAACAGGTAAGTGATATAGAACTAGTTTCATCTAAGAATATTACACAAATAATGCAACTTGTAGAGAAACTAATCGACTTAACGGTCGATGATAGCGATCGTGCTGAGAAAGTAACACAAAAATTATTAAAACAAGCAGACATGCACTAACTTATTGGTTAAAAAATGTCAATGTTTACAACTAATTCAATTAGGATTTGTAAAATAACTTGAGAGAGATCCCTACATCAGTATCAGTTGTTATAACTTTTACTTCGTGTGAGTTTTCAATGAAAAGATTTTGTTTGTTTACTTGCAGGGAACCCCCCTGCTTTTTTCTATATTCTCCATAATTTAACTCTCCAGAAACTGAGTTTTCTTTATTACTAAATAGCATATACCTAAATTCTTTTCTTAATGATTAAGCAAGAATAGACGAATACCCACACCAACTAATCATTAAACACATAGTCTGTTAAGGACTAAAGTCAAATAACTATTATTTAAGGAGATGACTTAACAATGGGTTGCAAAGATAAAAGAGACCGCGACAATAATTGTGTATGTAATGCTGTAGAACAAATTTTAGCAGAACAAGAAGCTGTTGAAGAAATCCTATGTCCGACTAGCTGCTTCAGTAACTTATTAAACCCTGTTGCAGGTAATAAAGATACAATTCCTTTCATGTTATCTAACAAAAAGGGTGGTCTTTTCAAAGCGTTCGGTAATGTTGGCGAACTTACTAATGCCATGATGGGCTGCTTCACAACAATCTTCTTCCGTGTAGAAGCTGTAGAAGATTGCTGTGCAACATTGTCATTACTTCGTCCGGTTGATATTGAACAAGAGACATTAACTATAGTTGATCCTTGTGACGATGAATTCTTCGGCTTAGTAAAAACTGACTTCTGTATCGAAGTAGACCTTGATTGCTTCTGTGCTATTCAATGCTTATCACCAGAATTAGTTGACCGTATCGCTCCCAAAAAACACAACCACAAGTAAATCACTAAGTAAGACTGCTGACAATCAGCAGTCTTTTTTTTGAGGGAAGAAAACAAACAGACTTTATATCTCCAGTACAAAATATATATTTTCTAAACGGCCATGAAAATAGGCTTATTACCTAACACTTTTTTGTAGATAGCTTCTTATATTAATAGTAAGAATGTTAAGTGGGAGGGAAAAATAATGAGAAATAGAAATTGTGTATGTGATGCAGTTGAAAATATTTTAGATCAGCAAGAAGCAGTTAATGACAAATGTCCTACTAGCTGTTACAGCAACCTCCTTAATCCAGTAAAAAGTCTTGGAGATACGATACCTTTTATTTTATTCAATGAAAAAGGATCTCTATTTAAAGCATTTGGCAACATTGGTGGAGATTGCTTTGAAACTGCTTTTTTTAGAGTTGAGAATATAAACCATTGCTGTGCAACACTTCGACTCTTACTTCCTCTGGATTGTCACGGCCACCTTGCCCATGAAGTATGTGATGTTCAGAAATTAGTAAAAACAAGGAACTGTGTTGAAGTTGATCTTACTTGCTTTTGTGCAATCCAATGCTTATCACCTAGACTCGTAAACTAAGAAAAACCCAAGCGTCTTGGTCAGCCTCGTGCCAATAAGACGCTCATAATAGAAGGCTTTTTTGCCTTAGGTGCTTTAGCACTTATCAATAGTTTAAATAAAAAAGAGGCAGACTTTAGCCTCTTTTTACGTTCTAAGTAATCATTTAAAAGCCTAATAAATTAATTGCTTCAATGTTTTCAAGAGGGATCTCAATTGGCTTCGCATGTGATAACGAGCGAATTGTAACGATCTGATTTTCTTCAGTCATAATCACACCGCGATATTTTTCTTCTGTTGTTTCAATTTGGCACAGCGTACGTGGCATGTTTTTTGGCAAGTTGGCGAAAAATTCAACCTTTTCCGGTACAGTCATTTGCGTAATTGGTTTTCTTTGTTTTCGATACTCTTTGATGGATTGCTCTTGTTCTACTGGATTTTCTTGTTTGTCTTGGATTTCTTGAATGGACTGTAGGTCAACATTAGCCTTTATCTCTTCAGGAATATCTGATATTGCTTTTTCTTGAGAAACTCCTTCCTTTAATGTTTTCACCTGAGAATTTGCGCTTTCAATCGCTGTAATGGACTTTGACTTTTTCACAACGAATGATTGCATATTTACATTAATATCTTGATTGTCAGGCTGAACGATATACATAAGAGGTTTCATCTGATATTTTTGTTTTTGCTTATTGCTCATGTCTTTACCTCCAATAACTAAAGAATGTGCACACACAACATGTTATGCTTCAGAAGTAGGTAATGTGCCTAATTCTTTTTTCACTCACTCAAAACGACATTCCTATTTTATGGAAATAAACCCATTATTAACTAAATACAAATTACATATTTTTACTTAACGGTCTAATAAAACGACTTTGTCGCTAAAAAAAATGAATCTTTACATATAATTTACTCTACCTTAACATTTTCTTGCTATTGTCGAATTACGAAGAAAATTACAAGGTATTCAAATAGGAAAAGTAGTTACAGCTTTCATATTCATATTATTAATAGAATATGATGTCCCCTAAATAAGTCATGACTAAAATGATCATTAACCCCAAGTATTGTTGGATCAAAGGAGAAAAAGCATGAACAATGTTAGTACAGACCCTATTAATGTAGGCGTTTCCTTAAAGGATGAATTTATAAATATCCTTGAAAAGAAACAGCTCACCATTCATTTTCAGCCAATTGTTCATTTTCATAGCAATCAAACATATGGGTTTGAGGCTTTATCGAGAGGACCGCTAAACAGTTTCTTTTATAGTCCGTCTCGTTTATTTCCTTATGCCGAAAAAGAAGGATTATTATACTCATTAGAAAAAATCGCTAGGGAACGTGCATTTGAGGAAAGTAAAGGAATTTTAAATGAGAAAAAGCTATTTATTAACTTAAATTCACAAGTCATTTATGATAACCAGTTTAATCCTGGTCATACCATTTCATTACTACAACATTATGGAATTGATCCTGATAATGTTGTTTTTGAAATTACCGAAAGAAATGCTATTTATGACTTTGCTGCATTTAGGAACGTATTAAATCATTATCGTCAACAAGGATTTCAAATTGCAATTGATGATGCAGGAGCAGGTTACTCTTCTTTACAATCAATCTCTGAATTGATGCCTGACTATATTAAGGTTGATCGTTCGTTAATTAGTGGCATAGACCATAATGAGGTAAAATCCAATATTTTAGAAGCATTTGTAACGTTAGCTAAGAAAATGAATAGTAAAATTATTGCAGAAGGAATTGAAACAGAGGCTGAGCTTCAACATGTTATGGATTTAGGCATAGAGTATGGTCAAGGTTTTTTTATTGCAGAGCCAAATAATCCAATACCTCTAATTACTGAAAAAGCTAAACATTGTATCGACTTAGTGGAGCTGAAAACTAAAAGTAGGTCTGTAACAATCGATATTTCTGATGAAATCATTCTTGTTAAAAACGGGATTGAAATTAAACGTCAACCTGCAAGAACCCTTATTTCTGAAAATAAGATGAATCTAGAAAAAGAAATTGAGGCATTTAATTAAACGAATTAATTTTTTAATTAAGTGAAAACTTTATCCTAGAATAAAATTAAAAGAGACTGACTTTAGTGTCAGCCTCTTTTAAAAGTAATCTTGTATATAGAATGCCACGTTACGCTAAAATATGATATCCAGAATCAACATGTAGATTTTCGCCAGTCATTCCTCTTGATAGGTCACTAAATAAGAATAATGCTGTATCTCCAACTTCTTCTGGCGTTGTTGTTCTACGTAATGGTGAACGCTCTTCAATTTCTTTTAGGATCGAGTTGAAATCGCTAATTCCTTTTGCAGAAAGTGTACGAATTGGACCTGCAGAAATAGAGTTAACACGAATTCCATCTTTACCAAGGTCGCTTGCTAAATATCTTACACTTGCATCTAATGAAGCCTTTGCTACACCCATAACGTTGTAGTTCGGTAATACACGCTCTCCACCAAGGTAAGTTAACGTAACAATACTGCCGCCTTCTGTCATAAGAGATCTTGCTTCTTTTGCAACAGCTGTTAAAGAATATGAGCTAATATTGTGCGCTAATAAAAAGCCATCACGTGTTGTATTTAAGTATTCTCCTTGCAATTCCTCTTTATGTGCAAATGCGATACAGTGGGCAATACCATGGATCACACCCACTTCTTCTTTAATCGCTCCGAAACATGTTTTCACTTCATCATCATTTGTTACATCACAAGGTAATACAATGGAATCGTTACGCTCTAACGACTCTGCCAAGTCACGTACAGACTTCTCTAAACGTTCTCCAGCATATGTAAAAATCAATCTTGCACCAGCATTATGTAAAGAACGTGCGATCCCCCATGCGATGCTACGTTTGTTTGCAACTCCCATAACGACAATATTGCGTCCATTAAGTGATAAGTTCATGTACATCCTCCTAATATTAACACATGTTATTAGTACCTGGTTATAATTATAGCATTAATTCTTTTGAAGCGCTATATAAGAAAAACGCGACGTCCTGTGCTTCGGGGCGACGGCATCCGACTTTTTACAAAGTCGGACTGCTGGAGCTAGACACTTACACTAAGTACAAAAAACTTATGCTTTCTTATCTTTTAAGAAGGCCCTTTTCTAAAAGTTTGTTGCTTTAGACTTATAAAAATCGGCTTTTGGATTTTTATAGTAGAAACTATAAGCAGTTTCAAGAGAGTACCACTTAGTAAATAAGCGAAAAGAGCACGAAGATAGGCTATATCCGTAAAGTATAGTTATTTACGAAAAGCAACAATCTTTGCGAAAACAGCCTTTAAGAAAAGCGCAAGCGCCTTGAACAGACTCAGGTTATTAGGATCCTACTAATCTAAAAAATGACTTATTGACCGACAATTACATTTTATTGTCGGGTTAGACCATTTCATTATCCATTTCCTTATTGTCCAGAATCAGTAGTATATCAGCCGAAAACACAAAGATATTGACCGTTCGACAAATAACGCCATACTTTCCAAGTATCTTACATACCATCATGGTGAATCAGCTTAAAACTCAGTGGACTCGGGCGCTCTAAATAGATACCAAAATTAGGTCCAACACTTACTTTTTCTTTATTAAACGGAAAGCTGCAACGGCTTCCTTTGGTGATTTTGACTGACCAACAGCACTTATTACGGCAACTCCATTTGCCCCTGCATTATATACTAAAGCAGCATTTTCTAGTGTAATCCCACCAATTCCTACAATCGGAAGTTCTTTTAGTCCTGATGCTTTTATGTGTGAGATAAGTTCAGGTCCAACGACAGCATGGGCATCAGCTTTCGTTCTTGTTGCAAACATCGGACCTACACCGATATAATCAGCTCCATCCAAAGCAGCCTGTTTCGCCTCTTCAACAGAATGTGTTGATATACCTAACCACTTATCTTTACCAAGCTTTTTTCTCGCAAGTAATGGGTCACTATCATCTTGTCCAATATGAACCCCGTCTGCTCTAAGCTCTAAAGCAAGCTCAATATCATCATTTACGATAAAAGGAACTTTATACTGTTTGCAAAGCTTTCTTAAGGTATTTCCTAAATAAATACACTCCTGACCTTCTAAACAATTAATCCCTTTTTCTCTAAATTGAAAAAGTGTGATGCCACCCTCTAATGCCCCATATAACGTTTTCTCCGGATCAAGATTCACACAATTTGCTGATCCCATGACAAAGTATAGGTTTAATGCCTCGGCGATTTTCATGACTATTACCTCCTTTATTCTAATACAAAATCCATATGATGTATTTACGCCACCATTTAAAAATGAAGGTAAAATTGAGTTTTACTTTTGGCCCCACCTCACTTTGGCGGAGTGAACTAAGCAAGAACTATATTATTTATTTAGGCTCTTTTCTAAAAGTTTGTTGCTTTTAGACTTATAAAAATCGGCTTTTGGATTTTTATCGTAGAAACTATAAGCAATTTCAAGAGAGTACCACTTAGTAAATAATCGAAAAGAGCACGAAGATAGGCTATATCCGTAAAGTATAGTTATTTACGAAAAGCAACAATCTTTGCGAAAACAGCCTTTATTGAAGTTAAACCCATCTTTTTTTGAAATAGGATCGTAATAATAATAAGTTATCGTAGTAACGTCCCCATTTCCTTCATAGGAAAAGACTGACTCTAAAACGGTTCACCATTACACAATCCGCTAGTTTAACAAGCCACTTTTGTGTATAGAAACATTCGAGTCAGTCTCTCATTAACTTAATACTTTCTTTTATTATACGCCCAATGATTCGTTGGACCATAGCCACTGCCAATTCCTAATTGATCCTCTATCGCAGATTGAATAAAAGCCTTTGCCGTTTGAACAGATTCAATGACGCTTTTACCCTTGCTAATTTCAGCTGTTATTGCTGCGGCAAATGTACACCCTGTTCCATGTGTATGCTTCGTCTCTTTTCTTTGTCCTTCAAAAAAATCAAAAGAATGACCATCGTATAGGAGATCCACAACTACTTCATGTGTTGAATCATGTCCTCCTTTAACCATTACATGCTTTGCTCCAAGTTCATACAACTTCCGAGCGGCATCTTTTCTGTGATCAAGAGTACGTATCTCCATTCCTGTTAGCACTTCAGCTTCAGGGATGTTTGGGGTAATGACTTTAGCTAAAGGTAATAAATTCGTAATCAATGCCTCTACAGCTTCTTCTTGTAAAAGCGATTGCCCACCCTTTGCGACCATAACAGGATCTACAATAATATTTTCCCAGCCATAATGAGCGATTTGTCGTGAAACTAAACGAATCATTTCAGCGTTAAAAAGCATTCCCGTTTTGACCGCATGTGGAGTAAGATCCTCTGCTACCGAATCTATTTGAGCTTTTAAAGCATCCAATGCCAGTGGATATACCCCTTGAACACCTAGTGTATTTTGAGCCGTAATAGCGGTAATTGCTGTCATCCCAAAAACTCCTAGCTCTTGAAACGTCTTTAAATCAGCTTGAATGCCTGCTCCCCCACCAGAATCAGAGCCTGCAATTGTTAATGCACGAGATACAGTCATTCTACTTCCTCCTTGCTCCTTAACCAACGTACCGATGATAAATCGTTTTTGCTTCAGCTATATCCTTCGTTCCATGAATAAGTGCTCGACCGTCCTTAAATAGAACAATTCGGTGTTCTCCAAACGTAAACGACATTAAAAATGGATTTTCTAAAAATGCATCAGCTAATGGTTTGACTCGTTCTGAAATTTGCTCAAACGATATTTGTTTACCATCAGTCGGCCTAATTTGAACTGTATCTCTTCCACATAGAACAGCTGCTTTCGTTTCCTTCTCAGCTGTTAAATATGGATAAACAGGATCAATTCCACAAGTAGGACATGCATCATTTTTTAATCGATCCATATTAATAGATGAATACTGATTTTTCCAAAGGTCAAATGATACGAGTTTACTGCGTAGGTTTTGCTCATCTCCCACGAGTAGCTTTAACACTTCTGCTGTTTGATGTGAAGTAACCATGCTAACAATTGGTGAAATGACGCCAACTGTATCACACGTCATTCCATCAAAAGGAATATGCTTTAATAAGCAATGTAAACACGGCGTTTTTTTCGGTATCACTGTGAATGTTAGGCCATAGCTTCCAACACATCCACCATAGATCCATGGTATCTCATGCTTTAATGAGACATCATTGATTAATAGTCTTGTTTCAAAGTTATCTGTTGAATCAACAATCACATCCACACCATTAATCCAACCTTCAATATTAGCTGATGTCACATCTTCTACGAAAGCTTGAACTTCAACCTCAGAATTAATTTCTTGAAGATGAGTTTTTGCAGCAACTGCCTTCGGAATTCGATTGATTGCATCTTCTTCTACGTAAAGCTGCTGTCTTTGCAGATTGCTCCATTCCACATAGTCTCGGTCAATAATCGTTAATTTTCCGATTCCAGCTCGAGCAATCATTTCAGCATTTGCTGTCCCAAGGGCACCTGCACCGACAATTAATACATGCTTTTGTTTAATCTTTTCTTGACCGTTCTCTCCAATAGGAGCAAATAGCATTTGTCTTGAATAGCGTTTCATTAAGTTGTCATCATTCCTTCTGTTGGACTGCTAGCTGTTGCATAATTCTTTTTAGGAATTCTACCAGCTTCATAGCCTAATCTACCCGCTTCAATTGCAAGCTTCATAGCAACAGCCATTTTCACTGGATCTTGTGCAGCAGAAACAGCTGTATTTAATAAAACTCCATCTGCTCCTAGCTCCATAGCAAGTGATGCGTCTGAAGGTGAACCAATACCTGCATCTACGATTACCGGAACTGTTGATTGTTCAATAATAAATGAGAGATTTAGAGGATTGAGTATTCCTTGACCAGATCCTATAGGTGATGCTCCAGGCATAATTGCATGAACACCTAAATCTTGCAATCTTCTTGCTAGAACAACATCATCTGATGTGTAAGGTAATACAATAAATCCTTCCTCTAAAAGCATCTCACTTGCTTTCAACGTTTCTACTGGATCAGGTAGTAAAGACCGCCAGCAGCCAATTACCTCTACTTTAATCATGTCACATAAGCCCGATGCTTTGGCAAGTCTAGCGATTCTTACAGCCTCTTCAGCTGTTTTAGCTCCTGCCGTATTAGGTAATAGAGTATATTTTGAAACATCTAACTGCTCTAAAAAATTAGGTTGTGATTCTTCAAAAATATTCATTCGACGTACAGCAAATGTAAGTATTTCAGACTCAGACCTGGCAACAGCTTCCTTTTGAATCTCAAAGGAAGGGTATTTCCCTGTACCTAATAATAATCTTGATTGGAATGTTTTATCAGCAATTTTTAACATATCTTCATCCTCCTCCTACAAAATGAACAAGTTCAACCTCATCACCGTTTTGCAACTCTGTTGATTCGTATTGATCCTTTAAAACAATTTCTCTATTATGCTCTACAATCACTAGTCGGTCTTCGAGCTTATAAAATGCTAGTAGTTTTTGAATTGTTTTAACATCAAAGCTTAGTTCTACTAATTCACCATTCAATTTAATACTCATTCTATATCACCTCACTGCCTGAGCATACTTTCGATCGATCGAAAATGCTTTAACATATTCTTCATTTTGGTGCCTTTTTAAAACAAGATCCCTAACCATCAGCCCTGTTTTTGGTGCTAAAAGGATGCCATTTCGATAATGTCCTGTTGCAAAATAAATATTTTCACCATCAGGATGCTGACCAATATAAGGCTTTCCATCATCTGATTGTGGTCTTAACCCTGCCCATGTATCAATAAGATGAGCGGAAGTAATGCTAGGTATGATAGGGGCAATTTTTTCAATTAGTGACTGGATGCCACCAATAGTTGGCGTTGTACTCCAGTCATCCTCAACCATTGTAGCACCAATTACAATCCTTCCATCCCCTTTTGGTACGATATAGCAATGATCATAGAAAATCGTTTTTTCCAAGTTAATATCATCGCTCTTAATAGAGAGACATTCTCCTTTTACAGGTTTCATTCCTGGATCTAACCCCAATTGCTTAAAGAAGTACCCACTCCATACCCCATTGGCCACAACAACATTGTTACAAATAAAATCAGTAAGCGGAGTAGATAAAGTGTACTCATTGGTTGCTGTTTTCTTTATCGCATGTACCGGAGTCTGCTCTAAAATCGTTGCTCCTAGTAAGCTAGCAGACTTGGAAAATGCAGCACATACATGTGGTGGTGATACATGTCCATCCTCTGGAATGTAAAGTGCACCTTTAATAGTTGATGAAAGAGTTGGTTCACTCTCTAGTACCACCTCTTTTGAGTGCCACTCCACGGATGTATGATTGTTCACTACTTCTTTTAAAGAATCAGCTTCAGTTTCTGTCATTGCTAGCTTATACATCCCTTTATCGACTAGCTGAATATTAATCTGTGATAATTCAGAAAGTTCACCACGCAGTTCGTGATATTGTCGCTGACTTTCCTTAGCAAACGTAAAGAAAGCATCGTTGTTTTCAAGCTCTGAATTGGCTCCAAGCATGCCAGCTGCAGCACTAGTTGCACCGATCCCAACTTTATTGCTTTCTAATACAAGGACAGATACACCTTCTTTTGCTAGTTGATAGGCAATTGATTGACCAATAATTCCCCCGCCAATAATTCCTACATCATACTGTTTTTTCATCGTATCCCTCCCCTACTATACTCCTTTTTAATTCAAGTAAAGCACAATTAGGTTCGTCACTAGCCATTACATATGACATAACCGCGACTCCACTCAATTTCACACCTGATAGCTGTGATATTGTTTCAGGAACAATTCCACCAATCGCAATTACGGGAATCTGTACGCTTTGACATATTTCCGCTAATTGTATTACCCCACGCGGAGTTAAATTTGCTTTTGAATTAGTTACAAAAATATGCCCAAATAAAAGGTAATCTGCACCTGCGTTTTCACATTCAATTGCTTCTTGTAGCGAATGTACAGAGCGACCAACCCTTAATGAAGTGTCCATCTGCTTTACCTTTTCTATTGAGAAGCTATGTCCAGGTAAGTGCACATTAGATAATTGATTCAATAGTGCTACATCAAGTCGATCATTTATAACTAGTTTTCGCTTTGGTACACCATTGTTTAGTAAGAGAGAGACGATCTCCATTATCTCTGAAGATGATTTCGTTTTCTCACGAATATGAATATAATCAGTTTCCTCATGAATCATTAAAATTCGCTTTGTTAATTCCTTCACTGTCTGTTTTCCATCAGTAATTACGTGAATTTCCAATTCCCTCATCCTAATGTACAAATTAAAAGTATAAACAAAAAAACCACTTTCCTTATTAAGAAAGTGGTTTACACACATAGTAGTTATATGCAGTAATCCACTTCCCTACGCTGGTACAAACCAGATCAGGTCATAAGGGTTTAAAAGAAACACTTTAATCTCAGCCCCTTTATTGGGGATCCCCTAGCGGTCATATTATAATGTTTAACATATCTCTATCATACCAAATGTTTTTTATCTTTCAAGGATAAATCTTCATAAAAGTTCAAGCTCATGTTTTAGTTCGTTCACATACTCTCTTGATCCAGTAACAATTAGACGGTCACCAAGCTTTAGATCGGTATCCCCGTGGGGAACAATTGAATCCTTCCCTCTGAAGATTCGAACAAAAATAATATCTCCTGTGAACGGGAAATTACGTAACAAGATGTTATCATATTTCGCATTGTTTAAGTTTATTTGGTAAAGCATTGTTTCTTGATTTGTTAAAATTCTCATCACACTTGGTGCTTCTATAAGTGCACGTAGCATTGTTTTTGTAGAAAGCAATGTAGAGAAAACATCAATGCCCTGATCCTTCATTTTTACATCTAATTCCGGTGAAGCTACACTTGCAATGATTCGATTCACTTGCTCATCTTTTGCAAATAAGGCAATATTTGCATTTCTTTGTTCATCACCTGTCGCAACAACAATTAGGTCCACATCAAAGGCGTTTTGTTCCTTTAAAGTCTCAACCTGAAAATCTTTCAATTCTTTTATTTCAAACAATGATTCTGAAATTTGTTTATCAATTTTATCCTGCTGACTATGATAAACAGTTGTTTCATATAGATCTGGGTTTAACTCTCTCGTAACTGGTAATGACATTTGATTTGCACCGATAAAAGCAACCTTAATTTTTGTTTGTTCGGTTTGATGCTTTGGAAAGAGCTTTTTAAAGAAAATAGGCGTAACGATGCTCGTTATGACGGCAACTAAAATGAGAGATCCTGACATCTCAGAAGTAATGATCTCCATTCGTTCTCCAATCGTTGCTGCTGCAATCACTAATGAAAGTGTTGACGTTAATAGGAAGCCAGATGCAAGCGTTGTTTTCATGTCATACCAGCGTCTTAAGTAAAGGATTGGTACAATCTTTGAAATTAACAGGGCGATAAATAGTAAAGGAATTAATATAAAGATTTTCGGGTCCTTAAATAATGCCCAGATGTCTAAGTCTACTCCAACCATCACAAAGAAAATTGGGATTAAAAATCCATAACCGAACGAATCAAGCTTTTGAACCATTTCCTTATTTGGTGATAGGAGTGATACAAGTACACCTGCTAAGAAGGCTCCAAGGATATTTTCCGCACCGATTGTTTCTGAAATGGCTACTAATACGATAATTAATGTAAAAACAGCTCGTGTACCAATTTGGATCGTTCCCTTTGACATTGTTTCAATAAACGAGCGATCCATGAATGTTTTCCCTAAAAAATAAAGTAAGACACCAGCTCCAAAAAGAATTAATAATAACCACGTGTTACTGTCACCACCGCCATAAATAGACGCAAATACGGCAAGTAAAACCATTGTGACTAAATCGGCAATAACAGCCACAAGAAGAATAATCTGCCCGATGTTTGATTTCATGATTTTGGCGTCTTTTAGCGTTGGTACGACTACCCCAAGTGAAATCGTAGAGATAATAAGAGTCATTAAAAAGGCATTTTCCATCAAACCGATCAAGACAAAGAAATATGAAAGCAGTAAAGAAAGAACAAAAATCCCGGCAAATACGATGGTAGCGACAAAAAATGTATTTGGGGCATTTTTACCTGAAGGAAGCTTTTCCTTCTTCTTACCTCCCGCGAAAGCTGAGAAGTCAATTTCAAGACCACTTAAAAACATTAAGAAAATAAAACCAAGCATTGAAAGTGTTTCAAGCCACATATCTTGGGAGACGGCATTAAAGCCACTTTTCCCAATAATTAATCCGACAATGATTTCAGCAACAACCACAGGCATAAAATTCATTTTTAAACGATGTAACAAAATCGGAGTTAGAAAGGCAGCAAGAATAACTATGACTAATGAAGTAACGGATGCTCCATGCATCATATCCCTCCTTTATTAAAAGGTATTATGTTAAATGATAAACAACATAGAGAACTTATTATCGTTTTATGCTTTTTATTCTCTATTTTTCTATATTAAGTACTGCATAAATAAAGTGGCCATTCCAAAATAAATTAAAATACTAATAATATCATTAATCGTTGTAATGAATGGACCTGAAGCTACTGCAGGATCCACCTTTAAACGGTGCATTATAAGCGGTATAAAAGCTCCTGCAATCGTCGCAACCGTTAACGTTGCTAAAATTGATATTCCCACTAATATTCCTAAAAAGATATCTCCTTGCCAAACAAAAACGACAAATGTCACAACGATTCCACATATTGTTCCTGTAATTAAGCCAGTTTCAGCTTCATTTAGGATCATCCTAAATGTACTCTGCTCTTCCGCATCCCCTACAGCAATTCTTCTTACGGCCACAGCTAAGGCTTGAGTACCTGTGTTACCTGCCATACCCGCTATTAAAGGAATAAAAACTGCTAATATGGCTACTTTATCCAATGTTTCCTCAAATCTTCCAATAAGACTTGCGGTAAACATTCCTAAAAAAAGGAGGATAATCAGCCAGGGAAGTCTCTTTTTTGCGGCTACAAACGGTCCACGATCATTTGAATCAACATCTGAAATAGCTGCAAGCTTCGAGTAATCATCACTTGCTTCTTCATCAATTACGTCCACGATATCATCTACCGTAATAATTCCAAGCAAGTGACCCCTAAAGTCTATAACAGGAAGAGCCAAAAAGTTATAATCCTTCATTTTTCGTGCGACCTCTTCCTGATCTTCTGCCACACTTACGGAATAAACACGTTCATTCATCAGTTCAGATATCATCGTATCTGAATCATTTATAATTAAGTCTCTTAGAGAAATAACCCCAACAAGTTTTTTGTCTTCATCAATAACGAAAATGTAATAAATGGTCTCGGCATTAGGTGCTTCTTTTTTTAAAATCTGCATAGCAGAATGTACTGTCTGATTGGCGTGAATGGAAATAAACTCTGTTGTCATGATACTTCCGGCCGTATACTCCTCATAATGGAGAAGCTCCCTGATTTCTTCAGCTGCTTCATCATCCATGATCGTTAAATAGCTAGCTACTTGGTCTTTGTCAAGCTCATTTAATACGTCAACTGCATCATCAGCATACATGTGTGCAAACATTTGTGCTGCAAATGTAGGATCCATTTCAGACAAATACGTTTCGTATTGATCATCTTCATCCTTTATATTTTCAAAAACAGAAGCCATTTCCTCGGGAGATAGAAATTTGTAGATCGTTAAACGGTCATTCGTTTCTAATTTAACAAAGAACTTAGCTTGATCATAAGGATGCTGTTCTAAAAAAACCTCACGAAATTCGTCCATATACTGACCTGATAAAGCAGAAAGTAAAGTTTCTTCCTCAAGTTCTACCTTTTCTCTTTCATCTGACATTTTGAGACCCCCTCTCTCATGTAATAATTTGTTTATTAAGTAAAGCTTCTACTTAGTGTAATATAGAGCTATATCTTTTTTGGTGTCTAGCTCCAGCAGTCCGACTTTGTAAAAAGTCGGATGCGTGGCCTCAAATCGTACAGGACGTGCAAGTGCAGGCAAGAGATGAGGCCGCCCGAGTTTTTGACTGCCTCGAGGACATAAGCCACTCATGAATAGAAGGCAAAAAAGCCTTCTATTCATGAGTGGCTTATTTGCCCGAGGCTAACCAAGGCGCTTATGCTTTTCTTATTCAACTTTTCGGCAATTCATATTGCACTACTTATTATAAATACTATAATATTCTATATGAAATCAGTCGTGTAATACAATTAACTTATATTGCCTTCATAAAAAATTTACAATTTTAAAAGCTAAGACGAAGGATTCTTTGCAAATCGTTCACAATCGATTAAGATGGTTAATGATACAATGACAATGATGATGTTTTCAAGTTTAAAGATAGAATAGAAAGGGATCGATTATGACAACTGAAAAATCCCCTCAGCAACAAATAGATTATACGTTAATTTTTATTATGTTTTTATTGGCGATTGTAAGTACCGTCGCTATTAACAGTGCAGAAGCAACACTGCCTTCAGTTTTGCAAAATATTAATTTTTCGATGAAACAACTGCAATGGTATGTGATTGGTACAGTTGCTGTTGTCGTGACAATGCTTATTGATTATGATCGATTTAAACAGCTTTCATGGTATTTATACGGCTTTGGTATGCTACTATTACTTGGGTTAGAGATATTACCTGCGCCAATTGTCCAAACAATTAAAGGGGCAACAAGTTGGTATAAGCTTGGACCTTTAGGAAACTTCCAGCCTTCAGAATTGATGAAAATCTTTATGATTATCGTACTGAGTAAAATCATTGCTGATCATCGCGAAAAATACCCAAGAAATACAATATCAGACGACTTTCTTTTAATAAGTAAGCTAGCAGCCGCTGCTGCTCCACCTGTTCTTCTTTTAGTAAGACAACCAGATATGGGTATGACAATGGTATTTTGTGCAATTATCGCTTCACTTGTTTTAGTTTCTGGCATAAAGTGGCGTATTATTTTAACTGCTGTTTTTGCATCCCTTTTTGCAATCGGAACAGTCTTGTTTATCTTTTTTAAGTTCCCTGACTTTTTCCATAAGTATATTTTACAAGAATATCAGCTCGATCGATTTTACGGATGGTTAAATCCTTACGAATTTTCAGGTGAACAAGGCTTCCAGCTTGTTAAATCTTTACTTGCAATCGGCTCGGGTGAACTGAAAGGAAAAGGATATCAAAACCTTGAGGTCTATTTACCTGAGGCACATACAGACTTTATTTTTGCCATCATCTCTGAACAATTTGGCTTTATCGGAGGAAGTATCGTTGTTTCACTCTTCTTCTTATTGATTTACAGAATGATTCATATCTCTTTAGAAAGCAACGATCCGTTTGGCAGCTACATATGTACAGGAATCATCGGTATGATTACCTTCCAGGTATTTCAGAATGTTGGCATGACAATCGGCCTTCTCCCAATTACCGGCCTCCCACTACCATTTGTAAGCTACGGCGGAAGCTCACTCGCTACCTACATGGTCGCAATTGGAATTGTCCTAAACGTACGTTCTCGTACAAGAAAATACATGTTTGATTGAAAAGATGGTACCCTAATTAATGGGTACCTTTTTCTGTATTACCTGCGACTTTGTTCAATGCACGGGGTCTGACCACTTACATATACTAATTCCCACTTAAAATTATGTAATAACACTGATCTTAGATAGCACCTAAACTGTAATGGGGTTTGACCCCACATTAGGAGGTAAATCAATGAAAATCGATATAATCGGTGATATTCATGGCTGTTTTGATGAATTTGAAGCGTTAACGAGGAAGATTGGGTATGATTGGTCATCAGGAATTCCTGTTCATCCTAAAAACAGAAAGCTTTCATTTGTCGGGGATTTAACTGACCGTGGACCATCTTCTTTAAGGGTGATTGAGGTGGTTTATCGATTGGTAAAGGAAAATAAAGCGTTTTACTCACCCGGTAACCATTGCAACAAACTTTATCGTTTTTTCCTTGGAAATAAAGTTCAAATTACGCATGGACTTGAAACGACAGTCGCCGAATATGAAGCACTTAATCACAAACAACAAGAAGTGGTCAAAAATCAGTTTATTTGGCTTTATGAATCATCGCCTCTGTATCAGGTACTTGATGATGGAAACTTAATTGTCGCCCATGCAGGAATTCGAGAGGATTACATCGGTAAGACAAGTAATTCGGTAAAAACCTTTGTATTATATGGCGATATTACAGGTAAAAAGAACCCAAACGGAACACCTGAACGTCGTGATTGGGCACAGCATTATGAGGGAGATGCGCTTATCGTGTATGGTCACACACCTATCAAAGAACCTAAACGTATAAAACGCACGATCAATATTGACACTGGGGCTGTATTTGGCAACAAACTTACGGCATTTCGTTATCCAGAAGATCAGCTAATGTCAGTTAACTCTACACTTCCTTACGATGAATCGAGATTTAGATAGCAAAAAGGCAGATCTCATCCGCGAGTTGCTGCCCTTTTTCATGTTTTACCACAATTTTTGTCCAATTCTGTTGTCCACACAAGACTTTTTGTCTGAAAATGCTAGTTTTATTGTCGGGTTTGAGTACTATATTGTCCGTTTTTTTAATTTTTTGTCCAAAAAGAGCATGATATTAGCTGAAATCAAGAAAATATCGACCAAACGGCAAATTCCGACAGGATTCACACTTTCCTACACAACATTCTTACACCTGTGCATCGGAGCAGGATGATGATGTGCCTTACCCCTAGTTTAAGTATTTATTATTTCTGAACAACAAAGACCTACATACTTAGTTAGTGGGTCCTAATTTTGCTAGTTTCTTCATATCATCAGGCAACTCTGTTGTGAAATGCATATCCTTTTCTAACAAAGGATGCCAAAACGAGAGTTGTGAACTGTGAAGCGCTTGTCGATTAATCTCACCTAAGTCTCCACCGTATAGAGTATCGCCACATAGCGGATGGCCGATCGAAGAAAGATGCACACGAATTTGATGCGTTCTTCCAGTTTCAAGCATTAACTTAATATGTGTTTTGTTTTGATGAGTGTGTAGCACTTGAAAATGTGTGACCGCTTCCTGACCATCTTCACAAATCTCCCGCTCAATAATGCTGTCTTTTTTGCGACCAATTGGTTTCGCAATTGTTCCTGCCTCTTGCTCTATAACACCATGAACAATCGCTTCATACGTACGATGAATTTCCTTTTTCTTTTGCTGCTCTGAAAACAAAGAATGTGCAAATCGATGCTTTGCTACCAGCATTAAACCGGATGTATCTTTATCTAAACGATTCACAATATGAATTGTGGAAGGAATTTGCTGTTGTTGATAATATCTTATCAATCCATTAGCTAACGTACCCTTTACATGGTCTCGGGATGGAATTGAAGGAACAAATGGTGGTTTGTCAATGACCAAGCAATGGTCGTCCTCATAAACAATATCAAAAGAGACATCATCTGCCGCAAGGCCTGCCCCTCTTTCTTCCTTAGGAAAAATAACAGTGAGGATATCATTCTCCTTTAGATTGTAACGAACGGTTACATGCCCGGAATTAACGAATATATCCCCTCCATTAAATTTAATATCCGTTAAGGCACGCTTTGAGATTTTCTTTTCTCTCAGATAATCTTTTACAAGCTTGCCAATATCCTTTTTCGAGATGATCCATTGTAGCTGAAATGATTTCATGATAAATTAAACCTTCCTACTCTTTACGTCCTATATCCCCTACGAAGGAATCTCTCACCCTTTTCCAAAAAGGGAATGGTTTAAATCGAGCAAACCTTACATTTTCAGTTGCCACTCGACATTGAATTGATTTAACATCCTTATGCAATAGAGTTAAATGATCAATTGTGATTTGAAAGTCTACATCATTAACTGGCTTCAACATGCACGTATGATGTTCTGGTAATATTAGTGGTGATCCGATTGTCCGGAACACACGATTATTGATTGATGCCATTTCGGCCAACTGAATTGCCCGTAAGGAAGGGTGAAGAATTGCACCGCCCAATGCTTTATTATAAGCTGTGCTTCCTGAAGGTGTAGAGATACACAGTCCATCACCACGAAATGTTTCAAATGTTTGTCCCTTAATTTCAACATCCATCACCAGGGTACCTTCAATACTTTTCACAGTACATTCGTTTAAAGCTAAATATCTTGCTTCTCGCCCTCCATCATTATGACGAATGATGACCTCTAATATTGGATATTCAACAACTTGGTAAGGCGTTTTTGCAATGGCGATAACGAGTTTTTCGATTTCATCAGGTACCCAATCTGCATAAAACCCAAGATGCCCTGTATGGACTCCAATAAAAGCAGTCTTATCTAGTCTGCTACTGTAACGATGAAACGCATATAAAAGGGTACCATCCCCACCAACAGATATAACAATGTCTGGACGATCTTCATCATATTCTAATTGAAAATCTAATAAGTAGGTTTTCATTTTTTGCATTATAGAATTTGAATTTAAATCACCCTTTGATGAAATGGCAAACTTCATATAATTCTTCCCCTTTATTAATCAGATTCTTTTCCTTCAAACCGAACTCTCAGGTAACTGCTTGCGATTATGTACGTTTATTCTCTGTTTTTCTTGAGAAAATAGCTTGGGCCTCTTGAACCTCTCCTTTAATTTGGGACATTTCTTCATCTAAAGAATATGCTGCCTCAGCAGCTCGTTTTAAGCGAACTTTTATATCATCAGGAATATTTCCACCATATTTATAATTTATTGAGTGCTCAATCGTTGCCCAAAAGTTCATTGATAATGTTCGAATTTGAATTTCTACAAGTAGTTTTTTTTCACCAGCTACCGTTTGAACAGGATATCTAGCAACAACATGATATGAACGATAACCACTATCCTTTTTACTAGTAATATAATCTCGTTCTTCCACAATTTCCAAATCATTTCTATTTTTAAGCATATCTACCACTACTTTTATATCATCTACAAACTGACACATCATTCGAACTCCGGCTATATCCTGCATGCCTTCTTCAAGATCCTCAATAAGAATATTTTTACGCTTGGCCTTATCTAGAATACTCGCAATCGGTTTTACACGTCCTGTTACAAATTCAATTGGAGAGTTCGAATGTTCAAGCTCATATTGTGATCTAATTCCTCTCAACTTTACTTTTAGTTCCTCTACAGCTTGATGATATGGAGCTAAAAATAATTTCCATTGATTGTTTTTCATGTAAATCCCCCTTAAGACACCGCACATTGTCAATTCAGGAGAAGAGAAAGACCATTGTCCTTTCCCCTTTCCTCTTTTATATAATGTTTATAACGAAAATAACTGTACAACCTTATTCTCCATTTCTTCCCCATAGTTGGCATTTCCCTTAATGTTTTCTAAAAGATAATCAAGTTCCTCTAGTAGATCGACTAATTCTATTTCTTGTTCTTTTATTTTCAAGGTCACGTTTAGATCTTTATCTTTTGCTTCCTTTAGTTTCGTCCAAATTGTATGTGGTAGTCCAGCATAGACAAACTCATCGGCTGTTTCTAAAATATAGATAAACGCCAATTGATCAGAATCAACGAGCATTTGTCCCTTTGCCTTTAAGTCTTCTAATTCTGCTTTGAAGGAAGCAGGTTGTAGGATAAGATTATTATTTTCAATAGTTGCTTCAGTTAGTTCAATTCGTTTATTCATATGTATCTCCTTCCAATTCACGATCAAGATTATTTTACCATATTAAAAAGTCACATGATAACATTGCGAGTTGTTTTAATTCAGGAGATAATAGAAAAGCGCAAGACGCCCGCTTATCGGCGACAAGCTTAAGCCAATCCGTCTGGAAGGTTGTTCTTTACCTTCTGGACGGATTGGCTTATGACCTCGAGCCGATGGCGCCTGGAGCTAGACACAAACACTAAGTACAAGAATCTTTTATTTTCTTATCTTTCAAGAAATGCGCAAGCCTTGGTCAGCCTCGGGCAAATAAGACGCTATAAATTAAGAATGAAATGTGAAATAAATGGACAATGAGAGGACTTCAAATTATGTCACAGGAAATTGAGATTGAATTTAAAAATTTACTTACCGAAGATGAATTTCTAAAAATAAAAGACACTTTTCATATAGAGGATAACGAGTTTATTTTACAAGATAACCACTACTTTGATACTCCACATTTCTCTTTAAAAGAACTTGGAGCTGCCCTTAGAATAAGAAAAAAGCAAGAGCACTATGTTATGACATTAAAGGAACCAGCAAAAGTTGGTTTATTGGAAACACATCAAAAAATCACAGAAGAAGCGGCTTCTGAAATAATCAAGACAGGTCGACTTTTAGAAGGTGAAATTGTGGAACGGCTTTTACAGTTACGTATAGATGTTAAAACGATTATGTATTTTGGAACACTTACGACAATGCGTGCAGAAAAAAAACATCGAAACGGTTTACTTGTACTCGATCATAGTCGATATTTAACTGTAGAGGACTTCGAGCTTGAATTTGAAGTTCAAGATGAAGCAACAGGAAAAATTGCTTTTCAAAAACTATTAAATGATCTCGCTATACCCATTCGTCATACAAAAAATAAGATTCGCCGTTTTTATGAGCAAAAATATAAAGAGATGGGGTAACAACCTTGGATATAAAAATGAATTACTATAAAACGTTATTAGAGCTGCAAGCATTGCGCAACTTTAACGATAAAACGGATGGAAGTAAATCTACTGCCTTTGAAACAGATTTTCAGGAACTATTGCAATCCTTTTTAGGTTCATCGACTGTAGACACTGCACCAGAACAACCTACTACCTCTATGAACGCTCTTACAAAAATGATTGCTAATTCTTCCTCTATCATTGGGCTATCTTCTTTAAAAGAAACACCAACTTCTATTCAATCTGAAAGCATGGACAAAATTATTACGAAGGCAGCAGAAAAATATGGAATAGATGAAAAGCTTATTCGAGCAGTTATCCAACAAGAATCTGGTTTTAAATCAACAGCGAATAGCCATGCTGGTGCCATGGGACACATGCAATTAATGCCAGCCACAGCTCGTTCATTAGGTGTTGAGGATCCTTATGACCCTGCTCAAAACGTTGAAGGTGGAACAAAATATTTAAAACAGATGCTTACTCGTTATAATGGAGATGTTTCGTTAGCTTTAGCAGCTTACAATGCTGGTCCTGGAAACGTTGATAAGTACGGAGGAATTCCACCATTTAAAGAAACGCAAAACTATGTCAGAAAAATCACCTCTACTTATAACGTCTAGTCGGTCTTATATGACTGGCTTTTTTTACGATCAAAATTTATATTCAATGGATGATAGTATAAGAAAAAAGCTAGATTTTCAGAAAAATTCAGAAACTCTTTTCCTTCATACATATCTGCTTTTAACATATAATAGGACTAAATTATTAAAGACATTAGAGCTGTTTGTTTGAGATATCTAATAACGCTTGTTAAAATAAATATACATTGTTAGGACAAAGTTGTTAAAAATTATTTTTTTGCCAAGTCTATCTCTATCGTACTAATTGAATTTAAATTTTATATAAACAATATTAAGCAAAACTTTAAAGGAGTTATCAACATGACTGATCAAAATTTAACACCATATGAGGCGATAGGAGAAGAAACTCTTTCGCACCTTGTTGATTCCTTTTATGGAAAAGTACAAATGCATCCTTTATTATCTCCTATCTTTCCTGATGACTTAACTGAAACAGCTCGAAAACAAAAGCAATTTCTTACTCAATACCTCGGTGGGCCGCTGGATTATACCGAGGAGCATGGTCATCCAATGCTAAGAGCTAGACATCTTCCTTTTCAAATTACACCATCTAGGGCAAATGCATGGATAAGCTGTATGAAGGAAGCGATGAAGGATGTTGGAATTGAGGGTGAACTAAAGGATTTTCTTCTACATCGCCTTCAGCTTACTGCGCATCATATGGTTAATTCTGCAGAGGACGAAACCAATGGCAATGTACAGAAAGAGGTTATTGACTATGATGAACAAAAGTGAGAAAAAGGACAGTTCCCTCTTTTTCTCGCATTGTAGTGGGCACCCAGATAAACCTTTAGAAATCTATATGTTTGTCGATCCTTTATGCCCTGAATGTTGGGCTTTAGAGCCCATCATTAAAAAACTACAAATTGAGTATGGTCGTCTGTTCACACTAAAGCATATTATAAGTGGACGTCTTGCAACATTGAATATCACGAAGAGAAAAAGACCTGATAAGCTTGCTCATGCTTGGGAAAAAACAGCTAGTCGAACTGGTATGTCATGTGACGGAAATGTCTGGATGGATAATCCTTTATCAACTCCTTATACTGCTTCATTAGCAATTAAGTCAGCAGAACTACAAGGCAAAAAAGCAGGTCTTCGTTACTTACGAAAGTTACAGGAGCTTTTATTTATCGAGAGCCAAAACGTTTCAGATGAAACTACGTTAACTAAAATTGCGGAGATTGTTGGGTTGGATGTCGCAGAATTTATAGAAGATCTTCATTCACACAGTGCTGCAAAAGCATTACAATGTGATTTAAAAATCACATCAGAGATGGATGTACAAGAAATTCCAACACTTGCTTTTTTTAGTGAAAATGTTGAAGAAGAAGGTTTAAAAATAACAGGTATTTATTCTTATGATATGTATGTGCACGTATTAAAGGAGATGCTAGGTGACGTCATTAAGCCTTCACACACACCTCCGTTAGAGATCTTTTTACAGCATTATCAATTTGTCGCTTCCGCTGAAATTGCAACAGTTTACAATATGACAATGACCGAAGTGGAAAAGGAATTAAGAAAACTTGTCCTTTCGCAAACTGTTGAAAGAGTTCAGGCTAAACATGGTACATTTTGGAGATATCAAAAAGAAGGTAGTAAATAGATTTAGCATATTCATAGAAACGAGAGGTATGACTTAATATGGAGTCATACCTTTTGTTTATACTCAGAATTGCACTTTACTAAACTAGCAAGATTCTAGTATTTCTTATATACAGGGATCTTTTTATTCGACATAATGCGACGATATTAGGAGGTGGCACTGGATGTTTCTTAAGCAATGAACAAAAGCGCAAGCGCCTTGATCAGCCTCGGGCAAATAAGACGCTCATGAATAGAAGGTGGTTTTACCTTCAATTCATAAGTGGCTTATGACCTAGGAAAAAAGGGTTTTGTTTTTTCCCTCGAGGCAGTCAAAAACGCGACGTCCTGTCGCATGCCTGCACTTGCACGTCCTGTGCTTCGGGGCGACGGCATCCGACTTTTAACAAAGTCGGACTGCAGGAGCTGGATGAAGAGCACTTATCCACAGTCCTTGAATTTTATAATTTCGCTAAACGATAAAAAAGACCCTATACAAAAGTATAGGATCTTCTTTTTTATGTCTTAACGACAACAAAGGGGATGGGAGAAATTTTTCACGGTCAAACAAAGGGGTAAATGTTTGTTTGTGATTCATTTCACATCTCTACTATATCAAAATATGTCGACATTTGACAAGTGCGAGTTTTGCATTTCACAAAAATGTCACAATCATAATAGGAAATCCTTCAACATATACAATAGTAAGAAAAGCGGAAGCGCCTTGATCAGCTTCGGTTACATAAGATGCTCAATAATAGAAGGCGTTCTTTGCCTTCACTTATTGAGTGGCTAGACCCTAGAGGCAGTCAAAAACTTATACTTTCTTATTTTTAAAAAGTAAGAGGAAGGTGTGCGTGAAATTGAAGTGGATTATCATTGGTAGTGCTGTTACCATAGGATTGTTTTTTCTTAATTTGTTAGGCTTTATGAATCTTATACCTCTTTATATTACATCACCATTATTATTTATTGCTCTTTTCGTCACACTCTATCTCATCAATCATCGGAAAACATTTCGAGGTTTTTAGGATCCTCAATTTTGTTAAGTAAAAAGCTCTGTTAAAGTACGATGTTGACTTTTCTTATTAAAGAGAACGAGCACAATTTTCCGAATTTATTGGAAGAACTCCTGCTATTATGTCAATACTATAAAAGAAGGAATAAAGAACTGGTGGTTTTTATGTATGTTAAAATGGGGCACTTTAATAATCTCAATTTTGCTTTTTAACATTGTGGCAATTTTAATGAAAAAACGTTTAAAGATTTCCGAAATATATACAACAGTTATTTTTGCTCTTCTTGCGTGTACAATCGTTGATGCTTTTGCATCCATTCGTTTTAAAGCGTGGGGATTTTTTGAAGTAGAGAAAGCAGAGTTCACTGTACTGTTAATACTTTTAGGAATTTATCCAGCAGCAGCAGCTATGATTATCAACTGGTTCCCCTATAATTATGGTTGGTGGCAAAAGCTTTGTTATCTTATGGCATGGGCAGTTTTATCCACCGTTTACGAATGGTTGACTATAAAAGTAGGTATCCTTTGGCACATCAATTGGAACTTACTTTATTCCTTTGTTTTGTATCCATTTATTTATTACATGTTAATTCTCCATGTGAGGTTATATCGATTAATAAAACAAAGAGCAGGATGATTTTCATTACTTTTTTTCACTAAGCCGCTATAGAAGGCGTTTTTTTGTCGAAAATCAACAATAAACGATAACAGAGCCAAGTAAAAAGGAATGCGACACATAATGCCGCATTCCTTTTTATTCTACTAATTATTAATTTTTGTTAAAAGTTCTTCCATTTCATTTAGCTTTTCTTCAAATACTTTAAAAGCTTCTTCAATTGGTGTAGAAGATGTCATATCAACGCCAGCCTTTTTAAGAACCTCGATTGGATAATCAGAGCTTCCGGCTTTTAAGAACTCCAGGTATCGATCAACTGCAGGTTGACCTTCTTCTAGAATTTGATTGCTTAATGCAGTTGCTGCACTGTAACCTGTTGCGTACTGATATACATAGTAATTGTAGTAGAAGTGAGGAATTCTTGCCCATTCTAAGCCAATTTCTTCATCTACTACAATGTCTTCGCCAAAGTATTTCTTGTTTAAATCATAATATGTTTTTGTTAACAACTCAGGTGTTAATGGTTCACCATCTTGCGCCTTTTGGTGGATCAAATGCTCAAATTCCGCAAACATCGTTTGACGGAATACTGTCCCTCTAAAGCCTTCTAGGAAATGATTTAGTAAGTATAAACGTTCTTTTTCATCCTCAATTGTATTTAATAAGTAATGATTTAACAAAGCTTCATTACATGTTGATGCAACCTCAGCAACAAAAATTGAATAGTTACCATAAGGATATGGTTGGGTTTTGCGTGTATAGTAGCTGTGTACAGAATGACCGAATTCATGGGCAAGTGTGAACAAATTATTCACATTATCCTGCCAATTCATAAGGATATAAGGATTTGTCCCGTAAGCACCTGATGAATAAGCACCACTTCTTTTCCCCTTATTCTCTTGAATATCTACCCAACGAGTTTCAAAACCTTCTTTTAAGATTGAATTATACTCTTCACCTAAAGGCTCAAGACCTTTTAAGATATAATCCTTTGCCTCATCATAAGTAACTTCCATCTTCACATCTTTAATAAGTGGAGTAAATAAATCATACATGTGTACCTCATCAAGCTTTAATACTTCTTTACGTAGTTTTAAATAACGTTGTAGAAGATCTAGATGATCATGAACTGTACTAACTAAGTTTTCGTACACAGACTCTGGAATATTGTCACTACTTAAAGCAGCTTGTCTTGCTGATTCATAGTTTCGAACATTCGCGCTAAAATTATCTTTTTTCACAGTGCCGCTAAGCGTACTAGCAAACGTATTTTTAAATCCTCCATACGTTTTATAAACAGCTTTAAATGCTTCCTCACGTACTCTGCGGTCTTCGCTTTCTAAAAAACGGATGTAGCGACCGTGAGTAATTTCAACTTCCTCACCATTTTCATCCTTAATGGTAGGGAATGTGAGATCTGCATTATTTAACATACCAAATGTATTACTTGACGAGCCTAAAACCTCTGATGCTTGAGCCAATAATTCCTCTTGTTCGGCTGATAATACATGTGGACGCCCGCGATTAATTTCATCGAGAAAATGCTCATAAAGCTTTAACTCTTCTTTTTCTTTCAAAAATTGCTTAATTTTCGCTTCATCAACTGATAATAGCTCTGGGACAATATATGAACTTAGGCTTGATGCTTGTGTATATAAATTTCTTGCTCGATCATTTAATGCTTGATAGGTTGAGTTTGTCGTGTCTTGATCATATCTCATGTGTGCATATGTATAAAGTTTACCAAGACGCTCCATTACTTGATCTTGATAAGTAAGTGCATCATATAACGTATTAGCGCTTTCACCAAGCTTCCCTTTAAAATCTGTTAGCTTTGGCAATGCTGCCTTTACTTCTTCATATTCTTTCTCCCATGTTTCGTCAGATGAGAAAATGTCCTCTAATCTCCACGTATCCTCTGTTTTAATATCACTTCTAGTTGGCAATTTCTTTACTGCTGTTTGTTCTGACATTGCGCTTCCCCCTTTTGGATAAATTGCAAATGCGGAGCTAGTGTTGATTGAACTTATGAGCGTAAATGCTGTAATAAGAAGTAGTTTTCTTTTGTGCTTCATACCCATCCTCCTGACATCTTTTTCTCCGCATATGCCATTTAAAAATCATTCAGATTATAGTCGAACGGATTTACAGATGAGTATGATTGTTCCCCACTATCTATATCTTCACCCTGTGTGGCTTCTTTTGTCAAATAGTAAGCAGCAACACCCGCTCCTAACATTGAAGCTGTAAAAAGAAATGGATTACGTTTTCTTTTCTTATTAAACATATGATCACCTCTTGTTGTTAATATCTCCCTTTTAATTTGTTCAAAATAATGGTAACTATGCACCTATTTAAAATGTTGGTTAAGCTTTTCCCTGATTCCTTCATCATCACTTAATAAATTTTCAAGGTTGGTTATCCATTGAATGTTACTCTTTTTTATGAACATATTTTTCTTTGTTTGTTTAATGATGAAAAAAAGGCACAGATGGCTTAAATATTCCTTAATAACATAGGAGTAATGAAGTTTAATCTGAGGTAAACGGCGAATTCTAATCTTGCGTTCCGATATTTTCTTTCCGATAAAATGACAAACATCTTGGAAGGAAAAACCACGATTAAGAGGTAAATTGTCAATATAAACTAAAATCCATCCCTGCCAAACATACACGGGAGATTCAATTAAGTAAGAAGTATTTAATGGGAGAAAGGCCAATGGAGGTAAGTAGGAAAGTGACAGTTGTTTTGTTTTATAAAGATACATATTTAAATAAGCAGATTCCTTTGTTTTATAATTGGAAGATTTTAATCGAAATCGTCTAACGTTATCAAACCAAGCTGTGTGGATTTGTTGCTTGTTTATCATAGGGCTTTTTAATTCATCATAGTTTTTTGATTGAATTGAGTATTGTTGATGGACGGTAAAAATAGACCGAGGGGAAAAGGGAATAATTGAATAAAGAACTATAAAGGATTTTGATATTGTACAATAGGAAAAAATTTTGGGAGGATCACCGTTGTTTGAGATCTCTGCAAACAACCATTGGAAAGGAGAAAGGAGAAATGACCTAGATCCAGTTCGTTTTAACGTTTTTGCACCAAGTATCCAAAAAACCTCCATTTGTAACTCAAGATAACTTGAAGTCCTTTTAATAAACGTTTTTGAATCGATTGTGGAACATTGAAATTCAATAGGAATTCTATCTTCTCTATTCCTGAACAAAATATCTGGGCGTTGCTTAATCTCACTTATATATGGTTCAAGCTGGACATCATTAAGTTTTGATTGATCTTGCAGCCACTCATATAAATCAAGCTTTCCTTGCAAATGATACTGGCTTTCAGCTTCACTTTTCATCGTACAACCTGTTAATTTTTTATGTGCAAAATGGGCAGTTATGATCGTTCCTATTTTCAACTCTAATTCATTGGAGCATACTGGACAGAAAAAATTGGATTGTTCTCTTATTCTTCTTAATAATTGCTTCGACCACTTTTTTTCCGTGACATTTACGATGATACCTTTCTCATCAAAAGCTACAAACAAGAATTCATCACTCTCCCTTTTATATACATTTATTATCAATGCATTTATTATTTTTTCAAATTGAAGAAATCGTATTTTGTGGATTGAATCTCCTAATAATTGAACCATTTATCACTTTTCGTAAAAAAATTATTATTTCCTGCAAGAACAAAAGCGTAAGCGCCTTGATCACAGCCTCGGGCAAATAAGACGCCCATGAATAGAAGCTGTTCTTTCCTTCAATTCATGAGTGGCTAGACCCTAGAGGCAATCAAAAACTCGCAGCGGCCTTATCTCTTAACTGCACTTGCACACCCTGTGCGATCTGAGGCCACGCATCCGACTTTTCACAAAGTCGGACTGCTGAAGATGGATGATGAGCACTTATCCGCAGTCCTGGAATTTTATAATTTCCTGGTAAACAATAAAAAAAGCCAACTAACCCATGATTTTGGATTAGTCAGCCAACTATTAAAGCAATGGAGACAATAGTCTTGCTGTGGATTCAAAAAGCTTTTTAACGAATGAGCGTTTCGAAAATTCATCCTTGTTGATTGCTTTTGAGTGTTTTATATCCTTTAGATACTCGTTAACAAGCGTTTGTGTACTTCCTGTTCGATACAGGAAAGCATTTACCTCAAAATTCAAATGAAAGCTTCTCATATCCATATTAGCAGTTCCAATAGACGCTAACTCATAATCAACAATGATGATTTTGCTATGCAAAAAGCCTTTTTCATATTCATATACCTTTACACCTGCATCAAGCAATTCAGGAAAATAAGAACGAGAAGCATAAAAAACAATCTTTTTATCAGGTCGTTGTGGTACTAAAAGCCTAACATCAATTCCACTAAGTGCCGCAACCTTAAGACTTGAGAGAATATCCTCATCTGGCACGAAATAAGGTGAGGCAATCCATATTGATTCTTTAGCTGAAATAATCATAGAGAAAAATAAATTTTTAATGACATCCCATTTATTATCAGGTCCCCCTGCTATAAGTTGAACACCACCTGTTTCTTCCGGCTGTTCCTTTGAAGAAGTCAAATATGTATTTGATAATAACTTTTTATCGGTCATGTAATACCAATCCTGTAAAAAGATCATTTGTAGTGTTCTTACAGCTTCCCCCTTAATTAAAAGATGTGTATCACGCCAATAACCAAAAAAGTCATTTTTCCCTAAATATTCATCCCCTACATTTAACCCTCCAACAAACCCAACCGATCCATCAATCACAATAATTTTTCTATGGTTCCGAAAATTTATTTTATTATTTAAGAAAGGTATTCGTACAGGTAGAAAAGGAACCGTTTCAATACCAGCTTTGCTCAATTCCTTAATAAAAGTCTTTGACAACTTCCAGCTACCAACAGCATCATAAAGAAAGCGTATCTCTATACCTTCTCTTGCCTTCTCAATTAACGTATTCTTTAATTTTTGGCCAACCTCATCATGTCTGAGAATGTAGTATTCAAGATGGATGTGGTGCTTTGCTTTTTTCAATTCATGAAAGATATGCTCAAATGTTTCAATCCCATCGGTTAGCGCTTTTGTTTTCGTACCAAACGAGATCGGGCTATGCCCTAAGCGATGAGCTAGTTTAAACAATAATTGCTGATGATTTCCCATATGATCCATTTTTTCTTGATATGAGGAATAGTTGCCTTCTATTTCTAAAAAAGCCTTTTCATCTGTTAAGGCCTTTTTGGCAAATAACCGTCTCTTTTTAATATTTCTCCCAAAAAGTAAATAGAAAAAGAATCCAACTAACGGAAATCCACCCAAAACAACTAACCATGTAATCGTGTGTGATGGATGACGATTTTCTAGAAAAATCACTACACAAATAAAGATTATAGACAAAGTAAAGAGGACACTTACCGTACCAACGATCCAATCTCCCCAAAGGTTCTTTGTAAGTAATATAACGGAAGCAATTAATGCGATAAATAGTAGAAAACGGAATGTATTCTTCATTGGTTTCACCTTACTTATTTTCTTATTCTTACTTCCCTAATTTAGATGAAACGAATCCCTAAGTCTACAAAGGCAGTTTCAACTATTTTATTCCTAATTTCTATATTTAACCCCTGTAACTCATTTATATTTTTATATGGGGGTATAAAAAAGACCGATCTCAAATGAAATCGGTCTTTTTTATTGTTTAGCTTTAGGAAATTATAAAATTCTAGAACTGTGGATAAGTGCTCGGCATCCAGATCCGAAGCACAGGACGTGCAAGTACATTCAAGAGATAAGGCCGCCCGAGTTTTTTTTTCACTGCCTCTATGGTCTAGCCACTAATCAATTGATGGTGAAAAACACCTTCTATTCATAAGCGTCTTATTTGCCTGAGGCTGAACAAGGCGCTTGTGCTTTCTTATTATGAAAAATGTTTTTTAATTACATTTAATGCATGGTCTTTCGTGATTAAATTACCATATTCTTCTAGTCGATGTATGGTCACTTTAGATTCTTGTCCATATTCGAGTATTATACTCAATGTATTCTCAATTTCTTCATCATCTATATCGTCATCAAACTCTATAAATAGGTAATAAATTTGGTCAAGTGAGTATAAATGATTCGTCATTCCAGCTAATAACGAATATTTAGACAAGGAAATTAGATTCTCTAGATCATTAAACTTTAAGACAAATTGAAGCTGTTGCTCAAACTCTTCAATTTGGTCATCTTTTGAATCATCCGATTTATTAAAATGATGCTCTAATAGAGTTTCTACATTTTCATCAATTGGCAGTTCTTTAAGATTTTCATCTGAAAAAGGTAGCTCAAGCTTCTGTCCATCTTTAGACACTTGGGCTTTCGTTACGATGACTTCCAATCCTTTATCAAGTGCCTGCACTTGAATCCAAAGAGGGCCTTCGACCATAAATTCCTCTTCTTCATGAACTTCATCCATCATTTCCCAAAAAAGTTCCTCACTGCGATCGCGATTATACCAAATTTCATCACGATCAAAACCACGCTCTTCTATATCCATATAAGAAATGTAAAACTTTACGGTATTTTCGTTAATACGTTCAATTTCCATTACTCAACCTTCCCTTCTCTATAAGATGTTGAAGGGACAACCCCCCCTCAGGGTAGTTGTACATTACTACACTTTACCCAAAATATTCTATATTTAATCGTGGATAAAGGGAAAGTGCTAGTATTCATCCATCATATCATGAGGAAATACTACACCTGATTCAAAACCTTCAATAATGAAAGAATCTTGTACTCCTATTTTATGATAAAAAATGCTTAAAGGAAATAAAAAAACTCCGAATTTATAAAAACGGTTATTTTACCTATATGATTTTTCGATCATATTTTATGAATGATTTCATATACTTGTACGAGCAGTCAATAAGCTGAAAGAGGTTTTAGACATGGAACAAGAATTTCTTCTATCACTATTAGTGATCATCGGAATTGACTTAGTACTTGGAACTGATAATGCAGTTGTAATTGCAATGGCTTGTCGGAATTTACCCGTTATTCAGAGGAATAAAGCGATAATATTAGGGACAATGCTCGCGATTGTTTTTCGAATTTTCATTACGTTAATTGCTGTATATTTGTTAGAAATACCATTTTTACAGCTAGTTGGTGGTGTCTTCCTCTTGTACATCGCTTTTCATTTAATCGTAGGCAAAGACGATGACACAAATAATATTAAAAGTCATGGCTCATTATGGAAAGCAATCAAGACAATTGTAATTGCAGATTTATTGATGGGATTTGATAACGTCATAGCAGTTGCTGGAGCCGCTCAGGGGCATATGATACTTGTAGCTATCGGATTATTAATCTCAATTCCTATCATTATTTGGGGAAGTAAGATTATTCTGGTATTACTTACTAAATACCCAATGCTTATTTATGTTGGTGGTGGGCTGCTTGCATATACAGCTGGAAAAATGATCGTTGGGGAGCACCAACTCCAAGCAATATACATGACACATCCCCTACTTGCACAAAGTTTGCCATATATAACGACATCTTTCATTCTTTTTGCAGGCATTCTATATCAACAAATAGTAAGTTTGCACGCTGACCGAAGAAGCTAATAAAACAATCTACATAAGGTTTTTAAATATGAAGAGGCAGATTCTAATGATGAATTAACTATAACTGACATGAAGTTGAGATCTTATCATGTCTAAGTACAGTTATAAATTCATTTAGAATTTGCCTCTTTACAGTTTTATCTAGTTAACTAAGCGCTGTGCTTCTTTAAGTTGATACGTGCGTACACCTCGTGGAAGAAAACGACGAATTTCATCTTCATTGTAACCAACCTGAAGTCTCTTTTCATCAATAATAATTGGTCGACGAAGAAGACCAGGATTTTCTTGAATGAGATTATATAAATCTTGTAATGGCATTGACTCTACGTTGATATTTAATTTTTGAAAAGTCTTTGAGCGAGTTGAAATAATTTCATCTGTTCCATCTTCAGTCATTCTTAATATTTCTTTTATTTCTTGAATTGTCAAAGGCTCTGAAAAAATATTTCGCTCAATGTATGCAATATCATGTTCTTCCAACCATGCTTTAGCTTTTCTGCATGATGTACAGCTTGGTGATGTATATAATGTGACCATTAATCCTTCACTCCTCTAATTATAGAATGAGTTAAAAATTTGAACCAAATAGTATATAGAAATTGAAATTACTTTAAATAAGAATTCCTATTCCGATTATACTATAAAAAAGTAAGTATGCATATAGAATTTACATTAAAAGTGTGACAAAACCATTACAAACATTAAGAAACCTCAAATATAATGGATTTCCAAAGGGGTACTTTTTTTAAAAACATTGAAATGTATGTAGACTTTTATTCCAATTCAACTTAGGTTTTATTCTCAATTAACTTAACTCATCGAAAATGTTTTTATTATTACCTTCCACATCCAGAGACAAAACTTCGCTTACTGGTTCGTAGGATTCACCATATAGCTCTTTATCTTTGAAGGTATGGATCATGTTGTACGTTTTTTTCATTGCTTTGTAAATATGTTCTTCTGACTCATCATTTGGGGCCCAATAAAGGATTTCCATTTTGTTCACTTCATTAGTCGCAAGTGAGCGACGTTCATAGCCAATGGAATCGGCATGCTTAAAGTCTTCTCTTTGATAAAACTTTAATCTTTTCTCAGAATCTGTGTCTTCATAATTAACAGGCTCTACTTCAAGGATAATTGGCTTTCCTTTTTTCTTTAACTTCTCTAAAAGCTTATGGCCAAGTCCTTCACCTCGAGCATCCTTTGAGACAAAAATATAGTCTATAAAAATAAAATCATTAAGCTCAGCATACATCATCACATAGTGCTTACCTTCATCTTTATGATAAATGTCAGCTCTTTCTTTGAGTAAAGCTTCCATATGCTCTTTCGATTTCATTTCTTCAATGGGAAAATACTGATTCAACTTTTCATACCAGTTCATTGATCTACTCCCTTTTTTGTTTCTTTATTAATTCTCCCATATTTAGATATACCCTTCTTTTTTTAAGGTTAAACATGGTAAATTTATCTATTAAGAAATACGTCAATTATGTTTTCTAACTAACAAAAAAATGACTTCTTTTCCGTAAATCACGTTTTATTGTCGGGTTAGACCTATTTATCGTCCACTTTTCTTACTTATTTTCTGGAATCAGTATTATTTCACCCGAAAACACAATTATATCGACCGTTAGACAAATAACGACATATTTCATATTCACACGCATCACAATTAGTCTATCAACTTCTAGTGTCTAGGCCTTTAGCCGTAGCACGCTATGAAACAGAAAAAGGCTAGACGATATCGTCCAACCTTTAATAGAAGAATTATTTGTTTACCGGAGTATAGTCAACACCTTGTGTATATGTATTTCCAGCATTCCATAATAAGAACTCGTTAATTCCTTGTTCATTTAACGCTTTAATTTGAGCTTCTACTTCTTCTTTTCCATATGTTTGGTAATTTCCTTTACCTAAATAAGATGCTGTAAAATCTTGAATCCAAGGTCTGGAGGTTGGTTTGTTTTTAAGCTCCTCAAGTTTTTGATTTTCAACTTTTGAATATTCTGTGATAAGTCGATATGGTTCTAGATCAGGCTTGGCAATTCCAAAATACGATGTCCAATGACTTGGGTAAATCATTGAGGATATAACATCAACATGTTCAGAAATCTTAGAGAAGTTTTGCCCTATTCCAGGTGCTTCTGGGAGAGTTGCCGTATAGCCAAATATATCAACAGATACTTTCACACCATATGGTTCCAACTTTCCTTTTGCATATGAGACAAAATCCGTAACAGCTGTTACTCGTTTTTGAACATTATTTTGATCTGAATTTGCATATTTCCCTGCACTATATGTTAATTCATCATCTCTTCGCTCAAAGCCTTCAGGAAACCGAACATAATCAAATTGGATTTCTTGAAAACCAAGCTTTGCTGCTTCTATTGCAATATTTACATTATAATCCCATACTTCTTGTAAAAAAGGGTTTACAAACGATTCCCCTCTACCATTTTTCCAAACATTTTTTCCCTCTTTAAAAGACAATTCAGGATTGTTATTCGCTAAAACAGTATCCTTAAAAACAACTACTCTAGCTATTGGATAGATTTGTTCCTTTTCTAAGGTTTTAAGTACGTTTTTTGGATTTTTTATATAATTTTTACTAATGCTATAAAAAGGTGATGACTTATCTGGTTGGTACGTTAAATTCCCAAAATCATCTTTGATATCAATGACCATTGCATTTAAATCTGTGTTTTTTATCATGGATGTTAGTTTTTCAAACGTTGCTCCACCTGCAGAATGTCCTGTTACATAAACACCACGAACTGCATCAGGATATATAAAAGATAAACCAGAATCAAACGCAAACCTTGGAATATGATTTGGTAAAGTCTTATCTTCTAGAAGAAATTTGTTTAGTGCATGTTGTTTTATAACTGAGGTCGTTTCCGCATGAGAATTTGTTGGCTGAAAGATGATGAATATGGATAAAATCGTGATCATTTGAAGAGTGTTATGAAACCGCATTAGTAATCCCCCATTTTTAATTTCTATTTTTATTATATAGAAAATAAACAAGCCTTTATAGATTAGTAAGTAGGATTTCTATACGCGTTTTTATGTATGTTTTTATAGCTTGTCATATATTATATGCAACAGATGCATGTGTACATTACTCTTCGTCAAGTGACCAAACTCTTTTTTCGCTAAAAAAGGCAGATTTCATCCGAGAGTTGCTGCCTTTGCACCAAAATTCCGCCTAATACTGTGGTCTACATATAACGCATTGTCCGAAAAGTACGTTTTATTGTCGGGATTGGGTAATATATTATCCGTTTTTAAACTTTATGTCCGAAATGTGCAAGATATCAGCGGAAATCATAAAGATATTCTTTAACACCCCTAGATGAGGATCAAGCCATCAAGTACCCACGTTAAGCATTACTATTATTACTGAACTTACATGGCATGTGCTTCGGAACTGTATGTCCTAATTATCCCCAGTACAAGGATTCGATAATTTAAACTGTAAACAATAGTAGAAAAACTGAGGCTTTCGCCAAGTCCTACTAGCGAAGCCCAGTTTTTCTTATACTATCATCCTAAGAATAAACTCTGATAGTATAAAAAGAGATTGCCCTAATAATGAAGGCAACCTCTTGTTATTTATTACAAATTCTGTTTTTTGTATTGCTCAAACTCTGCATGTGAACACATAACAAAGTGACCTGGTTTCACTTCACGGAATTCAACTTCTTCTTCTGGCTTATAATTGTGCCCACTTGGATTATATGTTTTTCTAACACGAGTGCGTTCATAATCTGGATCCGGTAAAGGAATCGCAGATAATAGTGATTGTGTATAAGGATGAATTGGATTATTGTACAGCTCATTAGCATCTGCAAGCTCAACTAATTTCCCAAAATACATCACCCCAATACGATCACTAATGTACTTAACCATTGAAAGGTCATGGGCAATAAATAAATAGGTTAAGCCTTTTTCCTTTTGAAGCTTTTTCATTAAGTTGACAACCTGTGCCTGAATGGACACATCAAGGGCAGAAATCGGCTCATCGGCAATAATAAATTCAGGCTCTACAGCAAGAGCGCGAGCAATACCAATACGTTGTCGTTGTCCACCACTAAATTCATGTGGGAAACGGTTCGCGTGCTCACGGTTTAGACCAACAGTTTCTAACAGCTCATATACTTTTTCCATACGCTCTTTTTTCGATTTTGCCAGTCCGTGAATATCAATACCTTCCGCAATTACGTCAGCTATCTTCATTCGTGGGTTTAAAGAAGCATATGGGTCTTGGAAAATCATTTGCATTTTACGATTGAAAGCTTTTAATTCTGCTTTAGATTTTTCACCATGAACATTTACTCCATCATATAAAACCTCACCATCCGTCGCATCATACAAGCGAATAATGGTACGACCAGTAGTAGATTTTCCACAACCAGACTCACCAACAAGTCCTAATGTTTCACCTTTATATATATCAAATGAAATATTGTCTACCGCTCTTACTTCATTAGGTTTTCCACTATTGAAATGCTGCTTTAAATTTTTTATCTCTACTAACTTTTTTTGAGCCATTTATTTTCCCTCCTTGTTTCTAGGGAACTGACGTCTGCGGCGTTTTACAGCTTCAGGTGGTTCCACCTTAGGAGCATCTGGATGTAGCAACCAAGTTGCTGCATAATGCGTATCCGAAACTTTAAACATTGGTGGCTGCTTTTCTAAATCGATTTGCATGGCATATTCGTTACGCGCAGCAAAAGCATCCCCAAGTGGTGGATTCAATAAGTCTGGCGGTGTTCCAGGAATAGCATAAAGATCAGCATCATCTGAATCCAAGCTAGGCATTGAACTAATTAATCCCCATGTATATGGGTGTTGAGGATTGTAGAATACTTCATCAACTGTACCTGTTTCTACAATTTTCCCTCCGTACATAACAGCAACACGATCAGCAACGTTAGCAACAACACCAAGGTCATGTGTAATAAAGATAATAGATGTATCAATTTTTTTCTGTAAATCCTTCATTAGTTCAAGGATTTGAGCTTGTATTGTAACATCCAATGCTGTTGTTGGCTCATCAGCAATTAACACCTTCGGATTACACGCTAGTGCAATAGCAATAACAACCCTTTGTCTCATTCCTCCAGAAAATTGGTGTGGATATTGATTAAAACGAGTTTCAGGTTGTGGTATTCCAACTAAGCGTAATAAATCAATTGCTCGTTCCCTTGCAGCTGATTTACTTATGTTTTGATGTTTCACGATCGGTTCCATAATTTGTTTCCCAACTTTCATCGTTGGGTTTAAAGAAGTCATTGGATCTTGGAAGATCATTGATATATCTTTGCCGCGGATTTTTTGCATCGCTTTATTGGAAAGCTTCGCAATATCTTTTCCGTCGAATAAAATTTCGCCTGCTTTTATTTCAGAGTTACTTTCAGGTAGAAGACGCATAATTGATTTTGTTGTAACCGATTTACCTGAGCCAGACTCACCTACGATCGCAAGAGTTTCACCTTTGAATAAGTCAAAGTTAACCCCACGGATTGCTTGTACTTCTCCTCCAAATGTGTGAAACGAAATGTTTAAATCTTTCACTTCTAATATTTTTTCCATTATCTATTCACCTACCTTTTTAGTCGCGCATTTTCGGATCTAATGCATCACGCAGTCCATCAGCAATCATGTTAAAGCAGATCATAATTAAACTGATAACAATTGCTGGAAATATCATTTGATATGGATATAGTCTTAATGTTTTAAATCCATCGTCAATAAGTGTACCTAGTGAAGCCAATGGTGCTTGTAATCCTAAACCAATAAAGCTTAAAAAGGCTTCGAAGAAAATCGCACTAGGAATTGTAAACATTGTATTAATAATGATGACACCTACTAGATTCGGCAGTAAGTGTTTTATAATAATTTTCGAATGGGTAGAACCAAGAGTTCTTGAAGCTAATATAAATTCTTGGTTTTTATACTTAAGTACTTGTCCACGAACAACCCTTGCCATACCAACCCATCCTGTAATTGTTAAGGCGATTGTGATGGATAAGATACCAGGTTCTAAAACAATGATCATTAAAATAACAACTACAAGGTTAGGAATACCGACTAATATTTCAATGATACGTTGCATGATATTGTCAACTCGACCACCAAAATAACCGGATATTGCACCATAAGCTACACCGATAACCATATCAATAAATGCTGCTAGTAAAGCAATATATAAAGAAACTTGAGTACCTTTCCAAACACGAGTAAAGATGTCACGACCTAAGCTATCAGTACCGAACCAATAATACTCTTCGGCTCCCTTAAGTTCGTACGCATTATATTCTTCACCATTCTTTTTTGTTAACATCCCATCGAATGGAAGCCAGTTTACATTCTCTAAGCCTTGTATTTTTGGAGGCAAATTAGAATGTTTCGCATTTTGTGTACTGTAATCGTATTCATTTAAAAATGGACCAACAAACGCAATAATTGTTAGCAAAATTAAGACAACCATACTGACAATTGCTGCCTTGTTTTTCTTTACTCTCAACCAAGCATCTTGCCAATAATTTAAGCTAGGCTTGGAGATTTCTTCACTTTTCGAAGCATCGATATTAGCGGGTTGGAACATATCTTTTGTGATTTTATCTTCGTGCTGTGACATTATTTTTTACCTCCCGCTAAACGAATTCTTGGATCAATTAAACCGTATAACAAATCAACAACTAATATAACAAAGATAAATAATGCAGCAAATAATATGGTTGTACCCATGATAACTGGATAATCATTCACATTTACTGATTTAACGAACTGTTCACCTAAACCAGGGATACCAAAGATCTTTTCGACAACTAACGAACCGGTCATTAAACTAACTGTTAATGGCCCTAACACGGTAATAACAGGTATTAACGCATTACGCAAAGCATGCTTAACTGCAACTTCAAAAGATGTTACTCCTTTAGCTTTAGCGAGCGTAATGTAATCAGAACCTAATACATCAATCATTTCTGTTCTCATAAAGCGAGCAGCAATTGAGATAGGAAACATCGCTAAGGCTATCGTCGGTAATATTGTGTATTCAGGTCCACGCCAGAAAGCAACAGGCAACCAACCTAACTTAACTCCAACATAATATTGAAGAAGGCCAGCAAAGACAAATGATGGTATTGATTTACCAATAACCGCTATAAATGTAGCACTGTAATCCACCCAAGTATTTTGACGCAGTGCCCCAATTACTCCTAATATAATCCCAAAAATTGTTCCAAAGAACATTGCTTGGAAACCAAGAATTGCAGAAGGACCAATTCGATCCAATAAGATATCCGTTACACTTGCATTATTAAATTGGAAAGATACACCTAAATCACCTTTTGCTACATTCGCCATGTATGTAAAGTATTGGACCGGAACAGGTTCATCCAACCCATATTTGTCTTTCATGATCGTTAACTGTGCTTCAGATAACTTACCAGCATTGGTAAAAGGAGTACCAGGGATTAATTTCATGAGGAAAAAAGTAAATGTGGCAATTAGTATTAGGGTAAGTAGCATATAAAAAATACGCTGGGAAATATACTTAACCATTAACAAGCACCTCCTATAAAAACTAAATATTCTACATCATTCAACAATTCTAATACAGGGAAAAAGAGAGTATAACTATACTCTCTTAGACCCGTTAAATTATATCAACAATCCGTAAACTATAAATTATTTAATTGTAACCCATTTATAGCTGTACTCTGGACCAATGAAGTGATATGTGAAGCCCTCTACTTTTTCAGCTACTAATACGCTAGATGAACGTTGGTAAACTGGTGCAAGTGCAGCATCTTCTTCTAGGAGAATTTTTTCAGCTTGTTGAAGTGCTTCAAAACGTTTAGCATTATCATCAGCAAACGTGTATTGAGCATCTTCTAACAATTTGTCATATTGTTTGTTAGAGTAAGCCATTTTGTTGTTTCCGCCATCAGTGATCCAAAGGTCAGAGAATGAAATAGGATCTTGGTAGTCAGGACCCCATCCAGCAAATTGTAAATCATAATCCATTTTAACGTCACGATCTAAACGTACACTAAATGGTACACTTTGAACGTCAATTGTTAAACCAGGAAGGTTTTTCTCTAATTGATCTTTAATGTAAGCATCAGTTTTCTTAGAAGTTTCAGTGTCTCCACCAAGGTAAACTAATTCAACTGCATCTTTACCAATTTCTTTTAAGCCCGTTTCCCATAATTTTTTTGCTTCTTCAACATTATATGTAAGCATGTCTCCATTTGCCTCACGGAAATCAGCTCCACTTGGATCAGTTACGAATTCTTTAGGTACTGCATAGTTTGCAGGTACAGAACCGTTATTTAAGATACTTGTAGCTAAGTCTTCTTTATTGAACGCAGTAGCAATCGCACGACGAATGTTTTCGTTTGCTAATGCTTCGTTTTGTTGATTCATTTTAATCCAGAAAATTGTTGGCTCTAACCAATTCACCATGTTCTCGTCACCTTCGTATTGTGGAACAATATCAGATGCAAGTTTACCTGTGATATCAGCTTCTCCAGTTTCATAAGCATTTGCAGCAGCTTGTGGATCTTTTAATACATTGTATAGGATTTTCTCTAAAGCTACTGCTTCAGCATCCCAATACTCTGCGTTTTTCTCCATCGTCCACTCAGTAGCTGTTGTACCATCCCACGCAGTCATAACAAAAGGACCATTGTATACTAGGTTTTCAGCAGATGTTGCGTATTTGTCCCCTTTTTCCTCAACAAATGCTTTGTTTTGAGGGTAGAATGAACCGAATGCCATTAATGATTTGAAATATGGAACTGGTTTTTCTAAAGTGATTTCAAGTGTTTTTTCGTCAATTGCTTTAACACCTAACGTGTTAAGATCATAATCTTTCTTTGCAGCTGCAGCTTCTGTAATTTCTTTCGCTCCTTTGATTTTACCTACCATCATGTAAGGACCGTAAGGAGAAGCTGTTTTTGGGTCAACCGCACGTTGCCATGCAAATACGAAATCTTCTGCTGTTACAGGATCTCCGTTAGACCATTTAGCATCTTTTAATTTAACTGTGTATACTAATCCATCTTCACTAACATCAGGTTCTCCCTCAGCCATACCAGGAATTGCTTCTTGGTTTTGGTCTAAGCGGTATAAACCTTCCATAACGTTGTTTAATGCTGTAAAACTTGCTGCGTCTTGCGCCATAACGCTGTCCATAGATGGAATTTCAGACGTTTCTAATACTTTTAATTCTTGTGCTACTGACTCTGCAGCGTTATCTTTATCACCGTCAGTTTCAGTGTCATTACCACCGCCGTTACATGCACTTAAGAACATGCTAAGGACAAGTGATAAAGCTAAAAGTAGAAATAATTTCGACTTTTTCACAAGTAGACCTCCCTTTTTTATACAAGTTGTTCTTACAGAGATTATTATACAAGTATTCAAACAATTGTGCATTTATTTTTTTAATAAAATTTACGCAGATGCAATATCATTAATAAATCAGCGTTAAAAAATAATTCTTTTTACCTATTTTTAGTCATTTGAATTTTTACTTTTTTTAAATAGAATACTTTAACGCGTTGACTTGTAAAGGGTTACATTTTCTAACACAATTATTCTTATGAAGATTTAATATTTTTTATATTTAATCACATTTTATATGAAATTCGAATCAATTACTTTTATTAGAATAACTTTATATCTTTTTTAGCTCCTCCTTTCTTTTGATATAATAGTTTTTAAGAACAATTAGAAAAGAGTGAATGAGTTTGCCCTATAAAAAAACATTTACACTATTTATTGTGTCATTATGTTCAACAATTTTCCTTTCTTTTTTGATTTACCAAAAACTAACTTTGTTGTATTTTATAAATATTTCCTTTATTATTGCAGCTTCCTTTTTATTCATTGCTCTTTTTATGATTACAGTAAAGGGCGGCTTCTTCGATGGAATTACGTATGGGTTCCGCAGGATGTTTGTTTCAAAAGGAACAGAGCTTTCGAAAAAGGAAGTTCATGAAATGATTCCTGTTTCAGAGTTAATGAACTTTGATCACTCCCCTATGCTATTTAGTAGCATTCTATTAACGGTCGTCATGTTCCTAGCACTATTTTTTTACTATATTTAGCCTTTTTTTTTGAAAACAGTTTGCAAAAAATGGATTGGTTTTTTATAATAAGAAAAAAATAGTTTAGCTTTGATAAAGAATAGTACATATATGTTTCATTTAAAGAGAGCCTGTGGTTGCTGAGAACAGGTAATGAACGCTATGGAATGGACTTTTGAGCTTCTGCGCTGAAATTAGTACGTGCAGACGTTATCTTGCGTTAAAGAATAAAGTGATTTCTACTATATAGAAATAAGTAGGGTGGCACCGCGGTCCATCGTCCCTATCCAATAGGTACGAGTGGGCTTTTTTTATTTGAAAAGGGGAAGCGCCTTATTCAGCCTCAGGCAAATAAGACGATCCATAATAGAAGGCGTTTTTTGCCTTCAATTATGGATTGGCTTGACTCGAGGCAGTCAATAACGCGACGGCCTTATCTCTTGACTGCACTTGCACGTCCTGTGCGGTCTAAGGCCACGCATCCGACTTTTCACAAAGTCGGACTGCTGGAGCTAGACACAAACAATTAGTTCAAAAATTCACTTTATTAATGCAATTACTACTTATACGAGGATGATAAGGATGAAAACAATTTTTTCAGGTATACAACCAAGCGGGTCAGTAACTTTAGGGAATTATATTGGAGCCTTGAAGCAATTTGTCGAACTACAAAATGAGTATAATTGTTACTTCTGTATAGTTGATCAGCACGCGATTACAGTTGCTCAAGATCGACTTGCTTTGCGAAAAAACATTAGAAGTCTTGCAGCTCTTTATCTTGCAGTAGGAATAGATCCGGATAAAGCAACTCTATTTATCCAATCAGAGGTCCCAGCACATGCTCAAGCAGGATGGATGCTACAATGTGTAACTTATATCGGTGAACTCGAGAGAATGACTCAATTTAAAGATAAATCACATGGAAAAGAAGCAGTTTCAGCTGGACTACTCACATATCCACCATTAATGGCTGCAGACATTCTTCTTTATCAAACTGATCTTGTTCCAGTTGGAGAAGATCAAAAACAACATTTAGAGTTAACAAGAGATTTAGCTGATCGTTTTAATAAAAAGTATAATGAGATCTTTACAATCCCTGAAGTACGTATTCCAAAAGTCGGTGCACGTATTATGTCTCTAGCAGAACCTACAAAGAAAATGAGTAAGTCAGATGCAAACCAAAAAGCATTCATTACATTGTTAGATGATCCAAAGCATATTGAGAAAAAAATCAAAAGTGCTGTAACCGACTCTGATGGTATTGTAAAATTTGACAAAGAAAATAAGCCAGGTGTTTCAAATCTCTTGTCTATCTACTCTATTTTAAATAATGAATCCATCGAACAAATTGAAGCAAGATATGAAGGAAAAGGCTATGGAGAATTTAAAAGTGATGTTGCAGAGATTGTTGTGAATACATTAACACCAATTCAAGAAAAGTATAAAGAACTCATGGAATCTGATGCTTTAGATGAAATATTAGATCAAGGTGCAGAAAAAGCGAATGCCGTTGCTCGTAAAATGGTTAAGAAGATGGAAAATGCAATGGGACTTGGTCGAAAGCGGAAATAATAAATAGCGATTATCGTGTTTTGAACGGTCTTATAGAAAAAAATATCGTTTTTTGCTCCTATCTGTTCCAAATGATAGGGGTTTTTTGATTTTTATCTGTTCATACGATAATTGAATGCTGGTCAAAATAGGGAGTTAAGGATGATAGTAAAATTTTATTTCCTAAACAAAAAACGATGTGGAGAAAATGTTATCCAACATTCAATCACATCGTTTTTTTAGGTTCCATTCAGTAGCTTGTCCAACCTAATTTACCTTTGATTCATGCTCCATATCCCAGAGCTTTTCAAAGAAAGGTTGTCCTTTAATTAAGTGTTCACATAGTTGGATATGCTTTGGTGACCAACCATGCAATGTTTCTTCATAAAGCTTATACCACACTTCATCAAATTCTCTTTGTTGAATATCACCATACATTGTTGGATTCCATTCCGTATACCAATACTTAACTTCTGCTGCATTTTTTGTTGCTTGTAATTGATCAAGTGCCATAAACAATAGCTGTTTTAATTGGCGCTCTTTTCTTGTTAGACCACGTACGTGCTCTGGTGCTAATGATAAAATATGATATTCCTTATCTTCTGATTCATCTCTAATGAATTCAGTCGAATATTCTTCAGGCTCAATGTCTTTTACCATTTCAAATACAAGCTGCTCCTGTCGTGGAATAATACGACTTTTACGAATTGGAATTGTATATCCAATCGTGTCTATTGCAATTATTCCAACGCCATCTGTAATAACAAAGCAGTAATCTAATTGTATTCTCTCATGATTTTTTCTTATATAAGCCTTTTGAAAAACATCTTTTAATAGACCAGGTGGTAACTCCGATAAGTTATTTTCTATGTAGTCAAAAAGTAGGGAATTAACCTTTAATAGGGGGACCTGATCAAGGAGTTCAACGCTATCATCCTTTCTCCATTCATGAAAATGACAGACGTTGTACCCGTTCTCTTCACCTTCAAACCAATTTACCCAAACATCATGAAGAAATAACATTTTTTTACCCCTCACTTCAGTACCATTTGTCAAACAGTATAGGCAAAAATTAGAGAAATTATTCCATACAATGCAGATAATACATAGAATTTATCATTTGTTTTTCAATTTTCTTTTTATTATATTCACTTAACTTGTATGTTAACTTGTCCTTAATAATCAATATGTTGAAGTTTAGCGAGATATGATAATTAAGGTGGTCAAAATTACAAATTGTCAAATAAATCTTCAGCTGGTAAACCTAATAGCTCCTTTGTCTTTTTTCCAGTTCGTTTCATATAGTTCTTTACGATGTAATATCCAACTGCATATCCAAGCATGTTAGGGTAAAATCCTGTACCAAACATTAACTGTGAGAATTTGTGACTTTCCCTCGAGACATCTCTTTGCGGAGTTATGATTCTTTCAAGAAATCGTTCACATTGTGAGTCTGAATATAGTTTTGTCCATGAACCTACATTCTCTTCCCCTAGTTTTTCGCGTACTGCATTTTCCGCTAACCCCTCCATTATCACCGTATCTATAATTGTAAAATGCTTTTCTTGCTTTTTAATAGCAGCTAAACGACAAACATGATGATATTCATGAATGAAGAGTGACTTTATATCAGCCCTTTTTGTCTCTAATGCAAGAAATAAAAATAATTTATTTTTAAAAGCTACACCTGATCTTCCTTTATAGTCTGTTTCGATTTTTCGATTATTCTGATCACATGGAAAAATAAAAATGGGGACATTCACACCATTCCATTCCTTCTTTAGCTTTCTTTCTTCTTCTTTTATGAAATTAAACATATTTTCTTTTTCAGTTCTTTCTATCCATTTCTCCACTTGATGATTGCTAGTAAACATGCCAAAAGAGTGTAAGTACTTTGCTATTTCTACTTCATTTAAATTGGTAAAATAAGAACTTAACTTTTTGCATATTTCCAATTGATCAGGTGTTTCCTTTAACCATTTTATCGTATCGATTACGCTCATCATCCCACTCCTTCCTCCGTTATCGTATGTGTTGAAAGAAAGGTGTGTTCTTTTAGATTTAAAAAAGGATCCGACAAATTGTCAGACCCTTCATTTTACTTATGCTTCGTATTTTTTAAAGATAATCGTTGCATTATGTCCACCAAAACCTAATGAGTTACTTAATGCTGCCTTTACTTCTTGTTTTCTTGCCTTATTAGGAACATAATCTAAATCACAATCTGGATCTGGTGTTTTATAATTAATTGTAGGAGGAATGATACCTTCTTTAATTGCTAAAATACTTAAGATTGCTTCTACTCCACCAGCTGCTCCTAACAGATGACCGGTCATAGATTTTGTTGAGCTAATGGCAAGCTTGTAAGCATGCTCTCCGAACACTTCTTTTATTGCTAATGTTTCAAATTTATCATTGTAAGGAGTACTTGTTCCATGAGCATTAATATAATCAATATCTGTTACTTGAAGTCCACTACCTTCAACAGCTTGTTTCATTGCTCTTGCACCACCCTCACCATTTGGTGCTGGTGCCGTAATATGATGCGCATCACCTGTTGCACCATAGCCAACGATTTCAGCATAAATGTTTGCACCACGTGCAATGGCATGATTTAATTCCTCAAGAACTACAATACCTGCGCCTTCTCCCATTACAAAACCATCACGATCTTTATCAAAAGGTCTGCTTGCTGAATTTGGCTCAGGATTTGTCGACAAAGCTTTATTAGCCGTAAATCCAGCAAATGACATTTCTGTAAGAGGTGCTTCTGCACCACCTGACACCATAACGTCTGCTTCCCCTCGTTCAATGACACGAAAAGCATCACCGATTGAGTTTGTCCCTGTTGCACAAGCTGTAACAGTACAAGAATTAAAACCTTTAGCACCTAAAGCAATTGATACTTGACCAGTAGCCATGTCAGGTATTAGCATTGGTACGAAAAACGGACTAACTCGTCGAGGTCCTTTTTCTAAAAGGATTTTATATTGTGTTTCAAAAGTTTCCATTCCACCGATTCCAGAGCCAATCCATACTCCGACGCGAGGAGCATTTTCAACTGTTATTTCTAATTTGGCATCCTTTACAGCCATCAATGATGCAGCTACAGCATATTGAGTGAAACGGTCCATTTTTCTTGCATCTTTTTTATCCATAAACTTCTCAACATCAAAATCTTTTAATTCTGCAGCAACTTTAGCAGGATACTCATCTGGGTTTACACGTGTAATCGGTCCTACCCCTGATACACCATTTATTGCATTTCCCCAAGTTGTTTGTACATCATTTCCAATTGGAGTTACTGCTCCTAAACCTGTTACGACAACTCGTTTTTTTTCCATGATGATTGCACCTCACCTTTAGCGAATCTAATCAATTGTTTATTAGTATTAACGTAATTGAATCATCTTAATAAGATATTTCTAATTAACGGCCCCAACGAAGTGCTATTGCACCCCATGTTAATCCACCACCGAAACCTACCATAACGATGACATCACCATCTTTGATTTTACCAGCTTCTAATTCTTCTACTAAAGAAATTGGGATCGAAGCTGCTGAAGTGTTTCCGTATTTATGTACGGTTTTAGACATTTTTTCAACAGGTAGCTCTAAACGCTCCCTTGCAGCTTCCATAATGCGAATATTAGCTTGGTGGGGAATTAAGAAATCAACATCCTCTTTGCTTAAACCAGCTTTTTCAAGAACATTTACACTAGATTCACCCATTTGTCTAACCGCAAATTTAAATACTTCTCTACCATTCATGATAATATACTCATCTTGGTATAAGTGTTTCCCACCTGTTCCATCAGCACCAAGTTCAAAGGATAAAATCCCTTTGCCTTCGCTAACAGGACCGATAACCGCTGCTCCTGCACCATCACCAAATAACACTGCAGTGTTACGATCATTCCAATCTGTTATTTTTGAAAGCTTTTCAACACCTACTACTAACACATGCTTATATGCTCCAGTTTCGATAAACTGCTTAGCAGTAATCATTCCGTACATGAAACCAGCACATGCTGCACTAATGTCCATTGCTGCTGCTTTTTTAGCTCCTAATTTTTCTTGAAGCATACAAGCTACAGATGGAAATGGTTGGTCAGGTGTCACTGTTGCGACTAGAATTAAATCCAAGTCCAAAGCGGTAATTCCCGAATCCTCAAGGGCTTTCTCTGCAGCTAAAAATCCCATTTGTGATGTATCCATTGAATCATCCGCAATACGACGTTCTTCTATACCTGTTCTTGTTCGAACCCATTCATCCGATGTATCCATTACTTTTTCTAAATCAGCATTTGTTACTACCTTTTCAGGTGTATAACGTCCAATACCAATAATCCCTGCATTCATATGTACAACCCCTTTTTTAAAAGATAGGTATTTTTATATCAAATATTATGACTTGGTACTAATTTTATCTTATTAGCTTTTTTTTTTCAATAATAATGTTTTTAGTTCAACCAACTAGAACCTGTTGCATACTAGTACATAAACTAGTAGTAAAACAAATGTTGATGATCTGCTAATCATTGCATATGGGGGTGACATCATGGAATTTGAGGATCATTATGAAGAAGCTCAAAAGATAGATCGTGGAAAAAACGAGTTTGTTGGTCATGAAGAAGATTCAAATACACCGCCTGTTGACCGTTTTTCAGAGCTAATGTTTGGAACAAGGCCAACAGCTCGAAAACAAGAAAACAAACACGAACCTAAACATTCTAACAAAGATGAAAACAAAACGGATGAAGTAAATTATTTCACTTTAATGGAACAAATTAATGATATTATGGTTTCACTCGGAAATCTAAAACCGATACTTAAGGAGTTTACTCCGATAATGGATTATATAAAAAAGAAAATTTAAAGAAGATGACTCGAAAGAGTCATCTTCTATTGTGCATCTTTTTTTCCTAATTCGTAAGCTTCGCCCATTACCTTCGTGAAAAGCTCCATCATAGGTTGTAATGTCTCCAATGATAATTCTATACCTGTTCCTTCAAGCTTTTGTTTTGCTTCTGGTAAATACTTCATGGCAATTTGCATAAATTCCATTGTTTTAGGATGTTGTTCCATATCATTCACTCCTAGTTTCATTATTAGTATTGTATCTATCTTATAATATCAAAGCTAGATTGTCGAAGTACGCCTTCTTACAACTGATTAGGAAGGAGCCCACTTTCTTTATATTCTTCAATATAATCTTTAAGATCTGTTTGGAATGTTTTGTCTACAAGAGGACTAAAATTCCCCATAGAGATGACACCATCTTGAAAGTCAAAGTATAACTCTCCACTTTCTAGCTCACCTTTATTAAAAGAATTTGCAACAACCTCATATAAGACGTCAACATGCTGGACTGTACTTGTAAGCACGGTCCCTTTTCCTAAATCAGATTGATCTGAGACAAATCCAATTGCATACAGGCCTTCTTCTTTTAGCTTTTCAATTATTGGAACATTATAACCGTCACCGGCTACATAGACAATATCAATACCTGTTCCAATCATTTCATCAAGAAGAAGCATTGCAGACTGTGTGTCATTCCAATCTTGGACATATTGAATATCCACGTGAACATCTTCGTTTTGAAAATATGCACCTTCAAAAAAGCCATTTATTTCAGGCTGCCACTCAAAAGCAGCCAAAATACCGACCTTTTCAGTTTTTGTCATTTCCCCTGCAACCATTCCGCCAAAAAAGCCCATTGCATTTGATTCGAAATTTAAACTTGTAACATTTTCTCCTACAGCTTCTCCATTAAAAAGAACAAAATGAATATCAGGATAATCCTTACTTAGTGCATTAAAAAAGCTAGCATATTCACTACCATGACCAAAGATAAGATTCACTTCGTTTTGTTGAAATTCATCTATTGCAGCACGTACTTTACTCTCATCGTTCATTCCTTCTTTATAAAACACATCTACCTTTAGTTCAGTTTGAATGTTTAAAAGGCCCCTATATCCCTTTGTTCCCCAAACTTGATCATCGATCGTATCGGGAACAAGCATACCGACTTTTTGAAGTTGTCCCGATGCTGTAGGTTGTCCACAACCGAAAAGCGAAAATAGTAAGATGAGGACAAGTCCGAGCTTTTTGTACATGGGCACCCACTCCCTTATATTCTATTCTGATGTACTTATCCTTTTTATTTTAGCCTTTCCTTCTTTAAATGTACAAGTACTATCTACCTTTACATGATAAGAATGTCTCTATATTTTTCAATAAATGCTACTTGTGCTTCTAGTCCTTTTTCAATGGTAGTAGGTTCTTTTATTAAATACTTTTCATTTCTGTCATCTTTAGCAATGTCCAAATTTAGTTGTACCTCAATTAAAAAGGATGACTCTTTCTCTTGTTTCAATTCACTTAGAAAGGAATACGATTTACCTTTTTCAACTTTCCCTAACAAATCCCATATGGCGTCAACTGCATCTTGGATAAATAGTATAGGCTCATCAACAATAAGCACATTTTCTTGACCATTTACATAATTCACTAAAAATTGATGGATTCTTTCTGATGGTGGTTGAAATGGGCCAAACAAAATAGGAAGTTGAATCAAAGTACGAGTTTCTAAATTCTCGTTAAGATAAAGTTCACAAAATTTGATGTGATCTTTTCTCAACCCATTATCAGTTTTATTCCTTGGTGATATGAATACATAAGGAACATTCAATTCCTTTGCAAGTTCTACTGACTTCATTACATTTTTCCGATCTTGCTCAATTAATGAAGACTCAACACCATCCTCACAACAATAAATAATCATATCAACCGAATCGTCGTCATCATTTGTTCTTTCACAACATTCTTTTGTTTGAAATAATGCATTTCTTCCAACCATCATTAAACGTTCTTCTACCAACTGCTTATTTATCCGATTCTTCGGCATTAACAAAATTCCTTTGACTTCAACACCCTCATTTAGTAACCGTTCAGAAAGTCCAAACCCAATATACGAGTGTACTCCAAAGACAATAACTCGTTTAAGCATTCTTTTCCCCCTCATAGGCAGTTATTGTATCGTATGCAACAAGAAATGAAATTAGTAGCCAATACGAACAAAAGCGCAAGCGCCCGTTTAGCGACGTATGGACTGGAGTGCTCCTAATCTAGCTGCGGCTCCTAGCTCTTCGAGTCATAAGCCAATCAGCTGCCTAAGAAGAAAACCACTTCCCATCATCTGCTGTCTTATGCTTGTCAGAGCTGAACAGTCGCCTCCACTTTTTAATGTATGAGATAAAGCGAGACTTCCATCATAGGGGGATTCCCTTCATCCCCCTATGATGGATAGCGAGACTTATCGGACTTTTACGGGCAGTTATCTTTTACTGCCCGTTAATGTGGGGCAAAGGAAACACGAAGAGCGATAGCGATTCGATGTTGACTTAGCGTATAAGGAGCGAGAAGTACACTAGTCGCTGGACGCTGGAGCTGGATGTCATGTGCTTATCCACAGTACAAGAATTTTAAAATTTCTTAAATACAAATAAAACACTCCATATTGAAGATGTTCTCCACCTTCAATATGGAGTGCATAGACCCTATTTGGGCTAATTATAAGTTAATGTTGAATGACTATAAAACCTTTTCATTCTCTTTATAAAACTTTATGATTGATTGATTGGTCCGATAAGGATTGTCACCAAGATGATAAATCAGCTGTATCGGACTTCCCATATTTTTTCTCAGCTCTTCATATTTTTTACAATGATCCTCTGCAAGATAAGTGTTGCTATTCATTCTTTGCCAAATACGAACTGGTTTTTGGGAAGATAAATGATGCATGGTTGGCATATTTATTGATTTTACTGTCTTCTCATCAACACCGTATGCAGTAGATATTTCTTTTACTAAACGCTTATAAAAAAACTTATGATCTTTTTCTTTTTCAAGATGGGCTTGGAGGTCAAGGCAAGGATTCAACATTGCCACAGAACGTATATTATCAGGTATTGTCTCCATTAATTGTAATGCAGTTAATCCACCCATTCCTTCCGTTAACAGGTGAACACGTTGATTTAAAATTTCCCTTTTCATTACTAGATGATAAAACTGCTTTGCCATTGCTACTGCACGAGGACTTCCCCAATTGCTTCCGTATAAATTTGAATGAAACAGTGTGTAGCCCTGGTTCATTAAATCCGCGATTAGCTGGTTTCGTCCATAATGCTGATGCCAAAAACTTGAGTTTTCATCTACAAAATCTGACCGGTCACCTATTATAAAAATCCCAAACCCATTGGGTCTTGTCGGTAAATGGATGACATTCCATTCCGTTTCAACCTTAAAGAAGCGCTCTGTTATTTTCATCACTCGCCCACCACCTTTCTTCTCTAGACTTTTTGAATAAGGAATAATAGTTGTGACAACATCATATTCCTTTTCCATCTATATAATGTATGTATACTGTTTTAAAAAGAATGGGACGCTATCATTGTTATTAGAAATATAGACGGACTTACATGTTATGGAGAGTTTTTGAACAATTTTTTAAAAAAAAGGCTCTTTTGCCCCGCATTAACGGACAGTAAGACCCCACTACTAGCTTAAGTAAATCAAAGAAGCGAAGATGGGGGATAACTAGTCTCACTAACCATAAGTGGGGGATACAGCCTACCACCATTTATAGAAGTCTCGCTTTATTATTGAAAGAATATGTGATAATATATAATAAGAATTCGTCTGGAAATAGAGGTGAATGCATTGCGTTTCTTTTGGACATTTTTTTGGGGCTTTTTATTAATACATATGACATCATATGTTGTTAATTCTATGACTGGTGGTCATTACGACTTTATGACCGCAACTATTTTATCTATCGTTGCAATCGTTGTCATATTCCTAATAGCTGCAGCGATCCCGAATGAGCCGGTAGCTGAGCATGATCATCATTAATAAGTGATTTTCGACTTAAATTCAAAAAACCCTACTATGAAGTAGGGTTTTTTGAATTTTTTTTCAGCATTGCATCTTTTTTACTCGTGGCTGAACAAGGCGCTTCCGCTTTTCTTATGGTTTTCGTTTATATGTCCATTGGCGATTATGGTTAGCTGTTTCAGGAAAGCGATCTCCTGCTTTTAATCTGATTTGTCCAGGATTCTTCACATTATCGCCTGTTTCACCTATTTCAACATATGTCCCATTGTTAGGTGCTTTTTGACCTGATCTAAAACGATGTTGTTGGCCCATTCGTACCCCTCCTCTCTTATTTACAAAACGCATATGATGTATTCACGTCACCATCTAAAATGAAGGAAAAATGGAGTTTCACTACAAGCCCCACTCAAATATGGCAGCGCGAACGGAGCAAGCTCTATAAAAATTTATCGAGGCTAAACTAGTCTATTTTTGATTAAATAAGCGTAGTTCCGACCCAATTTCCTTCATACAAATCGCATATGAGTATTCACGTTACCATCTAAAATGAAGGAAAAATAGAGTTTTACTACAAGCCCCACTCAAATAATGCGGCGCGAACGGAGCAAGAACTATAAAAATTTATTGGGGCTAATTGATCTATTTTTGAAATAGGATGGTTATGCTAATAAATTTGCAGCGTTCCAATCCCCATTTCCTTCATACCTTTAGTATCTCCAGACAGGCTTCTTTCATGAGTGTCTGTTTAATTTACATAACCGATAGATCGAAATTACAACAGCAAAAAGAGGATGACTTAAAGGCAAGGGTCTGTCCCCTGAGTCATCCTCAATCATTATGTTATGCAAGTAATTCCTTCAACAAAGCCTTTTGAACATGCAGGCGATTTTCAGCTTGCTCAAATACTGCAGAATGCTCTCCATCTATAATCGATGCTGTAACTTCTTCTTCACGATGTGCTGGTAAACAATGAAGGAAATTGTAATCTTCCTTTGCATGTTTAACTAACTCTTCATTTACTTGGAAGTCTTTAAATGCTACTAAACGTTTCTGTTGTTCACTTTCTTGTCCCATGCTTGCCCAAACATCTGTGTAGATGATATCCGCATCCTTAACTGCCTCAATTGGGTCAGAGGTAATTGTAATTTTCGCCCCTGTTTCCGCCGCAATTTTTTGTGCTTCTTCTACAACTGTTTGTTTTGGTTCATAGCCTTTTGGACAACCTAATGAAAAGTCCATTCCGACTTTAGCTGCAGCAATCATAAGAGAATGTGCTACATTATTTCCATCACCTAAATAAGCCGTTTTCACACCTACGAACTTCTCTTTTAATCGATAGATTGTTTTTAAATCTGCAAGTGCTTGGCATGGATGGAATAAATCCGTTAAACCGTTAATAACAGGAATGCTAGCATGATTAGCTAATTCTTCAATTTTGTCATGGCCAAAGGTACGAATCATGATTGCATCAACATATCCAGACAATACCTTTGCTGTATCAGAAACAGGCTCTCCTCTTCCTAACTGCAGATCCTGGCTGCTTAAGAATAGTGCATGACCACCTAGTTGCAGCATACCAGTTTCAAAGGATACACGTGTTCTTGTTGAAGATTTTTCAAAAATCATCGCTAATATTTTTCCCTTTAACACGGGCTGAAGCGGGTTTGCTTCTAGCTTAAACGCTTCGTCTATTAGATGAAGAATTTCTTCTTTGCTATAATCAAGAAGTGTTAAAAAGTCTCGTTTTTCTGCTGTCTTTTTTTCTTGTACCTTCACATTACTCATTGCTGTACCACTTCCTTTTTTGTATGAATGAAATGGGGACGGAACTACGCTAATTTTTCTTAGTATAACCATCCTATTTTCAAAATTAGATTAGATTGTGACGTTATTACGCAATAGAGGTTTTGTTAGCTGCTGAATAGATAAAACGTCCTCATCTGAAGCATTTATTGCTTGTAAACACGCATAATAAGTTGCAAGGTTTGTGAATAAAATCATCCCTTTTTCTAGTGCCAATTGACGATCAAGTTTGGCATCATCACTATCGATTAATGATACAAAGATTCCCTTATCCCCTTCAACCCATGCGGAATAGTCACTTGTGATCGCTTGAAGACCAGATTGTTTTGTTGCTTGAATCGCATCTTCATTCTTACTATCGAAATAAACACTTGTTACATTTTGTAAGTCTTTATAAAAAATCTTTCGATACACACTTTGAATATTTTGTCCTACACACATGCCTTCTCCTGTTGCCTTCATTTCCGGACCTAATGTAATGTCTACATCATGAAGTGCATGGCTAGAGAATACTGGGTATTTTACAGCCACCCAATCATCTGTTTCAGAGTGTTGGATTGTAAGCTCACTTAATGCTTTACCACATAATAAATAGGTTGCGTGCTTTATGATCGGTATGCCCGTCACCTTACTAATAATTGGTGCGGTTCTACTTGCACGTGGATTAACCTCAAGAATGTAGATTTGATTTCCATTTACTAAAAATTGAATGTTCATAACGCCACGGTAATTCAACTTTTTCACTAGAGCATTAGCATATTCAGCAATTATTTGCTTATTGTTATCTGTTAAGCTTTGAGATGGAATAATTGCTAAGCTATCACCAGAGTGTACTCCTGCAGGCTCTACGTGTTCAATGTAAGTTGGAATAAAAGCTTCTTTTCCGTCTGAAATGATATCAATCTCACCCTCAACACCTTGAACAAATTGATCAATTAATATAGGGTAAATCATATTTGTATTTTCAGAAAGTAATGTTGCTAACGTTTCTTCATTATGAACAACAACCATTCCTTTACCACCTATAACATAAGAAGGTCTTATCAGGATAGGATAGCCGATTTCATTTGCTCCTTTTGTTGCTTCATCTGCATTGTTTGCTGTTAAGCCAACTGCGTGTGGAATCGCAAGCTCATCTAATAATTGATAAAACTTATCGCGATCCTCTAGCCAATCGAGAGTATCAGTATCTGTTCCTAACAACGTAACACCAGCAGCTTCTAATTGTTCCGCAAGATTTATCGCTGTTTGACCACCATACTGAACAATAACAGAATCAATCTTTTCTGATTCAACGATATTAAGGACATGCTCAAGTGTAATTGGCTCAAAATAGAGGCGATCTGCTGTTTCAAAATCAGTACTAACTGTTTCTGGATTATTGTTAATCATGATTGCCTCGTAGCCTAATTGTTTTAATGCTTTAATTCCGTGAACAGCACTGTAATCAAATTCAATTCCTTGACCGATACGAATTGGTCCAGAACCGATAATTAATATCTTTTTCTTATCTGTTAGCTCCGGTTGTTCATTTTCACCGAAATATGTTGAGTAAAAGTAGTTTGTGCGTGCTTCAAATTCAGCTGCACAAGTGTCTACATATTTATATGAAGCCTTAATTCCTACTTCAAGACGTAGTTTTCTAACATCAGCTTCAGGTGCTTGAATTAAAGAAGCAATTGTACGATCTGAGAAGCCTTTTTCCTTAACACTAGCAAAAAGATCAGCATCCAATGTTGAAATTGTTTGCTTTTTCAATTGTTGCTCGAGGTCCACAATATGTTTAAAGCAGGATAGGAAATATAGATCCATTTCTGTCATACGATGAATTTCTTCAATTGCTAATCCTCTTCTAATGAGCTCCATGACTGCAAAGAAGCGACGATCATCTGTTTTCTTCATTCGTTCGATTAATTCGTCTGATGCTAATCCTTCAAACTCTGGTAAGAACGTTCCGATATTATCTAGCTCTAATGAATCCACAGCCTTTTGAAGAGCAGCTTCTAGATTTCGCTCAATGGCCATTACTTCACCGGTAGCTTTCATCTTGGTACCTAGCTTGCGATCTGCTTTATTGAATTTATCAAACGGCCATCTTGGAAATTTCACAACAACATAATCAAGAGCTGGCTCAAAGCTAGCATACGTACTCATTGTTAACGGATTTTTTAATTCCTCTAATGTATAGCCGACAGCAAGCTTTGCAGCAATTTTCGCAATTGGATAACCTGTAGCCTTTGATGCTAGAGCAGATGATCTGCTGACCCGTGGATTTACTTCAATGACATAATATTGCTTGCTTTTTGGATCTAAAGCTAATTGAATGTTACATCCACCGACCACACCAAGAGCTGAAACGATCTTCACTGAAGCACTTCTAAGCATGTGATATTCTTGATCCGTAAGTGTCTGAGATGGCGCTACAACAATCGAGTCACCCGTATGAACACCAACTGGGTCAATATTCTCCATATTACATACAGAAATACATGTACCTTTATAATCACGAATCATCTCATATTCAACTTCTTTAAAACCTGCAATGCTTTTCTCAATTAAACATTGTGTAATTGGACTTGCTTGTAAACCACTTTTCACTAGTTTTTTGAATTCTTCGGCATTATTTGCAATTCCTCCACCTTTACCACCTAGCGTATAGGCTGGACGAATAATAATCGGGAAACCAATTTGATTAGAAAATTCAATCGCCTCTTCTAGTGTTGTTACAATTGAGCTTTCTGGAATTGGTTCATTTAAATCAAACATCAATTGACGAAACTCGTTACGATCTTCACCCTTTCGAATAGAGTCAATTGATGTTCCTAGTAGTTGAACGCCGTATGTTTCCAAAACTCCTGCTTCATGAAGCTCCATTGCTAAGTTTAGACCTGTTTGACCACCCAATGAAGCGAGCATTCCATCAGGTCTTTCCTTTTCAATGATTTTCGTTACACTTTCAACAGTTAACGGTTCGAAGTATAGAACATCTGAATATTCTTCATCTGTCATAATCGTTGCTGGATTGTTGTTAACTAATACGACTTTGTAGCCCTCTTCCTTTAAGGCTAGACAGCCCTGCGTACCTGCATAATCAAATTCTGCAGCCTGACCAATTATGATTGGACCAGATCCAATTACAACTATTTTCTTGATTGATTGGTTTTTAGACATAAAGTATTTCTCCTTTTGCAACTGTGACCAAATCTAAAAATTCATCAAAAATCCATTCACTATCTGAAGGTCCTGGATGTGCCTCTGGATGAAATTGTGCTGTTAAAATTGGTAATGTTGAATGTGCTAATCCTTCAATTGAATCATCATTTATGTGATAAAAACGAGTGTTTAAATCCGTTTCTTTTAAACTTTCTCCAATGACAACATAGCTATGGTTTTGCGATGTCATAAATACTTTTCCTGTTTTCATATCATAAACAGGCTGATTAGCCCCTCTGTGTCCGAACAAGAGCTTTTTTGTTTTTGCGCCAAAGGATAATGCGATCAATTGGTGTCCTAAGCAAATCCCTAGTGTTGGATAAGCTGAAACGATTTGCTTTATTTGTGAAAAGTAGCTTGCTAGCTGCTCTGGATCCCCAGGGCCATTTGATAATAGAACACCATCAGGCTGTAAGTCAGCGATTTGATCCATCATCTTTAAAGGAACTGTTGTAACTTTACAGCCTCTATTGACTAGCGAAGTTAGGATTGATTTTTTATAGCCAAAATCGATCAAGGCAATATGCTTTTCACCGTCTCCGTATGTTTCCATTGAAGATGAGGTAACTTCAAAAACTCCATCCTCATAAATTGCGCAAGGCTGTTCTTTCTTGTTAAGCTCTGAAGAAATAGTTGCAGCCATTGAGCCATGATGACGAATTTTTTTCACAACAGAACGTGTATCAATATGATGTATGATTGGTATATTCCACTTTTGCAAATATTCTTTAAAGCTATACTTGGCCTCATAATGAGAGTATTGAGTTGTACACTCATACATGACAACTGCTTTTACTTGTGGATGCTTACTTTCATCATCACTAATATTGATGCCGTAGTTCCCAATAAGTGGATAGGTAAATACAACAATTTGATTCTTGTAGGAAGGATCTGTTAAGACCTCTTGATACCCTGTCATGCCTGTAAAAAATACAATTTCTCCGTTAATGTCTTGTGAAGATCCAGATCTTAGTTCGCCTGTATAAACTGAACCATCCTCTAAATGGAGATATCCTTTCATTTGTCCGCACCTCGTTTGTCTAAAGTGATACTTCTACAGTAGGACCCTAATATCCCTACTAATTATTTTTAACCCGATTGGATAAATATTAGATATTAAGTATTTTTATTCAACAACTTGTAAAAAAAATGCCCAATTTAATGAGCGGTAGTAGATTGCTTGGATGTAGAGAACGTTTTATCAATAATTCCAACAGCTTCATCGATCTCTTCATATGAAACAGTTAATGGTGGAATTAGACGAATGACATTTGGACCTGCTGCTAAAACGAGTAGCTTATGATCTCTTAATTGATCGATCATAGGACCAGCAGGTTCCTTACATTCTATACCAATTAATAAGCCTTTTCCACGAATATCTTTCACATGTGGATGAGTTCCGATTATACGATTCAACTTATTAACTAAGTAGTTACTTTTTTCTTCAACTTCTTTAAGGAAATCATCTGTTAATATTTTCGTCATGGTTGCTTTCGCTGCAGCCATTGCAATTGGGTTTCCACCAAAAGTAGAACCATGGCTACCTGCTTGAAAGGTCTCAATTAGAGATTCCTTTCCAATCATTGCACCGACCGGAATTCCATTGCCCAGGCCCTTTGCTGTGGTCACGATATCAGGCGATATTCCATAATGTTGATAGCCAAACGGCTTACCTGTTCGACCAATGCCTGTTTGTACCTCATCAATGATGAGTAATGCCCCGATTCGCCCGCATGTTTCATTCACTTTATTAATAAATTCTTGAGTGGCAGGAACAACTCCACCTTCACCTTGCACAACTTCAAGCATTATTGCAGCGACATCATCTTCTAGCCCATCTAAAGCTTCCGAATCATTAAATGGTAAATAGCTAAATGTTTCGAGAAGAGGTCCAAAGCCTTGGTGAATTTTTTCCTGCCCTGTTGCTGACATCGTTGCAAATGTTCTCCCATGAAATGATTGGAGAAATGTCACAATTTTTGTTTTGCCTGTATGCTTTCGTGCTAGTTTAATAGCAGCCTCATTCGCTTCAGCTCCACTGTTACAAAAGAACACTGCCTCTCCATCACTATGCTCTACTAAAAGCTTTGCAACATCCTCTTGAATTGGCTGATGAAAAAGATTCGATATATGCCAATATTTTGTTAGCTGATCTTGGATCGCCTTCATCACATCTTCATCTGCATGCCCTAAGTTACAAACGGCAATCCCTGATATAAAATCCAAATACTTTGTATCATTTTCATCAGTAACCCATGAGCCTTTTGCTTCTTTTACTGTAAGGTTCCATCTAGCATAAGTAGGAAATAAATAACTCAAGATGACAAGACCTCCTGTTCTCTTACGATTTTTGTTCCTTTAAAGCTATCATTTTCAATAAATGCTTGCTGTCCACTTACAATCATCACTTCTTGACATGTATCTGAAAGAGTTGTCATCGCAGATTGTACTTTCGGAATCATTCCACCTGTAATGACTTCATTCTCAATATGAGACTGTATTTCAGATGGTGTAATTTTTTCTATTAACTGTTTCTCTCCGTCCAAAATACCAGGTACATCTGTTACAAATAGGAACTTTTCTGCCCCAATTGCATTTGCGATTGCTGCAGCAGCTAAGTCTGCATTAACATTAAGAGTTTCATGTGTCACAGTCCGTGCAAGCGGCGCAACCACAGGTATATACCCATTTTCCATTAGTAATGAAACCATGGATGTATTGACTGATGTTACTTTACCAACTAATCCGAGATTTTCTTTATCTAAATAGCTAGCTTGTAAAAGTTCACCATCACTACCTGATATCCCAATTGATTTAAGTCCTTTTTGTTGTAAAAGGTTTGTTAGATGCTTATTAATCTTTCCTGCTAAAACCATTTCAGCGATTTCTAACACAGCCTCGGTTGTTTTACGTTGCCCCTTAAAGAACTCTGTCTCAATATTTAAAGCTTTTAGCATGTTTGTTATATCTGGACCACCACCATGGACAATCATAACTTTCCAGTTATTTTCAATCAGTACTTTTAAACTTTGAAAAAATGATTCTGACAATTGGTGAACTGTGCTTCCGCCACATTTTAATACGACTGTTTTTGACATAACGATCTCCTTATGTTCTGTAACTTGCGTTAATCTTCACGTAATCATAGGTTAAATCACAGCCCCACGCCTTACCAGCTGCATCTCCAACACCTAGGTTAACCGAAATTTTCACTTGATCCTTCTTTAGATACTCACTTGCTGCTTCCTCTGAGAAAGCCTGTGGGCTATTATTTGTAAACAAGCAAAGATCCTCTAAATAAATATCAATCTTTTCTGGTTCTACTGAAGCTTCACTATATCCGACTGCACAAATAATTCTTCCCCAGTTTGCATCAGCACCGTAAACAGCTGTTTTCACAAGGCTTGAGCCAACAATTTTCTTCGCAACAATATTTGCTTCTAGCTTCGTTTTCGCTCCAGTTACTTCAACTTCAATTAGCTTTGTTGCCCCTTCACCATCTTTAGCGATTTGTTTTGCAAGTTCTTCACTAACCATTTGAAAGGCTGTTTTAAACTCATTCCACTGTGGATGAGTTTCATTTAATTGTTCGTTCCCTGCTTGACCATTGGCCATTACAAGAACCATATCATTTGTTGATGTGTCGCCATCAACTGTAATTTGATTATATGTTTTATCAGTAATTTCTTTTAATGCCGATTGTAGAGATTCAGAGTCAATATTTGCATCTGTTGTAACAAAACCAAGCATTGTTGCCATATTTGGATGAATCATCCCTGACCCTTTTGCTGCCCCACCGATCGTCACCTTTTTTCCATCAATCACTACCTCATAGCATGATGTTTTCATCACTAAATCCGTTGTAAGAATTGCTTGTTGGAATTCTACTGCCGCTTCCTTCGTTGCTTGAGGTTTTAGTTGATCAATTCCTTGACGAATTTTATCCATTTTTAAAAATTCACCGATTACTCCTGTTGAAGCAACTGCTACGTAGTGATTTTCAATATTAAATAATTTTGCACTTCGATCTCTCATCTCATATGCATCCTGAAGACCTTGTTCACCAGTGCATGCATTTGCATTTGCACTATTCACTACAATCGCTTGCAGGAGCCCTTCTTTCGCAATACTTTCTTGAGTAACCTTCAATGGTGCTGCTTGAAAGTGACTTTGTGTATAAACTGCCGCACAGTTTGCAGGGACTTCACTGTATATAACGGCTACATCATTTTTAGAATATCTTAAACCAGCGTGAACACCATCAGCTGAAAATCCTTTTGGTGTAACGATAGATCCATCTTCAATTTTTGTAAAGCAAGAGGTTTCCTTTGTTAGTAACACTGTTTTTTCCTCCCTAGTAGTCATTATGGATAAATAGGTGCATAATATAATCCGGTTGTTTCTTCAAAACCGTTCATTAGATTGAAGTTTTGAACCGCTTGACCTGCCGCACCCTTCATTAAATTATCAATTACTGAGACAATGGTAACTCTTCCTGTTCGTTCATCTACTTTTAAACCGATATCACAGAAGTTCGAACCATAAACTTCCTTTGTTGATGGAAATTCATTTTGCCTACGAATTCGAACAAAAGGTGAATCAGCATAAAATTCTTTATATAAATCTAGTAATTTTTCAGTTGAATACGTATCTGTTAAGCTTGCGTAAATTGTTGCCATAATTCCACGTGTCATTGGCATTAAGTGTGTGTTAAAGGAAATACATGTAATCGCATCATTTAACGTGTGAAGCGCTTGTTCTATTTCCGGAATATGCTGATGCTCATGTACTTTATATATTTTTACATTTTCGTTTACTTCAGAGAAATGAGTTGCCTGTGATGCATTTCGCCCTGCACCTGAAACACCTGTTTTTGCATCAACAATAATTGACTGCTCGTTAACAAGTTTTTTCTCAACAACAGGTGCCAAGCCCAAAATGGTTGCAGTTGGAAAACAGCCCGGATTAGCGATTAATTTAGCCTTTATTATGTCCGATTTATTTAATTCAGAAAGACCGTATACGGCTTTTTCGAGAACATCTTCAGCTACACATGGGCGTTTATACCACTCTTCATATTCACTTTTATTCTTTAGCCTTAAGTCTCCTGATAAATCGATAATCTTTACGTCTGATTCAATAAATTGAGGTGATAAGGTTTTGGATACACCCGGCGGAGTCGCAAGAAATAACACAGCTAAGTTGTTTTTAATTTCTTCAACGTCAATATTCCTTAACGTGTGATCACTTAATTCATTTAAATGTGGAAACGAATTGATATACGGAACATCCATTTCTGAGGATGAATATAATATGCATTCATCTACATGTGGATGTTTAGATAATATACGATATAATTCGACTCCACCATAACCAGTGGCCCCGATAATTCCGACTTTCACCAAATCACCTTCTCTTGTTAATTTCGATTTCTTCTAAATTATTTCTCATTATAAATATGTATAAAAATAAAAGCAAGTGTATAAATAATATTTTTATAGGTTTTTCAAAAAAATCCTTTAATTATAAGAAAAATAATATCGAAGAATCTACGCAGTATGCTTAATATATATACAGAAGTTTGCATAAAAGAATTGGAAAATTGTATAAAAGAGAATTTTTCCAAAAAATAGACTAGTATAAAAATATATTGGTGTGTGTCTTGTGGTTAGTTTAGTTAAATAAGAATTTAGTCACGATCAACTTTAGGGTAATATTTGGTTAGTCGCTAAAAAAACAGTCAGTGAAAATATCTTCACTGACTGTTTTTTTATTTAATTCCCAATGCAATTTTCGCAATTCTAGACATTTTGTCCTTCGTCCATGGTGGATTCCAAACAATATTAACCTCCACGTTTTTCACTTCTGGAATATCATAAAGAGCGGCTTTCACATGCTCAACAATTGTACCTGCTAACGGACATCCCATTGATGTTAATGTCATCGTAACTACTGTTTGTCCTTTGTCATCCATGTCAACGTCATAAACGAGGCCAAGATTTACAATATCAACGCCTAATTCTGGGTCTATAACCGTTTCAAGTGCACCGTAAATATTATCTTTTAATAATTCATCCATATTAATCACTCCTTTACAAATAACGTTCAAACCATTCTACCAACGCCATAACTCCTTCACGTGATACCTTATGGTCTGCTAATGGATCTACAATAAACCGAAGTTTTTCTGATTCATTTTCATACATCGGTATGATGTCTTTATAAAATTGATAAGTAGGGGCAAATGGGACTACATCATCACATTCTCCATGCCAAAATAACAATGGCCTGTTTTGGAGCTTTTCTTTATGCAGATTTAAATCAAATGCTTCTAAAAGTGAAAGCTGTTCATCAATTTCATCATTGGTTAGTGGTATTTCTACACCACTTTGTTGTAAGGATAAAAGCTGTCCTTTTAATAGTGTTGTGTAGCAAGGGCTTCCCATCAAACTAACAGCCGCTTTGATCCAATCATACTGTGTTAAGGCGCCTAAAGTCGTAATCCCTCCCATTGAGGTACCTGCTAGACCGATACGTTGGTTATCAATTAAATTCCCCTGTTCAAAGTGCTCTTTAATTGTATTGATTTCCTGAATTTCATTTAAAACAATTTTCCAAAACCTTACGCTTAATTCCTTTGCATCGTATTGTTTACTTCTTTCACCATGATAAAGTGCCTCTGGTAATACAACTCTCATGCCTTTTTCTGCAAGATAATAAGCATAATGTAAGTTATTTTCCTTTGCACTTGTAAAGCCATGGATAAATATAACAAAAGGGTTTTTTTTATCTTTGATTGAATGATTTACAATATGTAATAGTGGAATGTCTGCTATATTTATTTTTTCAACAATAACCAAGTAAAACGTGCCTCCCTACTATTTTGCCACTATTTAAGTGTAACATGTAGACATTAAACTTGGAAAAAAGATACACTAATAAGGAGCATCAAATTTCTTATAACCAAAATTGATGAAGATGAAAAGGAGACTTTATGGAAACGAAACCTTTCTTAATTGCTTTAGACTTAGATGGGACTCTTTTAAAAGACGATAAAACCATTTCAAATTATTCAAAAGAGATAATTGAAAAAGCAAAAGCGGATGGACATATTGTCTGTATTGCTACAGGAAGACCATTTCGATCAAGCTCCATCTATTATGAGGAATTAAACCTTACTACACCCATTGTTAATTTTAATGGTGCATATGTTCATCATCCAAAAAATAATGAGTGGGGAACATACCATACAACGCTAGATCTAAACGTTGTAAAAGAAATTATTGATGTTGCAGAGGAACATCAAATACATAATATGTTAGCTGAAATTATTGATGATGTGTATTTCCATTATCACGATGAGAAACTTTTAGATGTGTTTAGCATGGGGAATCCAGACATTAAAATTGGAGATTTACGAGAAAATCTTGGGTCTGAAGTGACAAGTATACTCATTCATGCAGCCGAAGAGGATGTTGAAAAAATTAGAACATATTTAACAGAAGTACATGCTGAAGTAGTTGATCACAGAAGATGGGCGGCTCCATGGCATGTTATTGAAATTATTAAATCAGGGATGAATAAAGCGGTTGGTTTAGAGAAGATCGCATCATATTATAATATTCCAGCTGAACGGATTATCGCGTTTGGTGACGAGGATAATGATTTAGAAATGCTTAAATATGCTGGTCATGGTGTTGCTATGGGAAATGCAATTGACGAGCTGAAAGCTGTTGCTAACAAAGAAACACGGACAAATGAAGAAGATGGTATTGCATATTATTTAAAGAATGTATTATCTCTTTAAGAACAAAAGCGAAAGGGCCAGCCATGTCAAAAAGTATGTCGTTATTTGTCGAACGTTCAATATTCTTATGATTTAGGATGATAAAATTCTAATCCGGACAATAAATTAAGAAAAGTGGGCAATAAAATATGCTATCTCGACAATAAAACGTGAAATGCGGACAATAAGTCTCCTTTGCCTCGGGATGGCTGGAACTGGACAATTAATTCTGTTCAATCGGTGCTAATTTAGATACAAATTGCCATTTATATATTCACTCTTATCGCACATAATAAGACAGACGTTTACAAGCGTCACCATTATAAAGGGGGGCTTATCAATGGGTAAAAGTAACAAATCAAAACGTTTTGTTCAACAAGGCAAAGATACAGTTACTAAGCACGATGAGAGGTTCCCTTACCATACTACATTATCAGAATCAGAAGAACGCAAAGCGAATAAAGCTGAAGATACCTCACTTGGAGGGATATAAATGGGTAATCAATTGTTTCAACAAGCTCGGGAATCTGTTGCCTACGCAAATTCGGTTGCAAACGGAGCCGCTCAAGGTGATAAGAATGAAGCGATTATGAAAGCAAAAAACGCATTATCGTCTGCATTCGTTAATTGCACAGATGCTGAACGAGCTCAATTGCGTGAGTTTCAACAAACAGTTGAGTCTATCTAGAAAAGCATAAGCGCTTTGATGGTATGCCTTAAAGCGTTTATGGAGAGATGGAGCTGACTCACTAACTTGTCAGCTCCATTTTCTATTCAGAAGAAATTTTAATGTTCATTGTATTAACCAATTCATCAGCGTCACGAGCTAAAATAGAAACGTTCGCCTCATAGTCACCAGGCTTAACTTGATCTTTTTTATATTCCCATAACTCTTTCCATTGCATACTTTCATCTGGCTTTATTAAGACATATTCAATGGCTTGAGTAAACATTTTCCCCTCTGAATAACGATACACCTCTTGTTTATTTTCATCAGTAACAATGATTTCATATTTTTGACTAGAAGGAAATTCAAGCTTCTTTATTTCATTTGAGTTGTTCTTCAAGGTGATAATAAATTCCGCTTGATTATTCATTACGCTCACATCAAACAGTAATTCGAGCTCACTATGTTCCCCTTCTACTTCATTTGCTTCTTTCACAATTCCATTTGCTGTATCCTCATTACCACTTGAGCATCCACATAAAAACATAAACAACAAGCTATAAATCAAGATGGATCTTACCATTCAAGCACCTCATTAATCTTTTCTAAAGAATCCAAAAATACCAGTTGTTTGAACTATGTTTGTAAAGGCGTTCGGATCTACTTCTTTAATTATTCTTTCTAAATCATACAATTCATACCGAGTTATGACAATAATCATCATATCCTTTGGTTCATTTGTAAAGGCACCTTTTGCTGGAATCATTGTGATACCTCTAACTAATTTCGAATGGATAGCCTGCTTTAAGGAATCTGCTTTTTTAGTAATAATCATCGCGGTAAGCTTTGCATGCCTCGTATGTATGGCGTCAATTACTCTCGTTGTAGCATAAAGCGCAACGAGTGTATATAATGCTTTCTCCCAGCCATACAAAAGGCCTGCTGTAAAGATGATGACAGCATTTAACATGAAAAAATAGGTTCCAACCGGTTTATCCTTCATTCTAGATAAAACCATTGCAATAATATCCAACCCTCCAGTAGACGCACCATATTTCAATGTTATTCCAACTCCAATTGCGACAATGACTCCACCAAAAACAGCATTAAGTAAAATATCTTCTGAAAGGGATTTTAATGGGATTAAACCAAGAAAAAAGCTCATTGCCGCTACGCTAAAAAAGCTATATAACGTAAAGGATTTCCCTACCTTTAGCCATCCTAAAATTGCAACAGGAATATTTAGTAGTAATAACAAAATACCTGTGGAAAGATAGAAAGGTGTATATTCCGCTATCACGCTTGAAAGCAGCTGTGAAATCCCTGTAAAGCCACTAGCATATACATTGGCAGGAATTAAAAATAAGTTCAAACCAATTGCATTGAATAATGCACCGATGAGCACAACTAGTACTTTTTTCGTTTCAGCTTTTATCATAAAATAGAAATACCTCCTTGTATTACTAATTATCCGTACTCTTGTTTTTCCCATTTTTAGAGAAATGAACACAAAGATTGTATTTTAACCGTATCATGATAAACTAAAAATTAATTAGGACTTTGTTAGCATGACTGCTTTTTTGAAGTAATATAGTTATCTATACATAAATGATCTATTCAATACTAAATACAAAAGAGGTGTTTCAATGAATGTACAAATCATAGCTGATAGTGCTTGTGATTTACCGATAGACTTTTTTGAGGAACATTCAATTTCATTTCTACCGCTAAATGTAGAAATGAATGGTGATCAGTTTCAGGATCAAAAGGACATTAAACCTAAGCAATTATATGATGCGATGCGAGAAGGTGTTGTTGTAAAAACGTCTCAAGCTTCACCACTCGTTTTAATGGAATTATTTACTGACCTTGCTAAAAAGGAAATTCCTAGCCTATATGTTGCCCTTTCATCAGAGCTTTCGGGGACATATCAAACAGCGATGATGATTCGAAATGAGGTACTTGAAGACTTTCCAAGCTTTGAACTAGCAATCATTGATTCAAAATCTGTCTCACTTGGCCATGGTCTTGCCGTTAAATATGCATCAGATTTAGCAAAAATCGGAAAACCACTAAACGAAGTAGAAGCAGCTGTTAAAAGCTATTGCTTGAAAATGGAGCATATCGTTACAGTTGATAATTTAGAATATTTGGCCCGTGGAGGAAGAATTAGCAAAGCCTCTGCTTTTGTTGGAGGTCTTTTAAATATTAAACCTTTGCTACATATTGAGGATGGAAAATTAATTCCAATAGAAAAGATTCGTGGTCGTAAAAAAGTGTTTCGACGAATCCTCGAAATCATGAAGGAACGTGGAGTTAATTTACAAAACCAAACAATAGCCATTAGTCATGGAGATGACGAAGAAGCTGCTAATGAAATGAAAGCGATGATTGAAGAAGCATTTTCACCAAAGGAGATTTATATAAACTTTGTTGGTGCTGCTGTAGGTGCTCACGCTGGCCCTGGTACCCTCGCGGTTTTCTTCTTAAATGACGAGCTTTAACACACATAGTTGTTTTTAAGTAAGGGTATGATAAAGGAAACTTCCATCAGAGGGTTTTATTCATTCCCCTCTGATGGTTAGTTGAACTTATCGGGCTTTTACGGGCAGTTATTCCTAACTTAAACTTCTTCGAATACTCTAATTTTTGAAGGGGGAATCTTACTGCCCGTTAATGCGCGGCAAAGCTACATTCGTTTGAAAGGAGCTTATTCATGCCACATACTAGTGATAATGATAAAAAAGCAAAAGATAATAACGCTATACGTCATGAAAAAAATATGATGCGTGAAAAGAATAACCATCGTGGCGAGCGCCAATATTCAAAAAAAACAGATCACAAATAATATACTTCCAAGGAGGCTGACTCAAAGTGTCAGGCTCTTTTTTTATACTAGTCAGAAATTATATTCTAAGGATGATAGTATAAGAAAAACTAAGGCTTTCGCCATTAGGACTTGGCGACAAGCCAAGTTTTTCTAATCTGGACATCCCAAACAAAAAACGGTTTTCATTTCTAATAAAAGAAATGAAAACCGTTTAAGAACTTCATTGTTCTTGCTGTTCTTTAAAATATGTCCAGCCATCTTTTTGATAAACTCGACCATGTTTCATTAAATGACCAACAGCACGCTTAAATGCCGCTTTACTAAGATTAAATTGTTCTTGTATATCATCTGGATCACTTTTATCTGTAAACGGCATTGCACCGCCTCTTTCTTGCATGTAGGCATAAATTCTTTCGGCATCGCCACTTAATGCCTCATGCTTACGTGGAAGTAAGGAAACATTTATTGTGCCATCTTCTTTTACATCAATCACTCGTCCGGTAACAGTCTCACCTAAACGAGGTTCAACTATTCTTTGTGAGGAATGAATAAACCCTTTATAGCCATCCTCAGTTAAAATAAATGAACCTGCAACGATCATACGATACACTGTTCCTGTTATTTCTTTATTAAATAAAGAACGATCAGCACTTTTAAAGAAAGGCTCGACAATTTCCTCTGTAGCTAACCGAGCAAAAAACCGACCATTCCCGGTCACCTTTAACGTACAATAAAGCTTGTCCCCTGCTTGTGGCCATACTTCTCTTAAAAATGGCAGGTGATCCTCTGATACAAGTGCATCCTTGCTTAAACCAATATTTACGAAAGCACCCATGTTATCTACAACGTCTACGACATCTACCCAAGCATAAGTTCCTTCTGTAATTAAAGGTTGTTTCATCGTAGCATATAGCCTGTCTTGTGAATCTACGACGAAAAAGACCTCAATCTTTTCTCCTACTTCAATGTCTCCAATCACTTCACTATTATGTAATAGTACACGCTCTTCTCCATCGGTTAAGAAGTATCCATAATCGACCTTCTCATCTATCGTTAACGTTGCATGTGTACCTGGTATCATATAATTAATCCTATCCTTTCATCTTTAAAGTGAATCTTCGTGGTAAAAAGTTGTGATGATTGTTTTATTTTACTATAATTTAACCATATTATATACGTAATGGAGGATTTATATGGCAAAAGATAGTTCATTTGATATTGTATCAAAAATAGAATTCCCTGAAGTTACGAATGCAATTAGTATTGCAATGAAAGAAGTTGCAACTCGTTACGACTTCAAAGGTAGTAAAAGCAACATATCATTAGAAAAAGAAGAGCTCGTTTTAGTCTCAGATGATGAGTACAAGCTTGAGCAATTAAAAGACGTCTTAATTTCAAAACTTATTAAACGAAATGTTCCAATAAAAAATATTTCGTACAAAAAAATTGAGAATGCTTCAGGTGGAACGGTTCGTCAAAAAGCAGAATTAGTTTCTGGAATTGATAAAGACAATGCTAAAAAAATTAACACCATTATAAAAAACAAAGGATTAAAAGTAAAAACTCAAATTCAGGATGATCAAATCCGTGTAACAGGAAAAAGCAAAGACGACCTTCAACAAGTCATTGCTGCAATAAGAGAAGCTGATTTACCAATTGAAGTACAATATATTAACTATCGTTAAGTTTTAATTAGAGACAATTATTCAGCGGACGACAAATAGGATGACTCAATTACAATTGTCAGCCTATTTGTTGTTATAAAAACGTATACGATCTACCTCGAACCCTATGTAGTAAATGGTAAAATCAAGATAATCTGACAACATCACAATACAAAAAAACTCCACTTTCTTCATGCAAATTTAGCCAAATTGGCATTTACCTATTGATATTTTTCAAAATATTAGATAAATTAGTTGTAATACTTTTTTTACGTTAAAGTGAATACGTTAATTTCATATCTTATCAAGAGAAGCTGAGGGACTGGCCCTTTGAAGCTTCAGCAACCGGTTTAAACGAGTGAAGATCTGATACATTTTTCAATCCCTACCATGATCTTCCGTGTGCCAAGGTGCTAATTCCAGATAAGCATGTAAGATGCTTGAAAGATAAGGGGAAGCTTTGAATCATTCAGTCTTCTTCTTAAGAAGGCTTTTTTTATTATATAAAGATTCAGTTATTTCCTTACACATATTATATAGATCGGGGGCTTTTACTATGAGCTTTTTAGAAGACTTAAAAAGTAAGATATTAATTGGAGACGGTGCAATGGGAACAATGCTTTATTCCCACGGTGTGGATCGTTGTTTTGAAGAGTTAAATCTTTCTAAGCCTAATGACGTTTTACGTGTTCATCAAACCTATATTCAAGCTGGTGCCAACCTCATCCAGACGAACACATATGGAGCAAACGACATTAAACTCTCACGCTATGGGTTAGAGGATGAAATTAGGCAAATTAACAAACAGGCAGTAGAATTAGCGAAGCGTGCAGCTAAAAATACTACCTATGTATTTGGAACAATTGGTGGTGTACGAGCTTTTAAGAAAAGTGCCCACACACTAGAAGAAATAAAACGCAACTTCAGAGAGCAGCTTTTTGTCTTACTTAATGAAGATGTAGATGGTCTATTATTGGAGACCTACTATGATTTAGAAGAAATAAAAACAGTTCTTCAAATAGCTAGGAAAGAAACAAATAAGCCGATTATTGCCAATGTATCCCTCCATGAAGCTGGTGTTTTACAAGATGGCACATCGTTAACAAATGCTTTTTCAACTCTTGAAGAGCTTGGTGCAAATGTCATTGGCTTAAACTGTCATTTAGGTCCATATCATATGATCCAATCACTTGAGGAGGTTCCACTCCTTGAACATGCCTATCTATCTGTGTTCCCGAACAGTAGCTTACCTTCTTTAAATGAAGGACGTCTTGTATACGAATCAGATGAAGGTTACTTTAAGGAGAGCGCCCTAAAATTTAGAGAGCAAGGTGTTAGACTAATTGGTGGCTGCTGTGGAACTACACCAAAACATATTCAAGCAATGGCTGAAGCTGTCGCACATCTAGCGCCTGTTACCGATAAAAAAGTCAGAGTTCCAAAGCAAGAACAAGTGAATATCATCGTAAATGATAACGATGCACTACCGCCACTACAGGATATTGTGAAAGAAAAACGTTCCGTTATCGTTGAACTTGATCCCCCGAAGAAACTTGGAATGAATAAATTCCTCGAAGGAGCACAAGCTCTTCACAATGCCGGAATCGATGCACTTACTCTTGCAGATAACTCACTTGCTTCACCACGTATTTGCAACCTTACTACTGGATTGCTTGCTAAGGAAAAAACAGGAGCAAGAACTTTAATTCACATTACATGTCGTGACCGAAACTTAATTGGCCTACAATCCCATTTAATGGGTTTACATTCATTAGGACTATCGGACGTATTAGCAATTACTGGAGACCCATCAAAAATTGGTGATTTCCCTGGGGCTACTTCAGTATATGATTTATCATCCTTTGATTTAATCAGTTTAATTAAACAATTTAATAAAGGTGTATCCTATTCAGGTAAACCATTAGGAGAAAAAACAAATTTCTCAGTTGCCGCTGCCTTTAATCCAAATGTACGTCATTTAGATAAAGCGGTTGTAAGACTTGAAAAGAAAATTGCCTGTGGTGCAGATTATTTTATTTCACAACCACTTTATTCTAGTGAGCAAATTGTTGATGTTTATGAAGCAACACGAAATTTAAAAGCACCTATTTATATCGGAATTATGCCATTAACTTCAAGCCGTAATGCTGAATTTATTCATAATGAAATTCCGGGAATTAAACTGTCTGATTCGATTCGTGAAAAAATGGCAGCTGCAGGAAATGATAAGGAAAAAGCTCGCCAAGAAGGCTTAGCCATTGCCAAGGACCTTATTGATACTGCGTTTGATTTATTTAATGGTATTTATTTAATTACCCCATTTTTACAATACGATCTTACAGTGGAGCTAACAAATTACATCCATGAAAAGGAAAAACACCGTGCTGAAAGGAAGATTACACATGTGTAGCATCAAAAAAGAACTACAGAAACGAATTCTTGTACTTGACGGTGCAATGGGTACAATGATTCAAGACGCTGATCTCACTCCAGATGACTTTGGCGGCGAAGATTACGAGGGCTGTAATGAGTATTTAACATTAACCGCTCCGAAAACAATTGAAATCATTCACGAAGCATATTTGGATGCAGGTTCAGATATTATTTCAACAAACACGTTTGGTGCTACCAGTCTTGTTTTAGATGAATATGACATAGGGTCTTTAGCACTTGAATTAAATATCGAATCAGCAAAAATTGCGAAACGCGCAGCTGATAAATTCTCAACTCCTGATAAACCTAGATTTGTTGCTGGAGCAATGGGTCCAACAACGAAAACGTTATCTGTTACAGGTGGTACTACGTTTGATACGCTAGTTGACAACTATGAAGAACAAGCAAGAGGGTTAATTATTGGTGGAGCTGACTTACTTCTTCTTGAAACAAGTCAAGATATGCTAAATGTAAAAGCTGGATTCATCGGCATACAAAAGGCCTTTGAAAACACAGGTAAAGAGCTTCCACTTATGGTTTCAGGAACAATTGAACCAATGGGTACAACATTAGCAGGTCAGGATATCGAGGCTTTTTATGTCTCCTTAGAGCACATGAAACCACTCTCAATTGGCCTTAACTGTGCAACAGGTCCTGAATTTATGACAGACCATATTCGTACACTATCTGGATTAGCGAATACAGCAGTAAGTTGTTATCCGAATGCTGGATTACCTGATGAAGAAGGAAATTACCATGAATCACCTGAATCACTTTCAAAAAAACTAGTCGGTTTTGCTGAACAAGGCTGGCTTAATATCGTCGGTGGCTGCTGTGGTACAACACCAGCTCATATTAAAGCTATTACAGAAGCTGTATCATCCATTACACCTCGTAGTATTGAAGATGTTTCGAAAGGTCATACGGTATCAGGTATTGATGCCCTTCTTTATGACGAAGGAATGCGTCCATTATTTGTCGGAGAACGTACGAACGTTATTGGTTCCCGTAAATTTAAACGATTAATTTCAGAACAAAAATTTGAAGAAGCTTCTGAGGTCGCTAGAGCACAAGTGAAAAACGGTGCCCATGTTATCGATATTTGCCTTGCAGACCCTGACAGAGATGAGCTTGAAGACATGGAAGCGTTCATTCAAGAAGTCGTTAAGAAAGTAAAGGCACCTCTTGTTATCGACTCTACAGATGAAAAGGTCATCGAACGCGCGTTAAAATATTCGCAAGGTAAGGCAATCATTAACTCAATTAACCTTGAGGATGGTGAAGAACGATTTGATGCGATCGTTCCCCTCGTTAAAAAATACGGTGGAGCATTAGTTGTTGGAACAATTGATGAAATCGGTATGGCATTAACGGCTGAAAAAAAGCTTGAAGTTGCGATTCGTTCACATGATCTTCTCGTTAAAAAACACGGCCTTAAGGCAAGCGATTTAATTTTTGATCCACTCGTATTCCCTGTCGGAACAGGTGATGAGCAGTATATTGGATCAGCAAATGAAACAGTCCGTGGTATTCAGCTGATAAAGGAACACTTACCAGAATGCTTAACAATACTAGGTGTTAGTAACGTATCTTTTGGTCTACCTCCTGTTGGACGTGAAGTATTGAATGCTGTTTATTTATACCACTGCACACAAGCAGGGCTTGATTATGCGATTGTAAACACAGAAAAATTAGAACGTTTTGCTTCTATACCAAAAGAAGAAATCCAACAAGCAGAAGACCTATTATTTAAAACAACAGATCAAACATTAGCAGCGTTCACTGAATTCTATCGTGGCAAGAAAAAGGTTGATAAAAAACCTGTTCAATCACTTCCACTTGAAGAGCGACTTGCCAGCTACATTGTTGAAGGAACTAAGGAAGGTCTTCTTCCAGACCTTGAAATAGCTCTTAAAAAGTACCCTGACCCCCTTTCGATCATTAACGGACCACTTATGGCAGGAATGGCAGAGGTTGGTGTTTTATTTAATGACAACCAACTAATTGTTGCTGAGGTATTACAAAGTGCTGAGGTCATGAAGGCATCTGTATCCTATTTAGAACAATTCATGGACAAGAAAGACGATAGTGGAAAAGGTAAGATTTTATTAGCCACTGTAAAAGGTGACGTTCACGATATCGGAAAAAACCTTGTCGATATTATTTTAAGTAATAACGGTTATAAGGTGATTGATCTTGGAATTAAAGTAACACCACAAACACTGATCCAAGCAGTAAAAGACGAAAATCCTGATCTTATTGGGCTATCAGGTCTTTTAGTAAAATCTGCGCAACAAATGGTGATTACTGCTCAAGATTTACATGAAGCGAATTGTCATGTACCAATTTTAGTTGGAGGAGCCGCTCTTTCAAGAAAATTCACACGAATGAAAATCGCTCCACAGTACAATGGTCCTGTTGTCTATGCAAAAGATGCGATGGATGGTCTGTCTCTAGCAAATCAGTTGCGAACAACTCCAGAGCTTTTTGCTGAAAAAGAAGCAGCTGTAACTGAAGAGACTAAAACAAAGAGTAAACCAACTCAATCTGTTGTCGAGTTATTAGAAAAAAGAGGTCAACTTAGTGAAGCACCAATATTCACTCCAGTTGATACAAAGCGCCACATTTTAAAAGATATTGATTTACCACAAATTATTCCTTATATAAACATGCAAATGTTAATTGGCCACCACTTAGGCTTAAAGGGAAAAATAAAAGAACTTATTCAAAAGAAAGATCCGAAAACGTTGGAATTAGTTGAATTAATTCAACAGCTTTTAAAGGATGGCGCAAAGAATAAATGGTTTAAACCAGCCGCTGCTTATCAATTCTTCCCATCTTATAGTGAAGGAAATAAGTTGCATATTTTAGACCCTAATAACACGAATACCATTTTGGAAACATTTGATTTTCCAAGACAAGAAAAACTACCATATCGTTGTATCTCAGACTATATTCGTCCAAAACAGGAGAAAGACTTTGATTACGTAGCAATGTTTGCTGTCACAGCTGGTAGCCAAATTCGCGAGTTAGCACAAGGCTTTAAAGAACAAGGTGACTATTTAAAAAGCCATGCAGTTCAAGCTCTAGCTTTAGAATTAGCCGAAGGGTTAGCAGAGCGAACTCACCAACTCGTACGTGATCGTTGGGGCTTCCCTGATGCACCAGATTTCACGATGGATCAACGTTTCTCTGCAAAATACCAAGGTCAGCGCTTTTCATTTGGATATCCTGCATGCCCTGACTTAGAAGATCAAGAAAAACTATTCAAGCTTCTAAAACCTGAAGATATCGGTATCCAGCTTACAGAAGGTTTTATGATGGAGCCAGAAGCATCCGTTACAGCAATTGTTGTTGCACATCCGGAAGCAAAATATTTTAATGTAATGTAACCTGAAACGTCTTCGTTTCAGGTTTTTTCTTTAGGATTTCTTGGCAATAAGTCCAAAAGGCTGCCATGGCATATATAATTATTATAAAGATTGACCCATCTTGTTTTTTTGCTTATCATAAGGGTTTAATAAACATAGCTTTGATGTATAAAGTTTACAATTGATCGAGTGTTAAAATATAATTTTGAAAAAGCATTTTGGTACATGTGAATTTTTGACAGGCTCCAGAATCAATTATATAATTAGCAGTTCAACTGTTTAACAATCGAGGAGAATTGTTTTGCTTTTTCAGTCAGTTTTAAGTAATCTTTTTCAGAACTAAGTTTTACTGCATTAACTAATGAACCGCCAATACCTGCTGCAATAGCCCCAGCCTTAAAATAATCAATGATATTATCAAGATTAATACCGCCTGTTGGCATGAGTGGGATATGAGGAAGAGGTCCTTGCAAACTTTTAAAGTAGAGGACACCCATCACATCGGCTGGGAATACTTTGATAATGTCACCCCCATGTTCATAAGCGGTCAAAATTTCCGTTGGTGTGAGTGCGCCTGGAATACTAACGACATCGTACCGTTTTGTCATCTTGATCGTCTCAACATTTACGTTCGGTGAAAAGATGAATTCCGCTCCGGCCATTATTGTCGCGCGTGCCGTTTCCGGGTCCAGCACCGTTCCTGCCCCTACAATGATCTCATCGCCAAACTCTTCTTTTACTTTTTGAATTAACGTGCACACTTTTGGCGTTTCGACGGTAATTTCAAATGTGCGAACACCGCCCTCTTTCAGCGCGTGTGTAATCGGTAAAATTTGATCTGGACGAGCACCGCGGATAACCGCAACGAGCTTACCCATTTTTAATTCGTCTAATTTATTCACTGAGTTTCCTCCTCTCTATCTCGTAACATCGTCCGCGCTGCCAATCATAAATGATTCAAGATCGGAGCGATTAGGCAACCCTTCAGCATCTCCGTTACCATCGTTACCATTGTTACATCGCGTTTCCCTGCAGCACTGCTTCTTCAAGCGGCAGTTCGTCCAACAGACCGGACAGCACGCCGGCTGCGAATGCATTCTCATGCACTAATTGGATCGATAATTCTACCAGCTGTTCAGCATGCACGCGCAGCTCGTCACTTCGTTCAATAAATTTTTTTACACACGGAGGAATTTTATCTGGAATATGTGCCGTTAAGTTGATGATTTATTACTATAAACGACGAGATGTGCTTTTCCCTTTAAGATGGAAAAAGCCGTTATTCTCTCATGTAAATCACTCCTTTTTTACGTCAATGCGTACGGTGTTTTTTCGCCACTTAATACGTGAACGATATTTCTCGCCGCTTTTTGACGAAGTTCAATCATCGCTTCTTCTGAATACCAAGCACTGTGTGGTGTAATGATTACGTTATCCATTTTGAGAAGCGGACTCTCTTTGCTGATGGGCTCTTCTTCTGTCACGTCAAGCGCGGCTCCGGAAATATACCCTTTTTCAAGTGCTTCAGAAAGCGCTTTTTCATCAATGATTGATCCACGTGATGTGTTAATGATGATCGCGCTTTTCTTCATTTGCCTGAAGCGTTCTTCGTTCAATAGATGGTATGTGTCGTTTATAAGTGGCACATGCACCGACAAATAATCAGCTTCACGAATAATTTCATCGAGTTCCATTTTTTGAACACCGAAAGCCATCATGTCCCTAGCGGAGACGAATGGGTCGTACGCAGCAGTTTTAAATCCAAGTGGTTTCACTTTTTCAATGAAACGGCGCGGAATACGGCCAAAGCCAAGAACACCGACAGTCTGCTCGTTAAAGCGATGAATCGGAATACACGCTTTAAAATCCCAATTGCCTTTTTTTACTTGATTGTTTAAAAAGGTCACTTTCCTCGCCCATGATAGTAAAAGTGCCAGCGCATGGTTCGATACTTCTTCCATACCATAATCCGGTACGTTGGCCACTGTGATGCCCTTTTCTTTCGCTGCATCAAGATCAATTGTGTTGACACCGACACCGTAGCGAGAAATAATTTTCGTCTTTTCAAGCGATTCAATGACCCGTCGTGATAAAGGTGCGTATTGATTTAAAATGGCATCTGCTTCTTTCGCCTGCGCGATAACTTCTTCCTCTGTTTTACATTGTGCTTTGATAAAATCAAAGTCGAGGCCGCTTTCCGCAAACACGTCTTCTTCATATTGTAAATGCTCAAATTCATAGTCGGTTAATAATATTTTAAATGTCACATTTGTTCACTCCTTTAATATAGTAGAAATCTCTGAAACCGGCAGATAGACCCGTTTCAGAGATTTCTGTTAGTTCGCTAAGGCTTTTTTTACTTTCGGAATGCCAAGTCCATTAGCACCAGGTTTTGATGTTTTCGCTTTGGGATAGTTGCGCTCAATGATTTGAATACCATTTAAGGCGTACCTTCATGGAGAAGTACCTGCGATTTTCTGCTAGGTGTAAGAGGAACTACACTGATGTCCCACATGCAGCGTGGACCTACGAATAGACTAAGCTCCTTACCTCGTTCTGTAGTCATTTCACATTTCTTACATTTCTTCATCCGTTTGCAACATGATACCGCTACCTTGGGATACGTGGTGGATCGTCAACACGAGACAATCCATTTCTTCAAAAGTTGCTTTTAAAGTAGCCTGTCCTTCTACACGTGGAATTTCAATGCGGTATTGTGCGCCGTCTGGGAATGTTTTCGTTGATATCGGCAATTTTTAAAAATCGGTAGGTGGATCGTCTAATTATTCGAAAAATTCTCGTGATTCTTACATAATTGTACGCCTTCTATCGTATAGATCGTTTTTAAAATAGATTTAACGTTTTCACATAAATCATCCGGGTATACATCAAAGGGAACACGGTGTCCCGCTGCCGTGTCAAACCAGCGCTGATGAACGGCTTCTTTCATTGTTGTAAAAAATGTTGGACAATAAGTGTATACATCCATGAGCTTTGAAATCGTTTGATGGTTCCTCTGCGCTTCAGCCAAATTGCCTTTTTGATACGATTCATATAAATCAACCGATATTTCCGGAGCGAAGACTGCGCTTCCGTTAATACTTCCCGATGCACCGATCATTTGAGCCGGAAGCAGATGATCATCAAATGCAGAGAAAATGCGGAAATCAGGTCGTACTTTTGTTACTTCTGTCAGTACCTTGCGAAGATGACTGAAATCACTAACTGTCTCTTTAATACCGGCGATGTTAGGGAAGTCTTCTGCTAATTTTTTGATCAGTTCGACCGGCAAATTTTGTCCGGTTAAGAGCGGAATATTATAAATGAAAACTTGCAGTTCAGTGTGATTTGCGACAGTAGAGTAAAAACGATATAATTGTTCGTCTGACAATTTCCAATAATACGGGCTGACGACGAGAACACCGTCTGCTCCGTGCTCTTCTGCATAAGAGGTCAGTTCAAGCACCTCTTTTAACGCAGAATGTCCGACGCCGACCATGATAGGCAAGCGTCTATTAATGTGCTTGATCATTTCTCGCACATACAGTTTGCGTTCTTCTGTCGTAAGTGAAGAGAATTCACCAGAACTTCCCATTAACAAAATACCATGAATTTTCCGTGAAATTAACTTATCAATATAGCGTCTGTTCAGTGCTAAATCTAAATTACCCGCTTCGTCAAATAAGGTGACGACCGGTGGAATGATACCGTGAAAGTTCATTATGTCTCTCCCCCTTATCTTTACCATTCTGCGATACTACCATCTTCATGGCGCCAGATTGGATTTTTCCAATCATGTCCCACTTCGGCTGCCTGCTTCACTTTTTCTTCATCAATTTCAAGGCCAAGACCTGGTTTATCCGATATGTTCACATAACCATTTTCATAGTCAAACACTTCTGGGTTTTTCATATAGTCCAGAATGTCCATTCCTTCATTATAATGAATGCCGAGGCTTTGCTCTTGAATGATAAAGTTTGGCGTTGATGCGTCAAGGTGAATCGATGAAGCGAGCGTCATTGGACCGAGCGGACAATGCGGTGCAATCGACACATCGTATGCTTCTGCCATCGCAGCAATTTTCTTCCCTTCTAAAATACCGCCTGTATGCGACAGATCCGGCTGAATAATATCAACATATCCGTCTTGAAGAAGCTGCTTAAAGCCCCAGCGCGTATACATTCTTTCACCAGTTGCAATCGGGCACGTCGTATGCATCGCAATGTCACGAAGGGCTTCATTGTTTTCCGGCAACACTGGTTCTTCAATGAACATCGGGCGGTAAGGTTCTAGTTCTTTTACAATCGTTTTGGCCATCGTTTTATGAATGCGCCCGTGAAAATCAACGCCGATGCCAAAGTCTTTTCCGACGGCTTCTCGAATCGATGCAACGCGCTCAATGACCGCTTCCACTTTTGAAAAGCTGTCTATGTAGTTCATTTCTTCCGATGCGTTCATTTTGACAGCGAGAAACCCCTGATCCTGCTTTTCTTTTGCGGCTGCTACGACATCATCGGGACGATCTCCTCCAACCCATGAGTACACTTTAATTTTTTGACGTGCTTTTCCGCCAAGCATTTCATAAACGGGAATGTTGTAATACTTTCCTTTAATGTCCCAGAGTGCCTGCTCAATGCCGGATATAGCACTCATTAAAATCGGGCCGCCTCGGTAAAATCCGCCGCGATACAGCGTCTGCCAAATGTCTTCAATGTCGTTCGGATTACGGTCGATTAAGTAATCTGCCAGTTCGTTGACAGCCGCTTTAACCGTTTCAGCTCTCCCTTCAATAACAGGTTCTCCCCAACCCGAAATGCCCTCGTCTGTATCGATTTTTAAAAACAGCCAACGCGGCGGAACCTTGAATAACGAAACTTTTGTGATTTTCATAGAACACCTCGTAACATTTTTTTAAAAGGAGATTTCTATTTTAGGAAACTCCTTTTTATTTTCGAATGATGAGCCTTTACTAAAGACTGTTTTGATCGCAGTGAAAAATTCTTTCCCTACTTTGCCCTGATCCCTTGAACCTGTGCTTGATGTTTTCATGCTTTTGAGCCTACCCTCACCTGCATAGTAGCGAAGAAATACCCATTTCTCTCGTCATGGAATCAACAATCTCATCAAGGTTTGCTTCTCAAACGTTTGCTGTTTTGAACAGAAGTTGTCAAGTGAAGACCCTCCAATGGTTGTTTCTCTTCTTCACCACTATTTGTTTTATTATATAAAACTCTGTTCCACTTACATTGTGTGCCGTTTCAATCAACGACATAAAATCTGTAATGGAAGATCAACAACTTCATTTTCATCCGTCATAGCAGCAGATTGTTTCTGATTTCTTTTAGATAGTGAATAATTCTCATACGCTCTTCCTCCCGAATGACAAGTTGCCGTTATTTATATTTTTTGATATTCATACCCGAGATCCTGTGAAATTTTACTGCTGCACTCTTTTAAAAGGTCTACGTAATATTTACGCGTTTCTTCACTTTTTTTCGAAGCAGGCATTGACATGCTGATAGCGGCCATCACTTTGCCAGAATAATCTTTGATCGGAACAGCGAAGCATACGATGCCCGGTTCGTTTTCTTCATTGTCCATTGAATACCCGGCAATGCGAACATGTTTAATTTCCTCCAAAAGTTCTTCTTTTGAGCTGATTGATTTTTCCGTCGGTCTCGTGTAATTATAGCTATTAAGAAGCTGATCCAGTTCACTGTCCGTTTTCATTGAAATGAGAGACTTTCCGACGGCGCTCGTATGAATCGGCACGCGCCGTCCGATACGGGAATATAAAACGGTCACACCGCTACCTTCTACTTTATCGACGTATACACCTTCATGACCATCTAAAATAACGAGATGCAGCGTTAAGTTCGTTGTCGCTGACAGCCTTTCAAGATGTTTTCTAGCGACGTTGCGTAAATCGAGATGACTGACGACCATATTGCCCCGCTCAAACAGTTTCAGTCCGAGTAGATATTTTCCATTTTCCTCATTTTGTGCAATGTAACGTTGTGTCTGTAATGTTTTTAATAGTGAATGAACCGTACTTTTATGCAAATTCATTCGTTTACTTATTTCAGTAATCGTTAATTCTTTGTCACGCTCGTCAAATAAATCCAATATTTTCAATGCACGCTCCACCGATTGGATGATAGGCATTGTTCCTCACTCCTCTATTTTCAATTAACCTCATTTTACCGGATTTTAGACGAGCTTGCCTTATTTTGCAACTTCATTTGCAGGCATCTGTATGGCCACACTTCTGATTTCTAGCCGATACCATCTTGATCAATCGCACATCATAGAATGAGTTCCTAATTTGGAGCTGTGTCAGGGGATTTGTCAGCAACTCCAGTACTAGATTCACGATCCTGGTTTATATGGTTATCATTGAGTAGATATAAATGTGTCATTTTAACACTTTTTACCTTCGATTAGTTAAACACTAGCCTTTGTTTCGAGGAAACGATGCTCAAATCTGGATTACGCAATGCTTCTTCAATCATGCTATCAGAAATCCATATTTCGCCGATCTCTAGTGTGTTTTTAATTCTGACCACTCGTACTTTCGTTAAATTAAACGCATTACACGTTTTAATCGCGGCTTTAACAGCCAGCTCTTTCGTATCAAGCACCATCGGCAACTTCACTACTTCAATCACCGTACTCGTTAAAGCATTTGCATACCCTTTTTCAAAATCAATCTCCTCCATGACCTGCTTCGTCGTCATGTCCGCTAGACCGATTCCGTTCGCATTGCCATGTGTTTTTTTCGTTAAGCTTAGGACGACGGTACGTTTGACATCAGGGCCCCCGCTCGCAAATGGTGTTGCGAACTGTCCTGTAATATTCGGGTCCATTCCGTCGCCGGAAATTTCTTTGCCAAGCTCGTCGACAATCAGAACATCAAATGAATCGAAATGAATGCGAGGCATAAACGCTTTCGCTTCTTTTAATAGTTCTGGCTCGACAATTTCAATCTTTTCCGCTGGCACAGCTACGACTTTTACCGGGCGATCGTATGCATTTTCAATCGACGCGAGACCAAAAATGATAGGTGCTTTTGACAGTATGATTTTCGCCATCTGCTGCACGTGCTCGGCCATGTATTTAAAGCTGAATGCGTGCGCGGCTTCCGCACCTTTTTGCTTGCCGAGACCGATCGTAATCATTTTCGTTAAACCACTTTCAACCGGTCCCCGAAATGCAGTGTGTGGCTTTACCCTGTTAATAACAATAATCTTATCCGATTCATAGGCCTGTTTATCAATATAGACTGGTAGCCCGTTAGGAAGTTCGCCAATCTGGACGACTTCCATTGATGAATGAACCGGCGCATCGACTGTTTCTTCTGATATACCTAATTGCTTAAGTACGTCTGCCTGCCCTTCCGCCGTCGCTCCGCCGTGACTACCCATTGCCGGGACAATAAATGGCTTTCCACCAGCTTTTTTCACTGCATGAACCGTTTCTCGGACTAAAATAAGTAGGTCAGCAACGCCTCTGCTTCCAACCGAGATCGCAACGCTGTCTCCGGGTTTTATCCGATCAAGGACATTCGTGTCATGTAACGTCTTACGAACAGCAGCTGTTACATCTGAAAGCGCCTTATCGTTAAACCGCTGCTTCACTTTCACCATATTTGGGATTGGAATGTCATTTAATATGTCATGAATAATGCTCATTAGCTTCCATCTCCTTCATGAATGCACAAATCGTTTTATTTTATTAAATTACGATATTATAGATAAAATAGAATCGGATTTTGATATGCACTATAGAATAAAGTTTTATCATTTAATTTTTTATGTATCATCCATTTCATCGTGACAAAGAAACTTTACAAGAATATGAGAGACAGTTGCGGGATAACGATGATGATAAGCAATGTAATGACCATCGCGACGAAAAATGGCACAATGGCTTTTGATAACTGTTCCAATGACAAACCTGATATACCCGCACCAACGAACAAGTTAACCCCAAGTGGAGGTGTAATGAATCCGATTGCTAGATTGACGATCATGATGATCCCAAAATGAATTGGATCGTAGCCAATTTGAAGTGCAACTGGAAGTAAAATCGGTGTTAAAATAATGATCGCCGCAATGGTATCCATAAAGCACCCGACGATCAAAAGCAATAGTGTAATCAACATCATAATGATTATAGGTTCGTTTGAGATTGACATCATAGCATTGGCGATCTGATTCGGAATTTGTTCGATTGTTAACAGTCGGCCGAATGCTGTCGCTGCACCGACGATAACTAGCACTGTCGCTGTCGTTAACGCAGAATCAACGAAAATTTTCGGCAAATCTTTTAACTTCAATTCTTTGTATAAAATAACACTGACGAATAAACCGAATACGACAGCGACAACAGCTGCTTCAGTTGGCGTGAAAATTCCACCGTAAATTCCACCTAAAATGATGACTGGAATAAGGAGCGCCCATTTCGCTTCCCATGTTGCTTTTAAAACTCCTTGTACGGTTGATTTTTGACCAGAGCCTGTATAGCCCATCTTCTTCGAATGAATGTATGAATAAATCATCAAGCCGATTCCGACTAAAATACCTGGTAAAATTCCGGCAATGAACATATCCCCTATGGAAACGCTTCCGGAAACACCGTAAATAACCATTGGAATACTTGGCGGGATAATAACCCCAATTGATCCTGCTGCAGCAACCACAGCTGTCGCAAAACGTTTATCGTATCCTTTTTGAACCATTGCTGGAATCATAATTCCTCCGATTGCAGCAACTGTGGCTGGACCGGAACCGGAAATAGCCGCGAAAAACATACAGGTGATGATCGTTGCCATCGCAATACCACCCGTTTTATTTCCAACCATTGAATCTGCTACATTAAAGAGTCGGCGGGAAATTCCGCCTTTCCCCATAATTTCTCCGGCGATGATAAAGTAAGGAACGGCTAAAAGAGGGAATGAGTCAACGGAAGTTGTTAATTCTTTCATTAAAAATTCAATCGGCAATGCTCCAGTATACATAATTGTGAATAATGTTGCCAAACCGATTGCGATCCCTATTGGAACCGTTAAAAATAGGAATGCAGCGAATGAACCGAATAATACACCTGTCATTGAATAATTACCTCCTTTTAAAATTTTTCCTGCAGCGGGCTAATATTTGAATCCGCATCAGCTGGAAGTTTATGATTTTTATCGAAGTCTTTTATGGCTTTACTATCAGCAATGATGTTTTGCAATAATCTAATGGCCGCAAGCCCCATGCCAACCGGAGGAGCGAGATACACGACACCTGTTGGAATATGAAGTGCCGGTGTTGTCTGGCCGAATGAAAGCAATTGAGAGGCGATGCCGTAACCATAAATGACAACGTACACACAAAAAATTAAAAAAAGGAGATTTGATAATATGGAGAAATAAATTTTTGTTTTATCTTTAAAAAGTAACAGTGCCGCATCTACTTTAATATGACGGTGATACTTGACAGCATAGCTGATTCCAATATAAATGAGCCAAATGAAGCAGTACCGTGCAAGTTCTTCTGACCAGGACAATGAATTTGTCATGACGTAGCGCATAAATACTTGTAAAAATATGACGACAACCATGACAAACGACAAAGAGAATAATATGTATTTTTCAAAGTTTCTATCAAGCCATTTCAATGATTTGATCAAACTAATTCGCCTCTCTTCTTTTTGAAAAAGAGTACCGGCCATCAGGCGACAACCGGCTAATCTTTTCACAAATTATTTTGCTTTTTCAATTTCAGCCATGTATTCTTCTACAATATCATCACCGATTTTATCTTTATACTTTTCGATAATCGGCTTCACTGCTTCTTGGAATTTCGCAAATTCTTCTTCCGGTACTTCCGTGAACGTCATTTCCGTTTTTAATGTTTCAAGTGACTCTGTAGCCACTTCACGTGTACGTTCACGGTTAAACTTTCCTGCTTCTACAGCTGCTTTTGAAATCAATTCCTGCTGATCAGCAGAAAGCTCTTCCCAAATTTGTTTACTGAACAAGAAGATAAATGGTGTGTATACGTGGTTAGTATTTGAGATATGTTTCTGAACTTCTGGGTATTTACTTAACAAAATTGTCGGGTATGGATTTTCCTGTCCGTCAATCGTGCCTTGCTGCATTGCTGTGAACAACTCTGTGAATGCCATTGGTGTCGGGTTTGCGCCAAGTGCTTTCCAAGCATCTAAATGAATTTCATTTTCCATTGTACGAATTTTCATGCCTTTAACATCTTCGATGCTTGCAACCGGGCGTATATTGTTCGTTAAGTTACGAAAACCATTTTCCCACCATGCAAGTCCAACAAGTCCTTGCTCGTCCACCATTTCCAACATTTTTGTACCAAATTCTCCATCCAATACTTGATCTGCCACTTCTTCATTTGGAATAGTGAATGGAAGATCGAATACGCCAAACTCAGTCATAAAGTTTACAAGTGGTGATGTAGATGGAATCGTAATATCAAGTGTTCCGAACTGAAGCATTTCGATCGCTGAGCGGTCATCCGCAATTTGACCTGAATGGTATACTTCCACTGTTAAATCATCTGATTCCGCTTCAACAAGCTCTTTAAATTTCATCGATGCTTCATATTCAGGGTGCTTATCGTTCACCCCAATGCTGACGCGGAGCGTGCGCTTTTCGCCGCTTCCTTCTTCACTACTCGATGAAGATTTTTCAGAACCACTTGTTGAGTTTGTATTTCCGCTACAAGCAGCTAATAACAGGGTACTTACAATAAATAGATTGAGTAATAAAATTGACATTTTTTTCATCTTTATTCCCCCTAAATAATTTGTGGAAATAATACAATAATGCTTTTTACGTACTTGCGTCCTAGAATCTACCCCAAAACAAAAGGTTGGACGAATCTAATTAAAGCGCTTTCAAAAAACTTCAAATTTTTTAAATGTTAGTAAAATATACAAATCACCCGTATCACCTGCCATTTGTTTTATAATATAAAATTACGTTTTGTATTTATGAACTCAACTTTAATTTTAGCTTCGAGTGGGTTTATTTGTCAAACTATTTTTTATATTAAAAAAACAAAAAAGCCAGCGGTCAAAAAGCGTGCAAAATAGCATCAATTCAGCCCCAGATTCCAATGACAGTGTGCCTGTGGGAAGCATTCTCTGAAAGAAGGTGAGCGACAGCTTTGGCACAAAAATGGAGGATCCTATATGTAATGTGTGTTTACCTCTCTATTATTTCAGGAATATCAAAACCACTTCATTGGACATACTTTAAGTCGCTTTTTCGCATACTACATTACGGTAGTAAATATAAGGAGGAAATCAAATTGAGTAACAATCAAAATCAAACCAAACAAACAATGCCACCACAACATCAAAATATACAGCCAGGCCATGAGGATATGATGAACCCAACACCTAAATTTGATGATGCATCCTATACAGGTAGTGGAAAACTTAAAAACAAGGTTGCCATTATCACTGGTGGTGATAGTGGCATTGGACGAGCTGTAGCTGTATTTTTTGCAAAAGAAGGTGCTGATGTTGTTATTTCCTATTTAGATGAACAAAAAGATGCAGCTGAAACGAAAAAGCATGTAGAAGAACAAGGCCAAAAATGCCTTCTTGTTTCTGGAGATATTGGTGAAGAATCTGTATGTCAGCAGATCGTTTCAGAAACGATTAATACATTTGGAACGTTAGATATTTTAGTAAACAATGCTGCTGAACAACATCCACAGAAAGGCATTGAAGACATAACTAGTGAACAGCTTGAAAGAACATTTCGCACAAACATATTCTCTTTCTTTTATTTAACAAAAGCCGCTCTACCGCATTTAAAGAAAGGCAGTGCCATTGTTAATACTTCATCTGTGACTGCCTATGCAGGTAATGAGCAGCTACTTGATTATTCAGCAACAAAAGGTGCAATCACCACCTTTACCAGATCTTTAGCTCTGTCTCTAGCAGGTAAAGGCATTCGAGTTAATGCTGTTGCGCCGGGTCCAATTTGGACACCATTAATTCCGTCGACCTTCCCAGCCGATCAAGTAGCTACATTTGGTGCGAACACACCGATGAAACGCCCTGGACAACCTGAAGAAGTAGCACCTGCATATGTTTTCCTAGCCAGTGATGATTCCTCTTACATGTCAGGGCAGATGATTCATGTTAATGGTGGAAAAATTGTGAATGGGTAAGAACAAAAGCGCAAGCACTTGATCAGCCTTAGGTAAATAAGATGCTCATGAATAGAAGGTGTTCTTTACCTTCAATTCATGAGTAGCTTATGACCTCGAGGCAGCTACAAACGCGACGTCCTGTCGCTGTACTGCACTTGCACGTCCTGTGCATCGGGGCTAGGCATCCGACTTTTAACAAAGTCGGACTGCTGGAGCTGGATGAAGAGCACTTATCCACAGTCCTAGAATTTTATAATTTCCTTAACGAATTAAATAAAAAGGGCAGAACTCGTCGCGAGCACTGCCCTTCTTTTTATTTGTACCAGAATTTCACACAATGCTGTGTTTCACAAATAACATATTGTCTGATATTCATGTTTTATTGTCGGGTTTGTCTATAATATTGTCCACTTTTCTTGCTTTATTGTCTGAGATCAGTATTATATCAGCCGAATACACAAAGATATCGACCGTTCGACGAATAATGACATACTTCGAGCATAAGTCAAAGAGGACAGCCCCTTGTCAGTTACTCTTTATTCCTTTTCCCACGTTTATTAGCAAGGATTAAAAATGCAATAAACAAGCCTGGAACAATAATAAACACACTAATAAACGGTATATTCAAACCCGTTTTCTCTTTAATTTCGTAAACCTCTGCTGTTTCACGGTCAATAATAAACTCATATTCATCATTTTCCTCTTCAAAGGAATCACCTGTCACTAGTCCTCGAAGCTCTTTATTATCTGTAATTTCATCAGCAGGTATGATAACCTTTTGTGAAGCTGAAGTATTATTGATTGCGACTATAACCGTTTCATCTTCAAACGATCGCTTAAAAATAATCATCCCGTCTTTTTCATACAAAACATGATAATCACCTTTTGTTAAAGACGGGAGGCTTTTTCTAATTGTTGCTAGCTTTCCCATGTAATCCATCAATTCTTCATCTGATTGAAAGTTCATTAATGGTCTGTTTTCTGGAGGCTCTCCTCCATCCACTGCAATTTCAGTACCATAATAGACTACAGGGGTGCCTGGTATTGTGTACATATAGGAAAAGGCCATTCGCAATCTAATTCCTGGGTGCTGTTGATTCTCAATTGATTTTCTTGTAAAACGGACAGTGTTATCACTATCAATAAATGTACTAAGAGTATTTGCTGATTCCTCTACTACATTAGTAACTGATGCAAAGGGCTGGTCTACATTTGCAAACATATCTGAAGCTTCTTCATAAAAGCGTTCATTTAAAAGTGAATCGAAACCTGCTTCTTGGTAGTAAGTCATTGTTTCATCTCGATTATCTAGCAATGAACCAACTAGATAAAAATTCTCGTTTACCTCTTCTAACTCAGTATTAAATAACTGCCAAAATTCCTTTTCAATCGTATCAGCATGGTTTATATAATACCCGTCAATATTTGTTTCTTCCATCCACCACTTAGCCGCATCAATTAAGTAGTCTCTTGTTTCAGTATTTTCTGTCGCAAGATCAGGTAATCCGTTGTACCATCCCTTTAATCTCATCTCTTCATTTTGTACGTCTGTTAATTCTACTTTTTCATGAAACCATTCTTTTTTACGATCATCCTCTACCCAAGGATGATTAGGTCCAACATGATTTGCTACATACTCTAACAAAACATTCATATCCCGCTTATGTGCCTCCGCAACTAAAGCCTTGATATCTTCCATGCTTCCAAAATGCTCTTCTACTTTCTTATGATCCTCTACCAGGTCTCCAGCATAGCCACCTGCTTCATTCGCAAGGATTGACGATAAAGCAATTGTGGTGAAGCCCATATCTTGAAGGTAATCTAACTTCTTACTAATCCCTTCTATGTCACCACCATGGTAAGCTGAAGGATTCTGTGGATCAACATCATCTCTATCATTATGTGGATTACCATTATGAAAACGATCAACTACAACGTAATAAACTAATTCTTCCTGCCATATTTTTTCTTCTTTTTCATCTGCGCTTACTGGTAAGGCGTAAAAAAGAAGAAACGGAATTAATAATAGTTTTAAAGCTTGCTTACGCATCTATGTTCCTCCATCATTCGCTATGTATTTTTACCTACAATTTTAAGAGTATCGCTTTCACTTATAGCACGTCAAATTGATATTGGTTATTTTTTAAAATATGTGTCGATTCTATAAACAAATAGTTCAAATCTGTGAAAAGGATTTATGAAGGAGGCATCTATGCTTAAAGAGGCAATTTATCATCGACCGAAAAATCAGTTTGCCTATGTATGTAATGACGATACGTTACATATCCAAATACGCACAAAACGCAACGATATAACTACCATTTTTCTTTACTATGGTGATCCTTTTGAATTTGAAAACAATAAATGGAAACAGTCCTCAATTGAAATGAAAAAAAGCGGTAATGACGAGTTATTTGATTATTGGGTTGTTGAAGTCATTCCACCACAGCGTCGTATGCGATATGCATTCCATTTAAAAAATAATGAGCAAGAGCTTTTTTACACTGAAAAAGGGTTTAGTGATACGGTTCACGATGATTTTTCAGCTTATTTTTGTTTTCCTTTTCATCACCCTTCAGATCGCTTTGATGCACCAAGCTGGGTTAAGGATACTGTCTGGTATCAAATTTTCCCTGATCGTTTTGCAAATGGCAATCGTGAAAATGATCCTAGCGGAACTCTTACATGGAATAGTACAGAACCAACAGCTACAACGATCTTCGGCGGAGATTTAGAAGGAGTGATCCAGAAGCTCAATTATTTAGTTGAATTAGGAATAACTGGAATTTACTTTACTCCTATTTTCAAAGCAAGCTCCATACATAAATATGACACGATTGATTATATGGAAATCGATCCTCAATTTGGTGATAAGCACACGTTTAAACGCCTAGTTTCTGAATGTCACAAGCACGGGATAAAGGTGATGCTTGATGCTGTATTTAATCATTGTGGAGAAGATTTCCCTCCTTTTCAGGATGTACTAAAAAATGGAGAAAGCTCTCGTTATAAGGGGTGGTTTCATCTTTCTACCATATCAACGAATCAAGGCCGTCCTCAGTATCATACATTTGCTTTTGAGAAGTCGATGCCAAAGCTAAATACTCAAAATCCAGAAGTAAAAAAATACTTGCTCGAGGTTGGACAATATTGGGTACAAGAGTTTCATATTGATGGCTGGAGATTAGACGTCGCAAACGAAATTGACCATCAATTTTGGCGAGAATTTAGACAAGCAGTGAAATCAATTGACAAAGATATTTACCTTGTAGGAGAGGTGTGGCACGATGCGATGCCATGGCTGGAGGGAGATCAATTTGACGCTGTGATGAACTATCCTTTAGCAAATCTCCTTCTTCGCTTTTTTGCTTATGACGCGATCGGTGCTGAACAATTTAGTCATGAGCTGCAAGGCTATCTTCATCAATATCCAAAACCTGTTCATGAGGCTGCCTTTAATTTAGTCGGGAGCCATGACACACCTCGTCTTTTAAATCTTGCTCGTATGAATAAACAAAAAGTAAAGCTATTAACCGCTTTTCAACTTAGCTATACAGGTTCACCCTCCATTTATTATGGAGATGAGGTTGGCCTAACAGGTGAGCAAGATCCAGGATGTAGAAAGTGTATGCTATGGGAAAAGGATGCGCAGGATCATGACATGCTAGAATTCATTAAAAAGCTACTAACACTGCGAAAGAGCTATCCTATCCTAGCGAATGAAGGCTCTTTTACAATGTTAACAGCTGAAAATGAACGTAATTATTTTTCCTTTTGCAAAGAAAATGAGCAGCAGCTTCTTATTGCTGTTATGAATAATCATCCTACTCAGCAAACTTTTCCATTGCCAATCGATTTAAAGGATCAAACCATGCTCGATTTATGGAATTTGGAAGAGTTTGCAGCACACTCTAAAAAACTGTCTGTCACTCTTGATCCATATGGCTTTAGTTTTTTACTTATTAATAAAGACAAAGAGTAGTCCTCAGAAAAGCTCTAGCACCTTGTTCTGCCTCGGGCAAATAAGATGCTCATAAATAGAAGGTGTTCTTTACCTTCAATTCGAGTGGCTTATGCCCTAGGAAAAAAGGGTTTTGTTTTTTCCCTCGAGGCAGTTAAAAACGCAACGGCCTCATCTATGACTGCACTTGCACGTCCTGTGCATTGGTGCCACGGCGCTGGAGCTAGACACAAACAACTTACCCTCTCCGCTCTCGTCTATGAATGACTTTTCTATACTCGTGTGGGCTCATGCCCTCTAGTCTTTTAAATAGCTTAGAGAAATAAGTTGAATCCGTAATACCTACCTCTTGCGATATGTTAGCAACTTTGTCATCCGTTGTTGCTAACATTTTTTTTGCTTGATTCATTCGATACTGGTTTAAATACATATTTGGGGTAATACCGATGATTTTTTGCATACAACGTGTGATATAGTCTGGGTGAAAATGAAGGGCCTTCGCAATATCCTCCATTTTAATTTCTTCATTAAATTTATCTTGTAAGTATTTTACCGTAACTTCAACAACTCGTTCTGCAGCAGAAGGTATTTTACATGCTTCCTTTTGCAAATGAAGGAGAAATTCTTGAAAATACAATTGCTGCCTTAGCTTAAAATCTGGTGTTTGTTGATTCATACTCATTAAGTTGCCAAAGATATTCTCAACAAACTTAACATTCTCAATCTCTCCAAAACAAGGGAGACAAAATCGATAGGTTGATGGATTTACATAGTCACCATCTGATTCTTGAATATCCGCCCAATTTTCGATTCCTTCTTCAACAAGTTCATAATGAGTAGGCATCAAAAAATGAAACCAATAATATTCCGTTTTTTCAAGGCAGCCTTTATGACCGAAGTGTTCAAACCCTGGAACTAATATGATGTATTGTCCTTCACCGATCGTATAAGGAATATCATCCTCAGTTATATACAATTCACCCGACTTAACATAAATCAAGTCAAAGACAGTGAATACTCGTCTAAAGTGCTTTGTTCCTTTTTCAAATATCGCATATCCACCAGTAATTAGGGTAGGAAATGGTGGAACCTTAAATTCAATATAGGACATATTGAGATCATCCTTATAGTCGTATTTCTCCAAAAATTATCGTTATACTCTCTTTCTATTATACAACAACGTCTGTAAACTAAGTAAGGATTATTAACGATTAACTAAAAGGAGTTGTTAAATATGTCATTAACAAGACAAGATCGTAAAATGACATTATTTGCTCTAACATGGCCAATTTTCATTGAAGTAATGCTCCATATGTTAATGGGGAATGCTGATACACTTATGCTTAGCCAATATTCTGATAATTCAGTAGCTGCTGTTGGTGTATCGAATCAAATTTTATTTCTTTTAATCGTCATGTTTGGATTTATTGCAACAGGAACAACCATACTTGTTGCTCAATATTTAGGAGCTAATAATTACAAGGATGCAAAAGAGATCTCATCTGTATCACTATCTGCAAACCTTTTAATAAGTATCATCATAAGTGTCGCTATAGTCATTGCAAGTGAAGATATTCTTCAACTTATGAATCTACCAAAGGAGCTTTTACCTGAAGCAACTGTTTATTTACAGCTTGTAGGTGGCTTCTCATTTATTCAAGCATTGATTATGACAGCGAGTGCCATTCTTAAAAGCTATGGCTATACAAAAGATACGATGTACCTTACGATCGGTATGAATATTATCAATATCATTGGGAATTATTTGTTTATATTTGGTCCATTTGGTTTACCTGTACTAGGTGTTCAAGGTGTAGCCATTTCAACTGTTGTATCACGTTTTATTGGTTTACTAGTGATTCTTTACATGTTGAAACAGCGTGTTAACTTTACACTTGATTTTAAAGAACTTTTCAAGTTACCAACCCACCATGTAAAAAACCTATTGCATATCGGTGTCCCTACTGCTGGTGAACAGCTTTCCTATAACACCTCGCAAATGATGATTACGTTTTTTATTACAATGATTGGAACTGAAGCATTAACAACTAAAATCTATACCCAAAACTTAATCATGTTTATTTTGTTGTTTAGCATGGCTGTCAGTCAAGGAACACAAATTTTGATTGGATATTTAATTGGTGCCAAGGAGTATGAGTCAGCTTATAAACGATGTTTAACAAGTCTTTACTATGGAATTGTGATCTCTACGCTCATGGCAGTTATCTTCACGATTTTTTCCGATCATCTTCTTGGAATTTTTACTAGCAATGAAAGAATATTAGAGGTCGGTGGTACACTCATTCTCCTTACCATTCTACTCGAACCTGGAAGGGCATTTAACATGGTGATCATCAGTTCATTGAGGGCTGCAGGAGATATCAGGTTCCCAACTTATATGGGAATTCTCTCAATGTGGGGTGTAGCTGTACCTATTGCCTATATATTAGGGATTCATTATGATTTAGGTCTTGTCGGGGTCTGGATTGCTTATATTGCAGATGAATGGGTACGAGGTTTAATCATGCTGTATCGATGGAAATCACGAGCATGGATGAAAAAGCGCTTTGTCCAGCGGCCAGCTGTTTCCTAGGAAATGCGGAAGCGCCTTGTCCAGCCCGACAGTCATAAGCCGTTCAATAATAGAAGGTGTTCTTTACCTTCATATTGAACGGCTTATGCCCCCGAGGCAGTTACAAACGCGACGTCCTGTCGCTGTAACTGCACTTGCACGTCCTGTGTTTCGGGGCTAGGCATCCGACTTTTAACAAAGTCGGACTGCTGGAGCTAGATACCAAAACTAATTACAATAAACTTTTTGGATCTTAGCGTTCATCAATATTAATCGAGTAGCTCTCAAACCATACATGAATTTGAGCTAAATGTGCTAGAAGCTGCGGCCCAGACATTAATTGACCAAACCAAGGTACTTGGAAGGCTCTACCTTCAGACTCAATAATATCGTTTAATGCTTTTTTATTTAATAACACATGTAAAATGGAGTCTTTATTGCTAACAAGTGATTGAAGCCAATTTTTCACTAATCTTGTGTACTCAGGATTGTGTGTTTTTGGATATGGACTTTTCTTACGATAGAGCACTTCATTAGGAAGAATTCCTTCTAATGCTTTACGTAGAATGCCCTTTTCACGGCCATCATGCATTTTTATGTCCCAAGGTATATTCCACACGTATTCTACAAGGCGATGGTCAGCAAATGGTACACGGACCTCTAAGCTTGCACCCATACTCATTCGATCCTTTCGATCTAACAAGTTCGCCATAAACCAATGGATATTTAAATAAAAGAGCTGACGTCTTTGTGCTTCTATGTTTGACTCTCCATCAAGGAGTGGTGTTTCATTGATCGTGTCTTGATAGCGCGATTGTACATATTCATTTAATTTTAATTTATCCTGCCATTCAGGCTTTAACAACTTAATTCTTTCATCTGTTGAACGCATCCATGGAAAAGCTGAACTCGCTAAGTCTTCTGGTCGATGGAACCATGGATAGCCACCAAAGATTTCATCCGCACATTCTCCTGATAATCCAACAACAAAGTCCTTCTTAATCTCACGACAGAACCAAAGTAAGGAAGAATCAACATCAGCCATCCCCGGTAAATCACGCACAAATGTAGCTTCAATTAGGTGATCCACTAATTCCTGTTGTGTTATTACGCTACTGTGATGAACAGTATTGAAGGTTTCACACATCTTATTAATCCAAGGTCCATCTGAGTTTGGTTGAAATTCATTTGCTTTGAAGAATTTTTCATTATCCTCATAATCAATCGAATACGTATGAAGTCTACCTTTGCCTTCATTTTTATAGTGTTCTGCTGCTACAGCAGTAATTGCACTGGAATCTAGTCCTCCTGAAAGAAACGTACATAAAGGCACATCAGATACGAGCTGTCTTTTTACTGCATCTGTAAATAAATAGCGAACCTTTTCAGCTGTTTCATCTAACGTATCTTCATGTGGCTTACTTTCAACATTCCAGTAGCGCCATTTCTTTAACCCCTCCTTTGTAAAAATGAGCGCATGGGCAGGACGTAGTTCATCAATTCCTTTAAATACACCAACACCTGGAGTTCTTGATGGTCCAACACCAAATATTTCAGACAACCCCGTTTTATTTAACACAGCGGAAACGGATGGATGGGCTAAAATTGCCTTTAGTTCTGAACCGAAAATAAGCGAGCCATTTTCCTCTTTGTAAAATAATGGTTTAACTCCTAAGCGGTCTCTTCCAATGAACAGCTTTTCCCGAGTGGTATCCCATACAGCAAAGGCAAAAATACCATTTAGATGGTGTACACATTCTTCTTTCCACTCAATGTAGGATTGAAGCAATACTTCAGTATCTGAATGACCTTTAAACATGTACCCTTTTGCTAAAAGTACTTTTCGTATATCTTCTGTATTATAAAGCTCTCCGTTATAGCAAATGGTATAAGAATTCCCGTCTTTTGTACGCGTCATTGGCTGTATTCCACATTTCGGATCAACAACGATTAATCGTTTATGACCGAATAAGACGTAGTCTTCTCCCCACATGTTTGTATCATCAGGCCCTCTTTTTGCTAACGATTCAGTCATCTTTTTCATTGTATTTTGCTCTGTGCGTATATTCTCCTTAAAGTTTATCCAGCCTGTAATCCCACACATTGAAGCATCATCTCCCTAGCAAATTTTAACTTGTTTATACACACCACCATCTATGACTTCCCAGATGTAACTATTGTATGCCCAACTAAATCAATTGTTGATTTGTCCTAGAGAAATTACTGATGCATAAATTTTGTTCGTTTTGTCTAAAACGATGGTAGAAGTATATTTTCGTAAACATCGTTACATGTTTCACAATCACTGGAGGGTAAAATGAATGTATCCTTATAAACGAACAGACTTATTATTAAATCAAAAACGTTCGTACTTAATTGGCTTAATCGAAGTAACTAACGATCAGTACGTCATTTATGATGATATGAATGATGAGCTTCATTTATTAGAAGATATTCAAGATCACTATCTAGAAATTCTAAGTCCTCATGGCTGGAAACCTGGAAAGTGGGTCGGTTTAGGAAAGGTCAAAACGGAGCTCGGTTTGTCTTCATTAAATTGCGGAGATACTGTACGAATCAGAAAAATGCTTCCACTAGCACTTGATGAAATGCTAAAGGAATTACCTGATGAGACATTTGTTCGTCTCATTAAATTGTTAAATTCCCTATCATTTTCACCATATGATTGTGTATACTCCTACAATCAGCTACTATTTTTAGAAACCCAAGTTCATAAAAAGGGCGTTTCCTTTTATCATTTTGATAATGAAGACAGTATTTGCGCGATTCAGCATCATTTCGTGCGGGGAGTACATTCCTCAGATCGAATTGAAATTACTACATGCCTTGGGCAAAGAAGCCTTATTAGTTCTCACTATTAAATTTTTTGATGATTCCACTAAATAGATGAAACATGAAAAACCTTCAAGCAATTGAAGGTCTTTTACATGTTGACTATAGATTATTTTTGATGATTTCTTATAAAAGTTTCAGCTTCGTTTTCTTCCAATGGTTTACAAAAATAATGCCCCTGTCCAATATGACATTTTCTTTCTTGAAGAATCTGCAATTGTTCCTTACATTCCACTCCTTCAGCTATTAGCTTTAAGTTAAAATTATTGCCTATGTCAATAATCGTCTGTAAGAGGTTCTTTTCATTTGTGTGAATGTTGTTTACAAAGGATTTATCAATTTTCAAGTAATCAACAGGTAGATCCTTTAACACACTTAATGACGAATATCCCGTTCCGAAATCATCAATAGAGATTTGAACCCCAATTTCTTTTAACCTGGTTATTAACACTAAAGATTCATCAATGTTCATAACAACGCTTTCTGTAATCTCTAAGTTTAAATACTTCGGATCAATCCTGTTTTCAACTAATATTCTTTCTAGATTATTTATAAACTCCTTGTGAACAAATTGAATAGGCGATATATTTACTCCCATGCTTATATCCGTTAGACCCTTTTCATGCCATAATTTAAGCTGCCGACATGCTTTTTCCAACACCCAATATCCTACGTGAACAATATGACCATTTTCTTCTGCTACAGGAATAAATTCTGCTGGTGAAAGTAAGCCTTTTTTTGGATGATTCCATCGAATTAAACTTTCTACTCCAATGACATGACCAGTTTCGAGATCAAGTTGTGGTTGGTAGTGAAGAATAAATTCGTTATTCTCTAATGCTTTTCTTATTCCATTTTCCAACGCAAAAGAATTATTTAGCTTATCTCTTAGAATTTGATTGAAAAATTTATAATTATTTTTACCAGTTTTTTTTGCAAAGTACATGGCTGTGTCTGCATTCTTAATCAGTGTATCAATGTCTTCACCATCATCTGGATAACAAGTAATTCCAATACTTGGTGTTGTGTAAACCTCTATTTGATCAATGGTAATCGGTATTTTAAACACATCGATGATCTTCCCGGCAAATAAAGGAGATTGCTCTTTTTTCATTTGAGGGATGACAATAACAAACTCATCTCCGCCAATACGGGCGACAAGTGCTTCCTCACTAACAGACGAAGATAATCGATTTGCTACTTCTTTTAGCATCATATCCCCGCTGCTATGCCCCATTGCATCATTTACAATCTTAAACCGATCCATATCAATAAACATAACAATAAACGAATCATCATCATCAACTTTATTTTCAATTAATTTTCCAATATAAGCGTAAAGCTTATTTCGATTTGGCAAACCAGTTAATTCATCATAAAAAGCTAAATAATTTATTTTTCCAACTGCCTTTTCTCGTTCTGTAACATCTCTAACTAAAACATGTATTCCTTGTTTACCTTGATAATATGTTTTAAAACTAAACGTTTCACAAATGATTTCCTCTCCACTCAAACTTTTATACCTAGAAACCATTGGTTTTGTTTTCCCTTTTTTTCTTGTTTCTTCTATCCTTTCAATTACTCTATTTTTCTCCTGAATCGGAACAAAATCAAACACCGACATACCTATAAGCTGATTTTTATCTTTTGCTTTAAGCAAATCAACACCAGCTTGATTGATATAAACAATTTCCCCGTTTATATGGATAATGTTCGTCTCAAGTGAATTTTCAATCAGTAGTCGGTAATGTTCCTTCTTCTCTTCAACTATCACAACATTTTTCTGGATTAACATATATAGTAAAATGGCATTAACAAAAATGAATATCCATCCCTTGAAAATGCTTAACCAAGTAGTTGCATTGTACCCATTCATAAGCATGTCAGAAACTAGGACCCAAATAAAGCTGATGATAAGATAAATCAATGAAATCCTTATGCCTATTCTTTTACTTGTTGAAGCATCTTTTAAAGTCAAATGACTCACCACTTTCCCTGCCACATACACCCTTAATTTACATGATGTAAAAATAGTTTCACCGAACTTAGTGTAAATATGTTTTATTCTTTTCTAAAAACAAGGCTCTTTTCTAAAAGTTTGTTGCTTTAGACTTATAAAAATCGGCTTTGGGATTTTTATCTTAGAAACTATAAGCAATTTCAAGAGAGTACCACTTAGTAAATAAGCGAAAAGAGCACGAAGACAGGCTATATCCGTATAGTATAGTTATTTACGAAAAGCAACAATCTTTGCGAAAACAGCCAAAAACAAAAAAGTGCCTGCTCCATTTCGGGCAAACACTTCGTTTTAAAATTATCGAAATAGCCAAAAACCTAATGGCAGGCGTAGACCTAATAAAATTGTTAAAATAAGTGCCACAAAGAATAGAATCCAAAATACTTTTGTTGGTTTACCTTTTTTCAATTTTACTAACACCATTTCCATCATACCAATTGTCAGTATTCCTAAAATAATCTTTCCAATATACTCACCGCTGAATTTAGTAAGATCTAAAGTAATGATAATACCCGTCACCATAATGAGAACATAGAACAGTCTTAACACCATGTGAACAATTTTAGATGGCTTTTCTTTTCCTGATTTAAATAGAGAGTTAGCTACAAAGAAAAGGATTATAGCTATTACCCATGTCGTAATATGCGTATGTGTCATATTTTATTCCTCCTTAATAGGTTCAAAGACAGACAACCCTATTTTAGCATGATTCACTAAAAAACTTAATGAAAGTTCCTCGAAGTATCGATTTATTGTGTCTATTTTTCGAAAACACGATAATAAAAAGCTATTTCACATAGGATGTTGTGTGCCAATCATCCATATATTATTGTTAGAGAAGGAATAGGATAAGTAGTAATAACCTATTCACCCTTATATTGGAGGAGATACAATGACTAGGTCTTCAAAAATAATTCAGCAAACTGAGAGCTTTGGTGCAAATAATTATCATCCACTTCCTATAGTTATTTCAAAAGCAGATGGAGTGTGGGTTGAAGATCCAGAAGGCAATAAATACATGGATATGCTTAGTGCGTATTCAGCTGTAAATCAAGGTCATAGACACCCTAAAATCATTGATGCTTTAAAAAAGCAAGCAGATAAAGTTACACTGACTTCACGTGCTTTTCATAATGATCAACTTGGACCCTGGTACGAAAAAGTCGCAAAGATTACTCAAAAAAACATGGTCCTGCCAATGAATACCGGAGCTGAAGCAGTTGAAACTGCTGTTAAGGCAGTTAGACGTTGGGCATATCAAGTAAAAGGTGTACCTACAAACCAGGCAGAAATCATTGTATGCGAGGATAACTTCCATGGCCGAACAATGACAGCTGTTTCAATGTCCTCTAGTGATGAATACAAAGAAGGCTTTGGACCGATGCTACCGGGAATTAAAGTGATTCCATTTGGTAACACAGAAGCATTAGTGAAAGCAATTACCCCAAATACAGCTGCTTTTATTTTTGAACCGATTCAAGGCGAAGCAGGTATTAACATTCCACCTGAAGGCTATTTAAGCGAAGCCTATGATATTTGTAAGAAACACAACATTCTCTATGTAGCCGATGAAATTCAAGCTGGGTTAGCACGTTCTGGAAAAATGTTTGCATGCGATTGGGAAAATGTAAAACCTGATATGTATATCTTAGGTAAAGCATTAGGCGGTGGTGTTTTCCCTATTTCTTGTGTAGCAGCTAATAAGGAAATTCTCGGCGTATTTAACCCAGGCTCACATGGTTCAACCTTTGGAGGAAACCCGCTAGCTTGTGCAGTTTCTATTGCGGCACTTGATGTTTTAATTGAGGAAAAATTAGCCGAACGTTCAAATGAATTAGGAAACTATATGCAAAATGAACTCAAAAAAATAAAGAACCCGCTTATTAAAGATGTTCGCGGTAGAGGCTTATTTATCGGTATTGAGCTTACAGAAGCAGCCCGACCATATTGTGAAAAACTAAAAGAAGAAGGACTTTTATGTAAAGAAACACATGATACAGTAATCCGTCTTGCTCCTCCGCTTATCATTTCACAAAAGGACTTGGATTGGGCGATTGAAAAGGTTAAAAAAGTTCTATCATAGTTACAGAAAAAGCAGAAAGAGGCTGTCTACTTTTCAGCCTCTTTCTAGATTCAAATTCATAATTCTTTTATAGAATTCCTCAATACTCCAATCCCCTCAACTTCAATCTCCACAACATCACCCGGTTGCAAAAACTTGGGAGGGTTAAACCCTTTCCCAACACCGGCAGGAGTTCCTGTTGCAATAATATCACCCGGTTCAAGTGTTGTCCCTTGAGAGATCGTTGAGATAATATGTTCAATTGAAAAAATCATGTCCTTTGTATTCCCGTTCTGTCTTACTTCATCATTGACCTTTGTTGTAATCGTTAAGCCATAAGGATTTTGTATTGAAGATTTATGTACAATATAAGGTCCAATTGGACATGAGGTGTCTAAGCTTTTTCCAAGCAAAAATTGCTTATGTTGTGATTGAAGGTTTCTAGCAGTAATATCGTTAACAATTGTGTATCCAAACACATAATCCATTGCTTCTTCTTCTTTTATTTGCTTTCCCTTTTTTCCAATCACTACAGCAAGCTCACCTTCATAATCAAGCTCTTGCGTTATATGTATATGCGGGTCAATTTCGTCCTCGTGTCCAATGACAGCTGTCGGAGCTTTAGAAAATAGCATGATATGTTCAGGTACGTCTGCTTCACTTCCCATTTCGATTGCATGTTCTCGATAGTTTTTTCCTACACAGAAAATATTCTTAGCGGGTCTAGGAATTGGTGATAGCAGCTTCACATCAGCTCCCCTATAAAGGTAGCTTTCCGATCCCTCTTCTACATTGATTTTATCAACAATCTGCTTAACATCTTGCACGAATTTGTCACCTAATGACACACATTCAAAAAGAGTTTTTGGAAACGACGATAACTCAAATATGTCTTTCTCCGCTTTTTTCAAATCAATTATCTTATCACCATGTACAAGGCCAATAAACTGTTCATTATGTATTGTTGCTGTTACGAATTTCATAAAGACCCTCCTAATTTGTATAGTTGGTTAGTATTAGTGTGTATTTTTTCATTTAGGTCCTTTAAGGATATTCGATAAGCCATTGCTTATTTCCTTTAAAAATTACGGAGATGTTTCTTGATCTTCCTATTCATAACATGCATAGGAATGTAGAATTTTGTATTCTTTTTTGTTATTTTAGCGAATGTGATTTTTTTCAATTAATCCATTGTATAATAGGCTTGTTCTTATAATTGCTAGTCTATTCACTACTTGTAGAGAGTTCAAATACTAATTAAAGAGATGGAGTAAGAAAATGGTCGCTAATGAAATCGAGTTGAAAAGAAAGCATTTAATTAAAACCGCAAAGCAATTTGGATTAAATTCTATTGAGACAATCCAATGTAGCCAGGAATTAGATACCTTATTACTTCAAGAGATCAAATGGAGTAATAAAAACAACGAAATGGAAAGAAAAACACAAGCTAACTAAATAGTAATGTTGTTAAGCTAGAAGCAAAAAGTAAAGAATCGTTTTTTATCCTCAAATGTTTCGAATTCTTCTTTTTCATCCTTTACCTACCATCTTCTACACTTATTCATGCATTTTTCTATTATTTGATTTTTCCGCGTTTATCACACATTTTCCTATTTTTTTCATAAAGTATATAAAAACATAACACATACATGAATGTTTGTTTGTCGTGAATCGTTTGCAAAACTCGAAAAAAAGGATGTTAATCATGCCAGCTATAGTAGGTGCATTTAAGGTAAATAGTGTCGGAACAAGTAGTATTGTTCATATTGGCGACGTAATTACAATTTCTCCATATAGTGAAGTTAAAACCTTTGCTGGTGCAGGTTCCTTTAACACTGGCGATGGACTTAACATTTACAATCAGAATTCTGTTACAAATACGTACGATAATGACGTGATCGATCAACCAATTGCAGGAAATTTATAGGGAGTGTTGACGTTGAATTTCTATATTAACCAATCGATTTGTATTAATTATTTACGGGTCGATGCTGTAAGCAATTCTTCCGTTTTACAAATTGGCAGTGCCGGAATTATTAAACCTCTTTCAAACCTTTATAATGCAGGTGGCTTTACTGAAGCAGCACCTCAAATCGAGACAGAAACGCCAACAGGGGTTGTGGCGGAAACTGAAGGAGCAATCGTCCCACTAACATCTCCAGATGCACCATAAATAGGCATTCACCTATTTTTCGTTCCTGCATATATAGTTACTAACAACTTTTGAGCGAGGAACAAAAGGCGGGTGAATTGGTTTGTATTATACTAACGACACGATGAACTATTTACAACAACTTCAGCACTATATCCAACAACAGGATCGAAGGATTCAACAACTTCATGAAACAATAAAGGAGCTACGTTCAGATATTGAACAAATTAAAAATCAACCACACACAAATATTGAAAAAATTGAATATAAGTTTGACCAACTAAAGGTTGAAAATCTTAATGGCACGTTGAATATAGGCTTAAATCCAACGAATCCTGAGCAAATAGAAAATTTCGACGTACAACAAAAAGGGATGAACGTAAACGGAGTACAACAACAAGTACGAGACGATCTTTTTCAGCAATGTAGTGCAGAAGTAAATCAATTTTTAAATGAGGATTGTGTACGTTTTATCGAACAGGCAGAGCAACAATATGATCTGCGCTTGGATGATTTACACCGTAAGCATATTATCGATGATATTCGGAAACAAATCGATAGTCGAATTCAATATTATTTAAATGGTCAACCACTAACAGAACAGGAATCCCTGCTAGATAAAAAACAAGAAATCCTCATACAAGTTAAAAAAGACGTAGAAAACTCCATTATGCACTTTTTAAATCATTTACCGAAAGATGCTTCATAAGCTGTGGAAAAGAGCAAGCGCTCGGAGCTAGAAACAAAACCTAGTATAAAAAACGTATGCCTATCTTTTTGTAAAGGGTGTGAAACACGTATGAATTTCACAGTAGTAAATCGTGATATACAGGTAGGTTCAATCCGAATTATTGGGGTGTCTAGTTCGTCTGTCTTCTTAATTGGTGATACAAATACCATTACACTTTCATCTGTATTTGACACTCCACCTGAATCACTAATTGTCGGTCCACTAGTGCCACTGGCGCCACAATGATTAGTCGATTCTCTAACGTATCAGTCGTCTATGTTAATTCAATTGGTATTAGCTCAGTATTTACTATCGGAGATTCTAAGCAGATAAGTCCTACTGTAAAAGTTTTGGCTGTCCAACGGGAAGAAGAACGGTATTACGGGAAAGAAGGAGATCTTTCTCAATATCCAATATTTGAAGAGGAAATTCCCCAACCAATAGTATATGAACAAATTACAACTAATTTCTTTCACGAAAACCCAAGAATTAACGTACACGCAATAAATATATTATCTTTATCAAGTTCCGCCGTTTTTCAAATTGGATCAACAAAAGATATTATTTGTGAAACACGTACGAAGCATATTCGTCACTTTAAAGATTAAAACGTATGCTTTCCCCCTTTTCCTTTAGAAGACGAACAATCCTAAAAACAAATGCATAAAGTAAAGTACCATCGAAATCGAAAAGGATGTTTTTATATGCCCGCAATTGTAGGTCCGATCAAGATTAATAGTGTAGAGGGCGGAGTGGTCAACTTCGGAGACTCCTTTTATCTAGCTCCTAAAAGCCAATCAAAATCAGCCTCAGGCTCTGGCGGGGGAGGCACGGGGGATTTCCATATTATTAATAATGGCATCAATGTGACAAATATGATTGATCCTGATGTAACAGATCAAAATATGGTAGCTAATAATTAAGTGTTCTATACAAATCAGGGGTGGAATTCTAAGCTGTTCTCTTTTGGAGTACCCGAAACTATAAAGGCTAAGAACAAAAGCGCAAGCGCCTTGATCAGCCTCGGGCAAATAAGACGCTCATGGATAGAAGGTGTTCTTTACCTTCAATTCATGAGTGGCTTATGACCTCGAGGGGCTAGGTGCTGAAGCTGGATGAAGAGCGCTTATCCACAGTCCTAGAATTTTATAATTTCCTAAACAATAAAAAAGCAGTCTAAATCGTATCGAGTTTAGAACTGCTTCTTTATTGATCAAAAGGTTTTTTTCCCTATTAACCTCCTTTATAAGCACAGGCAGCCAGTCCAGTATGTTAGACAATTGCCCCAATTTCATATCATATTTGCTACATTCTGAAACCACCCTATAGGTGGTTTTTTTGTTCAATTAAACTGCCCAAATAGCTACATAAGAAAAAGGAGTTCCCTTTAAAACTCCTTTATTCCACTAATGCCACCTATTATGTTAGTTAAAGGAAATTTATTCATTTAGATGAAAGAAAAACATCTTTCAAAAGATTCTTAGAAAAAATAAAAAAGTATCCTTAGTTTTAATTTAGAGCTGTCAAAGCTGTTTCATTTTATTTTTTCGACAAGCCACTTTAAAAAAAGACCTATCACAAAATAAATTGGATAGGAATAGATATATTTCCAAGTATGTAAAACATAAATATCCATCCAATCAAGTAAAGGCTCAAAAACAAAAGTTGCTCCAAAAGACAGTGTTAACATACCTACTATAAATGAACGCCATTTAGGAAAATATTGATACACTAACATATAACTAACAGGAAGCACTGTTAAATCGAAGGGAAAAATGTGCGTAAATCCTCCAGGAAACAATTTTATTTTATATCCCCACCATAAAGTTATATATTCACCTATGTATTCAATAATCACAGAAATTAATCCAACGAACAATCCAAACATAATAATTTCATTCATCCTATTCTTATCCAACACTTTCCACCAAATAATCCAAGGAATAATAGAAAGGGCTAGAAGGAACCACCAATCAAACGTAAATAATTCGTAACGAAGCCAATGCTCATAAGATATATCACGTAAATTTTTTGTAGCATCAGATATATCTTTGTATGAATTTGTTTCAATTACCAATAAAAATCCCTCCATAAAGTGGGGCTTATCTCTAGTATTCGCTAATTTTATTATTATATAATACGGAATTCAAAATGGCCCATTTATTCAACAAAACTGACCAGTTTCCCCGATAGCATAACACATCATCACTAGTTGAAGAAAAGCCACCGATAGTTGAAGAACAAAATTTCGAATGTATCTAATCAACCAAATACTTGTAGAACGTTTATCCACCTGTAACACTGGAAAATCCCCAGGTAAATCTTTAAGATCTATACTTGTTAATCCATTTTTTTGGTAAAATCTGTGAGCAGCTAAAAATTGCGATGTTGTTATCGGGACAAATGCAAAATGAAATAAACTCTTAACGTACACTAAATGACATTTAAAACTCCAAAAGTCTTCTTAACGTTATCCGCGTTTTGTTTGCAGGGCCCCTTTTTGACCTATTTCTAATTAAAAAATGATAATTATTCTTTAAACTACTATTTTTATAAACTCTCTTACTTTCTACGATTTATAAAACGCAACGTTCTCTTAATTCAATATTATTTACCTAATTTATGCTACCAACAACTTTCTTAGACTCTTCTTCCCTTTTCTCTTCACCCAGCAAGAAGTTATTCCTTTCCATAATACAAAAAAGCCTGCAGACTGGTCCAAGAAAGAAGACTTTGTCTACAAGCTTAAGAGCCTGGATTTAGATGGTGGTTTTAGTTCTTTTCAATTTTTTTGAGCCATATTTGAGTTTCTTCTGCCAATTCTGTCCAGTCCTCTGCCTCAATTAAATCTTTACGCAAACCACTTTATATAAAAGTTAACATATTTTAAATTTTAAATTTTAAATTGTTAAAAGCAGTGTACGAAATCCACTTCTATTATAGGTGTTATTATATTTCTTCTTATGCGGGTACCTTAAAAGCTAATGGCTTAGGAATATTCTCCTGCTTTTTTTCAATAGATAACTACCTCTCCATTCAAAGATGTTTGCCCTTAAACCTATAAAGATTCTAAATAAACAGTTGATCCTTTTCCAGAAGGTTCAGCTGGCTCGACGATTAACTTTCTTGGCAATCTTGCACGTAGCTCTTGAACATGGCTAATAACACCAACTGATAGGTTTTGCGATTGAAGCTTTTCAAGTGCTGTCACAACTGTATCAAGCAGATCAACGTCTAAAGTTCCAAACCCTTCATCAAGGAAGAAGAATTGTAACGGATATTCACCACGAAGTTGAATTTGCGTTGATAAGGATAGTGCTAATGCAAGGGATGTTAAAAAGGTTTCTCCACCAGATAGTGATGATACAGGTCGTCTAACGCCACCGTTTGCATCATCTCTCATAATAAAGCCACCTTGAGAGTCTACTTCAATTGCGTACCTGCCACGTGTTAAAATTCCAAGTCGTTCAGACGCATCACGACTTACTTGCTCTAGCTGCTCTTCGGCTACATATTCAACAAAGCTATTTCCTTTAAATACGGCTTGGAGCTTTTCAAGCTTTTGCAGCATGTCATCAAGTTCTTTTTGCTGATGTTCAATTATCATGAAACGATCATGCTTTTCTAACAGCACTTGAAGTGCATTCGTTGCAGCTCCTTTGCTGGCAACCGCTTCGTCAACTTGTTCCTTCATTTCAGCTTTTACTTGTTGAATTTGGTCCCAAACTTCAAGTGATAGTTGCTTACCAGTAAGCTTTTCATCAATACGATGTAAATCTGTGTAAAGCTGCTTTATTTTATCTGTATAGAACTCAATTTTCGCCTTCATTTGTTGTTTTATCTCAGGTGATAAAAGAGAAGCAATTGTTTCTTCAATCGTCTTAAATGAAGTACTCTCACAAGCTGTCTTCCACTTTTGATCAGCCTCTTTAAGCTTATGATTTGTTTGATCATATGATTTTTCATAAGCTGCAAGCTCACTTTGTAGTAGGTGAAGTTGATTAGACTTCTGCTGCCATGATTGATACAATTCGTTCTCTCTTTCAACTAACAGCTTTAATTGTACTTCTGTTTCTTCAATCAGAAGGCTAATTTGTTGATCTGAATCTATCTCTTTTAATTTTTCTTGTTTTTCAGCAATAAGCTGCTCGCGATTTTTTAAGGTAGCATGTAATTCAATTTCTTGTTCTGTTAATTGTTGATTTTTTCTTTCCAGCTCTTTTACTGTTACCTCTTGTTCTTCAATAAATGAAATACTTTTTTGGATTCGTTCATTTAATTGCTCAAATGCTTCGTCTTTATCCACGATTTCCTTTTGAAGTTGCTCAACCTTTTCTAGTGGTGTAGTAGGAAATCGTTCCGAATAGGATGATCGCTCTTGATCGTATTTTTGTTTATGTGCTTGCTGCTTCTCTATCCATTCATGTGCATCCTTTGTAGCTGTAGTGATGAAATCATTACATCTCATCTCTTCCTGTTGTAGCTCACGTATCTGTTTAATCATTTTCTCAATTGATTCTTTTACATGTAGATAATCCTGAGAAATTGCTTTATATTCAGCGTGAAACTTTCTGTATCCTTGCAAGGCAGATAGCTCTTGATCGTTTGGTAACACCTTATCTACTCGTGCTTCTTTGATTTGTTTAAGCTCATGAAGAAATGAAAAATCAGATGCTAATTGTTGTGATACACCTTCGAGTTTGATCTTAATCGAGTGACTCTCCTGACTTAAGCCATGCAAACGCTCAAGCTGTACCTTTAACAGTTCCGACTGCTTTTCTACTTCATTAGCATTCTGTTCAACTACATGCACTGGACTTGGATGGCTACATGATCCACAAACTGGACATGGCTCTCCATCATTCAATTGCTTAACGAGTTCCAGAGCTAGCTTTTGACTCTTTGCCTTTTCTTCCCTAGCTAATAAAGCATCCAACTGATTTTTTACAGATTGAACATACCCGGCATACTCTCTTTCCCTCTCTGCTACGAGAAAATACAGCTGGTTCAAGCTGATAAATTGCTCTTTAAGTTTTTTCTTACTAGTTGTTAACCTCTCTGTCAAAAGGTTCAACCTTTGTTTTTCATTATCGATTGTTGTTGATTTGCTATTAACTAATTCAGTCGTTTCCGTTACTAGTTGGTGACTTTGTATAACCTTTTGCTTTGCTTCATAGGCAGAGCGAATTTGTTCTCTATTTTTTGCTGTAACTATTTTTGTTTTTTGTTCATCTTTTAATGCTTGTTGTTTAACCAGAGCTTTCTCAACTAGCGCCTGTGCTTTCGTCAATAAGGCATAGCTATTTTCACGTTGCCTTTGAAGCTCTCCTTTTTTAAGGTATAGCTCATTTACTAGCTGTTTATCACGTTGGACATCTTCTTCAATCTTTTGCAATTGGAGAAGCTTTTCGCGTTTAGCAACTAAAATCGGCTCCTGATCTGCTTTGTTTTTGCGAATTTCTTCATAAGAACGACTAATGTTCTCATACTGTGCCTTCACTTCAACATAATTTTTCTTTGCTGCAGCAAGATTTATTTCCGCTTCCTGTTTCTCTTGCTTGAGTGCTTGGAGAGACTCAGCATAAGGTCGTAAGGATTCAGCTTCCTCTGCTTTTTTGAGCTGTTTTTGTAAGTCATTAATCGTATCCTCTTCACTTTCGACGATTGATTTTTCCTTTTCAATTTCAGCTTTTTGCTGTTGAAGCTGCCATATACCTTGCTTTTCCTCAAAGTCTTTTGTGACACTTTCTAGTTCTGTATTTCGTTTTTTCAGTAGCAATTCGGCTTCCTTTAAACGCTCTTCAGCTTCTTTCACTGCTTCAGAGGAAGCATCACCTAAGCCTGTCTTCTCAGCTTCAAGCTCGTTACGCTTAATTTTTGCTGTTGTTAATCTTTTTTTTAACTTTTTCAACAACTGATCCCCATATTGTTCAAGATGAAATAAGCGTTGAAGCATTTGTCTTCGTTCAGCACCCTTTAATGACAGGAACTCGGCAAATTTACCTTGTGGAAGGACGACAGCACGCGTAAAATCATCGATCGTCAAGCCAAGTAATCCATATACATGTTCATTCACATCTACCGCTTTATCTGCAAGGACAACATGCTCTTCACCAGCTTCGATCAAGCGGCAAATCGACGTTTTCACCCTTATCTCATCTGTCCGTTTGAGTACACGTTCAACCGTATATCTTTTCGTAGCAGTAGCATTTTCAAGCTCGAAGGTAAAGGACACAGTGAGTTGATCTTCTGCATGATTTAAGATCCCGTGCGTATTGTTCATTGCGCGCTCGACTTTTCCATATAGTGCAAGTGTCATAGCGTCTAAGATGGAAGATTTACCACTTCCAGTCGGTCCAAAAATCCCGAAGATCCCGCCATCACATAATGAATCAAAGTTAATAACCTGTTTTTCTCTGAAGCTATGCAATCCAGAAACAGCTAACTGTATCGGCTTCATTCCTCATCACCTTCCTCAAAATCCTCATCCTGTTGGACTAGCTCCAAGAAAAGCTTGACTAGCTCCTGCTCTGGTTTTGCTCCACCAGTTTGCTTTTCATAAAACTGTGAAAATAATTGATCCATGGGCAAATTGGCTTGTCTTTTCGCTGCAACCTCAAGCTCTTGTTGAAAGAAAGGACGAATATGAATAAAGCCTGGGTGCCATTTTCGTAATCTGTGAATTTCTTCAATTGATAAAGTTGTCGTTAGATGTATTTCTAAATCAATCCATGCAGATGAATCACGGCCTTCTTCTAACCAGCTGTGCACCTGACTTATCCCCTCTGTTGCCTTCCATTTTACAAGCGGTTTTCCAGAGGATAAAGGAATTTCCTTCATGACAACAGGCTGATTTGGTTCTGCATCTAGAATTGTTACGGACTTCGCATAGCCAATTTCTGAAAAGCTGTAGGCAAGAGGTGAACCTGAATACCGAGTTAAGGTGCTTGCACGTTTTATGTTTTGTGGACGATGTAAATGCCCTAACGCCACATATTGGGCAGCTTCAGGCATACTTGTAGCCGCAACTGTATACGCTCCCCCTACTTCAATTGGACGTTCGGAATCAGTAGAGCTTCCCCCTGCTACATGGATATGACTCATCGCCATGTTTACCGTATCTGGTTGAAACTGCTTGCTCATAATCGAAAAAAGATCTCGGATTCTTTTATCGTATTTATTTCGTAACAGCACTTCATCATGTGCTTCTGAAAGCACTTGCTCAAGTCTAGCTTCTGATGGGTAAGCTAGTGCAGCAACCATCATTTTTTGCTGTGCTCGTGGGACATCAACTTTTAAAACCTCTGTCATTGGATAACCGATTAAATGGATCGAATGGTTACCTACTAAAGGTGATGCAGCAGACAGGCGATCAGGATTATCATGATTTCCGGCAATTACAATTATTGGTCTTTTCCCGTTATCAGATAAGCGGGAAAGACCTTCATAAAACAGTTGCTCTGCTGCAGCTGGTGGATTGACCGTATCAAATGCATCACCAGCCATTAAGATGGCATCGACTTTTTCTTCTTCAACGATCTTAACGAGCTCGTCGATAAATTGTGCTTGCTCAGCTAAGCGACTGCGACCTTCTAATGAGCGACCAAGGTGCCAATCTGCCGTGTGCAATATTCGCATTTGTTCTACATCCTTTCAAATTGAAATGCGGGAGCGCCTTGCTCAGCCTCGAGCAAATAAGACGATCCATAATAGAAGGCGTTCTTTGCCTTCAATTATGGAGTGGCTTATGGCTCGAGGCAGTCAAAAACTAGCGCGTTCTCATCTCTTGCCTGCACTTGCACGCCCTGTGCGATCTGAGGCAACGGCGCTGTAGCTAGACACCAAAACTAAGTCAAAAGCTTTATTAACATTCCAACCTCCAAATGAACCTAGTTTTCTACATATCTATTAAATATCCCCCATCAAAGAAAAATAAATATTTCTCATTTAAAGGTCGATGGATAATGTCTTCAATCGCTTTTGTATATAAATCAATTTGCACTTGATATCGTTCCTTTAAAACCTGTTCTGCGTTTGCCAACCTAGGAAAGCGACCTTCAATTGTATCAGTCTTATAATCTAACAAAACAATGCCTTCTTCATCTTCAAATAGACAATCAATTACACCTTGTACTAATATCGGTTCTTTTTCCATATCTTCATAAAGCTGATCTGCTTGGAGCGCATAACTAAATGGTATCTCGCGATATACTTGTTTTGCCCGAAGTAGTCTTGCTCCAATAGGTGAAGTAAAAAACTCAACAATTTGCTCAATGTTGATAACCTCAGCTAATTCAGGAGAGAGAATTTCTTTACCAACTAACTCTTGAATTTTAGCTATAACATCCTTTTTCGTTACTGACCCACTAAGCTTTATGTGCTGCATCACTGTATGCATCGCCGTTCCACGTTCCGCAGCTGAAATAGATTTACTTTGCATGAAGCTAGGTCGATTATATAAAAAGACTTGAGATGATTGCTTCCTAATAAGCTGCTGATCACTATATTCATCCTGAACTTCTCGCTGCCTTTTCAGCTCAGATACAGACTGCTTTGAACGATTTTTCGTTGCAGCCTTATAAGGATAAGACCATGTTAGTTGATCGTCCACTTGTTGTTTTCGTTCACTTTCAATCGATACTGTTTCACCCAGACTAATAGATGTTAAGAGTTCGTGATTTAGCTCCTGTTCAGCCTTAAAGGTTTCGACGAGCTCGTCACCTTTCACTGTTTCAATCGTCCAACTTGAAGGATGCTTTGAGATTTCCTCATTTAGAGAAATTTGCCCATCCCCCAGTACCTCACAGTCTTGATGACGAATTAATGCAGGACCAATCCAATCTAAGTAGGTTTTAGCTTTCGCTCGTTCAAAATCTGGTAAAAGCCAATCAGGGTGGGACAGTTGATTTCTCCAATCAGCCATTTTCTTATCAGGGTCCTTCAACGTTCCAAGTAAATATAGCTTTTCTTTTGCCCTTGTTAAGGCAACATATAATACACGCATTTCTTCTGCGAGAAGTTCCATTCGCATTTTCTTTTTTAATGCAATATACGGTAACGTTGGATAGCTAACTCGTAATGCAGGATTGATCAGCTTTGTTCCAAATCCTAATTCCTTATCAAGCAAGTATTTTTTATTAAGATCCATCATATTAAACTGCTTTGAGAGCCCTGCAACAAAGACAATTGGAAACTCTAGACCTTTACTACTATGAATCGTCATTAACCTGACAACATCCTCTTGCTCTCCAAGGGCACGAGCTGCACCGAGATCATCACCGCGCTCTTGCATTCTCTCAATGAATCGTAAAAATCGGAATAAGCCTCTAAAAGATGTTGCTTCATATTGACGAGCACGATCATAAAGTGCACGTAAATTCGCTTGGCGCTGCTTTCCACCAGGCATCCCACCGACAAAATCAAAAAACTTTGTATCACGATAAAGCTGCCAAATTAACTCTGAAACTGAACCTTGCCTTGCAAGATCACGCCATCCTTGCATAAGCGTTACAAATTCGTTCAGTTTTATAAAAAGGTTTTTGTTCACTAATGAACCTTTCGCTAAAAATGCTTTCACCGCATCATAAAACGTTCCTTTTTTATCAAACGTACGAATAAGCGCAAGCTCGTTAGCATCCACACCAACAACAGGAGAACGAAGCACGGATGCTAATGGGATATCCTGATAGGGATTATCGATGACTTTTAAAACGGATAGCATGATGGCCACTTCTGTCGCTTCAAAATATCCATTTGAAAGATTTGCATACACAGGTATACCTGATTGTTTAAACTCCTCCATTATTTGCGGAGCCCACGGCATCGAGCGAAGGAGAATAACAATATCACGAAAAGTGACAGCACGAGTATCACCAATGCTACGATCATAAATTTGGAATTGAGAATCGATGAGTAACTTAATTTTTTTCGCCATCAATCTTGCTTCTAGCTGAACAGTCTCTAATTCTTGCTCGTCAAAAACTCCAGGCTCATCACTTTGTTCAGCCTCTTCTTCATTTCCACGTTCTATTAACAGCAGTTCCGTATTCATAAGCTCACTTTCAGGGTACGTTGCTCCAAGCTTTAGCTCTGCATCATGATCATAAACAATTTCTCCGACCTTCTCACCCATGATTTGTTTAAATAAATAGTTTGTTCCATCAAGCACCTCAGCTCGGCTTCGGAAGTTTTTCGATAAATCAATCCGCATGCCCGTTTGTTCAGCTGCTTGAGTAAATCGCTTGTATTTACTTAAAAATAAAAACGGCTCTGCTAAACGGAAGCGATAAATCGACTGCTTCACGTCCCCAACCATAAATAAATTCCCTGTTGCTTCCTCATCCTTTGTTACTAGCTTTATTATCGATTCTTGAACAAGATTTACATCCTGATATTCATCGACTAGGACTTCAACAAACTGCTGCTTATAAAACAATGCAGCTTCACTCGGTTCATTTTCATTCGTTTGTAAGATTTGCAGGCAATAATGCTCCAAATCTGCGAAGTCTACGATCCCTTTTTCCTTTTTCATTCCTTCATAGCGCTCTGCAAATTGTTTTACGAGCGAAACAAGCTTCGTTACAACCGGCTTTAAATGGTCAAAGTCTTTTAGATAATGTTGAAGGGTTCGTGAAAACATTTCATCTCGTAACTGTTCAATTTGCTTTTTCGCTGCATTTCGTAACGATGTCACTTGGTCTGTTAAGGATTTATCATATTGATCACCTTTCACAATTTTCGCTCGTGACAATTTAAACGTCTTGATTTGCTCACTTAGTTGCTCCCATGAATTTCTTAATCTTAACAGCTCGTAAACCTGCTTTAAGTCATCAACTAAATTTTCCGCACGAGGCGCTGGACCAGCGGGGCGCTTTGTTAGTTCCATTGCTTGCTCTAGCTGATCCTTTGCACCTGATAGCTGCATCTCAATATCCTGCAACAAATACTGAACAAAAGGTAATGACTCAACATTTTCCTCTTCACCAAGATCATACATCGATGTGAGCTGATCAAGCCAAACACTTGGTGTTGGATGTGATCTTGAAAAAAAGTAAAGCTCACGAATTAATGTTTGTAGCTCAACATCGTTACGATCAGATGTATAGCGATCAACAAGGTCAAAAAATGCCTCATTATCTTCACGGCTATACTCCTCCTCAAACATCTCATCAAGCACTTCATCAATGAGTAATTGTCCCTCTGTTTGATCAGCAATCCGAAAACTTGGGTCAATATTAATCAAATAATAATATTTCCTTACAACCTGTAAACAGAATGAGTGCAATGTTGAGATTGATGCTTTATTCAGCAATGTAAGCTGTCTGCGTAAATGAAGGGAGGATGGGTTTTCCTTTAATGCTTTCTCTAACGCTTCTCCGATACGGCTTCTCATTTCAGCAGCAGATGCATTTGTGAATGTCACAACGAGCAAAGCATCTACATCAACCGGATTTTCTTTGGAAAGTATTTTTCTAATAATCCGTTCAACTAGTACCGCCGTTTTTCCAGAACCGGCTGCTGCAGCTACTAAAATGTCCTGTCCACTTGAGACAATTGCCTTCCACTGATCATCCGTCCATTGACTATTTTCAGGTTTTTGAATCATGTCACTCATTGCCTCCAACCTCCTCTCTCATTCTTTTTAACACGTCATCATTTTTTTCATTTTTTAAAACACGATAGTTATTTTCCTCTAATGATTCATCAAATTGACAAACAGATTTATAATCACAAAACGTACATGGCATTTTATCCTTTAGCTTATATGGACTGATATCAGTCATTCCATCCGTGATATTCGTTCCGATTTTCTTAAACGTAGAGCGAACATAACTTCTTAATACATCAAACTCATCCTCACTTGCAATCGATGAGGTTGATCGGAAGCCACCTTCTTTTTTCAAGCCTGCTGCGATAATATTTGATGTACTTCCTTCATTAAGATTGTTATCCATTAATCGGACTGCTTCCTCATCACCAAGCAATAGCCCCTTCATTTTAAACTTCTTGAAAATTTCATCATCAAGCTTATCCTGTGACAATATCGTATTTGCCTGAATCATTGGATCATGTACGTGAAAATATAAGACGCCAGCCGGGGTAGCCTTTACACCAAGCCACTTAGTAGAATTTGAAATGATTACATCTAAATAGGTAAGCATTTGCAGGGCTAAACCGTAATATACCTCAGTAAGTTGGACATTTTTATCGCTAGATTTATAGTCAACGATACGGAGCAGGACACGTCCTGAGCCTATTGCTTTGTCCACTCGGTCAATCCTTCCTGCTACCTCCATCGTACAGCCGTTTGGCAGGGTAAAGCGGATTGGTGGGAGCTCGCCTCCCTTTCCAAAACCAAGCTCTAGGCCAACTGGTGTAAACCCGCTAGCCTTTGCATGTTCACTCAAGATCGCTGAAGCACGAGCAAGGATTTTTTGCAGCTTTCGTTTAATATAATGGTAGCGATTAGAGCTAAGCAGGATCTCTCTTTGCAAGCGTGGTGCAAGCTTTTCGACCGCATCATTTGATAACCGCTCACATTGATCCGTTGTTAGCTCTTTCCAATCAAGATTTAGCTGGTGTAATCGATCTGAAATTAGCTTAAGCGCTGAGTGGAACAATTGCCCGATATCTGGTGCTTCGAGCTTGAAAAATTGTCTTTCTCGCAGCTTTAGACCATGTGTGGCAAAGTGTGAGAATGGACAGCTATTAAATTGCTCCATTCGTGAGACGCTACCCTGGATATGCTCTCCATATAACTCACGGCTTACCGATGTATCTAGCTGCTCTGGCTTATTTTGATAAGATAGGCTGCTTAACACTCTTTTTGTTAACAAATGATTTTCAGATGTTATAAAGTGGTTATAGGCATCCCACCAAATCGGATGGATTGGATAGCCACGCTTCCATGATTGCAACTGGGACGTGACATAGGATAAGGTCACGTTTTTATTCACAATAAATGAAAGCTGCTCCTCTAAAGAAAGCTGTTCAGGCTCATTGAGGAGTCGCTGTTTTTCAATCGTTGGAAACATCTCTTCAATTCGTTTAACAATGACAGAAGGAAGCAGTGCTTTTCCTTCTTCATCAGCCATAGGGTACGATAAATAAAGCTTTTCAGATGGACTGGATAAAGCCATATAAATCGTAAAGTTTTCATCAAGTAGCTGCTGTCTAGCTGTTGGGGCAAGATTAATTCCTTGATAATGTAGAGCCTCTCGATCATCCTCTGTTAAAATACCTTCCTCTTTCGGTCTAGCTGGAATGACTCCATCATTTACCCCTACGATGAACGAACACTTCACATGAAAAAATCTTGATTTTTCAAGATCGGCAATTAATACTTGGTCGATTGCAGGTGGCACTAATGAAAACTTCATGGATTCTAGTCCTGTTTCAAGAATCTCTGCGAAAAGTTTTAAGGACACTTTTTCATCTGACAGCATTTCGACAAACTCATCTAATAGATTAATAACAGCCTGCCATACTTGATCATGCTCTCTTGCCTCTAATAGAAGTCCCTTTTCTTCAGCATCCATGCGAAGGCTTTCCATTTTTTCAGGAATCTGTAATTCCTCCAAATAAAGATACAAGTCTTGAGCAAGAGCTCGTCCTGTTTTGCTGCGTTTTAGTCTTTTTTGTAATGCTAAAATTGGTTTGACAACAATGTCGCGAAGCTGGTTGAGCTTTTCTTCCATCCTCTTTTCTTCATCCGTCACAACAAAGTCATCATCAAGTGAATAAAAACGGCGATAACGAAAGCGGCTATCCTTTGTCCACTTTGAACCTTGTATGCCATATGAAAGGACATAATTTTCTAGTAAATCCATTTCCTCGCGCATTTCTTGCTTATTCAATTCAAATGGAAAAAGCAACTCTGTTTTTACTGCTCGAAAAACAGCCTCATAACGCCAATGACCATTGATTATTTCTAATGTAGAACGAATCAACTCAACTAAAGGATGGTTAAGCATTGAACGTTTTTGATCAATAAAAAAAGGAATCTCATAATCACGGAATACTTGCTCAATCACGTCGCGATAATCGTTTGAGTTTCGGATAAGTAGGGCTAGATCACGATAACGATAGTTTTCTTGTCTTACGAGTGTGTGGATTTGTCGTGCAATCCCTTCGACCTCTGAACGGCGATTTGCCGCTTGAAAAATCGTCAAGCTCGTGTGGTTTTCATAAACACTAGTTGGTCTTGTATCATAAAATTTCTCAAGATGCTTCAATGAAGGGCTTTTAGTAAAACGGTGCTGTTCACTTAAGCATAGTGGCTCCTCTACTTCTTTACCCTCCTCAAGGGCAAATTGGAGAAGTTTATTGTATGTTTTTCCGGTCATTTGAAATAGATGTAACTCATGTGGTAAATGCTCTACATATGGTTTGTCAGCTGTAAGAGCTATTTTTACATTCGCTGCATGTTTCATTAATGCTCCAACAACCTCATATTCCTGAGGTGTAAAGCTGTGAAATCCATCTATATAAATATCTGCAGATTGTAAATAGTCAGACTCCTGAACCTTTTGGGCAAGTAAGTGTAAATAATCCTCTGAATCAACATATTTATCACTTAGCTGAATTTCTAATTGTTTATAAAGTAATGCCATGTCGTGAAGCTTGTCTGTTAACGATTTTTTATCTTGTTCCGTATTTGCACTTGTTAAGTATTCCTCAAGCTCTTGTGGTGATAAGCAATAGCGTTTAAATTCGGTTAACATCGCTTCAAGCTGTTCAATAAACCCATTCTTATCACTTGCCTTCGTGAACACCTTAAATTCCTGCTTATATTGTTCCACTAGCTTCCTTAACATCATCTGAATGCCTGTGCTTGAGAGATGATGACGAGTTATCCCACCCGTTTCCTGAAGAATTCTCCATGCTAAACGACTAAAACTAAACGTTTGTGCACGGATCATCCCACCTAGGTTCGGTGTTTGAATTAATTCATATTCTGCTCCAAACGTCATTTGGTCAGGAACGAGGTAAATAATTGGACGACCGATTGGTTCCTCGAATAGCTTCTCTCTTATTTCATTTAAGATCGTTTCTGTTTTACCGCTCCCTGAACGACCTAGAATAAATTGTATGCTCACGTTTATTCCCCGCTTACTTTTAAAGTTTACTCTCAGTTTCATCTAAAAAATAAAGAGGCTGACCCTTTGCTTCTTTAGTCATCCTCACATTGTTTGTTTTTATATCTACGTATCTCCTTATATTTTACTTTACTTTTTAAGTAAATTCCATTTATCACACACTACCAACTTTTGTATGAAGGAAATGGGGACGATTTGAATGGGGCTTGTAGGAATACTCCATTTTCCCTTCAATTTTAATGGTGACGTGAATACATCCTATTTTGTTTTGTATAAGAAAAACAAAGAGGCTGACATTTGGCGCCAGCCTTATCTACTCCTACTCTCTTTCAACAAACAATGCTACACCAATTCCCCCACCAACACACAGTGAAGCAAGTCCTTTTTGTGCGTCACTACGTTTCATTTCATGTAATAGACTAACAACAATTCTAGAACCAGTACAACCTATAGGATGCCCTAGACTAATTCCACTTCCATTCACATTAACCTTTTTACGATTTAGATTTAACTCCTTTTCAACCGCTAAGTATTGTGCGGCAAAGGCTTCATTAATTTCAATTACATCCAAATCAGCAACTGTCCAATTTAACGAGTCTAGCCCCTTTTGAATGGCTGGTACAGGACCAATCCCCATGACCTTTGGATCAACCCCAGCAACTGAATAATGGGAAATCTTCGCTAAAATAGGAAGTCCTCTTTTTTCAGCTTCTTCTCTAGCCATTAACACAAGCGCTGCTGCCCCATCATTAAGTGATGAAGCATTTCCTGCTGTTACTGTTCCATTATCTCTAAAAATAGACGGTAATGATGAGAGCTTTTCACTCTTTACCTGTCTAGGTCCTTCATCTTTGGAAACAGTTACTTCACCCTTTCTTGTTTTTACTGTGATCGGAAGAATTTCTTCAGAAAAACGTCCTTTTTCGATCGCAGTTAAGGCCCTAGTATGACTTGATAAAGCTAGTTCGTCTTGCTCCGCTCTAGAAATGTTATACTCTTCTGCTACATTCTCAGCCGTTTCTCCCATCATAATATGATGAATCGGATCTTCTAATATCTCCCATACACTATCAGTCACTTGTCCATGCTGAAGACGAGAGCCAAAGCGGTGCTGTTTAAGTAAATAAGGACTTGCACTCATCGCTTCTACTCCTCCAGCAATGACAATATTGGAGTGGCCAGTTTGAATTTGCATGGCAGCAGAGATTATCGCCTGAAGCCCTGAGGCACATTGTCTTTGGATGGTATACCCTGTTGTTTGGTCAGGGAAATTCGCTAAAAGTGCTGACGTACGTGCAGTATTTGGTTCATCAGTTCGTTGAATACAGTGACCAAGAATAACTTCCTCTACCTCGTGCTTTTCTAGCTTACTTCTCTTCACAACCTCGTCTAATACAGGTACAGCTAGCTGTGTAGGCAACAACTCCTTGAAAGCGCCTCCAAATGTACCAATAGGAGTCCTCACCGCAGCAGTTATAACAACCTCACGCATTTCCCATCCCCCTTACTAAACTTTAGAAAAACTTGGCTTACCGCCAAGTCAAGGGCGAAAGCCTTAGTTTTTCTTATACTATCATCCATTAAGATATATACTCTGATAGTGAAAAAATAGCTCCACTTTCTATAAAAGAGCCCATAGTTTCATTATAGTATAAATTTATGACAAAAAGTCTGTCTAATTTTAGTCAATCTTGTATGTAAATAGTTCAATTCAACAAAAAATGCTAACCCTTCAAAGGCTACAACTTCCTCAAAATGCAAGAAGGTAAACCTATTGTAAGTTAGCAATTATTTTTGATCTCCAACAGTCCCAATAACATCATCAATTTTTACTAATCCAAAATGACGGCTATCCCGACTTTGAATTCGATTATCCCCTATAACAAAGATATAGCCTTTAGGAATTCTCGTTTTATCTGTAATCTCCTCAAGTGTAAAGTTTCCCGTTTGCTTTGTTACTTCCGTTTTCTTAGTAGTTAAAAACGGCTCATTAACTGCCTTACTATTTACATAAAGCTGATCATCCTTGTAATGAATTTCATCACCAGGTAATCCGATCACTCTTTTCACATAAATATCCTCACTATTAGGTGGATAAAAGACAACAATATCAAACCTCTTTAATGAAGAAAAATATAAGCCTAATTTATTAATTGAAAGCAACCGACCTTCCTTATAAGTGGGTTGCATAGAAACTCCTTCTACCTTGTATTCCACAAATATAAGGTTCTTTATAAAAATAGCCATTAAACATATACCTACTGTTGTGAAAGCTATTCCTCGTTTTTTCATATAACCTCCTACAAGGTTTAGCGGCCTCTTTTTTTTACAGGCATGGTCATATTTAAGCGCTTTTCGACTCTCTTTCCAATAAACCATAATAAAAATATGACGATCCCAACAATAATGGACCTAGTTGGCTGTGTGAAGAGTGCATGTAAATCTTGACCAATAAAGCTAACCATAAAGATCATGACAAACTTGCCAGATAAAACCGCTAAGATAAATTGCCAAAAGTTTATTCTCGAAAGCCCCGCAACAACATTAATCGCAGCAGAAGGTGTGAATGGAAAGCATAAAATAAGAAATAACGGACTAAAACCCCTCCGCTCAATCCATGTTAACAATTTTTTAAGCGCCTTTTTTTCTTGCAGGCGTCTAAGAAATTTCCACTGACCTAGCTTTCTCATAATAATAAATACAATAATAGCACCTGAGCATGCACCAATCCAAGATAAAAAAAATCCCATCCATAATCCAAATGAATTAACATTTGCAACTATGAATACAACAAGCGGTAAGAACGGAAAAAATGCCTCGATCATTGGTAAAAGCATTCCAAAAAACGGACCAAACGAACGATAGGTTTCAAATAACTCCATTAATTGCTCTAAAGAAAAAAATTCCTGTAATGTCTCCGGGTTCATGTTATACTCCTCAATCAAATCCTTTGGTATCTATTTTACACATTTTTGTCAAAACTTGAAAGATAACATGACTATACAATAATGATATCATTATGCACTTGCGAAATTTTCTTTCATCATGTATGATGATATACGAACAAATGTTCTGTTTTAGAAGGGGGCATTCTTGTGACCAGAATACCGAAAGACATTCGTGACATGATTGAACAATCCATCTATTTACCAATGACTGTTGCGATCTTAAACCGAGACTTAACTGTCATTCAACAAAGCCCATTTAAACTTCAACGGCCTTATTTAGCCCTTGTTGAAGAATCTTTAAAACTAGCACAAAAGGATTTAGCAGAAATTAAGCAAGAGCTTCATAAACGACACATTAAAGTTCATCGGGTAGAACGAGATGAGGCATTCACCCTCTATTCCTTCCTCTATAACGGCTATGAAGAAAAGCATAATTATTTTAATCCAAGAATCCGTAACAAAGTATGTGAACTTATTGAGGCATATTTGTTCAAGCCTCAAAAATAGATCCTTCTGCTTTCATTCTAACCTATTCGATGTTTAAAGATAATTAATGAATGTAGCTTTACAGTATTGTAAAATATACTGCTATGCAAAGTATAGATACCTCCTTGCTCGCTAAACTGGAGGTGTTTTTCATTTTCGTCTAGGTCCAATCAAAAAATCTTATAATCAACCTGATCCCAATCCAAAGCACCCTAAACGGAAACACACTCATTTCAGGAAGAAAAAAAAACAAATCTGAAATAAAATCTCCAAATGTATAGCCACCTTTTTTCTTTTTTAATTTTCTTTTTTTCTTATATTTCTCCCTCCGCTTATGAAAAGACAGGTTTAGTTTCTCCTTTCATTTCTTATTAATCAATCTTGCATAATCTTTACCATTCCTACAAAAAATACATATATAAGTATGCCTGGTCCTTATTAAGATTCTTTTAATTAGTGGAAATTATGCTCTGCGGACATTTTGACAAACAAAACAATATGACCGTATTCACGTCACTATTTCCTTCATACAAAAACCAAGCAATATAATTGACAAGCTATCTCGTCTGAATTATTCTAGAAAAGTTATTTACAATAAAACCTATCAACATACAGGGGGATTATATCTTGAAAAAAATAGTAATGGCATTTCTTCCGATTTTATTCGTTCTGACTTTAACCGCATGTGGTAATCAAAATGACGAGAAAACAACAGAAGAAAAAGAAGAAATCACGATTGGAACGGAAGGAACGTATGCACCATTTACATTCCACGACGAATCAGATAAATTAACTGGTTTTGATATTGAAATTGCCGAAGAAGTATTCAAGCGCCTTGATATGAAACCTACGTTTATTGAAACAAAATGGGACGGGATGATTGCTGGTCTTGACGCAAAACGTTATGACATGGTTGCAAACCAAGTATCCATTACCCCTGAACGATTAGAAAAATACGATATGTCTGAGCCTTATATTGTCTCAAAAGCAGTTCTTGTTGTTCATGAAGACAACAATGAAATCAAAAGCTTAGATGATTTAAAAGGTAAAAAAGTAGGCCAATCTCTTGATAGTAACTACCGTAAAATTGCCGAAGAGCATGGGGCAACGATCACAGCGGTAGATGGATTTAACCAGGCAATAGACCTTCTAGTTTCTAACCGTATTGACGGAACTCTTAATGATAGTCTGTCTTTCCTTGATTTAAAAAAAGAGCGTTCCGATCTACCAATTAAGGTAGCATATGAGGAGGAAGACGCTACAAAAAATGCTTTCCTTTTCCGCAAAGGCAGTGACGAGCTGGTTGAGAAAGTTAATGGAGCCATAGCAGATATGAAAGAAGATGGTACGTATTTAAAGATTTCCGAAAAATGGTTCGGAACTGACGTATCTAAGTAAAGGACTTGATGTGTGATGTTTGCAGATGAACGAACAGAACGAATTATAGGAATCCTTAGTGATTCCTTTTTTCCAATTTTAAAGGCTGGTTTATTTTTTACGATTCCACTAACGTTAATTGCATTTGTTTTAGGACTTATTTTGGCATTTTTAACAGCAATTGCACGTCTTTCAGGCTTTAAGCCCTTGGTGGCTATCGCAAAATTTTATGTATGGGTTTTTAGAGGTACACCTTTACTTGTACAGTTATTTATTTTGTTTTATGGATTACCAAGCCTTGGACTTACACTTGATCCTTTTCCAGCAGCTGTTATTGGTTTTACCTTAAATAAGGGTGCGTATAGCTCTGAAATTATTCGAGCGGCAATTCTTTCCATCCAAAAGGGTCAGTGGGAAGCAGCCTTTTCTATTGGGATGACAAAATCACAAGCGCTGAGAAGAGTCATTCTTCCCCAAGCTGTTCGAGTTAGCATACCACCGCTCGGCAATTCCTTTATTAGTCTTGTAAAGGATACGTCATTAGCAGCAACAATTACTGTTACAGAGCTATTTCAAAAAGGCCAACAAATTGCAGCTGTCACATATGAACCTTTATGGCTTTATATTGAAGTTGCCTTCATTTATTTAATGTTCAGTACGGTTCTCTCTTATGCGCAATCAAGACTTGAGCACCGATATGATCGAACGGTCGCAAAATAATGGAGGTCTGTCATGATTACGATCGATAAGCTATATAAAAGATTTGATGATATAGAGGTTTTAAAAGGAATTGACCTAACAGTTGAAAAAGGGAAAACAGCCGTTATTATCGGGCCATCAGGATCTGGTAAAACAACCTTTCTTCGCTGTTTAAACCTCCTTGAATTGCCTGATAAAGGCTACATTTCATTAGGCGAAAAAGAACTAGAGTTTGTTGAAAAGAAAAAGCTGTCTTCCAAACAGGTTACTTCTTTTAGAAAACAAACAGGCATGGTTTTTCAAAATTATAATCTCTTTCCTCATTTTACTGCTGTTGAAAATGTAATGGAGGGACAAATAACCGTTTTAAAAAGATCAAAGGAAGAAGCACGAAAGAAATCTCTTCAATTGTTAGAAAAAGTGGGACTTAAAGAGCGAGCTTACATGTATCCACATCAATTATCTGGGGGACAACAGCAACGTGTTGGCATCGCAAGAGCAATGGCGATGGATCCAAATGTGCTCCTCTTTGATGAACCTACATCAGCTCTAGATCCTGAGCTTGTTGGAGAAGTCCTTAAAGTCATGAAGGAACTAGCAGATGAAGGCATGACAATGATCATAGTGACTCATGAAATGCAATTTGCCCGTGAGGTAGCCGATCAAGTTATTTTTATGGACAATGGAGTTGTTGTTGAAAAAGGCACTCCTGATGAATTGTTTGGTCACACGCAGAATCCTCGAACAATGCAATTTTTGAATAAAGTAAATGCAAGGTAATAAGATTCTTACTACATTCAAAAAGCTATCCATCATTTTGGATAGCTTTTTGAATGTAGTATCTTAAGAATAACGATGAAATTCTCTTATTATTTGTTCATACAATGCACTGATCTCTTTTTCACCTTTCGGCATAAGAAGCATGTTCATTTTTCGTTGCTCTTGTTCAATCCGTGAAGAAATAATTGATCGAAGCTGTGCTGTACGGAAAAGCTGTTTTTCGAAGGATCCAACTGACATTGTAAGCGTAATTTCTTTACCATTTGTAAAGGTTACAATTGTATTATCATGTTCTGTTTTTGAATATTCTTTAACATATCCATGAGAAAGCCAAACACATTGTGATCTAGTTGAGGATGTCGTGGGGAAAAAGTAAATTGAATTCGCTGGGTCTATAACTACGGGCGATTTATGGGTAACTCTTATTAGGTCCTTAGTCCCGTCTTTCCTTCCATTAAAACTACTTCCAAAATATCGACAGCTTTGATCAATAACCTCCATTGGACGTTTTTGAACGACTAAGTTTTCCTCATACTCAAGGACTTCAGTACACATTTTGTTTGAGTCCGGTATAATAGCCATTGTAAAACGATTGATAATGTAATCTTCTACGTACTTTATATTTTCATTCACAGTCGCACACCTCTCCCTAAATTATTAGGTAATATATCCCATTCACAATTTAGCATGTACGTTTTAAAAATTCTATAAATTTACAAAAAAACCATAAAAAAGTGACTTCTTTAACATATTTGTAAAGAAGTCACTCCTCATCAATTTGTTCAGTTCTGTTCTCAGTCTCACCTTTTTCATCGAATAACTCAAATCCAACGAGAGGATTTAAAGCAGTTGGTGACAGCTCAAGCTCCCTATCCTTATTCATCCATTTCACATCCTTTTGAAATAGGATATCCAACCAGGTGTATTTCATACATACCGAAATTATTCCTATTAAATTTTTTAAAAATTTTTAATATTTGGTTGATTTCCCAACCCATATTCCATACAATATAAAAAAGGCATCAGGGGTGATCTTTAATGAAAAATAAAAAGTCTTCTTACACTGAGATCATGAAGTCCCGAAACACAATGAAAAACGTTCCATCAGAGCATCCTGTTTTAGACATGTATATTCAAATGGTTTTAGATGAAGCACTGTTTATCAGGAAAAAAGTATTACTTGAAGAACGCATTGATGATGCACTTGACACAAAAAACATAACATTATTTATGAAACTATCTAAAGAATACAAGGTTTTACGTAAGTTAGGATAAAGACTGCCACTCTGGCGGTCTTTATTTTTTATGTCATTGAATACAAAATTCTCTCACCCCATAAAGGTGAGAGAATACTGTCTCAGTAGCAATAACCTATTTGGAGGTTTTTTTCCAATCAGTAGCGAATTTTTCTATACCTTGATCCGTTAGTGGATGCTTAGAAAGTTGTTCAATGACTGAATATGGTATAGTCGCAATGTTAGCACCAGCCATAGCTACTCGCGTTACATGATCTGGATGTCGAACAGAAGCAGCAATAATTTGTGATTCTAATTTATGAACTCGGAATAATTCTGCAATTTTTGCAACTAATTGTACTCCATCTTCAGAAATGTCATCTAATCGACCTAAAAATGGAGAAACATATGTCGCCCCCGCTCGAGCAGCTAAAAGCGCTTGATTCACAGTAAAGATCAGTGTAACGTTTGTTTTAACACCTTTTTTTGTTAGGTAACGACAAGCTTCTAACCCAGGTAAAGTCATAGGAAGTTTAATCGTTATTTTCTTGTCTCCATTATTAATTTTCATCAGTTCTTCTGCTTGTGCAATCATTTCTTCAGCAGTCACAGCTTCAGGAGTCACTTCTGCAGAAACAGATTCAACTTCAGGTACTGTTTGACAAATTTCTGCGATACGGTCTTCGAATTTGATTCCTTCTTTTGCTACTAAAGATGGATTAGTTGTAACACCAGATAAAATTCCTATTTTATTTGCCTTTTTAATATCTTCAAGATTAGCAGTATCAATAAAAAATTTCATATCTCATTACCTCTCCCTATGTTTAATTTTTTGACACATCAACAAGCACAAAATAATTAATGTTGCAGTTTGCAGATACGTTCTAGCTAGTTACTCTAATAAACCAATCATTCTGAGACCATGCAAAATGCCATCCTCGTCAACCGATTTAGTTATATACCTAGCAGATTTTTTAGCTTCATCATGAGCATTTCCCATAGCTACACTATTATGTATAGCTGTAAGCATCTCAACGTCATTTAATCCATCGCCAAATGCAAAAACACTTTCTTTTTCAAACCCCAATTTTTCGACTATTTTTTCAATTCCCTTTGCCTTTGAACCCGCGTCTGGCAAAACATCTACGGAAACAGGATGCCAACGAACAAAGTCAAATTGTTTAAATGCTTTTCTATATACTTCTTCTTCTCTCTCTTGGCAAAATAACAAGGACTGATAAATTTCTCTTTCTTTAAAGTAATGTGGATCGTGTGTTGGAAATTTTGTTATTTTTAATGAATTGATACTTTCAATAATATAGTCATGGCTAGAAACATTCGCCTTCATATCTTCATGGTCCATGTAAACAATAGGATGTCCATGCGAGACTGCTACGTCTGTTAAGGATTCTAAAGCTTCTTTATTTAATGGATTCGTATAGATGACCTCATTATTTAATACAACATATTGACCGTTATAGCTTACAAAGGTTTGAATATTTAACTCATTACGGAGGTCAGCAAACATAAACGGTGCACGCCCTGTAGCAATGGCGACTTCATGTCCTTTCTCTTTTAACGTTTGAATAGCCTGTTTTGTAGACTTAGGTAATTTTTTATCATAGTCAAGAAGTGTACCGTCTATATCAAAAAAGATTATATTTTTTGTCATTGTAGCACCTCATTTTGGTTATATTATAAAGTCCTTTTAAAGATTTTAATCGAGACTTTCTGGTCAGATTGATTATAAATTGCAGAACCATCAATCAGGACATTTGCTCCTGATTCAACAATTAGTCTAGCCGTGTCTGCATTAATGCCACCATCTACCTCAATTTCAATTGATAAGTGATGTATTTTAATTACCTGTGAAATTCGTTGGATTTTCAGTTACCTATATCAAGGATTGAGATAGGGCGGATATTAATTACCATACTCTAGAATATTGGGAGGAATACCATATAAAAGTGAATTTCCTTTAAACTTTAATATTTTGGTCAGGAAATTCATCCTATCTTTCGCATTATCCACAGTTAAAATATCAACCCCACTATCAATCCTTTTTTCAACGTGTTCCCCCTTAATGGCTCTCAGTGCTTGTTCAACACTTATATACCCCATATCATAAGGATTCTGTGCCACTGTAGCACTCATTCCTTCCTCTTCAATGACTTTCAGGATTTCCACAGTGCCGTCTGTTCCGATAACAGGAATTTTTAAACCTTTTTTCTCTATTATTCTTAATGCATTTAGAGCCATTACGTCATCTGTGGCAAATACACCTTGGATATTAGGATAACTTTGCAAAATTTTTCCCATTACTGATTTCACTTTTCCAAAACTATCATACCCAGTTTGTTCTGTAACAATTTCGACTCCAATAGCTTCTAAAGCCTCTTTCGCTCCCTTTATTCGCTCATTCGTGACTGAACTGACTGACATTCCACCAATAAAGGCTACCTGATCCCTCGGTTGTAGCATAGAGCCCAATAGTTCTCCTGCTTTTTTTCCTAATACATAGTGATCCGTTCCAATATAGGTTGTTTGATCCTCCCATCCAGCGTCTGTATCTACCATCAATGTAGGTATATTTTTTTCCTTATATTCTTTCAATACAGGAATAGTAGCAGATGGATGTGTTGGGGCAACAATTAGTGCATCTGGATGCCTCTTCAGAACATTTTTTAACATGTTAATCTGTGTGATTGATGAATATTCGGAATCAGGTGCTATAACTTCACCATCTATATTAAAATCATCAAATGCTTTTTCTGCTCCTGCCTCAATGATTTTCCAATACTCTATGTTCGATTGTTTCAAAACAACCACCATTCTAGGCCTATCATCTTTTTTTAGGAACGTAACCATAAGGACTATTAAGATGAAAAGAAAAACCATACAAATAAATTGTACCAGCCAGATTTTTTTCAACCTTCTTCCTCCTCTTAGAGGTTTTTTACACTGGACCAATTGTAGAAACTATTTTTGTATTCACATTTGGCTCTTCAATCCTATATAGATAGACTTCTTGCTAATTGGTAGATGTTCAGATCAAGCGTATGTTTATCTTTGACCGCTTCCTTAAATGGCGTATGAATTAGTCCACCATTTTTCACCCCCACCATTACACCTTTTTTACCTTCATCTAATAAATCCACAACTTTCGCTCCCATCTGACTGCTCATCATCCGATCGTAAGCACTAGGAGGTCCTCCTCTTTGAACATGTCCAAGAATGGTCACTTTTGTGTCAAAGCCTGTTTTCTCTTGAATTACATTCCCCAATTCTCTCCCAATTCCTTTGCCTACCCCTTCTGCGACCACAATTATGCTGTGTGTCTTTCCACGCTCATACCCTTGCTTAATACGGCTAATTATATCCTCCACGTCATGATCGGCTTCCGGAATAATAATGGATTCTGCACCCGAGCACATTCCTGACCATAGAGCAATGTCTCCAGCATGACGTCCCATTACCTCAATAACATAGGTACGATCATGAGAAGAAGCGGTATCACGAATTTTATCAATGGCGTTCACAGCTGTGTTCACAGCTGTATCGAATCCAATTGTATACTCAGTACCTGCAATGTCATTGTTAATAGTTCCCGGAATACCAACTGTAGGGAATCCTTGAGTGTTTAATTTCTCCGCCGCCTTAATGGAACCATTTCCGCCAATTACAATTAGGCCATCAATACCAGCTTCTTTTAGATGAGCTAACGCCTGTTGATGAACTTCAACTAACTTGAAATTCTCATATTGTGCATATTGTAAGATCGTCCCTCCCCGATGAATAATATCACCTACACTGCCGAGAGTCATTTTAACAAAATCGCGGTCAATTAAACCTTTAAAACCATGTTGTATACCATAAACTTCAAGCCCCTTAAAGATTCCTCTTCGAACAACAGCACGAATAGCCGCATTCATCCCTGGTGCATCGCCACCACCGGTTAATACTGCAATTTTCTTCATTCTTATTACCTCCATGGTTTTCTGTTTTATATAAAGGTTATGCTGTTTATCTTTATTCCTTATTAACTATAAAAAGTATGAATAAGCCAAAGAAGAGAAAGTTAGCTAGTACTATTAGCTATATGAACGTTTATTTCACAATGCAAGACTCTTCGCGTTTACAACGAAACGCTATTAAATCTTTAATCGTAACCATCTTCAATTCAAAATGTTTAGCCACCTTTATTAAGTCTGGTACACGTGCCATCGTACCGTCTTCATTCATAATTTCACAAATTACTCCTGCAGGCTTTCTACCTGCTAATAATGCTAAGTCAACGGCTGCTTCTGTATGACCAGCTCGACGAAATACTCCACCATTTTTCGAAATTAATGGAAACACATGACCAGGACGACGAAAATCACTTGCGTTAACATCTTCATGTAATAATGCTTGAATCGTGTCAGAACGCTCAAATGAACTAATACCAGTTGTCGTTGTTTTGTAATCAACGCTAATTGTAAATGCTGTGCAGTGCGCGTCTGTATTACTATTTAAGTTAATCATGGGATTTAGCTCAAGTCTTTCAGCTAATTGTTCAGAAATAGGTGTACAAATTAAGCCTCGGCCGTGGGTGGCCATAAAATTTATAACTTCAGGTGTTGAGTATTCAGCAAGTGCCATAAAATCACCTTCATTCTCACGGTCTTCATCATCACAAATAATAATAACTTTGCCATTCTTTAAAGTTTTTATATTATCTCTATAAAATGTTCGGTATTTTCAATAAGATAGGAATATTTAAATGAGCTTTTTAAATTGAGAAATAACATTCTCAACCGTAAAACCATATTCTTTAATAAGTTTATCTCCAGGTGCTGAAGCTCCAAATTGATCAATTGCTAAAACGTTGCCGTTATCTCCAACATATTTACTCCAACCTAAGGAAGCACCCATTTCAATTCCGAGACGCGCTTTCACGTTTTTCGAAATGACACTTTCTTTATAGCTTTCAGATTGTTTCTCAAAACGGTCCCAGCTCGGCATGCTAACAACTGAAACAAAAATCCCTTCCTCTTCCAAAGCCTCTTGTGCTTCAACAGCTAGAGATACTTCAGATCCAGAAGCTAATAATAAACCAGCAACCTCTCCTTTTGCTTCAGAAATAACATATGCTCCTTTTTTGACACCTTCATAGGCATTTTCAGAATCAACAAGTGTTGGTAAATCTTGACGAGTCAGAACAAGGGCTGTTGGTTCTTCTTTACTCTCTAATGCGAGCTTCCATGCAGCTGCTGTCTCATTTCCTTCAGCTGGTCGAATCGTAGATAAACCTGGCATTGCACGCAATGTAGCAAGCTGTTCAACTGGTTCATGTGTTGGTCCATCTTCACCAACTGCGATACTATCATGTGTAAATACATATGTGACAGGTAGCTTCATTAATGCTGAAAGACGAATAGCTGGACGTAAATAGTCAGAGAATACGAAGAATGTTGCACCAAAAGCTTTTATACCACCATGTAGTGCCATACCATTAAGAGCTGCACCCATTCCAAATTCGCGAACACCAAACCAAATGTTTCGACCACTATAATTTGTACTACTAAAATCTGCTTCTCCCTTTAATAAGGTTTTATTAGATGATGCTAAATCAGCTGAACCCCCGAATAGTTGAGGAACATTTTTAGCAAGTGCATTAAGGACTTCACCACTAGATGCACGAGTTGCTAGCTTATCATCTCCTACACGGTACGCAGGAACATCTGCATCCCAACCCTCTGGTAGCTCACCATTGATCGCTGTTTTTAATTCTTTAGCAAGTAATGGATATGATTCCTCGTAAAGTGAGAATAGTTCATTCCATGCTCGTTCCTTCTGTTCTGCCGCTTCTTTAAGTTCTGCAAAATGTGACTTTACTTCTTCTGGGATATAAAAGTCGTCTTCATATCTCCATTTATAATGTTCTTTTACAAGTTGAATTTCATCTTTACCAAGTGGAGAACCATGTGAAGCCGATTTACCACCTTTGTTTGGAGAACCGTAACCAATAACAGTTTTCACTTCTATCAACGATGGCTGGTCTGTATTTGCTTTTGCTTGTGCTATTGCTTGAGAGATCGCCTCTAAATCATTGCCATCCTCTACACGGATTACTTGCCAGTTGTATGCTTTAAATCGATCTTCAACACTTTCACTAAATGACATATTAAGATCGCCATCAAGTGAAATATCATTTGAATCATACATGACAACTAATTTTCCAAGTTTAAGATGTCCTGCTAATGATGCCGCTTCAGCAGATACACCTTCCATTAAGTCACCATCACCACAAATGCTATATGTGTAATGATCAATTACGTTAAGATCATCACGATTATACGTAGCCGCTAAATGTCTTTCAGCCATAGCCATCCCAACCGCCATCGCAATTCCTTGTCCCAAAGGGCCGGTTGTTGCATCAACTCCAGGTGTGTGACCAAATTCAGGATGACCAGGAGTTTTACTTCCCCATTGACGGAAGTTTTTTAAGTCTTCTAATGAAAGGTCATAGCCAGTTAAGTGAAGCAAGCTGTATAAGAGCATGGAACCGTGACCTGCTGATAAAACAAAACGATCGCGGTTAAACCAATTTGGATTGCTTGAATTATAATTCATAAACTTGGACCAAAGTGCATACGCCATTGGTGCCGCACCCATCGGCATTCCCGGATGACCTGATCCAACCTTTTCAATTGCATCAATTGATAACGTACGAATTGTGTGTATGGATAGCTGATCAATGTTTACTCTTTGTTCAATCATCTTTATTCCTCCTAAACGTTAGTGAGGTTTTCACCTTTTATGGATGTTATAAATTTGTCTTCAAATAAAAACGCCCTTAAAAAAGGGCCATTATATTTTGTTACATCTTATTTTTATTACCTATTAATAGCGAGACTCAATAAATTGGTAATTCTGACTTCTTCCACCAACAGCTATAAATGAGTAGGTCAACATATTTCCATCCTCTTTTTTCTTTACACCCTTTAAAAGGGTACCGTCAGTAATGCCTGTGGCAACAAAAAAGCAATCATCTGTCTTAACGATTTCATCAATCGTTAATATTTTGCTAGGATCAGAGATGCCCATTTTCATACATCGATTAACCTCTTCTTGATTTTGAGGAACTAGCTGTCCTTGAAAATCTCCTCCCAAACATTTTAATGCAGTTGCAGCTAATACTCCCTCTGGTGCTCCGCCCGTGCCTACTAATATATCAATCTCCACTTCTTCAATAGCAGTGGCTATCGCTCCAGTAATATCAACGTCTGAAAACAACTTAATTCTTGCGCCTAGATCAAATACTTGCTTTATAAGATCATTATGACGATCACGGTCCTGAATCATAACTGTTAATTCACTAACATCTTTTCCTAATGCTTTTGCAACTGATATCATGTTTTCTGTAAGAGAAAGATTTAAATCGATAGCACCTTTAGCTTTCGGTCCTACAGCTATCTTTTTCATATACATATCTGGAGCGTGCAACAAGCTACCTCTACTAGCAACAGCAATGACAGCAATTGAGTTATCCTGCCCTTTTGCCATTAATGTTGTTCCTTCAACTGGGTCAACAGCAATATCAACTTGAGGTCCATTGCCAGTTCCAAGTTCTTCACCTATATAAAGCATTGGAGCCTCATCCATTTCACCTTCACCAATGACAATTAATCCGCTCATATCGATTGTATTCATTCGATTGCGCATGGCTTCAGTCCCAGCACCATCAGCCTCGAGTTTATTTCCTTTCCCAACCCAAGGATAGGATGCAATTGCTGCTTGTTGAGCAACAGCTAGGAATTCCATCGCTAATACTTGCACACACTCTTTATTGGTAACATTCGTTTTAGGGTACATATTTTTCCCTCCTATAATGTTAAATTTATTATTGTTGTATTTAAATTCATAACAATTAATAAATATACATTTCATTCATTGAACATCTCAATGTAATCTTTCTATTTAAAGAAGGACATACCTATATATCACTAACCTATTAAACATCTACCCATTTAAACACAAATTCTCGCATTTCTCCATTGAATAAAAATACATTTCAACCTAATCAAGATTCACCTAACTTTTACCCGCAATGTGATTGTTATTGGTGAATCTTTGATTAGTAGAATAGATCCTAATTTAAATTTTATACAGCTTGAACCGAGTTAACTGTTGTTAAGAACGTATCAAGAATTAAGAAAGCTGATGTTGCACCAGGATCTTGATTTCCTAATGATCTCTCACCCAAACGACTAGATCTTCCTCGTTTAGAGAGTAAGTCTTTCGTAGATTCCATTCCTTTATTAGCAGAAGTAACTGCTTCTGTAAATGCGGTTACAAAATCATTCGTTTCGTTATAAGTAGTCTTTAACGTTTCCATCGCCGGATGAAGGGTATCGATCATGGTTTTGTCGCCTACTTCTGCTCCTCCACGCTCTTTAATACCTTCAATAAAGGCCACCCAGAAATCTTTCAAATCTTCACCTGTTAATTGAGATTTATTTTGGAACACTTTTGCTCCTCTTAGAAAACCTGTGGCATATAATGGTCCAACAGAAGAACCAACAGCACTTAAGAACGTACGACCTGTAGTAATACAAATCTTCCCGCAATCTTCCTCACTAGCTAAATCATCGTTCAATTTTTCATTAATTGCCTGCCAGCCAATTGACATTGTAACACCATGGTCACCATCTCCTAACTTACGATCTAGCTCTGACAAATACTCACTATTATCTTCCATTACATTAACTACGTTCTTTAAGAATGTTTTTAAGTCTGCTGCTGTAAATTTCATTTCATTTTCCTCCTTATCTTTGAGCATACATTGGGCAATCAGCTGGATGATCTACGAATTCACTTAATTCATCATCTAACTTTGTTATAGTTACTGAACAACCGCCCATTTCTAATGATGTACTATAGCTTCCAACATAGGATCTATGAATTTCTATCCCTTTTTCACTAAGGATTTGCTCAACTCTTCTAAACATGATGTATAGTTCCATTTGTGTTGTGGAACCTAAACCGTTTACAAGAACGGCCACCTTTTCGCCTTTATCTATTGGCATATCGGCTAGAATATCCTCAACTAAACGATCTGCTACTTGGTCAGCTGGTTTTAGCTCACCTTTCTCAATTCCTGGTTCACCATGGTGACCAAGACCGATTTCCATTTCATTATCCTCAAGTTCAAAGCTAGGTTTTCCAGTCTGTGGTAATGAACAAGGAGTTAATCCAACACCCATTGTACGTGTGTTATCATTTGTTTTTTTAGCTACTCGTACGACATCTTCTAAACTATAACCTTTATCTGCTGCTGCACCTGCAGCTTTCGTTACGAAGAATTCTCCTGCAATACCTCTGCGCTTTTCTTTTTCTTCCTTTGGAGCAGAAGCTACGTCATCTGTTACAAGGACAGCGCCTACATTAATTCCATATTCTAAATCGGCCAACTCTGCTGCCATCCCAAAGTTCATTACATCTCCAGCATAATTTCCGTAAATGTAAACCACACCTGCACCTTTATCAATTTCTCTTGTTACTTCAAGAATTGGATCTGGAGGAGGAGAAGCAAAAATATTTCCTACGGCAACTCCGTCTGCCATTCCATCTCCGACATAACCCATGAAAGCTGGCTCATGACCAGAACCTCCACCGATAAGCACGCCAACCTTACCAGAGCGAGTTTCTTTTGCAGTAACAATCGAACGCTTATTTTCAGGTAATGGTTTTACATGTTTTGGAAACGCTTTTATATACCCTTCTATCATCTCATCCACAACATGAGTTGGATTATTAATAAGCTTTTTCATATTAAACACTAGCTCCTTTCAAAAATTCTTGTTCTTTATCGATAATTTGTTGAACCTTTCTTGCAGAATTTCCACCTGGGAATTCTGATTCTAGATACATTTTAACAACTTGTTTAGCAAGTTCAATACCAATTACCTTTGCTCCCATTGTTAATACTTGGGCATTATTACTTTTCTGAGCTCTCTCAGCTGAATACGTATCATGACATAAGGCTGCACGAATACCTGGTACTTTCCCGGCAGCAATTGCAACACCAATACCGGTACCACATACTAAAATGCCTCTGTCAATTTTATTATCGTTTATATCAACTGCCACTTCAAATGCTACTTCAGGATAATCTACTTCAACACAAGCTTTACACCCATAATCAACTACCTCATGTCCCAATTCTTTTATATACTCATTTAAGCTTTCTTTCATTTCAAAAGCATTATGATCGCAACCTAATCCAATTTTCATTATATCTCGCCCTCTCTTTATTATCTTCATATTTTTATATTTTTAAAACTTACTATTTATACATTTATTTTTTCATTTATAACTGAAAAAGTCAATAATATTTTTGTTTTTATTTTCATTTATTTTTGGTTGTTTTCAATAAATGGCGACATTTAGAAAATTTTCGTAAATAATAAGAACGTCTGCAAAAGACGTCCTTAATTATAGTGCATATTTAATTTTCAACAAAAAACGATAATACTACTGTGCTGCTTTAAGATCTTCAAGGTCTGCAGAATGGTCTTCTTTGTCACGTTTAGGTAATGTGACAAAGATCATAAGGAATGAACTAAATAGATATAAACCTGTAAATATCCATATAATCCCCACTGTATCTACACTAGCGATGAAAGCGCCGACAATAACAGGACCAATAAATTGACTTAATCCTGCACCAAGGTTAAGAATGGACATTGCCGCACCTTTGTTTTCCGGTGCTAGTGAAGGAATTAACGCAGAAAGAGGAACATAGGCAGCTAAGCAAGCTCCAAAACAAATGGCTACTAGAGTTGTTGCTAGATAGTTAGGTCCCATGACTGAAGGTACATAGTAAAGTCCTGCAGTAAATACAGCGCATCCAATTCCACCAAACCACATGATCGTATTACGCCAACCTAGTTTATCTCCAATAATTCCCCAAATAAGGTTAAATATTACATTACTAGACCAGAGTGCTCCATAAATTTGTAGCCATTCCGTTCTTGTGAATCCAATTTCCATCATATATGCAGGGAGAAACACGACAAATCCATAAGCACCAGCTGTATTTATTGTTCTAACAATTCCACCTAATCCTATTTTCGGTTTTTCAAAAGCAATCGTAATTCCTTTTGCAAGATATTTAAGTGCATCTGCCTTTGTTTTAAACTTTTTTTGACTACTGTTATCTTCTTTATTTAAAAGAATAGCAATTGTTGCACCTAAAGCAACGAAAATCAAAGCACTCCATAGGGTTTTCATTTCCCCTAAGATTGGTAAGGCAAAGCTCGAATAATACGCACCTAAAACATTTAATCCTCCAGCAAAGGCTACCCAGAACCAACCAACAGCCGTCCCAAGTTTATCGCTTGGTGCATAGTACGTAATCCATACTAAAAATGAATAGGCAAATAGTGGATATCCAAGCCCTCTAAGGGAATATGTTGGAATCATGACTGCTAAATTCATCGTCGGGATTCCTATTGTTAAGAAAACGAGTGTCCCTAATACAAATAGCGTGACACCAATCATCATTGCTTTTCTAGGTCCTAAAACCTCAGCAAGTACACCCGATAACCATGCTGCAATGGCAACTGCAAAACCGTAAACACTAAATAATAAAGCAGACTGTTGTACAGTTAATCCATTATCCGTTAAATAAGAAGATAACCAACCTAGTTCAAGGCCGTCCCCCATCATAAAAATTAAAACCCCAAGATAACCGAGTGCCATCTTAGAATCCATACCCAATTTCCCTAATATACCTTGATTCATCATTACTCCTCCTTCTACTGGGATTTGCATCCTTAACAAAGTTTCTGTTTTCCCACACTTGTTAAGGATGAAGAATAATATCTGTTGCCATATCATGCCTTCCAAATAAAGGCGTGGAGGGAGGGATCTAGTAGTAAATTATTCGTAAATAACTTAATTTAGCAATTCCTATCCCAATTTCATCAAATAAAATTTGGGAGATAGGCCCTTTTTGCTTTGGAACCTATCTCTACCATTCTTATAAATTCGGATTAAGAACTACTTTTAACGATTCAGCACCGTTCTTAACTAGTTGGAAGCCTTTTTCGAATTCTTCTAATGGTAACTCATGTGTGACAACACCCTCAGTTGGAAGATCACCATTTGCTATACCAGTAATAACGGGCTCGTAGCAATATGGACCTAAATGAGAACCTAATACATCGAGCTCTTTTCGATCACTGATAATACTCCAGTCAACTGTTACTGGATCCTTAAATACGCTAAATTCTACAAATGTACCAAGCTTACGAATCATTGTTAAACCTTGCTCAACAGATTTTTGAGCACCTGTTGCTTCTATATAAATATCGCATCCATAACCATCTGTTAATTCTTTAACAATTGCGATTGCATCTTCTTTTGCTGGGTTAATAACCATGTCAGCTCCAAATTGCTTCGCAAGCTCTAAACGATCTTCAAATAGATCTAATACAATTAATTTTCCTGGTCCTGACTTTTTAATAGCTCCTATCATTCCAAGACCTAATGTCCCTGCACCTGCAAGTACCACTACATCTCCAAGCTGAATCTTTGCACGTTGAACTGCATGGAAAGAACAAGCATAAGGTTCAATTAATATCGCTTTTTCAATTGGTAAATCTTCTGGTACTTTATAATTAATAGCTTCTTTAGTGAATTTCATGTACTCAGCCATAGCTCCATTTACGTTATTTTGGAAGCCATAAAGATCGTGCTTTTCACACATCCAATATTGACCACGGTTACAAAAACGACATTTCCAGCAAGGAACAATTTGTTCGGAAATAACACGATCTCCGATTTCAAATCCTTCAACTCCCTCCCCTAATCCAACAACATGACCGATAAACTCATGGCCTGGGATCATAGGAGCTTTAATATAAGCTGGTTGAGTTTCATCTCCCCAGAAACTTGGAGCTCCTTCAAACGCTTTCAAATCTCCAGCACAAATTCCACACGCTTCAACTTTTACTAGTATTTCTCCTTCACTAATTTCAGGAACAGCCACCTCTTCTAAACGATAATCGCCCGGTTCATATGCTACTACTGCTTTCATTGTTTTTGGAATAACCACATTAGTAAAATCTTGTTTTGTAACTGTGTTTGAACACATTTGACATCTCTCCTCTAGATTCATAGTAGATTTTTGTTATATTCAAAAGATTTATAGTTTCAATTATAGTATTATCTTATCATTGAAAACTATTAATATAACGCTTACATTTTGGTTTTTTTGGTAATTAGACCCTGCTTCGGTAGTGATAGTAGAGTGACAATACTTCAAATAAAAATATCCCACTCTATTTGTATCGTATTCTTTTGAATATAACGTTTTTTCTTTTCGTTTACTATCTTTTTCTTTCAATATGTTATTTCTTGTTCTTATTGTATTATTTTTTTTATCATTTAGTCAAGTTTTTTTTTATTTATTGTTATTTTGTTTTTATTTCTTTTTATTATTAAATAATTTACAATAGAACTAATAAATGATGTAATGTTATTATAATAAACATAATAAATAATTTTCATTTTCATTAAAACTACTTTTCACTATAGAAGAAATTTACTAATTAAACTAACGCATAGGGTGATATGATGGGAAAGATGTTTGCACCAGAGAGAAGAAAACGGATTATGGATATGTTAAATGAACATCAAAGGGTAACTATTAAAGATCTTTCAACAGAGATTAACGTATCTGAAGCTACATTAAGAACAGATCTCACTAAATTAGAAGAAGATGGTCTACTTAAACGAACTCATGGTGGAGCCATGTTAAACGATCATATAGATAGTGAGAATAGCTTTTCTACAAGAGAAAGAAAAAACAAGGATGAAAAAACTGCGATTGCAAAAAAAGCGATTGAACTAATTTCAAATGGACAATGTATTATGCTAGATGCTAGTTCAACCGCTCTAGAACTTGCTCGTATTTTAGCAGATATGAACATTAGATTAACAGTAGTTACTAGCGGGATCAAGACAGCTCTAGAATTGAATGACCATCCTGACATAACTGTTATTTTATTGGGTGGAATCGTAAAAAGGGGTTCTCACTCTCTCGAAGGTAGTCTTGGGGTAAATATATTGAATCAAATTCATATTGATATTATGTTTACATCAGCAAATGGCTTTTCTTTAGAGTCCGGATTAACAGACTTTAGTGTTTATGAAGTTGAATTAAAAAAAGCGATGGTTAATGCTTCAAAAAAAGTAATTGCTTTGCTTGACCATACGAAAATCAATAAAAATTCAATTGCATCTTTCGCATCAATTGAGCAAATTAATGGAATCATTACCGATGGCGATATTACAGAGGAACTTGCACAAAAATTAACTGGGCTAAACATTACAATAATGCAAGTAGAACCAGAAAGTAATTGAGTCCTTTCCAAAATTGTATAGGTTTTCTCGTATTTCCCTTCACACAGAATTAATCAGGACAGTGAAATACTTCTAATAATGTATTTCACTGTCTTTATTTTAATTAAGTAACATAATTGTTCAAAAAAACCGACTCAATTCACTATATTGTAGTGAATGAGTCGGTCTTTCTTTTCTACTTATCCAAGCGTTCAATTTGGTAAGAAATTAAGCCTTCGTAAACTGGTCAGCCTCGGTTGATCCTTTTAATGCTGTTGTCGACGAAGTACCACCAGAGATCGTTTGCGCAACTTCATCGAAATACCCAGTACCAACCTCACGCTGATGTCTAGTCGCAGTGTAACCATAAGCTTCACTCGCAAATTCACCCTGCTGAAGTTCTGAATAAGCTGCCATTCCACGATCACGGTAGCCACGTGCAAGTTCAAACATACTATGATTAAGAGCATGGAATCCTGCAAGTGTAACGAATTGGAATTTATAGCCCATTTTTGCAATTCCCTGTTGGAAATTTGCGATTGTTTCATCATCAAGCTTCTTCTTCCAGTTAAATGAAGGTGAACAGTTATATGCTAATAATTTTCCTGGGAATTTTTCATGAATCGCATCAGCAAATTTTTGTGCTTGCTCAAGGTTCGGTTCAGATGTTTCACACCAAATTAAATCAGCATATGGTGCATAGGATAGTCCTCTGCTAATTGCTTGGTCAATACCAGCTTTTGTACGATAAAACCCTTCAACAGTTCGTTCCCCGGTGATAAATTTATGATCTGCAGGATCAACATCACTGGTAATTAAATCTGCTGCATCTGCATCTGTACGAGCAATAATAATTGTCGGAGTTCCCATTACATCGGCTGCTAATCGTGCTGATATCAGATTTTTTACAGCTGTTTGTGTTGGTAGTAAAACCTTGCCACCTAAGTGTCCGCATTTTTTCTCAGAGGATAATTGGTCCTCAAAGTGAACACCCGCTGCTCCAGATTCAATCATTGATTTCATTAATTCAAATACATTTAACTGACCACCAAAGCCTGCTTCTGCGTCAGCAACAATCGGTGCAAACCAATCTATATCCCCTTTACCTTCAAGATGCTGAATTTGATCAGCACGTTGAAGTGCTTGATTGATGCGCTTAACTACATGTGGAACACTGTTTGCAGGGTATAAGCTTTGGTCAGGATACATATTTCCTGAAAGGTTTGCATCAGCTGCAACCTGCCAGCCACTTAAGTAAATTGCTTTTAAACCAGCTTTAACTTGTTGTACTGCTTGATTTCCTGTTAAAGCACCTAATGCATGAATGTAATCTTCTGTGTGAAGGTAGTTCCATAGTTTTTCCGCCCCACGTCTTGCTAGTGTATGTTCAATATCAATCGAACCTCTTAAACGAATAACCTCTTCCGCACTGTATGGACGAGTAATACCTTCCCAACGCTTATCTAGCTCCCAGCTTTCTTGTAACGCTTCGATTCTTTGACCGTTCATCTTCTATTCCCCCAATTTAATTTATTAAAAAACCATTTCCCCTTTGGCTTTGTTGAAAAAAAAGTTTACACACCATCTCAATACTTCCCTTGATGTGGAAGTCGGATGTCAGATTTGATGGAATCGGAGACTTCCTATAATTCTAAAAAAAATTTTGAAAAAAATTAAAGTTTTTCATAGCTCGGAATTGTTAAGAAATCAATAAATTCATCACACTTTACAAGCTCATCAAACACTGAGATTGCTTCCTCAAATTGCCCCTTTTGAAATGCAACATCCCCAATATCTGCTTTTATTTTACTAACCTCTCCCTCTCTTAATTGGTCATAAAGTTCAAATGTGAGCTTCCGACCATCCTCGAGTATTCCACGCGGATGGCGAATCCATTGCCATACTTGTGCTCTCGAAATTTCAGCTGTTGCAGCATCCTCCATTAAGTTATGGATTGGCGCAGCGCCCCTTCCGCTTAGCCATGATGCAATGTAACGGATGCCAACATCAATATTTGTTCTTACACCTTCCTCTGTAATTGTTCCATCTGGTACCTCTAATAAATTCTCAAGCGTAACCTCAACATCTTCCCGTTTACGATGAATTTGATTCGGCGTTTTCATATGCTTATCAAATACTTCCTTAGCCACTTGTATAAGTGCCGGATGTGCCACCCATGTCCCATCATGACCAAATGTTGCTTCTCTTTCTTTATCAGCACGGACCTTATCAAATGCCCGTACATTTGCTTCATGATTGTTCTTAATTGGAATTTGTGCAGCCATTCCTCCCATTGCATGTGCATTACGTTTGTGACAAGTTTTGATCGCAAGCAGTGAGTAGGATCTCATAAACCCAACTGTCATTGTCACCTGTGCACGATCTGGCAGAATAACAGATTCGCAGTTTCGTAATTTCTTTAAATAGCTAAAGATATAATCCCAGCGACCACAGTTCAGACCTGCTGAATGCTCTTTTAACTCAAATAAAATTTCATCCATTTCAAACGCAGCCATTATTGTTTCAATAAGTACAGTTGCTTTAATCGTTCCTCTTGGAATGTTTAATTCATCCTGTGCGAAACAAAATACATCATTCCAGAGTCTTGCTTCGAGATGACTTTCTATCTTTGGTAGATAAAAATATGGGCCGCTTCCTCTTTTAATAAGCTCCTTAGCATTATGAAAAAAGAATAAGCCAAAATCTACTAAACTTGCAGATATTCTTTGTCCATCAAGCTCAATATGCTTTTCCTCAAGATGCCAGCCTCTTGGCCTCACTTTTAAAGTTGCAATTTCATCACCTAGCTGATAAGTCTTACCACTTTCATTTTCAAAAGAAATCGTTCTGCGAATAGCATCACGTAGGTTAATCTGACCACTAATTACATTTTGCCAGCTCGGTGAGGTTGCATCCTCGAAATCTGCCATAAACACTTTAGCACCTGAATTTAGTGCATTGATCACCATCTTCCGATCGACTGGACCAGTGATTTCAACGCGGCGATCTTGAAGATCTTCAGGAATTGGCGCTATTGTCCAATCTCCATTACGAATGTGCTCTGTTTCTGGTAAAAAACCAGGTAGCTTTCCTTTGTCTATCTCCTGCTGTCTTTCATTTCTCAGTTGTAACAATTCACCTCTTCGGGTACCAAAGTTTCTTTCAAGTTTTTCAATAAAACGTAACGCTTCTAGTGTTAGCACCTGATGATATTCATTCTTCATTTCTCCTACAATTTTACACCCCGTCATTTTTGTTGCCATAATTGAAAGAACACCTCACTATTCATTGTTATAATACAGTATGTTGTAACTAAAACTAATATATAACAGATTAACAAAAAATGGAACAATTTTCTTTAAAAAATTTTAAAAAAAGTTTTGACAAGCTTCTTAAAGCTAGTGAAAACCTTGACATAATTAGAAAAACTAAGGCTTGTCGCCCCAATGGCGAAAGCCTTAGTTTTTTTATACTATCACCCATTAAGATCTAAATTCTGATAGTACAATAAAAAGGACCTGGTAAAAAAATTCACCAGACCCTCTTCTTGTTATAAAACAGTCAGTATTTACCTATTATTCACTATCAGAATTATTATCTCCATGCTCCTCTAAGTAAAGTATACGCTCAAACATTGTAGGATGAGTGTAACGGAAAATCTTCACTAATGTCGGCGGATTTACTTGACTTAACCCCGCTCTTGATAATTCTTGAAACGAGCTTACAGCTGCTTCATGGTTGTTTGTCATTTCGATCGCATACATATCAGCAGACTTTTCTTGATATCTTGCGACTGTATTTGCTAATGGACTTGAAGCAAACGTCAGCACCCCTAACAGCATTAAAAATAACGGAAATGCAGTTAACTCTTTTTTTGAATGAATTTTCAGCAAAGATCCGTAAAGTTTAATAATGAAATTCATTAAAATGTGAATGAAAAATAAGCCAAACAAGCTTATTATTAAATAGCCTGCAATTCCAACATAAATATGATTCATCACATAATGTCCCATTTCATGAGCCATGATAAACAAGATTTCATCTTCACTCAGTCTATTTAATGTTGTGTCCCAGAGGACAATTCTAGAATTAGATCCTATTCCGGTTACGTACGCATTCAGCGCATTTGTTTTTTCAGACATATTCACTTCATATACGTGTTCAGCAGGTATATTTGCTTCATCAGCTATCGCTAAGATTTTCTCTTCAAGTTCTTTATTTTGTAAAGGATAAAAATCATTGTATAAAGGGTCAATCAAAACTGGTTGAACAAACATTAAGAACATTGAAAACGGAATCGATAATAACCACGCATACAACCACCATTTTTTCTCAAACCTTTTAATAAGCCAATACAGCACAATCACAATGACTGTCATTAACGCATAATTCACCCAAAAATCAATCAGTTGGTCCTTCATCCATGCTGGAAACGATTGTGTTGTGATGTTATACGATTTCGAAATCCGATAACCTAACCACTCCACTGGAAAAGATAGAACAGTTACAAATATCGATAGCCAAAAAAAGTAGACAGCTGATTGCAAGCTAAAAAACCTTGAAGTCGCATTAGACCATTCTTGCATTTTTCGTGAAATACCTGTGATAAGAAAAACAAATAATAAAAACCATTCAAAGGGTACCGTCACAAAATAAAGGAAGTTTTTTATCGTGGAATATTCCTGTGATAAAATCTGCTCTCTTCCAGACATGAATGTAGAAGGATCGACTGACGTTCCCTCATATGGAGCCGGAACACCAGACCCTGAAAGGATGAATAAATACCAATAGACAAATAATCCATATATAAAATAAAGTAAAATAGATCCTGTTATCCATTTCCTCAACTTGCCATTCCCCCCTTGAACAAGCTCTTACTTCTAGTGTAGTTTCGAGCTCATTTAATTAGAACATGAAAAAGGGAAGGCATTTCTTATTACTTCTATATAGACATGCACAGTCATTCCCCTTCACCTTACAAGAGCTTATTTTATGTAAAGGCTGTTTTCGCAAAGATTGTTGCTTTTCGTAAATAACTATACTTTACGGATATAGCCTATCTTCGTGCTCTTTTCGCTTATTTACTAAGTGGTACTCTCTTGAAATTGCTTATAGTTTCTACGATAAAAATCCAAAAGCCGATTTTTATAAGTCTAAAAGCAACAAACTTTTAGAAAAGAGCCTATGTAAAAAACATACTATACAAAACAAGCGTACCAATTGCTCCCATTACAACGACAATAACATTTGCTCCGGTAAACGCAATCAAGATTGCCGCAATTGCTCCGATTATCCCAAACAGTAGATCCTCACTAATAAGAAAAATACCTGGTACGATTAATGCACCTAATGTTGCATATGGAACATTCTTTAATACATTCTGGACAAAAACCGGCAATTTTAAATGGCTTAATGCGACAAGTGGAATCATCCGCGGTATATATGTAACAAGTCCCATCCCTATTATCATAAACAAAATGGTTTTATCCATACTGATCTACCTCATTTACATATTTTGAATAGATAAGTTCAACAACGACAGCAGACACCAATGTAGATAAAACGATTGACCAGCCAGTTGATATCATTTGTGTTGCATAAAAAATCGAGTTTAAGATAGCCGCCACTACTGCTAAATAAAGCACCTTTCGATGTTTTTTTAGAGATGGGATTAATAATCCGATAAACATTGCGTATAAGGCAATTCCCATACTTTCTTGTACAGTTGTCGGAAGGCTTGCGCCAATTACATAGCCAATTCCAGAATTCACAACCCAACTAGCATATGAAATAAACATTAACCCAAACAAATATCCTGCGTTAACAGATCCCTCTCTGGTTGATGCAACGGTAAAGGTTTCGTCTGTTAATCCAAACGAATAAAGTGCTTTTTTCCATAAAGAGTCGTCTTCAACCTTTTCACTTATTGAGGCAGACATTAAAAAGTGGCGGATGTTCACGATAAACGTTGTGAATATAATCTCAATAACTCCTGTTCCGACTGCCAATAAACTTAATGATATATATTGAGATGCGCCTGCAAAAACGATTAAACTCATAAGAACAGTTTCTGAAAGGGATAATCCAGTTGATTTTGAAAGTAATCCAAATGTTAAAGCAACTGGTAAATAACCGATCGCTATGCTGATTCCACCTTGTATCCCTTGGAGAAAGCTAGATTGATTTTTAACTAGAGTTGTTGTTGCCAACTTTCTACCTCCTTTTATTGTTATTTATAAGAAAGTTAAATACCTTTATGGACTTAAATAAGCGTGATTTTCAATGGGATTTTACTCTTATCTTCGAAAAATAACTATTTATCTTCGTTTTTATATCCTTTATCTGCGAAACCGTCTAATTTATCTTCGAATTTTTCAATTTATCGATTATTCGACAAAAACAACATATTCACAATCAATATCAACTATTTAAGAATAGTAAATGAGTAAGTAACAGCTCGTTGTTTTTTCTGTATGATTCGCATATGTATGTGATTGATTGGCCTGAAAGCGCATGGAATCACCCTTTTTTAACACATACTCGTCACCATGAATCGATATTGTTGCTTCTCCGTCACAAACAAGGACATATTCTTCAACACTTCCATGGTGACGCTCTGACGTATGGACACACCCTGACATAAATTCCATATAATAAATTTCAAACTTTTTCGAGGAATCAAACGGAAAATATGGATATACTTGAAACAACTCATTATTTTCAGTAACAGCGGACTTCTGTTTAAGGCGAACAACTGAAACAGTTGGTTCCGTTTCCTTCACTAATGAGGAAAAAGAAACTTGTAGACCATTGGCAATTTTCCATAACGTATTAACGGTGGGACTTGATTCCCCCTTTTCAATTTGTGAAAGCATGCCCTTACTAACACCTGTTACATTCGCAAGTTGATCATAACTATATCCTCTGAGCTTTCGAATGTTCTTTAAATTTTCGGCAATTTGCGTTTGAATTGAGTTCATAATTCCTCCCATTTTTTTCATTTGTATAATATAGTATACATTTGTATTTTATAACAAACAACTAAAAAGGTTCGAGGTGAAATATGTGTTAACGACTTACTTTAAGAAAATACAGGAAAGACTACAGCTTGTTATTGAAAATGAAGCAGAAGCCCTAGGGCAGGTTGCGGCAAAGATTTCAGAAAGTATTCAAAAGGGGGGCATTATCCAATTGTTTGGATGTGGTCACTCACATATGCTTACAGAAGAGGTTTTTTATCGAGCAGGTGGACTTGCCTCAATAAAACCAATCTTTATTGAGCCGTTAATGCTTCATGAAGGTGCAGTTAGATCTTCGCAATTTGAAAGACAAAATGACTATGCTGTATCTTTCATGGAGCAACAGGATATTCAGTCACATGACCTTGTCATTGTCATTTCAACTTCTGGGATAAATCCAGTTCCGATTGATGTTGCCATTCTTGCAAAGGAAAAGGGTGCGTTTGTCGTGGGAATTTGTTCGTTTGACTACATAAAAGATCAGCCTTCTAGACATAAAAGTGGAAAGCTTCTTGTTGATGTAGTCGATATTGCGATCAATAATTTTTCAGTAAAAGGAGATGCCATTCTCTCTTATGAAAAGGTTGAAGTACCATTTGCACCTACTTCCACGGTTATCGGTGCAGCCATTTTAAATAGTGTTATGGCAGAAGCAATTAAAAAAATGGTGGACGAAGGATTTAAGCCTCCTATCTTTTTAAGTGGAAACATAGTCGGGGCAGATGAACATAATAAAACGTTAATTCAGAAATATAGTGAACGAATTGAGTTATTAACAGAAGGAATAGATACCAAAGCTTAATTTTATTTGTAAAGAAAAGAGGCTGACCCTTTGCTTGAGTCCAGCCTCCAATCAATTGTATTTTAAAGTTCTAAACTCTTTTAATTTTTGACCCTATCAATCTTATGAGTTTCATTCAAGAACTTCAAAATGGTAAATCGGTCTCTTAAATTATGAGCCTCTTCCAGACTTTGTTCTTCAAGAAGTTTATCTATTCCTAACTCACTTGAAGTCGATTTCCCACCCACTTTTTGAATAAGAAAACTTATTTCTTCTGCGTCTGGTAATTCTTGTATCAATTCAAACAACTCATCTTTGTGGTCATTAATCATACTTTCATTATCACTAAGATCACTATTTTCCAATAGATTTAATTGTTTCATAAAACTATTCTTATATAAGTTCGTAATTAATTGGGTAGAAACACTAACTTTTGCACCGTGTAGTACTTGTGGCTTTTGTTTTTGCAAGAAATCCATTTCCCAAAAATGTGATACATGATGTTCACCACCTGATGCTGGGTATGAGTGCCCTAGTAGAAGCATTGCTAATCCTGATAAAACAAGTGCCTCCATCAAAATGAGAATACCTTCCTCTTCTCCTTCGGCTATCTTGTCAACATTTTCAACACAAGCATCCAAGGCTTTTCTCGTTATTTGTGCAGCTGTTGGACAGTAAGGTTCCCCTGCAGCCAAATAGGAGAATCGCCAATCTACTAATGAAGTATATTTTCCTAACATATCTCCGAAACCTGCTGCAATCATATCCTTTGGTGCTTCCTTCAATAGTGAAATATCTGCAAAAAGAGCAATAGGGGCTTGAGTCTGAAAAGTTGTTTTAAATCCTCTAACAACGATTGGGGCCCCCATCGAATTAAACCCATCAACTGAAGGTGCAGTTGGTATAGATATAAATGGTTTTTCCATTTTATAGCTACAAAATCTAGCAATATCATGAATCGTACCTGCCCCAACAGCTAAAACAACATCAGTATCTCTAGGAATTTCAATCATTGCTTGAATTAAAGAAATTTCATTTGCTATTACATCACCATTGAAATCGGGTTTAATCAAACATTCAGTAACGTCAATTTCTGTTCCGTTTAATAGGAAAGATAGCTTTCGACCCACAGCTTCTTTTGTATGATCATCCATTACTAAGACAACCTTTTGAAGCTTATTATTCACCAAATAAGAAACTGCATGCTCTAAGGCATCTTTACCTATAACAATTTTATCAATAGTAAAATCAAAATGTTTATTACCGCATTCACATTTTTCTGCAAGTGAAGAAAGCTCTAATAAATTTACCATTTATTGTTGAACCTCCATTTTCTCATGAATGATTCCGTTTATGGAATCACAAACATAATCTGGGTTACTACTCTCTAAAATAAATTCAAGTTGTTTTCTCGTGGTATTACCTGAAAGTACGAGTAACGTTTTCATTCCATGCATCTTACCCATTTCAATATCAGAGCCCAAGCTATCACCTATAATCATGCATTGATTTGCATTCAAATCTAATTGTCGCAAAGCTGCTTCAACCATAAAATGCGATGGCTTACCAAAAACCAATTCTGTTCTTCTTCCGGAAGCAGATTCAATCGCCCCAATCATACCAGCTACATCAATTGACTTACCATTTTCATTTGGAAAGGTTTTATCAGAGTTGGTAGCTAATATCCTTGCTCCATGCTGAACAGCTTGGAATGCTCTATTAAGTTCAAAATAGGTTAAATTTTCATGTAAGGTAATGACCAGAAAATCAGCTTCTTCTGGTGTAGAAGCAAGCTTCACTCCATTCCCTTTCAATTCTTCCTTTAACCCAATGTCTCCTAGAGTCCAAACTCTACACTCTGGATAGTACTCCTGCAAATACATGGCTGTTACTGTTGAGGATAGTATAATTTCTTTATACAATACCTCAATCCCAAGCCTGGTTAATTTTTCAAAGCACATTTCTCTTGAATAATTACCTCTATTACTTAAGAACACAATTTTTTTATTAAGCGATCTTATATAAGAGATTGCTTGAATTGCTCCAGGAATCAATTCATCCCCGTTAAATATCGTTCCATCTAAATCTATTAAAACTCCCTCGACATCTTTTAACATGGGCTATACTCCTTTTTCAGAAACAATATTCCTATATAGTATCCTTATGATAGTTGGAGAACCTTATTGATCCTTTCACCTGTTTTACTATCAAAAACATGTATTCTTTCTTGATTAAATAATAATTTAATTTGATCTCCACTTTTAAAATGATAAATCTCATTAGAAACGACACTCAAAATGTTGTCATCTTCGATACGAATATGAATTCTACATTCTTCTCCTAAGTTTTCAAATACACTTACCATTGTTTGTACTGTATATTGATTGCTGCCAGTAGAAATTGTAATATCTGTCGGTCTAATACCAAACTTATATTTCTCTCCTTCTTTAACATAAGGAAGATATTTGTCAGGCACTTCAAATTTAATGACAGAGTTTTCCGTTTTAAAATAAGGTTTCCCATCATCATAAACTGTAACGACAGTAAAGATATTCATTGGAGGTTCTCCAATAAAACCAGCAACAAATTCGTTAACAGGATGATTAAATACCTCTAGTGGTGTTCCAAATTGTTGGAGAACACCATCATTGATAATCGCAATTCGATCAGCTAATGCCATAGCCTCCAATTGGTCATGTGTTACGATTATTGTTGTGCAGTTAATTTCAGAATGAAGATGTTTTATTTCTGTTCTCATCCTTTGACGAACCTTACCGTCTAAATGAGAAAGTGGTTCATCTAATAACAAAACATCAGGCCGACGAATTAATGCTCTTGCGATATTTACTCTTTGTTTTTGTCCACCAGATAAAGCACCTGGTTTCATATCCAATAAATCAGTGATATCTAGGAGATTAGCTATCTTATGGATTTCTTCTTTAATTTTTTTAGCAGGCATATTTTTAGCTTTTAAATTAAATCCAATATTTTCGTATACTGTAAGTGGTGGATACATTGCATAATTTTCAAATGCTAAACCAATATTTCGATCTTTTGGATGAAGATCATTAATTCTTTTATCACCAATAGTAATATCGCCTGATGATATGTCCTCCAACCCAGCAATCATTCGTAACGTAGTTGACTTCCCACAACCTGAAGGACCTAACAGGGCAACAAACTCACCATTCCTGCAATGAAGGTTTAAAGATTTAACCGCATTTATAGGTTGTTTGTTTTTATAGTAGGTTTTGTAAACATCTTTAATAACTAATTCTCCCATACTAGTTCCCTCCCTGCATGGTCTCTCTGTTTTATGACAATGTTATCACCATTTCCGTCAAAGAAAATTCCATTTTCTATATCTAATTGGATGAATATCTCTTGATTTAGCTTAATTCCAATATCGGAGGAAACTAACAATCGAATGAATTCATTTCCAATTTTCACTGTTAAAATTGCTTTTGCACCTAAAGGCTCAAAACTATATACGATCCCTAAAATACAGTTCTCATCTTTTTTCACAAAACTATATTTTACATTTTTAGGTCGGATACCAATTCGTGTTTCAGTAAGTTCATATTGGTCAATTAATTGTTTAGTCTTGTTAGAAATTGATAACTCATGTTCAAAAATAGTAATCTTACTTACTCCGTTTTCTTTTATGACTTTTGAGTCAAATATATTAATTTCTGGCTCACCAAATGCACTAGCTACAAACTCATTAGCTGGAGTATAGTATATGTCTTCAGGAGTACCAATTTGTTCAATTTGACCATTGTTTATCACAGCAATTCGATCCCCTAAACTTAAAGCCTCTAAATAGTCATGTGTTACGTATATGGTCGTTGTATCTAAATTTTGTTGCATATCTTTCAATTCTGCTCTCATTTGGTGTCTAAGCTTTGCGTCTAGGTGAGTGATTGGCTCATCCATTAAAAACACTTCAGGGGTTCTAACTAATGCTCTACCTAGCCCAACCCTTTGCCTTTGACCATTAGATAATTCTGATGGGTTTCGTTCTAAAAGCAAATCAATTCTTAGTATTTTAGCAATTCTCTTAACCTCTCGATCAATGACCTCTTTTGGTTGTTTATAGCGTGGGCTTCTAAGCGGAGAGGCCATGTTATCATATACTGTTAAATGAGGATATAGTGCATAGTCTTCAAACACCATGGCCACATTACGATCCTCTGGTTCAACATGATCAATGCAATGATTGTTTAAGTAGACATGACCCTGCTCGGGCAAATAAATCCCTGCAATAATGTTTAATAATGTCGTTTTCCCTGCACCAGCAGGTCCAAATAAAATAAAAAATTCTTTATCCTTTACTTCGAAGCTAACATCCTTTATTGCAACATCATTCTTAAAAGTCTTAGTAATGTTTTCAACTTTGATATCCGCCATTTTTATCCCCCTTCACATTAACCTTTAACTGCCCCCATACTTAAACCACGTACTAGATGTTTTTGAATTGCTAACGCTAGTATGATAATTGGCAATGATGAAATTAATACCGCTCCAGCCATTTGCCCGTAGTGGACAGTGTCAGAAGAAACATATTTTAACATCGCTACTGTTGTAGTCGTCACATTTTGACCTGCCAATAATAACGAGAAAGTGAAATTATTCCATACAAAAATAAATGAAAGTAAAGATGACGCTACTAGACCAGGTCTAATAAGAGGCATGATCATTTTGATAAATACTTGCCACCATGAATAACCATCTAACCTTGCAGCATGTTCCATCTCTATTGAAATATCCTCAAAATACCCCCTTAGAATCCATATCATTAAAGGTAAAGAAATTAATTGGAAGATCCATATTAATCCAAAGTGTGTATCATACAAACCCATTTTTTGATAAATAAGAAAAATTGGGAGTACGACTAATATTTCTGGAGCAAAGCGAAAAGATAGAAATTGAAAGGCAATTGATTCCTTTCCCTTAAAATCAAATCTTGCCAAGGCATAGGCCGCAGGAACACCTACTATAATTGACAAGATAATGGCTCCTACACTTACAATTAAATTGTTTAAAAAGTAACCTGCAAATTCTCCATTTGAAAATATCACTCTATAATTCTCTAAAGTGGGACTAAAAATAAATGTTGTACTAAACATTTCTCTATCATGTTTGAATGAAATAATCACTAGCCATAACAAAGGAAATAACGCAAAAATGGCATATAACACTAAACCTAGGTTTTTTAAATAATCTACTACTTTATTTGCCTTCACCGTATAATCCCTCCTCTTATTTTCCAGATGCTCTCTTCTGAGTATGACTCCAATACTTCACCATATAGTGACTTACCACATAAACAAATAGCCATAAAATTAACATATAAGGGAGTGCGTATCCTAATTCTTTATATGTAAAGGCTTCTGTGTAGGCTGTTAAAGGTAAAGTCATTAATGTATCTCCAGGGCCTCCTCTAGTTAGAGCAAAAATAATATCGAACATCTGAAGGGATAGCATAAGTCTAAATAGTACAGCGATTAATAACATCGGCATTATCATCGGCAATGTAAGGTTTTTAAATGTAAACCATGCTGACCCTCCGTCGATCATAGCAGATTCAAATGGTGCTTTTGGAAGAGATCTTAAACCAGCCAAAACAAGGATAATGACAAATGGTGTAAATACCCATGCATCAATGATCAAAACCGTAAATAGAGCCGTATTGGGATCAGCTCCCCATGTAAAGTCATTGATACCAAATGCTCGCAGCCATTTACTTAATATACCAACCGAATTATTAGTCATTAGCTGCCAAACTAATGTAGCAATGACTGGTGCTATTACCAGTGGGAAAATTAAAACAATACGTAACGATTTTGCAAGAAAGTTTTCTCTATTTAATAAAAGTGCAATACCTATACCTAGGACTGTTTGTATGAGTGTTCCAAGCCCTGCATAAGTTAATGTAACTCCTATACTTTTCCAAAATCCTGGATCTTTAAACATATATACATAGTTTTCAATACCAACGAACTCATATCCAGAATATTTAAATGAATAGTTTGTAAACGAATAATAAATAGCCATTCCAAAAGGTATGAGAATGCCGATTGTTAACAAGAACGCAGGACTTAAAATAATATAAGGTCTTGCTTTACGAAGAAAAGGGACTTTTTTCTTTGTCGTTATCTCCTGATAGATGGGAGTGGATGTTGTTGGTGATAAATGACTATTCCGTTTAGGTTCAGCCTGCATGTATACTCCTCCTTTTTAATACAACGGAGAAATTGACGATCTCCGTTGCATCTAAAAAACTCACTTACTCTTCAACTCTTAATCTTTCAACCCGCTTATTAATTTCTTTTGTAAGCGTATCCATTCTTTCTTGAGCATCACTACCGTTCACAATATCTTGAAGCGCTGATGCCCATTCTGTTGTGACATTAAAGAATTCTGGTTGTGGAGTAAATTTTATTGTCGAGTTTTCAATTAGAGTTTGGAATGTTTCTTCATAACCTTCAGCCAAGCTAATTCTCTCTTTAAATGCTTCGTTATCCCATACAGATTGACGTACTGGATCAACAACATTTGCCTCTGTAGCACCCCAAAGCATATGTTCTTTACCTGTGAAGTATTGCATAAATAACCATGCTGCATCTTTCTTTTCTGAAGACTTATTCATCGCTATTGACCATACCCACATGTTTGCACCTGGATCACCATCTTTTGTTGTTGGAGGTAGTGTAACTGCGAGGTTTCCAGCTTCTTCCGAAGATCCTTCAACATTATAGTAAAGCGACCAGTTACTTGCATCATAAGCCATTGCAGCCTTACCAACAGCTAAATCGGTAGCTACTTGATACCAAGTGTAATTAGACCAATCTTTTGGACCAGCACTCTTAACTAACTCTACAAATTTTTCAGTTATTTCAACTGATTCTGAACTATTAAGTTGTGATACTAATTTTCCATCCTCAATCGCGAAGTCTTTTGCACCATGATTAGCAAACGATGTCATATATCCAGGGTGAATTGTCGCCCACGAACGAGTACCACGTACCCCTACGCCATACGATCCTTCCCCATTCCACCCCTCAAGCTTGGAAGCAACTTCTATCAATTCATCAAATGTTTTTGGAGGAGCAGTAATGCCTGCTTCTTCAAAAGCACGTTTGTTATAATGCAGAAGGTTAAGCTCAAAAGCTAAAGGAACAGCCCATAAGTTTCCGGTACCAACTTCATGACCAGGAGTTAAATCCCATCTATCAGCATCTAACACTCCTTCAAAGAAGTCATCAGTATCATAATCTTCATTCGTTCTATTCTCATCACTAATGAATGAATCTAGTTCTTGAATATATCCAGCTGGAGCATATTCCCATAATTGATAAGACCCTGTCATAAATACATCTGGGTTACCATTTTCAGCATTTAATGCTGTTGTCAATTTATCAAAGTAGCTTTCCTCAGGTGTAACAGAATGATTAACTTTTATCCCTGTTAACTCCTCAAATTCTGGTAGTCTTTCTACAATAGCCTCAGCATATGGATGTTGGTTTAACATGACATTAATTTCCTCGCCATTAAAGCGCTTCCAATCAAATCCGTCTAATTTTTCAAGATCCGTTTTCTCAGTCCTATCCCTACTACCACTTGAAGATTGAGTGTTGCTTGAACAAGCTGCTGCCATAATCACTAACATGATAGAAATAACAATAATTAAAAATTTTCTTAGCATTTACTTCCCCATCCCCTTTTAATTATTATTTTCATTTAATTTCACTTTATTTCTTTTATAATTGATTTATCCCCTTTCTTATTTTCGAATACTACAATTTCATATTAATATCTTTTGATTATATTTTCAATATCTTTTGAATATTTTTTTATTTTTTTGTTTCATTACACATTTGGAATAATCTGGTTTTTCACTTTAGAGACAATACTATAAGGAGTTGTTGTAATCTCCATTTTCTAATAACAAAAAGAGGCTGACAATGAGTCAGCCTCTTACCTTATTTTCTTTCAATATCAATTTTAAACTTATATCGATCCGCTCGGTAAGATGACCTTACAAGTTCAAGTGGTATGCCATTTTCCAAAAATGTCTCTCTCTGGATGAGTAAAACCGGCACACCTTTTTTTACGTTCAGATGTTTAATGTCCTCTTCATTAACAACTGCAGCCTCAACAGTTTGTGTAGCATGACCAATTTTTAATTGTAGTTCATCCTCTATATAGGTATATAACGATTTCTCTAAAATTTCCGGGGTTAATCCTGGGATCAGTTTGACTGGTAGATAACTCGTCTCTAGAGCAATTGGTTCATCATTGGCTAAGCGAATTCTTTTTATTTTATAAATAAGTTCGTCTTCTTCTAGAGATAGACGTTCTTTTATATCTTGTTCTGCAGGAAAAATTTCAAAATGCAATAATTTATTTCCCGGAACTAATTTACGAGCTTTCATATCTTCTGTAAAACTCGTAAGACCTTGTAAATTTTGTTCAAACTTTTGGTTCGAAACGAATGTTCCTCTCCCTTTTTCCCTAAAGAGATACCCCTTATTTACTAAATTTGTAATCGCTTGTCTCACAGTCATCCGGCTTATTTGATAGCTTTCTGAGAGTTCCCTTTCTGAAGGCAAAGCATCACCAGGTATCAATTCCTCAGATTCTATCGTTTGTTTTATTTGCTCTTCTAACTGATAATACAAAGGAAGAGGAGAATTTTTGTCAATCACCTAAAGATCTCCTTTCAATTTCGCTATTAATCACTATTGATATTATATAAATAGCCCTACTTTTTTACAATCACAGTTATATTTTCCTAACATAAATAAGAAGCCACCTTTACAGGTAGCCTTGTTTAAAGTTTATTTTAATTTACGTAATTCATCTGCGACAAACTCTACATCTGTTCCTACAATAACTTGTAAATTTGTTTTACTCATTTTCATTATTCCTTTTGCACCATGAGCTTTTAACGAATTTTCATTAATCAATGACATGTCTTCAATTTGAAGACGAAGACGAGTGGCACAGTTATCAATTGAAGTTAAATTGTTGGCTCCACCTAAGTCCTCAATAAAGTGTGCAGCCATTACTGCATATTTATTACCCCCAGTAGTGGATTTTGAATTGCTTTCGCTTGTAGTCTCTTCATCTTCACGTCCTGGAGTTTTTAAATTCAACTTTGTAATTAAGAATGTAAATAATAAGAAGTAAATAACACCATAAATTAATCCAACGCCTAGTAACAACCATGGCTTTTGAGCAATACCTAGGTTTAAGAAAAAGTCAATTGCACCTGCAGAGAACCCAAAACCATGGTGGATGTCTAATACATAAGCTATAACCATCGCACTTGCTGTTAATAATGCATGTATTCCATAAAGAATCGGTGATAAAAACATAAAGCTAAATTCAATTGGTTCTGTAATTCCTGTTAAAAATGACGTTAATGCTAAACCTAATAGCATCCCAGTAACTTGTGCACGAAGATGTTTTTTTGCTGTTACGATCATTGCTAAACATGCTGCTGGTAGACCAAACATCATAACAGGGAAGAAACCTGTCATAAAAATACCAGCTGATGGGTCTTTCGCAAAGAATCGTGAAAGGTCACCTTTTACAATCTCTCCAGCTGCATTTGTAAATTCACCGAACTCAAACCACACTAAAGTATTTAACACATGATGAAGTCCAACTGGAATTAATAAGCGGTTTAATAAACCAAATACACCTACACCTAAAGCACCTGCATTAATAATCCATTCTCCTATTGAATTGATTCCTGTTTGTATAGGAGGCCATACAACTCCGAAAATACCAGCAAGAACTACCATTGCTGCTGCTGTAACAATAGGAACAAATCGTCTTCCACCGAAAAAACCTAACCATTCTGGAAGTTTTATATCCGAGAATTTATTGTATAAAAGACCGGCAATGACACCAGAGATTATCCCGCCTAAAACTGCCATATTTATATTTTCATTAATGGCTTGTGTTCCTTCTGTTAATACAAAATAGCCAATGGCACCTGCTAATCCAGCTGCACCGTTACCATCTTTTGAAAAACCAATGGCAACCCCGATTGCAAAAATCAAAGCTAAATTTCCAAAGATTGCGTCTCCTGCATTTGCAATAAATTGAATCCCTAACAAATCGTCTTGCCCTAGACGTAGTAAAAGTGCTGCTGCAGGTAATACTGCTATAGGAAGCATCAATGATTTCCCGATTTTTTGTAAAAAATTAAGCATATTTATCTCTCCCTTCATTATTGAAAGCGTTTCACACACTCATAGTAACATTCAACTATATAGATGTCTATACCAATTTTTAAAAATAAAATATGGGTTTTGTTATAAAACGTATGTATTCAGCATACAATTTCACTTATTGGTATAGACAACTATATATATTTAATGATATTCTCAGATTATAATGATAGAAAAATAAGGAGTACATGGCTATGAATTCATTTTCGAAAAAGGTAATTCTTCAACACGGAACAACCTACGCTGAAAATCAAGTGATTGAAAATGGTTATATTAAATTAGATGACGGAAAAATTGTAGAAATTGGAACAGAACCAACGACTGATACAACAGGTTATCAAATCATTAAACTATCTGATCGTTTTAGTATTATCCCCGGAATGATCGATATTCATATTCATGGAGCTAATGGTGCAGATACAATGGATGCTACGAAAAAATCTTTGGATGTCATGGCAAAGGTTCTACCAAAGGAAGGGACAACAAGCTTCTTAGCTACGACAATTACTGAAGATTCTGGCGCCATTGAAAAGGCATTAATAAATGCTGGCGAGTATATTAATTTTTCACAATCAGAAGGTCATGCAGAAATTCTAGGCATTCATTTGGAAGGACCATTTATTCATAAAGACAAAGCTGGTGCACAACCGATTAAGCATATATTAAATCCTCATTTAGAAATCTTTAAAAGATGGCAAGCATTATCAGGTGAACATATTAAGCTTGTTACACTCGCTCCTGAGCTTCCAGGTGGTAGTGAGTTTATACAATACTTGAAAAATCAAGGCATTGTCGCTTCAATCGCACATTCACAAGCAACATACGATCAAGCTATAGAAGCGATTAAGAATGGTCTAAGTCATGTTACCCACCTTTTCAACCAAATGACAGGTCTTCACCATCGTGATCCTGGTATTGTTGGAGCTGCATTCCTAAAAAATGAATTAATGGTGGAACTAATTGTTGATGGGATTCACGTTTGTCCAGAAATGGTTAAACTTGCTTACAATCAAATTACAGACGAGCGAATGATATTGATAACAGATTCAATGAGGGCCAAATGGCTTGAAAATGGGGTATATGATTTGGGAGGCCAAATGGTTACAGTTAACGATGGTCATGCATTATTAGATGAAAATACCTTGGCTGGCAGCGTGTTAAAAATGAAGGATGCCTTTAAAAACATTCAAGAATTCGCGAATTGTGATATTAAAAGTGCGATTAAGATGGCTTCAGAAAATCCTGCAAAGCAATTAAATGTATTCGACCGAAAAGGTAGTATATCGATTGGTAAAGATGCAGATATTGTCGTCCTTGATGAACAAATGGACGTTTTTATGACTTTATGTAAAGGGAAAATTGCCTATAAAAAAGGAGATGACATCCATGAAAATAATTGAAGTGAAAAATTATCAAGAAATGAGTAAAGCAGCCGCACAGTATATAATTAATAAGTTGAAATACTCACCTCAAATAACACTTGGGTTAGCCACAGGAGGCACACCACAAGGAGTTTATCAACACTTAATAGAGGATCATCAGCAAAACGCCACGTCATATGAACATGTCACTAGCTTTAATTTAGATGAATATATTGGTCTGTCAAAGGATGATCCAAATAGTTATTACCACTACATGTATGAAAATCTTTTTAAGCATATCAATATATCACCCCAACACACACATATCCCATCTGGTATGAATCAAGATTTACAGGCTGAGTGTGATGAGTATGAAAACAAGATCCAACAACTTGGTGGAATCGATTTACAGCTATTAGGAATCGGTAGTAACGGCCATATAGGTTTTAATGAACCTGGTACTTCCTTTCAATCTATGACTCATGTAGTTGACTTGGCTCCCTCAACAAGGGAAGCAAACTCTCGCTATTTTAACAGTGTAGATGAAGTTCCAACACAAGCCATTACCATGGGAATTAATTCGATTTTTAAAAGCAAGGAGATCTTACTTTTAGCCTCTGGAAAAGCAAAACAAGACGCCATGGTTAAGTTACTAAATGGAGACGTAACCGAAAATTTTCCAGCTTCTATTTTAAAACAGCACCCTAATGCAACCGTAATCGCGGATGAGAACGCTTTGTTAAGTGTGAAGGATTTTAGTTTATTTAAATAAAAGGCCGTTATCGTAAAGATTGTTGTTTTTCGTATAATGTACTATTTATTTATTTAGTTATGCGTCGTGCTCTTTTCCATAAATCACTTTAAAATTTTCTCTAAATAATGATTGAAGTCCCTCTGAAAAAATCCTAATGCCGATTTTTTCTAAGTATTAGAACAACAAACTTTTAGAAAAGAGCCAAATAAAATAAGGTGCCTGCCCGAGCGCGTTAAAGCGACAAGGGACAGGCACCTTTTATATTAGTAACGCCTTATCTGATAAAGAGCTACCAGATTTAATTTTAGAGAATTCTTCTAAAAGGGAGTTAACGGTTAAACCTTGCTTTGCTTCCCCCTCTGCTTCAAAGACAATATTTCCTTTATCCATCATGATGATTCGATTACCAAGATCAACAGCTTGTTGCATATTATGAGTAATCATTAGTGTTGTTAAGTTACCATTTTCAACAAGCTTTTTTGTTAAATTTGTAATGAGCTCTGCTCGTGATGGATCAAGTGCTGCCGTATGTTCATCCAATAACAAAATGTCAGGTTTAGTGAATGTTGCCATTAATAGTGAAAGGGCTTGTCGTTCACCGCCAGATAGAAGACCAACTTTAGCTGACAAACGATTTTCAAGACCTAATCCAAGCAGCTCTAACTGCTCCTTAAAAAACACACGACGCTTAGATGTGACACCTAGCTTTAACGTTCGCTTGTGTACACGAGAATATGCAATTGCCAGGTTTTCTTCAATCGTTAATGTTGGTGCAGTACCAGCCATCGGATCCTGGAACACACGTCCGATATACCTTGAACGTTTATATTCACGTACATCAATCATTGACTTATCCTTAATAAGGACATTTCCCTCATCAGGTACAATCCGCCCTGCAATAACATTTAATAACGTTGATTTCCCTGCACCATTACTACCAATCACTGTGACAAAATCGCCTTCATCTAACGATAATGACAAATGATCCAATGCCACTTTTTCATCTAATGAGCCTTCATTAAACACCTTATAAATCTGATTCAATTGTAGCAATGCTTACACCTCTCTTTCTGCGTAAGCTTTTTTTCCGTTTGTCCTTTTGTTTATCGACTATTCTCGGTATGACAAGTGCACCGATAACGATACATGCGGTTATTAGCTTCATGTCTCCTGTTTCGAAAAAGTTAAGGCGAAGCGCCAATGCTACAATTAAGCGATAAACAACGGCACCAATAATAACGGCTAAAGTTGCACGTACAATCGTTTTTATACCAACTAATGCTTCCCCAATAATAACAGAAGCAAGACCGATAACAATCATCCCAATCCCCATACCTACATCACTAAATCCATTGTACTGAGCGATAAACGCACCGGAAAAAGCAACGAGAGCATTGGAAATTCCAAGGCCAACAATCTTTAACATATCAGTATTCGCCGAAAAGCTTGTAATCATATTTTGATTATCACCGACAGCTCTAATTGCAAGCCCAAGCTCTGTTTTCAAGAAATAGTCTAAAAGATATTTTATGACTAAAATTAATATGAGCATTGTTACAACAATCGACCATGTTTTCGGTATAAATCCGTCTAGTCCAATTGACAGGAAAAGCTGCTGGAGGGCAGCATCGATACCAAATTTATTCCAGCCCTCCAAAAGCTGAGTAAACACCGTCTCTTCTTGTAAAAGAGGTACATTTGATTTCCCCATAATTCTAAGATTAATAGAATACAAGGCAATCATCATTAAGATCCCTGAAAGAAGTGGGTTAATATTTCCTTTTGTATGCAGCACCCCTGTGATACAGCCTGCCAAAAAGCCAATTACTAATGCGACTAATGTGGCTAGGAAAGGATTAACACCGTTAACAATCAGAACAGCACTTACTGCTGCACCTGTAACAAAACTTCCGTCAACCGTTAAATCTGGGAAGTCTAATATTCGAAATGATAGGTATACTCCAAGAGCCATAATCGCATAAATTAAACCTGACTCTACTGATCCAAATAGGGCTGTAAACATAGTTTCTCACCTTTATTCAAGAATTTCTGCTTCTTCTTTCCATTCTTCTTTCATTTCAATTCCCATTTCCGCTGCTGCTTTTGCATTAATTTGTAATTTAAGCTTTTGTGGATATTGTACAGGAATCTCACTTGCTTTCTTCTCACCGTTTAAAATACTAGCAGCCATTTCCCCTGCTTCAAAACCGATATCATAATAGTCAAATCCGTATGCCGCAAAGCCTCCGCGTTTAACTGAGTCTAATTCACCAACAAATAACGGAATGTCTGAATCACCAGCAACTCCAATAACACTTTCAAGTGCTGAAACAACTGTGTTATCTGTTATTACATATAAAGAATCTACTTTACCAAGTAATGATTCTGTTGCTTGCTTTACTTCGGCTGATGTTGAAACAGATGCTTCAACAACTTCTAAATCTGTACCCTCCATTGCCTTTTTAACAAGGTCAATTTGAGCAACAGAGTTTTGCTCACCAGAGTTATAAATCATCCCTACTTTGTTTCCTTCAACATTTTCATCAATAAATTTAACTGTATTAGGAATCGCATCTGGATGTGTATCTGTTGTACCTGTAATGTTAGCACCTGGCTCTTCAAAGCTTTTCACTAAACTTGCTCCAATTGGATCTGTAACAGATGTAAACACAATTGGAATCTCAGTTGTCGCATTTAATGCACTTTGAGCACTTGGTGTTGAATTAGCAAATATTAAGTCTACTTCATCCCCCACAAAGTTATTTGCAATTGTTTGGCTATTATTTGGATCGCCTTGTGCGATTTGGACATCATATTCTACTTCTAACCCTTTTTCCTCTAAGGCTGCCTTAAATCCTTCTAATGCAGAATCAAGTGATTGATGCTCAACAATTTGGTTTACCCCAATTTTATATGTTTTTTCACCTTCTGAACTAGAACCTGAACCCTCACTAGCACCATCTGAAGTATTCTCACTACTACCGCAGCCTGATAATGCTAGAAAACTAGCTAACATCATGCCAACTCCTAATTTCAAACCCTTTTTCATGAATAAATCCCCCTTTGTAACTTTTTCACTGTTATGCTTTTATGCTTTTATTGATTAAATTATACAGGAACTATAAATTAGTTCAATATTTTTCGAATATTTTAATAATATTTTTTCTTTTGATTTTGGTCTTTCCCCCTTCTTAACAGCATAAAAACACAGATATGACAAGGATATCTGTGTTTTTACAAAATATGATCTTTGCTTATTTTCACATTAGTAGTTTGCTCTATAATTCTACCAATATACTATTTTTGTAAAACTTGTTCTTTAAGAGCTCTTCGCAAAATTTTGCCAGTTGTATTTTTAGGAAGTTCCTCCAAAAACTTGAATGAACTAGGTACTTTATACTTTGCTAAATGGCCTTTACAGTATTCAAGTAGCATATCTTCCGTAACTTCATTATTTTTCACCACGACAAAGCATTTTACCGCTTCACCAAAATTCGGGTCTGGTACTCCTAACACAGCAACCTCAATGACATCTTCATGATTGTAAAGGACCTCTTCAACTTCACGAGGATATACATTATAGCCACCTACGATAATCATATCTTTCTTGCGGTCAACGATATAGAAATAACCTTCCTTATCTTTTCTCGCAAGGTCACCTGTATAAAGCCAGCCATCACGAATGGTATGTGCTGTATCTTCTGGCATTTTATAATACCCTTTCATAACGTTGGGTCCTCTAACGATAAGTTCACCCACTTGATTCGGTGGTAACTCTTCGCCCATTTCATTTACAACCTTATTTTCTACATGAATGATACTTGTCCCAATGGAACCTGGTTTTCTTGGGCGATCAAGTGGATTAAAGCATGTAACAGGTGATGCCTCAGATAGACCAAAGCCTTCAGAAACGACGACCTTGAATTTTTGTTCAAAGCCCTTTAATAACGCTACTGGCATAGAAGCTCCACCAGAAATACAAATTCTTAAAGTTTTTAAATCATCTGGATTCTCATGTTCAGATTGAAGCAAGAAATTGTACATTGTTGGGACACCCACAAACACAGTTGCACTAGTTGTTTTGACTAATTTAAATATAGCATCAGGACTAAATCTAGGTACAATAAGCAAGGTTGCTCCATTCATTAAAGGAGCATTTAATGAGACTGTTAAGCAGAAAACATGGAACATTGGTAATGTTGTTACAACCACATCGTCATTCGTCATTTTTAAATAATTTGCTGTATCAATCGCATTACTGTATAAATTTTTATGTGTAAGCATTGCTCCCTTAGGCTTACCTGTTGTACCTGATGTATAAAGAATAACAGCCACATCTTCATCATCCAGCTCGGGACCCTCAAATTGGGTAGAGCCTGCCGAAAGTAGTCCTGTAAACGGTTTCATTTTTGTGTAAATTGATCGATTCGTACGATCTAGTTCCCCCTTGCTATCACTGGGTGGGGTTTCACATGCAATAATAAGCTCAACCTTTGGCAAATGCGGATCCAACTTATCAAATACTGGGATAAGAAGGTCTAATGTTACAACCGTTTTTATATCTCCATTATTAATTATAAAGGCAATCTCATCTGGAGAGTAGATTGGATTAACTGGGATGACTGTCGCTCCGGCTCTTAATGCACCATACAAAGAAATAACAAAATACGGTGAATTACCTAATACAACAGCAACGTGATCACCCTTATTTATCCCTAAAGCACGTAAGCTGCTTGCAAATTGATTGATTGCTCCCTCAAGCTGCATATACGACGTTTCAGTTCCTTCAAAAATAAACGCTGGTTTGTCACCGTACTCTTTTACTGTTTGTGATAACCGTGAAGATAAATTCATTCTCCCACCCCTTAGTCGAAATGAATGAATAACCATTCATTTTTATTTTAAAAATATTCTCACTTTAATTATATTGAATGTACAAACATTATACAATCACTGGGAAGGATTCCATAAGGAAACTCGTCCAAGAATTTTTTTACATAAGAAAAGCCAAGCGCCTTGTTCAGCCTCAGGCAAATAAGACGCTCATGAATAGAAGGTGTTCTTTACCTTCAATTTATGAGTGGCTTATCGTCGAGGCAGTCAAAAACTCGGGCGTCCTCATCTCTTGCCGTCACTTGCACGTCCTGTTTGATCTGAGGCTAGGTATCCGAATTTCACAAATTCGGACTCGGAGCTAGACACTAGCACTATGTACAAAAAACTTATCTTATCTTTTGAAAAAAATACATAACAAACATCCACTTAGATGCTCGTTATGTATACTAATAATCTTAATAAATAAGATTAACTCCACTCATATCCTGAGCTTGCGAGTACAACCTGTCCTTTGAATTGCTCTGTTGCTTCTTTTACTAACTTATCGTGTTCACCGAAATGCGGTAAATGGGTTAATATGAGTTGCTTTACCCCAGCATCATGAGCAATACGTGCAGCCTCTTTACTATTCATATGTCCGGCATTTGTTCCATCTTGATTTGCATAAAGGCTCGATTCAGCAATAAGGAGATCGGCACCTGCTGAAAATGGAATAAATGCATCTTGAAAGCTCGAATCAGCTGTATAAATAATCGTTGATTGCTGATCTGTAATTCTCATAGCAAAGCATGGTGCAGGATGGATGGTACGTAAAAATGTAATTGTAAATGGTCCTATTGTTAATGATTGATTTGGGTCATACTCAATCCCTTTTGTTGCTTCTTTATAAGTTAGCTTGTCAAATGCTTCCCTATCTAATGTATGAGCATAGATTGGTATGGTTTTTTTGGAACCCTTTATGAACGATGTAACGTAGCTTGCATATTGTAATGGCCCAATATCTGCAATATGGTCATGATGAAAATGAGATAAAATAACCGCATCTAATTCATCTATTGCAATCGTCTCTTGGAGCTTTGACAAAACAGCACTACCACAATCAACTAATAATCTGTAGCCATTTGATTCAAGTAAATATCCTGATGTGGCCTCATTCACTGCTGGAAACCCACCCCAATAACCAATAACCTTTAGTTTCATAAACTTTTCATCCTTTCGAATTCCCCATCTCATTTAACATTCAATATCCCCATTATGCAAGAGACTATGTTGATTTAATAAAGAAAAGCCTGTAAAGATAAAGACAGAGGCGTAGTTGCCCTTATACTTAATACTTAAAATTGGCCACTACGTCGAATTGTCTTCTTCCCTCCCAATTTATACTTTCTTAAAGTGTAAGAAAAGCGCAAGAGCTTAGTCAGCCTCAGGCAAATAAGAAATATATATAATTGGTTACTGACAAAAATCCCCTATAATCCCCTATTATCACACTTAATATTTACAATTCCATCGAAAGTTGTTACAAAACAGTTATTGACATATCACTAACTGTTATAATACAATAAAAACAACAAATGACAACGGAGGGGATTACAAATGATCATGAAAATAACTGAATTTTTCAGAAACTTACCAAAAAAACAATGCAAAGAGTGTGGCAATGATATTGAAGAGCAACATGAGTGTTATGGTAACACATGCAATGAGTGCCTACATGTAACAGATCTATAAAATCACACGGTAATTTACTTTCTGTCCTAAGACACGATCACTACACTTTGGTTAGTAAACTTTTACCACATAAAAAGGATGACGAATAAATCGTCATCCTTTTTATGTTAAGATGTTGCAACTAGCTTTCTATTCATCATTGTTGATTCACGTACAGCTAGCTTTGAAGAGAACTCATGTTTTTCGAAAGAACGATATTGTTTTTTATGTATTTTCTCATAAATAACCTCCATTGATTTTAAGGCCAAATCCTCAACAGGCTGTATCACTGTTGTTATCATAGGATCTAAAAGCTCTGTAATTTCCATATTATCAAAACCAACAACAGCTAGATCCTCTGGTATGTTCCATCCAAGTTTTTTTGCTTCAGAAATGATACCTGCTGCTACAGTATCTCCACCAGTAAAAATTGCCGTTGGTGTGATCTTCATGTTCGCTATCTTTTTAAAAATTTGTTTCCCATCCTCAACATTTGAAACCTTTTCAAAGTGAAATTTCTCATCAAAGATGCAACCTGCTTCTGTTAATGCACGTTTAAATCCTTGTTCCCTTGCCTTCATTCCTTCGCTTTTGATTCCGTTTGAACAATAAGCAATATGTTTATGACCCCTTTCAAGCAAATGTTTGGCTACCATATAGCCACTATACGCTTGATTCATATACACCATTGGAATTTGAGCTTGACCATCTATCTCATTGCAGAGTACGATTGGACCATAATTCAAATAAGAATCTATAACAGACCAGTCATTTTCAAATGAAGTCATAATGACTCCATCAACCTGCTTGGTTTTAAGTAGGTTTAAATAATTGCGTTCTTTCTGTTTAGAGAACTGTGTTTGACAAATGATTAACTGATAGCTTTTGGCAGATGCAGCCATTTCTAGTATTTCGATTAGCTGACTGAAAAACGGTGTGGATATTTTTGGTATTAACACAGCGATTATTCCTGTCTTCTGATTCCTTAAGCTTCTTGCAGCAGAGTTTGGAACATACCCCAAATGCTCCATTGCCTGCTGAACAACCTTCTTTTTCTCCTCTGAAACATATGGATGATCATTTAAGACTCGAGACACAGTCGTTCTTGATAATCCGGCCAGTTTCGCGACATCTTCTATGGTAGACAAATTTCTCCCTCCCCATCGGCTCTATGGTTGCCCACCTTGTTTGACATCTGAAAACGTTTTCAATTTAAATTATATGAAAATACCATCCATATTTCAATCTTTTTTTCACAATAATTGTTTCTTTACATAGAACAAAATCGTAAGCCCCTATATCTTCAATTTTGTTGGATACTAGAAGCGATTTTACTTAACTGAATGCGAATGTTGTTTATAATGGTTCTCCTGAAGTCCACGGTATGAAGGTGAACTGGCACTTGTAGCGACAGAGGTTTCAGCTGCAACATTCTATCGATCTCTAAAAGAAGAGCAAACCCAGTAAAAGGTTTGCTCCGATTAATATTTTCATTAAAGGTAAGAGTAGCGACCCCAGTTTTACTTAATCCCTATAAAAATATAAATAGGATATTGTAAATTAAGCCTTGTTATAATTACTACCATATGCAACTAAAGCGCCCTATTCTTGAATAACTACACACTTGTATTAGATGGTCGTATTACAAGATTAATAATAAGTATTCTCCTAGTTAATCAACTTTCCTCATTAGGAAAACTATCAGCCAGTTTTCGAAAGGCCTCATTAAGGTTCTCCATTCGTTTTTCTACCTTTTTAGCTGCTGCATCAAGTGTAAAGCCTTCTTCGATCATCTCCTGGATCAAAAGAATTTTTTTGACATTTAAATAATTATACCTTCTTGTGGTTCCTTCACCTTCTTTTTCGGATTGAATGACCCCTTTTTCTTCCCAATAACGAATTTTTCGTGTAGGAATGCCTGTAATATCTGATACCTCTCCAATTCCGACAACCAACTTCTTTAGTAAGTCAAAATCCATTAAGGGTGTTAAGGGATTGTCTTTTTCGTGTTTTTCGTTCATGTTTTGACCTCCGATAAAATCCTTATATAACTATTTTACGATATAAGAAAATAAATTACAAACAACGAAAGTAAATTATTGACTTTGATTGTAGATTTGTTACAATTTACGAAGATAATATACATTATCTGAATTTCTTTTTAAGGAGATGGTTTAAGAATGCCTATTATTAACGTTGATTGTTGGGAAGGTTTTAATGAAGAACAAAAACAGGAATGGATCAAGGAGCTTACAGAGGTAACGGTTAATTTGTTTAACATCCCCCCAGACAAAGTTTTAGTTCTCTTGAGAGAGGTTCCACTATCAAATTGGGGTCAAGCAGGTACTGTAGCATCCGATCAAGATTTTTTAGCTAAAAGCCGCATTACTGAACTACCATCTAAATAAAAGACTAATAAACAAAAGGAATCCCTTTAAATTAAGGGATTCCTTATAAGTTAATTTAGGTAGGCAGTTGTTTGTTTAGGGATCTTGCATTTGAACAATTCAACTGGGGGATTTATGAGACGGTATCAGTTTTTGAGCAATTGTACTAAACTGTGAGTTCAAAAACTCTGGATAAAAAAACGATGCCAACTTTCCTAACTGGGAATTTTACTAGCTGTTCGATATGAACCTGCTGGTCGTGTGTAATATTACTAAAGCTTTAAAAGCCGAAACAACTCCGGAGAAATTCAGGAAGACGGAATGTTGGTTATTCCTGCTGGAGGTTTTTGCAATTTTTATCCGTAACGCCGGATATGATGAAAATAAGGAGGAAACACCCGTGACTCAAATAGCCAGCACAAACAGCACGATTTATGAGCGAAACTATTCGTTAATGACAGCTATTTTGTTTTGGTGTGGTCTTGTAGTCGTGTCCAGCGTTTATTTGACTATTCCATTGGCAGACATCTTTAATGAAGTTTTTGAAGCCACAGCTGCTCATGCAGCGTGGACCAGCAGCGCTTTTTCCCTTTTTTACGCGATAGGCTGTCTGTTTACCGGACCATTGTCTGACCGTTATGGACGCAAAAGGGTTATATTATTTGGTTTGGTAGCATTAACGATTATTACCGGAGTTTTGGGGTTATCGAATAGTCTGTCAACGTTAATCATCCTCCGGAGCATACAAGGAATAGCCGCGGCAACTTTCCCCCCCGTAGTTGTAACTTATATTGTCGAAATGTTCCCGCCTGAAAAACGTGTAACGACGATTGGATTTGTTAGCTCTGGATTTCTAATGGCTGGGGTTGTTGGTCAGATTTTTAGTAGCTTCATTAGCAATATGTTTGGATGGCAGAGTGTATTTTACATTATCGGAGCTATCTATCTAATAACAACCATTATCGTAGCTTTGCTTATACCAAAAGTTGATAATCAAAACAATGATAGCAGTTTACTGGCCCCCTTTAAACAGTTTGGGTCCGTTCTTACAATAAAACCATTGTTGTTTTGCTATATAATTGCGACTACCCTATTACTGACCTTTGTTGGAATGTATACTGCACTCGGCAACTATTTAAGTATAGAGTTTGGGTTAGGAAATCAAGACATTTTCTTTGTTCGTACTGTTGGAATTATCGGGATGTTGTTTTCTCCATTTACAGGCAAACTTGTTGCCAAATTTGGTATCCAAAATGTTCTTCGCGGGGGACTTACACTGGCTTTTGTGGGTCTAGCTTTTCTGGGAATTAGCTCTAACTTGCCGTCACTTATTATCATGAGCGTGATTTTTGTGACCGGAATTGCAATAACAGTACCAACACTTATTTCATTGGTGGGTCAACTTGGTGGTCAAGCACGTGGAGCTGCGGTTTCTCTTTATACATCTGTCGTATTTATTGGTGCTTCCCTCGGACCAATCGTGGCGGTGGCGCTTTTAAACACCAGTAGTTACCTATTGACATTTGGAATCTTGGCATTGTTTCTTGGTATTGGTTTATTGGCTTCATTTTTAATTAAGCCTAGTATTCGTTAAGGCATCTTTCTAAAAGTAAAAAGGGTGCGTTCCTACATGAATGCGCCCGATTGTGGAATAACGAAAATATGAAATTAGAAAAGAAAACTACTTATGTACTCTTCAATTAAAGTACCCGTTCAATAAGTATGTAAGTTATTACTTAGTTGCCAAGAACAATAAAAACTTACAGCCCTATTAGACTTAAACTTTGAGGATTAGTAAAGTTGAGAGGATTCTTTCTCCCCACGAATCATATCCGTAATGGAAACATAAATGTTTGGTGGATATTCAGCTATTCTATGACAGAGGTATAAGTACCACTCAACACCATAAGTTAGATAAACCCGAACAGGTAGCCCATCGTCTTTAAGTTGTTTACAAAGTTCGGTACGAATTCCGTATAGCATTTCTAATTCCACATGTGGGTTTTGCAGATAACCACGCTCGATGATTTGTTTATGAATAGCTTCATCATGAGAAGCAATTGAAACTTGGTGACCTTAACACATAAATCTACAAATTCGAGATAACGTTGATCCAACTTGTCTGAACGAGGAATACAAATATCTGACGGCTCTTGATAAGCGCCTTTAACGATACGAATTGCCCCAGAGTAGTTAAGTAAATCATTAAGATCATCAAGTGTTCGATACAGTTGGGCTTGAAGTGTGACCCCTACGTTCGAATATTCCACAACAACTCTTTTGTATATAGAGAGTATCTGATCCGTTTTTGCTGATTCCTCCATACTAATCATAAGAGAAAGACCATGGGACTGTGCTTCTTTCGCCATTTCTAATAAGTTTTGATAGGCAAGTTCTGGATCAACAGATAATCCAATATGGGACAGATCAAAAGAAATGCGAGAACATATTCCACGATTTCCACATTCTTTCATCAAAACCATAAACTCATCTTTGGCTCGAACACACTCCTCTTTGTTTATAGTGTTCTCTCCGATGAATTCCAGAGAAATGCGATATCCCTTATGTATAAGTTTGTCACCAATAGATACTCCATCTTCTCTTGATTCACCTGTTACAAATCGTTTAGCAGAACTCAAAAATAACGGATAAAGTTCAGGAGATTGTTGAATGTACTCCTTTATTTTTAAATTTCGAGCAATGGATTTCAACGAATCTGCAAATTGTTTTTCAATTGATGGAAGACTCAATTATATCCCTCATTTCATCTGAATTTTCATAAAAATTATAATTTAAATGTCGTAACAAATACAGGAAAATTTATGAAATTAACAGTAGCCTCTAACAACAAGTCTGTATCCAATAAAAAAGACGATACTTCTCTTATTGAAGTATCGCGCCCGATTACGGAATAAAAATAACATATTTCCTTTTTCTGTCTATTTTACATAAACGATTTATCTACAAAAAGGGGTTGGGTACTTAGATATCTAACCTTTTTGTCGGTCTCCTTATTTTTTAATTTGTGTTAGGGAAGATTTATCTTTCTTTCAATCATCTGAGAATAATGTTATTAAAATTTACACATTCTATGTTCCACACACTATTACGCTATAAGGAGAAAATACATGAAAGAACATAATATACAACTAACTACTCCAGAGATTACAGCCCTGTGGACTACATATATGCAGAATAGTGCAACAATCTGTGTTCTTAAATTTTAATAGTATAAACCCTGTTCGAAAAATATTTAACTTAATTAAATTAAATTTTTCACCCATTTAAAAGAACGATAGGTAAATATAAAAGTATTGCCCGTAAATAATTGTCTAGAGCAATGGAAATCCAGACTCCGATAAGTCCTAATCCAAAATAAACACCCAGAACATAAACCCCTACGGTCCGAATCGCCCATAAGAGTAAAATAGCTTTAGAATGTACATTTATTTTCATTTCATCACCTGTGCAAAGAATTGTCCCATCTCAAACCCTAAAAAAGCTAATCCTTAATGTACTACCCATCAACTCATTTCCACAGAGAGCGTTTCTAACTCATACTAACCACAACTTCATTGGCGAACGTTCATCTAACTTACTCTAATTACCAATAAATTTACATCTAATATGATGTTACAATGAGTCATGAGGTGATTTATATGTTTGTATTTCCTATGTTGTTACACAAATCTGATTATCCATTTGATGATGATTCATATATAACCGAGCTGAAGATCGATGGCATACGCATAATTTGGACAAAATTTAATGATAAAGTTCGTATCTACACACGGCACAACAACGAAGTAACATCGATTTACCCTGAGTTAACTAACATTGATTTGCCAAATGGCTGCATAATCGATGGCGAGATAGTAGTTTCCGATGAAGAAAATGGCAAACCCGACTTTGAGGCCACCATGGAACGATTTATGTCTAAGAAATCTAACCATCAAATTCAATATTGTGTTTTCGATATTATTTATCTAAATGGCAAAAAAGTATCTTCTCTTCCATTACTCCAACGTAAAGCATTACTTGAAGATATAATCCCTTCAAATCATCCGTATATAGCAACAGTTAAATGGATGCATGGAAACGGAACTGCTTACTTTGATTTAGTTAAACAGAATGGCCTTGAAGGTATCGTGATGAAGAAAGTTGAAAACTCACCATATGAAATTGGAAAACGTAGTTACTCATGGTTAAAGGTAATTAACTATCAATATGAAAATATCTATATTACAGGTATTTGCAAAGATGAATTTGGGTTATTATTGTCGTTCTTAGACGGTAAACCTGCTGGACTTATGGAATTTATGCCACCTGATGATCGTAAAAAACTGAATTCTATGCACAGAGTTAAATCAGAAACGGATAAATTTAGATTCATTGAATCCATTAAGTGTCGTATTAAGTATCGTAACTTAACAAAACAACGAAAATTACGAATACCGTCATTTGTGGAGTGGTTATAACTCCACATTTTTTATTGAGCGTTAATTTTTAAATGATGTTGCTTTGAAATAAAGTTTGATCAAATTGCTACTTATAACGAATAAAAAGAAAAAGCGTGTTTTGAAAAAAGATTGATCAAAATACGCTCTACATATATTCAACTGAATTATTCTTTTATAAGGCTTTGTTATAGATAAAGGTTGATTTTGAAAATTGCATTTTTAAACCTAGGTATATTCAGAGCTTAGAATGCTTCTGTCCGTAATCGTAAGGTGTCTGCTGTTTCCCAAGTGCCTAATACACAGGCTAAAAAGAGCATCAGTTTCATTTTGCTCAAATTTGCTTCCATTTCACGGCTTTCAAGGAACTGAAACCAGGTCAAGTATAGTTGTAAATATTTTGTTGATACACCGTTGAACTTTCTTATCCATTTCTTTAGTCGAGAATGGTAGCTGTTAATGTTATTCAAGTGATAGATACCACGTTTAACATACTCTTTTTTACTAGTGTTAATGATGATATGTTCGACATCATTTATTTTGGAATATGACTTGTAAGAGTGATGAGAATCCGAACAAAGTATAGCATCACCTTGTAGAAGTGGTGTTAAATTTTCATCTAATTGTTGAGTGAGTATCCGTCCCATACCAACTACTTTGGATAATGTAGTTTTATTACGGTCTCTTGCGACTAGTACGCATACTTGTTCAGAGGAAATACCTCGTTTAGTTGCAGAACCGCCACGTTTTCGAGGTTTTCTATCTGCGATTACATTTCTTCCTTTGCGGCTCTCTAAAAAATAAGTTTCATCGGTTTCTATTATGCCTTCAAAAGAAGGTGTATGTTGCTTTGCCAAAGCAGATAGAATCTTATGCCGCCAGTAGAAACAAGTCGTGAAATGAACACCGACAATTTTAGCAGATTCGCGAAGAGATAGCCTCTTTAGCATACATTCAATAAATGTAATCCACTTATTAGCTTTTTTGGACCGATATAGTGGAGTATTTGTTAGGTCATTGCTGATTTTAAAGCAATCCTTACATTTATATCTTTGACGACCATTACGCTTTCCGTAGCGAACAACATACACACTTCGTCTGGATAAGTAACTCCAAGAATACAAGCCATTGCTCCGCCTGCAGATAGACCAACTGCATACACTCTATTCCGGTTCAGGTTGATATCATAATAAATTTTTAACTTTTTTTCTGCATCATCAATCATCCCGACTAACATGTTAGGATGCCCTGTTCCGCGATGTTGATTGTCATCTAAAAACCAGTTCCAGCATCCGTCAATATTCACTTCATCGGGATCATCAAAAAGAGGATTAAACACGCGATCTACCTGGGGATAAAGAACAAGAAACTTTTCCTTTTCGGCCATTTGATTCATTTTCGTTTCTTCGGCAAACTGATCCATATCCTGTTTGCAGCCATGAAGCATGACTACCAGCGGCAAGTCTTTTCCCTTGTTTTTTCCATCCGGCACATACAGTTTATATGTAAATCCATCATATATATATTCATTAAATTCACTCATTCATGCACTCTCCTCTCTTAAAATAAATTGTAACATTTCATAGTGATTTTCCTTTAGGGGTACGACCGAGATACGTGTAAAAATGGGTCACAGTGATACATTATTTACTAAACACTTTTTTTTCATGATATTCCAGTATTTTTGTAAAAGTATTTGGTATTCTTTTTGGACACATTTTTTGGTATAGAACAAACTCAATAGAACCAGCAATCACTGGAACGGAAAAAATGATTACAAAAAGTACGGTTTTTGGCAATATTGCAGGCTACCTTTTGTGTGTTTGGAAATAAAATACAAGCTATGACCTAAAATTACATATATCTCGGCCCCCTTATTGATAATAAAAAAGGATCTTCGAACT